>JANQGX010000056.1 GCA_028282885.1 SAR324 cluster bacterium
AGCTTCAGATCAAAATGGGTATCGAGCTCGATCCCTTTTGCTCCAGCTTTGAACGCAAGATCAAATGATTTAATTGTATTCTCCCCCGGTCCCTGGAGATATCCACGATGAGCCCAGATTTGCGGGGTATCGGTTAGGTTTGTTTCCGGAACCTGGATTCTTGATCTGACAAGCCGGTAGGTATAGGCAGCAGAGGCCAGCAACAATAAAAGAACTGTCAACATCGCCGCCAGAATCAGTAATCGTCTGATCCATCTGTAAACACCGGAAACAGTCAACTTCGGATCTCCAGGTCTGTTATGAAGTAACCATTAATGCGTTTGCCCATAGGTATTAATAGTCTATCATTAATCTAGGTATCACGAATCGTTTAATCGGTAAACCGGTCCACACCGGCTTGTGGAACGAGGATTTAAAAACGTGTTAAATCCTGAAAATCCGAAGCTCGCTTCATCTGCCAATCCACAATCTAGACATTGGCTTTCCCATCGTGAAACCAGTTGATACCGTGCAGTATAGCTCTCAAAAGTCTACAAATGGCCGCTTTATTTGATATAATCCAGGAGCACAATTAGAATATGATTCAAAAGTCTTAATCTGGAACGGAAAAATCCTGAACGCAGGATTTGGCTAAACAGATTTTAAAATTGTCCTTATGCCTTGCATCCTGTTAAAAACTTGCCCTCATAACTCCCAAAGCTCTGGTTACTATCGCCGTTCAATCTCACAATACCTCTTGTCAGGACTTTGCTTGGTTCTCATTCTGTTATTGAAAGGTTCGTGCAATAGCGATTCTTAGTACAAAAAAACTCCGCTTGCCCAAAAAGGATTGTTTGATTTGACAGACCGGGATTTTACAGAAGGAGGATCAGTTTCAAATGGAGTAATCATAAACCTCAAGGCAGTGCCGTTCCGGTATGGACCGGAACTTAAGCTCTGCACTGATTTCAATCCCGGTAGCCACGGGCAATCTGATACTCCGTTATTCCCGGATATGGAAGAGTATCACAGAGACCTCTTCCTCATTTATTTACAGCCATTTAACGATAAACGAGAGCTGTAGTTCAATCCGGATCAAAGTCGCATTGTCTCCAAGACTCGACAAATCTGTCTGCGACAGATATCATAGGGATACAGGTGCTTTGAACTCCTACCAGGGAAATTAGTCACGGATAAAAGGCCTGCCTTGAATAATCCGCGCATGGATTTCAAGAACCGTAAATCATGGGTACGCTGTAAAAGTAAGAGTGATGAAACTGATTGAAGACATGCTGGTGATTCGTTATTTGACAATGCCCAATGGTCGTTTTGAATTCTTCAGCCCTGCCATTGAACAGTTAATTGGTGTTCCGGCAGAAACGCTGACCGGAGATTCGGGTTGGCAGAGACTTCCTTCCGGCTACGACGAATCACAAAGTACCTCCTTTCAAAAATTAATCCATCCGGATGAAAGAGACAGGGTTGGCGAAATTCTGATGAAGGCCCGTCAGGAAGTCTCCTTCTTCGGCTTTGAATATCGTTTGATAAACTCGGAGCAGAGAGAAATCTGGATTTTTGAGGAAGGGTGTTTTCATGAGGATGCTGAGGGTCATATCAGATTAGAGGGATCCATTCTTAACATCCAGAATTGGAAGCAAACCGAAATTGTGAACCGGGTGTTGTATCAGATCTCAAACGCTGTCAACACCACCCAGGATCTGGAAGCGTTATACGCTTCCATTCACAGCGCACTGGGAGAGATTCTGAATGTCGACAGTTTTTATATCGCTATCTACAATGAACTCAAAGACCGCATTTGCTTTCCTTTCAACACAGACAGCAAGGGAGAGTACAAATCCAATGTTATCGAAAATGCCAGTAAATCTTCATCGCTGACTTGGGAGATTATCCATACAAAACAGCCAAAATTGCTCAACGAGCAGGAACAAAAGCAACAGGCGAAGAAAATGGGCGGCCCCCTTTTAGGAAATGCCTCCAGACAATGGCTGGGGGTGCCGCTGCTTGTCAGGGAGCGAGTAATTGGTGCCATGGTGACCCAAAGCTACAAAGATCCACATCTCTATACCTCCAAAGAGATTGATATCATGACATCTGTATCCGACCAGATTGCCATGGCTATTGATCGTCGCAAAGCACTGGAAGATTTGAAAAAAAGGGAACTCCAGTTAAAAGCGCTATACAGCATTTCCAACGCCACCCTAGTTTCACCGGCCCTCGATGATCTGTTCCAGAAGGTTCTGGATTCCCTCTGGCCGGTCATTGACATCATGGATTTTACTATCGCTCTCTATGATAAGGAACGTGACGAACTGACATTCCCCTATTCTACTGATCCCGAGGCCAAGAGTTTGAGAATAGAAGCTGCCAGTCGCTCCAGCTCCATCACTTACCAGGTGATAAAAGAAGGCAGGACGCTGATCCTTGACAAAACGGAGCAAACTGAATTGATCACCAGCCTGGGCGGAAAAATCTATGGACGGTCTTCCGAATCATGGGTGGGGGTTCCCCTGGTTGCGAAAGATGGCATAATAGGTGTAATTATTTCCCAGAATTATGCGGAACCCAACAAATACGATGATGCCTACGTCGAAATGCTGCAGTTGGTATCCGAACAGATTGTGCTGTCCCTGGAAAGACGAAAAACAGACATGGATTTAAGGCTCGCAAGGGACGAGCTCGAACAGAGGGTCAGGGAGAGAACCCTGGAACTGGCGAAAATCAACCGGGAACTAAAGGCGGAAATCAGTTTCCGCAAAATAACCGAGGAAAAACTGATTGTTGCCAAACAGCAGGCGGAAGAAGCCAATCAGGCCAAAAGTGAATTCCTGGCCAACATTTCACACGAATTAAGAACTCCCATGCACCATATTCTCAATTACACCCGCATGGGGCAACAGAAAATCGGTAGCATCGGTGACGACAAGCTTAAACACTATTTCACTCAGTCTAATACCAGTGGGAAGCGACTGATGAGACTTCTGGACGATCTGCTGGACATCTCCAGGTTGGAAGCCGGCAAAATGCATTATGAAATGCAACTGAATGATGTTCGGGAGATTGCGGAACACACCATCGCTGAGCTGTCCTATGTCTTCATTGAAAAATCGATTGAGGTTAAGATAATCGAATCGGATGCCGACACCAAAGCGGTTTGCGACGCCTTTCGCATAGGCCAGGTGTTGCAGAATCTGCTGGACAACGCCATAAAGTACACACCCAACGGGAAAAAAGTCACCCTGGAGTTTTTGGAAGAGAAAAACGCACTGACCGGTAACCGCTATTTGAAAACCATCATCACTGACCAGGGAATCGGCATTCCTGAAGACGAACTGGACTCGGTATTTGACAAATTCACCCAAAGCAGTAGAACCAAAACCGGTGCCGGTGGAACGGGTCTTGGGCTGCCTATTTGCCAGGAAATAATCCGGGGACACCACGGTTTCATCCGGATTAAAAATCATGAAAAAGAAGGAACTATCTCCATATTCTCCATACCCCACGCATCTGTCGACTGAAGATAGATTTATCCTTCAGTTTTGGTTTTATTGGTAAAGCACTATCCCCCTTTTGTTCTATAATCGCGGATAAGATTGAGGAAGGGGTTTTACCATTCGAAAACCATCAACCGTGGCTACCCGGATATTAGACGTTATTATGTAACGTCACTCCTGAAGGGGCTGAAAACATTATCCACCCACCGGGCGGACGGTATAACCATCAATCTTGGAGTGGCATCGCACCTGATCCGAGACCATAATTTGCTGAATCTGGTGACGGAGGCCGATGCCGGGCTGGACTCCGGCAATATCAGCATTGGAGTCCGAAATGACTGGCCGGAGCTGACTTCCATCTTAAACAAGACTCTTGATACCATCAGTGTGGAAGAGCATCGGAGAATCAAGAATAAATGGATAGGCGGTCTGTTGGGGATTGGAATTGAGACTCATTTTCGGAGAAGATAAGCCGACGATCGATATTTGTTCTAATGCTCCGGATCGTCCTCGTTCTGATCACAGTTTGTCGCCCTCATGGTTCTTTTGCTTCGTCTTCTGCGGGATTCTTCCAAGGATCCTCTCTCCATCGGATATGAAAGCAGCAGAATGCACTACCTGGGGATAATCGAATCCGAGCTGGGCGGGTTTGCAGCCGATGACATGATGGTATCACTTGCGGGCCAAACAACCTCTGGAAAGGTATGATTTTGAAACCACCCTGGTAGAATCCGACAAGCTGCCAAAATCAATATAATCGATCATACACCCCTCGTCCTTTGTGATTGCCCGCGAAGACTGCGCAATCAGGCTTTACAGTCATCAATATCAACAGTATGATAAAGTGTCCCTTCGGGAAAATCAGCCATCAATCCAACTTGGATTCTTGAATTTCTCTTTCCGGAAAACACGATTAATGGAAATACTGCTCTCGGTTGTCAGCTTCAAGGCAATTATGGGAATAGCCCTGGCCGTGGCACACGTGCTCGGGATACTCCTTTCGGTGGATTCCATTTTTCGTACACGCACCGCCCAAGGCGCAATAGCCTGGGCCATATCCTTAAATACCATCCCCTTTGTTGCCGTTCCGCTCTATCTGGTATTCGGACAAAACCGATTTCATGGTTATATCAATGCCCGACACACGAAAGATATGGAGCTTAGTTATATCAACAAACACCTTTTGGGACAATCCAAAGCCAGCGACGTGCTCCACTATACCGGCAATCCACGGAAAGATGTCATGGCCTACCTGGCAGGCATGCCGTTTACCACCGGAAATCACGCTGAACTACTGATTGACGGGGCTAAGACTTTTGAAAGTATTTTCCACGCAATCGACAATGCCAAAGACTATATCCTCATTCAGTTTTTCAGCGTGGAGAACGACAACCTGGGGAAGGAGATAAAATCCAGACTACTGAAAAAAGTTCGGGAAGGGGTGTCAGTCTGTTTTCTCTTCGATGAAATCGGTTCATACAACTTGCCCTCCAGCTATATAGATGAACTGTCCCGGGGCGGTGTCAACATAACACCCTTTAACACCAGACGCAGGAGGTGGAACCGGTTTCAATTGAACTTCCGTAACCATCGCAAAACAGTGGTGGTCGACGGAAAGGTCGCCTTTGTCGGCGGGCACAATATTGGAGACAAATACCTGGGGATGAACGCCAAACTGGGAAACTGGCGGGATACCCATGTCAAGGTGGAAGGACCAATTGTTCAATGCATCCAGCTCTGCTTTGTTGAAGATTGGTTTTGGGCCAAGGGGGACATTCCCAACCTGATCTGGGACCCCGTGATTTTCGAGGATGACGGTCTCATCTCACTGGTCGTCGGATCCGGACCGGCTGATAATTTTGAAACCTGTGGCCTTTTTTTCTTGAATGCCATCAACAGCGCGGAAAAACGTATCTGGATTACAAGTCCATATTTTGTTCCAGACGGTTCAATCGTCCGGGCGTTACAGCTTGCCGCGTTGAGAGGTGTGGACGTTCGGATTATGTTACCGCTGAAACCCGACCACTTGCTGGTTTATCTCTCGGCATTTTCCTATATCAACGAAACCGAAAAATCGGGAGTAAAATTCTTTCGCTATCAGACCGGGTTCCTGCATCAAAAGGTCATGCTGGTGGATGATGATATCGCTACCGTCGGGACAGCCAACTTTGATAATCGTTCCTTCAAACTGAATTTTGAAACCACTCTCATGTTTATCAGCAGCTCATTCGCCGCAACCGTCGAACAGATGCTGAAAAAAGATTTTGAACACTGTATACAAATCAGCAATGCAGATTTCCGCAACAAACCATTCTGGTACAGACTGGCAGTGCGCATGGCCAGGTTAATGGCGCCCCTGCAATAATTCCTTATTCCCGTGAAAGCTGATCTCCGCGCCAAACATGCTACTCTGGTTATCACCAGACGAATTCTTGTTATCCTCTTATCCCTGTTTTGCCTGACGTTAATCGTAATGACAGCCTTGGGCTACTACCTCGCCGGTCCCAGCAAATCCGTACCTCAGGTTTTTGAAAACAGATTATTAACCGACATTACACCGCAGGCACACAAGTCCGCCAAAGCAGCCCTCAGGATCATGACCCTCAATCTAAGTCACGGTAGAGGTGACAACCTGGTTCGTTTCTGGGCCACCCGGGACGAGGTTTTGGACAACCTCACCGAAATCGCCGGACTTATTAAATCCGTAAATCCTCACCTCATCGCAGTGCAGGAGGTCGATACTTATTCCTGGCTAACCGGCCGGATTAATCATCTTTCCCAACTGACCGAACTGAGCCGGATGAAATATGCAGTTCAGGGTAAACACGTGGGAGCAGAAAAAATCTCTTATGGCACCGGGTTCATCTCCAATCTTCCACTCCTTGCCCCTCAATCCCGAGCTTTCCCCTCCACACCACCAACCCTGACCAAGGGTTTCGTAACCGCCACCATCTCCTGGCCCGGGGATGAATCAACGTTAGTTGACGTAGCATCCGTTCATTTTGATTTCCTGCTTTCATCAAGAAGAACACACCAGGCCGAAATACTCGCGGACCATTTTCAACAACGCGGACACCCCTTGATTATCTTGGGCGACTTTAACGCCACCTGGGAGGAGAAAAACTCCGTGGTTCGCCTGTTATCCAATAAACTAAACCTGAAAGCATTCCAACCCGAATCCGATCGATTCCCCACCTTTCCAACCACAAACAAGAGAATCGACTGGATTCTTATCTCCTCCGAACTCGAATTCTCCACCTACCGGACACTCCCCCAAACAGCCTCCGACCACTTGGCAACCCTAACCACAATCCTCCCCCCAAAATGAGGGACGTAGTTGAAATTTTGACATTTGCCACTTTTGATGTTATTGCAGATATTACGTTAGCACAAATCCAAACAAATTGATGGAATTAATTATGCCACGACAACCAAGGATTCAAATTGCAGGAAGTCTGTACCATGTGATGGCTAGAGGAATCCATGGGCAGGATCTGTTTTACGACAAAAAAGACTTCGACCACTTTGCCAGTCGACTCGCAGAGCTTTTCATCACAACCGATCACACCTGTTACGCCTGGGCTTTGTTGAATAATCATTTTCATCTTTTGATCAAATCAGGTGAGACTCCTCTCTCCTTATTGATGCGAAAAATGCTCACTGGCCACGCAGTATATTTTAATCGAAGACACAAACGATCGGGGCATCTATTTCAAAACCGGTTTAAATCCATACTGTGTCAGGAAGATGCATACTTTCTGCAGTTGGTACGTTATATCCATTTAAATCCAATCAGGGCTGGACTGGTTAAATCAATCAGATCCCTAAATAGTTACAAATACTCGGGGCACGCCTATATACTGGGTGAATTGACCAATGACTGGCAGGATACACAAACTCCTTTGCTTTGGTTCGGAAAGCAAAAAAACAGATCGGTTCAAAAATACATCGATTATATGAAAGCAGGTTTAACTGAAGGAAAACGTGAAGATTTGACAGGCGGTGGCCTTCTAAGAACAGCAGGAGGTTGGAAAGGGCTTAAAGATCTCAGAAAAAGAGGTCAGAGCATCTTGGGGGATGAACGTATGCTGGGAGATAGCAACTTTGTGGAAGAAACTTTGAAGCAATTTGATGAACCCATTGAATCCTCTCATTCAGTTCGTAACGATTACTCGTTGGATCAATTGACAAAAGATGTCTGTCACCACTTTGATGTTTCACCAACTGACGTAAAAGGCGCCAGCAAACAACGAAACCTTATCAAAGCAAAAGGTATGATTTGCTATGTTGCCACAAGAAACCTTAAGACGAAGGGGACTGAGCTTGCAACGTTTCTGAACATCAGCAAATCTACTGTCAGCAAACTTGTATCCGGCTTTCAGTCGAACGAGCAATATGCTGAATTTATTAATATTTATATGTGAGTGAGAAGAATCAACTCAAATCGAAATATTTCAACTACGTCCCTCATTTTATGAAGATAATTACATTGGCGAATCAGAAGGGTGGGTGTGGTAAGACCACGACTGCGATCAATATGGCGTTAAGTCTGGCCCGGCAAAAACATCGGGTTTTGTTGCTGGATACGGATCCTCAACGGAACAGTTTTGAGACGATCAAGGTCAGGGAATACAGGCCCATCAGGGTTGTTGCAACCCACAAAAATATCTATCAGACTCTCGAAAAATTTGAAGACCGGTATCATTACGCCATTATCGATACCCCTCCACATAACTTAGAGGTGGTCTCAACATCCATCCTTTGTTCGGATATGGTCATCGTTCCTGTTCAAAATTCACCCCTTGACATCAGAAGTACAAAAACGACGGTGGACCTGATTCGTAAAGCTAAAGAGCTGAATTCTCTGCTAAAAGGGTACTTCCTTTTGTATCGAATCCAGCCCCTGACCCTGGCGATTAAAGAGCTATCCGACAGTTTGAAGCAAAGCTATGAGATCGAGATCTTGAAATCACATGTATCAAATCGGGCAGTTTATCAACAATCCTTACTTCATGGACAGGGTATTGCCGAATATTCACATTCCGAACCTGCGGTGAAAGAGATTATGTCACTTGTAGACGAGATCAAAAACAAACTCCATGGGGAAGAACCATGAAAAAACGAGACTTCGGAAAATAAAGGTGGAGGCCACCATAATTGTCAGGTAAAATACCCAAGTAAACACTACACTTTGAATGGAAGAGTCATATGAAAAACAGACCATCGCTCTTGGCTATTGAAGCTTTTAACAAACGAAGAGGGCAGGAATTAGAACAAAAGCCGGCTGAATTGGAGGAGGGTTCAAAAGCAACCGGCACCAATGGACCCAACAAAGCGGAGTTGGAGATCATCAACATGATCAAGGTTCAGAGGAGTGAAATAGAGAGAATCAGCCATGAATTAGCTGGAGTGACAGAACAGTTGAATGCTCAGCAGAGGCAATTGGATAACCAGGACAAAGAAATCGCTGCTCTAAAACAAAAACTGGCCGGCTATTCGGTTGAAAATGAAAGGGCTGAAAAGGCCAGAAAAGCCGATCAAATCCACAACAAACAACTGATATTAAAAAATATAGTGCAGTTAATTGAAGAGGAAGGATTTTCCCACAATGATGTTGCCAGACTTTTCAAACTGGAAGGTTTTCTCCCTCCCTCACCTTACGCCAGTTGGGACGAAAAAGTTGTTGAACAACTATATGCAGCAACCAGATAAGAAAACAAAATCCATCAGAATTTTACTTTCCTAATCAGCCGTAACAAAAACATCAGCAGAAAGCTAAATATTCCGATGGCTGCAAAAGCCAGCAGAGTTAACGGTAGAGACCAATCCCACCAAATCGGCGCATTAACCAGTGTTACACACCCCGCTATAAACGGCAGCACAAAAATGTTCATCAAAGCCAGTTCCAGAGCCACTGAACTCTTGAATTCCGGATCCACGATTCTCAGCAGCAAGAGACCACAGGAGACCGTGCCGGTCACAACCCCGTAAATCGCTACAATCCGCTCCAGATTATATGAAACCAATCGCCGTCCCAAGGTGACGATCACCAAGGTGGTAAGAATACCGTTAGCGATTGAGATGATGGAGATAGGCAACAGATATTTCCAGACAATCGCCAGTTGAATGGCCGGTATAGTGGCGGTAATTAAAAAATCAACCGACCAGCCGGTGATTCTTTTTTGGACACCGCTGTCGAGTAAATGTCCGACCTGCAAAAAGTTCATCAGCCCGCGGACAAGAATCGCTATTGCCAAACCGAAAAAGAAGAAAAACCCCCAAAGCATTTTGGCAGTATCGGCGCCGAAGAAGGTGCCCAATCCATCAACTGTGAAATAAGTGATGGCATACACCAGACCGACTATTGCTGCCTGAAATGCCAAAGAATCGATATTTCCGGAATGGAGCCTCAGATTACCGGCATTCTCCCCCTTATTCGAAGAAGCGATTACGCCGGTAATGACGTCCCTGGTCAGCTTTTTGCTGCCAACTGAACCCAATCCTTTCCTCAATCCCCAGTTTGCCAAGGGAACACCGATAAAGAAGGCGAAGAAAAATCCAAAAGTGGCGAAGGTTAAACCTATCGTTGAGGCATGTGTAAATCCAATCCCCTCCCAAACCTTGCCAAAAGACAATGCCTGACCGGGACCTTCATTAAAGCCAAGTGGCGACAGAAAGCCAAAAGTCGGAAACAGGTCCCTTCCCAACAGGCCAAAAAGCAATACTATCATTCCCCCTACCAGGGCCTGCAAGGGAAAGGTGATTCCTTGTGTCAAAGCCATCCAGAGCGTTCCCTTCATAAACTTCTGCTGCCCGGTCCTTTTGGCTTTTGTGTTGTCGTCAGCGGTGAGTCCTACCGATATAAAAGAAAGATTAAAAAAATGGTAAGCGAAGGTTTCCAGCATTCCCGTATTGATGGATACCAGTCCGGCATTGACCAGTATGGTGCCAAAAACACCGCCGATCAGACAACTGGGAAACAGATAGCGTTGAATCAGGAGAACCTTTGCCCGCAGCAAAGTTCCAATTAGCAATGCCAGTGACAAAAAACCGAAATGTAACATACCATCGAATGGAAAAGGACTATGCATGCCTACCTCCGTTTGGCGGGGTGATGTGCTTCTTTATTCGAACGTTGTATTTGATTTATCGATGATAAACCTCTCTCTGTTTCTTTCGTAAACTCGTTTTATTCTTCAAGAATTTCCTACGCGGGAACAAAACATCAGGATAATCCCCCCTAAGTTCCCATCAGCACTGTCTTAGCTATTCTGTTTGTCACTCACGGCATTTTTGATATTTCAGCCAGGGTTATTCACTTTCCCCTTATCAGAAGTTGATCAGGGATCTCGACAGCGTAGCTGCGGACATCAGGAACAATATCAGCAACACCCGTTTGCGAAACACCACTGGATCGGTTTTTATAAATGATCGAGTGCCAAGGCTTAATCCAACGACCAGTGGAATTGAAGATGCCGCTGCCATGTGCAGGGTCTTGAGGCTGACCAGCCCGTTGAACGCACAAACTCCTGATGCGAAAATGTCTGTGACCAGAAAAAAAGCTATCAGCGACGCCCTGGATACCTGGGTTCCACGCGGTGACGAAAAATAGAAGAGAATCACTGGCGGGCCGCCAATTGCAGCACTACCATTGATTACTCCTGATACGGAGCCGGTAAACACCGTTAAACTCTTCCCCGGCATTCGCTTAAGACTGAATCCGCGCCAGAGCAGAAGGATCAGCAGCATGACCACTACTGCAACCGCAAACCTCATTATCCGATCCGGAATACTGGTCAAAAGGAAAACGCCAAAGGGAGTTCCTATCGCCACACCCGCCAACAGCAATTTCAGGGAAGACCAATCAATCTGCCTATAGATTCCCGGCAGCAGGTAGCTGCTTGCCAGCACTTCAAGTAGCAGAATTACAGGTACGATCTGCTCCAGTGGAAAAATGAACGATAGTCCAATTACAATAATCATCGATGCACCAAAACCGCTGTAACCGCGGACAAATCCCGCAAACAGCATGATGCAGGCCCAGTAGCTTAGAATGAAAAGATCAATTTCCACAATAACTTAAACCATGATGTATCTTCACATAAAAGACTCAGACGAGTTGAGATGATAAGAACTTGGTTTACATGTGTCAAGCAATTCATCTTGAAGTTCAAAAAGATATATCTTCAATCCGGACTGAATTCTCAAAATCCGATGGAGCACCAAATGATCTTTTTTAAACACTTGAAACTTTTTATGATACCCGGGAGATATTTTAAATGGCTTATCTGTCGAAGCCTCAGGGATTCTTTATCGATCGGGATATTCGAGTTCCAGGAATAGGTCGGATCAATCGGTTAAGCAGCGTCATCATGAAAGTCTGTGTAATCTCCCGGTTCAGATCTTCTCCGAGACCGGTTAAGGCTAAGTGTCAGATGTTTTTGATACACCCAATTCATTCATATTTCTTACCTTTGAAATTTTAATAGTGCACAAACTGCTAAACATGCTTAATATGGTTAAGGTGTGAGCAGGTTTTTACCCCGTTATCCGGATCATTTATTTTGACATGACCGGCCAAAACACGAAAATCCGGGGGACCATCAGACGTACGATACCTGATCACGGCTTGGTAAATAGATTGGAAGATAACCCGAAACGGAACGTATGATGGAAAAGATTCTGGCAGTCGACGATCTACCTGAAAACCTTGATATTATTAAAGAGATCCTGGCAGATGAGTATACGCTGCTGATGGCCACCAATGGAGAACTGGCCCTGAAGATCGCGGAAAGGGAGAAACCCGATTTGATTCTCCTGGATATCATGATGCCGGGCATGGATGGCTACCAGGTATGCGAAAAACTGAAGGCGAACCCCCAGACAAAAGAGATCCCGGTTGTTTTTCTAACCGCAAAAATGGAAGCCAGGGACGAATCCAAAGGCTTGTTCCTGGGAGCTGTAGACTACATCACCAAACCGGCTAATCCGTCGATTCTGAAAATCAGAATTTCCACTCAACTCACCCTCAAAAAAGCCAGGGATTTCCTCAAGGAACAGAATCAGATTCTGGAAGAGAAAGTTGAGGCACGAACACGACAGATCACCAAAATCCAGGATGTCACCATGGTTGCCATGGGCGCACTGGCAGAGACTCGCGACCCGGAAACCGGTAACCACATTCGGAGAACACAAAACTACGTTAGGCTGCTGGCTGAAAAACTGCAGGACCACCCCCGATTTAGTAGTTACTTGAAACCTGATACCATTCAGCTCCTTCATAAATCCGCACCATTACATGACATAGGCAAAGTGGGTGTTCCGGATAACATTCTTTTGAAACCGGGAGACCTGACTCCGGCAGAATCGGAAATTATGCATGAACATACCATTAGAGGCTATGAAGCCATTTGTGCGGCTGAAACCATCATGGATGAGGATCAGCAAAAACAGTCTTTTTTGAGACTGGCCAAGGAAATTGCCATAGGGCATCATGAGAAATGGGATGGAAGTGGTTATCCCAAGGGGCAGTCCGGAAACACAATACCGATTTCGGCCCGCCTCATGGCCATTGCTGATGTCTATGATGCCTTGATCAGCCGCAGGGTATATAAGGGACCCTTTTCACACGAACACTCCGTCAGCATCATCAGAAACGGCCGAGGTTCTCATTTTGATCCGGACATGACTGATGCTTTTTTGCAATCCGCTGATGAGTTTCATGCCATCGCCATTCAATATTGTGATCCCGCCGATGATCTGGTGATGTAATCAGCGATAGTGCATTGTCATCGGGATTCACTATTCAAATCACCTTTTTGTATCCACCTGTTACGAATTCATTGATAGTTCAATCATCGCCAAACTTTCATAAATCCTGCAAAATAGTCTGATCTCGTATAGGTTTTCTGAACAGGAAACCGGGCCAACAACCAGAAATTGAAGGGATTGGGCTATGACAGAGATTGATTTCAAAATAAAGGTATCCGGTCAGGGGCTCCCTTTTGTCTGGGGTCACGGACTGATGGAGAATATGAATGTGGACGACGGTACTGACTGGCTTGATTGGAAAGGTATTGCGGAACAAGTCGAGCTGATTCGGTACGATGCCAGGGGGCATGGAAAATCGGAAAGCTCGAATCGATTCGAGGATTATTGCTGGCCGAACCTGGCCCGGGATATGATCCGTATTGTTGATAAGTTCGGCACGGATGGTTTCATAGCCGGGGGTCGTTCAATGGGATGTGCGACTGCCGTTTACGCGGCCATTCATGAACCCGACAGAATACGGGGATTGCTTTTGATGCATCCACCGACCGCCTGGGATACCAGAAATAATCAGACAGAACAATATGAAAAGATGGCACGGGCAACGGAACGTATAGGGGGGAAAATCCTGGCAAAACTGGCGGGACAGACGCCAGATAAGATTATACCCCCGTGGTTGCTAAAAGCGGATAATATCCGGATCGATCTTTTTACCGATGCCATTGCCGATATGAGCGATGTTGCACTAATAAACGCTCTGAGAGGCGCTATGCATTCCAATCTGCCAGATCCCGAAATACTGAAAAGTCTCCGGGTGCCCACTTTGATTTTGGCCTGGAAGGATGATGATTCTCACCCGCTTGAAACAGCCAAAATACTGCGTGACCTCTTACCTCAATCCCAACTTGATATAGCCTGCGTTCCCGGTGATTTAGAGAGATGGCCCGGATTGGTTCGGGATTTTCTCCTGGAAATCAGGGCAAGGTGAAATAACTATTCTGCATTTGATGCCAGTTTATCTTCACGCCAGGAAAAACTTAACCTGCCTGACCGCCGAGCTTCATCCCGGGGCCCTGAAGTATCTCAAAGAGGGGGGCTAAGATAACACACTGTCGTCGTACCTCTAGTGGAAAAAAGCGCGTACTGTTTATTTCAAATCCCCGGCTGTTTTTTCAGGGGAAACGATAACAGACAGCAGGTTCCTCCCTGTTCTTCAATTGACAAATCCCCCTTTATTTGACCGATCAGGGCATGAACGAGATTCAAGCCCAATAGCCCGTTTCGGGATGAGTTATCCGTATCCGTAGATCCTACACCATTATCCCTTATTTCTAGTTCGGCGCCCAGGTCAGTTTTGCGAAGCGAGATCTGAATTTTTCCTTTCTCGTTTTCCGGAAAGACGTGTTTGATAGCATTTGTCACCAACTCGGTTGCGATCAACCCGATCGGAATAGCTATTTTCACCGGAATGACAATGCTCTCAAACCGGCAGGTTTTTTCGATATTTCCGGAGACCATTGGGACGCCGTCAATGATTCTGCGCAGGTAGAGATTGAGATCCACTTCCGTAGTTGAATTGGACGTATAGAGCAGATCATACATCTCTGAGATGGCGTAAACCTTGGAGCCCAGTTCACTTAACACCGATTCCACCCCGGGATCGTCTGTCCCCTGCTTGATGAGGCTGATGATACCGTTGATCATGGCAAAACTGTTTTTGGCCCGGTGCTGGAGCTCCATAAGTAAATTGTCTTTTTCCCGGTATGCCCTGGTTAGCGATTCTTCGACCTCTTTTTGACCGCTGATATTGACGGCGATTCCCCTGATACCAACGATACTATCCTTCACAAGAATTGGATTGGTGTGTACCAGTATGGGAATAGAGCTGCCATCTTTACGTACAATACTGTACTGGTCAGTAGTGGTTTTCTCCCTGACAAAGAGCCTCTTAATGTTTGCCATCGCTAATGGTTGATCTTCCGGTATCAGCATTTCCATGACATTTACCCCTTTTTCGAAATCCTCCCGGGTATGCCCGGAAAGTTCAAGGGCCTTTTGATTTACGTAGGTCAAATTCATATCCAGATCGAACTCAAAAACCCCTTCAGGGAGCAGATCGGCAAGAGCTCTGAATCTCTCCTCACTCTGCACCCGTGCTCTTTCATTTCGTTTTCTGTCGGTGATGTCCCGCATGACCCCTTGCAAACCGACAACCTTCTTCTGACGATAAATGGGCGAACTGCGGCAACTGACCCAGATCGGATTTCCGTTTTTCTTTATAATGCGGTATTCGCTGCCTTTCGTCTCACCGGCCATTACCTGCTCATAATGTTTCATCAAAACCGGAAGATCCTCTTTACACACAAAGTCCGTAAAAGGTTTGTCAAGCACCTCTTCCGGCCTGTACCCGACTATTCTCTCGACAGCGCTGCTGACAAAAGTGAATTTCCTGTCAGTATTAATCAGGAAAATAATATCATTGATGTTTTCAGCCAGACTGCGATACCGGCTTTCGCTCTCAAACAGTGCTTCATCGATTCTATGTCTCTCCGTCGCATCATAATAGATCGACACCAGAAGTCCGGAGGGAAGGGAGTAAATATAGTTTTCCATCCAGCGTTCGACCTGACCATCCTTGTAATGGATCAGGGGATGGTGTTGGGGAACGCCGGTTTTATGAACATTCCGAAACGCATCCAGCAAACCCGCCTCTTCGATCTCAGGAAAGACTTCGGCCGGACGACATCCTATCACCTCTTCGCGGATCTTGTTCCCGGATATTGATCCCCCCAGGTTCAGATCCACAAATTCAAAATCATTCCCATCTTCTATAGCCCGATAAATAGCAACTCCCTCACGCATGGCATTATAAAGTTCCTGAAATTGGCCTTCGCTGGCTTCAACCTTTTGCCTTTCATAGAAGAGTTTAAACGCCATTTTAATGGAGGCATCCAGCACCGTAATACAGGAAGCTTTGACCACATAACCGTAGGAAGTGATAATCTCTGTTTTTTCATCCAATTCAGGTTCGGTATGGCTGGAAAGGAAAACAATGGGGATGTCATACTCTTCGAGAATTTGCCGGGCTGCTTCGATACCATCTATCCCGGATCCCAGTTCGATATCCATTAGAATCAGGTCGATCTCCTCAGATTTCTGCCTGACTGTCTCAATGGCCTTCTCGCCCGAAGCGGCTGTTAAAACAGCATATCCACAAGCCTCCAGATCAGCTTTCTGGGACATGGCAATAACCACCTCATCCTCAACCATTAAAATCGTTCTGTTCATTTGCCAGGGCTTGATGATTTAGAGATATCGTGTCCCGAACTCTGTTTAAACTCCATGTAACAGGTTTTTTCTCTATAATATACTGCTACAGTCGATGAAGGTCAAGAAACTGGAATTTAATTTGATTGGCGGGTAAGCCCTGTTCCTGCCGATACGCATAAGGTTATGGCCCGGAACTCCCAAGTAGTTTAAATAAGTTGATCTATAAAGTAATCAACCACCTGGCTTAATCGTAGCTGAACTGTTAACATGGCGCTAAAACCGGATTGGTAAATCGAACCAGACCACTTCGAAATCTCCCGGGATCAGGAGACAGTTATGATACCAATCGGAATATCCTGTCAAGGAGCAAAGCCATGAAGACATCGATTGCTATTTTCATATTCATTGTTTTTATCGGGTCTATTTCAATTCGCGCAGATGAATTTGAACAGTGTGAATATCACAGCCAACCGGAGCAATATGATCGGTGCGTTCTGGAGCAGATTCGAAAAGGAATGAAGCAAAAACTTGGTCGTAAATTGGAGCAAATGAGCGAGATGGAGAAAACCCGATTAATGGAAGAGCATATCAATCTCCTGGTACAAAGATCCCTGGCATTAAAACGCTCGAAGGAGTTTAGAAATAACCCCTTGAAGTTTTACGGAATGGTTGTGGATGAGTCCGGAAACCCCATTGTGAATGCAGATGTGTCGGGATATGTCGAGCAGGAAAAAATGATCGGTAACCTGTTTGTTTTTCAGCAGACGGTCCGACACCACTTTTCCTTATCAACAGGTGAACAGGGAAGATTTGCTGTCTATGATAAAACAGGTTGGAGGGTGGTTGTGGAAAATATCAGGGTCAGAGGGTATCGCTTTGTAGCTGATCTCCAGCCCGGACAGACTTTCTACCCGGTCTCCCATCCTTCACAACTGAAAGTCGACTACTCTTTTCAGCAAACACCAAAATTTCCCAAAGTATTCATCCTGAAAGCATCCGATTAAAGAGTTCCGGAGCGTTAACCATAATGCACTATCGGAAAAACAGCGTTATTACCTGTTGCATGCCTGCGTGACCCGGAGCCGATCCTGATCAGTTCTTCAATCTCTGAATAATCTTACCATCCCGAATTCCGACCACCACCTCTTCGAGGGGGATATTCCTGCCCGAAAGCTCCAATCCTTTTTTCACAATCATGGGCAGACCGGAACAGCAGGGGACTTCCATGACAGCGATAGTGATACTTTTGATATCCGCTGCCTGGAATATTGCCGCAAACTTCTCTACATAAGCCTGGGCATCATCGAACTTGGGACATCCCATCATCATGGTTTTTCCCTGCAACAGTTCCTGGTGATAAGTGGGACACGCCGCCGGAACACAGTCCGCTGCCACCAGAAGGTCAGCGCCTTTGAGAAAAGGTGCGGTAGGCGGTACCAGGGCGATTTGAATCGGCCAATGGGTCAGAGCGGAATCGGCCGACTGCATAGTCGCCGGTTTGTTGGCAGCGGCACACGGGCTGATGGGCTCGAAACTCTGCATACGACTGGAAGGGCAACCACATGCCATAGTCTCCTCTTTGGGAGCATCCGCGGTCTCAAGAGTCTTCAGGTGCTCAGCGACAGCAGCTTCATCAAAAGGTTCGGCCTCTCTTTCAACGATTTTAAGCGCATCCAGGGGACAATCACCAATACAGGCGCCCAGACCGTCGCAAAACACATCGTTCACCACTTTTGCCACCCCATCGATAATCTGAATGGCGCCTTCCTCGCATGCAGTCACGCAGTTACCGCAACCATCGCAAAGTTCTTCGTCGATTTCGATTATTTTTCTTTTTACTTTCATGATCAACTCCTATTCTTGCTCTTTTCCGCATTGATCCGCGAACCCACAGTGTTCCATGCAGCCGGAATCCAATCTTGGGTTGGGATTCTTCCGACCGCACCGTTCACAGATTCGTGAGGGATCGTCTTTAAAAAACTCTATAGCCTCACCACACTGGAGACAGTGCACTTCAAACACATCTTCCGGTTTCCAAAACTGCATACTCTGACCCGGACATTTCATTCTTAGCTCCGGTTAGGCGAACTGCCTCTTCAACCTTTTTGTCGATTAATGCCCCTGGCGGACATAGTAGATAAAACTGAAAATGTCATTCCCCAAGAGCGCTTTGAGCCGATTGACTCAAAGCAACTCTTAAGATCCGGCTGACTATCCGAGAATCTCCTTCAGGTCCTCATCAACGGTTTTAATCGGCATTATGTTAAAATTCTCCACCAGCACATTCAGCACGTTAGGCGTGATAAAAGCAGGCAGTGACGGACCCAACCTGATATTCTTCACACCCAGGTGCAACAGGCTCAGTAGGATCACCACAGCTTTCTGCTCATACCAGGAGAGCACCATGGAAAGAGGCAGATCATTCACACCACATTCGAAGGCTTCCGCAAGCGCCAGGGCTATTTTAACAGCAGAGTACGCATCGTTGCACTGTCCCACATCGAGAAGCCTCGGAATTCCACCGATATCTCCCAGATCCTTGTCAAAGAACCGAAACTTTCCACAGGCCAGTGTCAGTACCACACAATCGCTCGGCAGTTTTTCCACCATTTCGGTGTAGTAATTTCTACCGGGTTTGGCACCATCACATCCACCGATCAGGAAAAAGCGTTTGATATCGCCGGATTTGACTGCCCCGATCACCTTGTCTGCAACACCCAAAACTGCATCATGCCCGAATCCGACCATCACCTTTTTTCCATTCCTGTCTTCGGGAAATCCATCCATTTCCAATGCTTTTTCGATGGCAGGAGCGAAGTTGCCGTCTTCCAGGTGGGCAACACCGGGCCAGCCTACGAGGCCTGCGGTAAACAGGTTATCCTGGTAGCTCTCCTTCGGTTTCTGGATACAGTTGGTGGTCATGACAATGGCGCCGGGAAATTCTGCGAATTCCTTGGCCTGGTTTTGCCAGGCTGTTCCATAATGGCCGTAAAAATGGGGATACTTCTTCAACTCAGGATACCCGTGGCAGGGCAGCATCTCACCATGGGTGTAGATACTAATCCCTTTGCCTTCGGTCTGTTTCAGGATGTTTTCAAGATCCTTGAGATCATGTCCGGACACCAGGATTGCTTTGCTGGCTTTTGCCCCCAGGGGAACTTCCGTGGGAACGGGAGTGCCGTAGGTTTCCTTGTGTGCCTCATTGAGGATTTCCATGGTACGAATGTTCACTTCACCGCATTTTAACGCCAGTCCAACCAGATCGTTGACGGAAGCTTCGGTGTTCAGAGTGGCAGCCATGGCTTCATGCATGAATTGAAAAATCTGATCATCCGTTTTACCAAGAATCAGCGCATGGTCGGCATAGGCAGCCATCCCTTTAATACCGTAAATCAGCAGTTCCCTGAGGGATTTGATATCCGGATCAATGCCATGATCGCTGTTGATTCCAACACCTTCACCTTGGGTAACCATTTCGCCGAGTTCTGTGGCAAATGAGAACTGAGCAGGCCCTGTCAGTTGATCTACATTTCCGCCGGCCGTCTTTACCTTTTCCTTGAGGGATTCCCTCAGTTCAACACTCTGGTTGATCAGGTCAACGAAGCGATCGGGATCAAAATCAACATTGGTAACCGTGGAGAAAATCGCTTCACAGGTGAACCGATTGAAATCAAAATCATTTACGCCTACCTTGCGTCCTTCTACTGCAACCTGGGAAAGTCCCTTAACTGCATAAATGAGCAGATCCTGCAGAGCAGCCACATCCGGATTTTTGCCACAAACACCGATTTTAACACATCCTTCGCCTTGTGCCGATTGTTCACACTGATAGCAAAACATAAGTTTTCTCCATTTTGAGGGTTTACACATGATTTCTGTGTTTTTATTCTGTACCATGACTTTATTAACGCATGACTTTCCCGGACTTGGTTTGACTTAAGTCAAATTGAAATTTCTGAATGAAAAAAGTGCGCAGGTATCTGATTTTTTTAGAATATATTTTTCAGCAAATTTCACGGTAATCGCAAATCACGGTATAAATCAGGAACGAGATTGACGTCACCACAAAGAGCTTACATTGAAACCCTGAAATATCTCACAAAATGCCTGATTTGCTGCAACCACGAGTAATCGGCATCAATGTCAAAACTGGATCCTAATCACTGGATTATATCCATATACTATATGAACGACCCGACATGAGTATTGAAATAATAGCACAATCATCCCTTTTTGAAGGCTTGCCATCCCGGTATCTGGAAGAGATTAAAAACATCGGAATAGAGAAATCCTATCGCAAAGATGAAAATATTTTTTTGGAGGGGGATGAGGGGAACGGCTTCTATCTGGTGATCACCGGAAAGGTGAAGATTTTTAAGCTTTCCGCGGACGGTAAGGAGAAGATCCTCCATGTTCTCAATCCCAAGGAACCGTTTGGTGAGGTGGCTGTTTTTTCGGGAAAAGACTTCCCGGCCAATGCGATCTGCCTGGAATCCTCTCTTCTTATGTTCTTTCCACGCACGGATTTTGTGAGATTGATATCGGAAAATCCGACCCTTTCACTCAATATGATGTCCATCCTGTCACAGCGATTGAAACAGTTTGCCGTTCAGATTGAGGGACTCACCTTGAAAGATGTACCGGGTCGATTGGCCGTTTACCTGCTCGACCTAGTCGTTCAACAAGAGAACCGGGAAAAGGTTGTACTGACAATTACCAAGGGGCAGTTGGCCAGCCTGCTAGGAACGATTCCCGAAACCCTCTCCCGAATCCTGGCCAGAATGAATACAAGCGGCTTGATCGAAGTGAAAGGACGGGATATCGAGATTCTTAATTTAAATGGCCTGGAGTGTCTTGCTGAAACCGGCCGGTTTTTGGAAGAGTAGATGGTTTGATATCAACCCGTTTCAATATTTATGATTGATATTATTTCCAATCTTTTCTACTTTGAAAAAGGCTTTGCAGGCAGATGACAGCTCCTCTTACCATCTTGTCTGTCCTTGAAAGCACAACAGATAAACTGAAATCGTCCGGCAAATCCGGTAGGGTGAAAGTTCGAGACTCCGGAATTGAAAAGACCCCGGCAATCATTGACAAAGGGCTGTGTTTCCATCATCTGTCAAATTGCCAATAGACAACCGGACAAAACCAGAAGAGTGACGGATATGGCGAAGGGAAATATCGTTTTTATTTGTACGGATAACTCAGTACGCAGCCAGATGGCTGAAGGCTTTGCTCGGGCGATTGCCCCGGATGGTGTAACTGTATTCAGTGCAGGAACTTCCCCGGCATCAACGGTTCACCCCCTCGCCATCGAGGTGATGAAGGAGTTTGAGATCGATATATCTGGTCACGTCCCGAAATCATTTGCCGATCTTTCCAACGATTTTTACAGCATTGCCGTCACCCTCTGCCGATCTGCGGCTCGGGAAACCACCTTTTTGCCCGGCGCTCCCGCCCTGGTTCGTTGGGATATTGACGATCCCACGGAAAGTCGAGGATCATCCGAAGAGATTAAGGAAAGGTTCAGGGAGTGTGCTCGTCAAATTCAGGCGGAAATCTTCGATCTTTTTGAATTGGGTTATTTCGAGGCTATTGCCGGGCAGCAGCAAAATCTGATCAGCCTTCTGAATAGCGTGTCCAACGCCACCCTGGCGCACAATACCGACCGCAAGATCTTTTTCATCAGCGAAAAAGCGGCTGAATTGATTGGGGCCAGGCCCTTTGAAATCATCGGCAAAGACTGTCATGAAGTCTTCAAACCCAGGTTGTGCGGCGAAAACTGCTCTTTCTGCGATAAGGGTATCCATCCCGATTTTGATGTCAAGCATTACGAGACGGTCTTTCATATGCCGGAAGGAACCCGCAAAGAACTTGGTGCCACAGCCATCCCCCTGAAAAACGTCGATGGTACACTCAACGGGATCGTTCTCTCGTTAGAGGACAAGACACAACTGGTCTCCATGGAACGGCAACTGAGCAAGCAGAAAAGCTTCCGGGGAATTGTGGGTTACGATCACCAGATGATGCAGATCTTTCAGCAGATCCGCGATGTTGCTTTATATGATTATCCCGTTCATATCCATGGAGAGACGGGAGTGGGGAAGGAACTGATTGCCAAAGCCATCCACGACGAAAGCAGCCGCAAAACCGGTCCGTTCGTTCCCATAAACTGCGGAGCACTTCCGGAAGGACTGGTGGAAAGCGAGCTGTTTGGTCATGTTAAAGGCGCATTTTCAGGGGCAATTCGGGACAAAAAAGGCCGCATCGAAATGGCCAAAGGCGGTACCGCTTTTCTGGATGAGATTGCGGACCTACCCAAAACCATTCAGGTTAAGTTGTTAAGATTCCTGCAGGAAGGCGCCCTGGAGAAAGTCGGTAGCGAGAAGCCGACCAAGGTGGATGTACGAGTGATCAGCGCAACCAATAAGGATCTGAAAGAAGAGGTCAAAAAGAGTAATTTCCGGGAAGATCTCTATTACCGGCTCTGCGTGATTCCTTTTGATATCCCGCCCCTGCGCAAACGCAAGAATGACATTTTACTGCTCTGTGAGTACTTTCTGGACAAAATTCACGAGATTTACAAAGACAAATCCTTCGAGATTTCCGGAGAAGCCATGTCCATGCTGATGGATTATGATTGGCCGGGAAACGTGCGGGAGTTGGAGAATACAATCCGCTTTGCCACCGTCAGGTGCAGGAACGGTGTTATTATGCCTGACGACCTGCCCATGGAACTGCAGAATAACAACACATATGTGCAACAAAGAGGCCCCACCAAGAAACTGGATGTGGAAGCTGTCCGAGGAACCTTGGTTCAAACCGGCGGCAACAAGGCCAAAGCCGCAAGATTGCTAGGCGTCGGCCGAGCCACTCTCTACCGCTTCCTCAACGACCACCCCGAACTGAATGATTAAACTCAATGGTGTTATACCATATTCAACGACTTCAGGATCATGCGCAGCACCAGCGCAGTGATAACTATTTTCACGAACAGGGTAAAATAAACCTCCGGGATCTTTCCCAGTAGTTGCTTACCGATCCAATTACCCAGGAAAACCATCGGGATTGCCACGGCAAGTTCTTTCCACCAACTAGACAGTACAAAACCGGAAAGAGTAAAAACACCCAGCTTGAAAAGATGCACCGGAATGTTGCTCGCCGTCCGGGTGGCCACAAAGCCTTCTTTGCCCAATTGAGCCCTGAGAAAAAATGGTGCGGTGAAAGGTCCTGTGGCACCGATAAAGAGAGACAGGAATCCTGCAAACGCTCCAATAACCGCAAATTGTCCTTTAAATTGGAAATCCCGCTTGATTTTGGGAAGCCATGTCATGAATAGAATCGCGACTGCCAGCACAACTCGAAAAGACTCACCGGGAAGACTGAGGGTGAACGGAACGCCCGCCAGCGCTCCTGTCAAGGCACCGATTGTGAAAGGAAAGATGATTCTCCAGTTAACGGCTTCGTACGAGATACTCACCCTTGAGATATTACTGCACATCATCACAATGCCATGCAACGGAATCAGAATGTGAGGCGCAAACAGGGGTGTCATAAAAGCCAGGATCAAAATCCCGCCTCCAACGCCGGACATTCCGGAAACGGTGGAACCTAGAAGTGCAACAAACCCAAACAAAAAGACTGTTTCCATAACATAATATGTTTTTTGGCTGTCACGACAGCTATAAATCAACCTGCAAATTTCAATATTTCGATTTCAACTCACTAATCCTTGCTTTGATCTGATGAAATACGAAAAATCTCAGGAAAGCATAATCCCGGTTGGACAGAGCGTGAAATGAGACAGGTCAGCAACTCGTCAGGCATCTGCAATACTGTTCAAATGAAATTAGGGACGTAGTTGTGAAATTTTGACATTTGTCTTTATATGAATTTATCGGTGTACGTTTGACAACCCCATTGTTACAGCCAGATTTTAACCGGGCAGTGGTCCGAGATATTATTTCTCCAGTTATTCATTATTGGTTGATATCTGGGGAATCGGAAATCAACGTAACTATCTGGTGTGGCAGTGGAGCTTGGAGGTGTGGCCGCATCAACTTCGTAATGAACAAACTTCGGTTTTGCAGGGAGTACTTTACCAACCGCATTTAGTTTTCGGTAACCTAGCCCGGAACGTTCAATGTGGGGGATATATGAGGAATTGGTACTTGCTTTCTCCTCAATTCTTTTGGCAAGAGCGCGTGACGCCATTATATGGTCGATCTGGGATACACGATTTCTACTCCTCCAGTAGTATGTCCATCGATTATCCAAATCAATGTATTCAGAAATGATATTTTTGAGTCGCGGTGTTTTAAGAGATGATAACCAGGGACTCTCTGGCGTGTCATTGAAATCACCGACTACTGCATATAGCGCTGTTGTCTGCCTTCCATGAAATTTTTCCTCAATGATATCCATTAAACACTCTGCTTGAATTTGCCGTTTTAAATGAGCTTCTCGTAGTTCGGCTGCAGTTCCATTTTCCGTGTACTTGGATTTCAGATGGATATTAAAGATCGTCAACTTCTTTCCATCTGGAGTTTGAACGTCAAACTCAAGGCAATCTCTGTTCGCGAATGGTTTTTGACCGTTTGCACTTACAAAGTCAATATGGCTACGCACCCTGGTAATCGGCAAAGTAGATAAAACCCCCACATCTATATTTCTGGGATCATAAGCATCAATTAGTAGTGAGTATTGATAGTAATTACCGAAATACCGTTTGTTGAGGACACGAATTGCGTGAATGTTCTCAACCTCTTGCAGGCAAAGAATATCCGGAAGCTGACCATCCGGTTCCTTCAAGGCGGCAAAAGCGAGCTGACGCCTTCCTTCGTCCCAAACAATGTAACGTGATCGCCCGTATTTTTGAAATGGACGGTCGGGAAGAAACCCATGAGTGGCAATCTCTGTAGCCTCAACCTGAGAAACACCGGATCGATCTCCGGGATATCGTCTTGAGAATTTATAACGAAGAAAGAAGTTGTTAGCATTAAACGTCGTTAGAGTTACCATCTGATATCTCCCTTTTCAATTAAGAAATGGACTGAAAAACTGATTAGGACTCAATATCCATATTACCAACCTATTGATAACCGAAATTCAGAATTAAAAACGTACTTGAGTCAAAACAATTGAATTACATTTGTAACTGTCCACTTGTTTTATCTTCGGTTGGCAAAGGTTATCATCTATTAAAACATAAATGCAACACTAGATTGTTTTGACGATGTGATTGAATAAAATCTCAGATTATAGTGACCACAAAAAGTGGTAGGAGCTCCACAATAGTGAACTGATATTTGATAGGTGAAGTTTACACTTTAGACTTGGGACTGTTGACTTACTCACCGCAAACCCAAGACTAAGAAGTCGTCTATTGAACTGAACTTAACCTTGCCCCAAAGGCAAGGGTTTCTATGACCTACTAAACCACATCCAGATTTGATGATTCTGGAAATGCTAAAAACCCTCTACGGTTGCACTCAATTCCCTCATTACCATAATAGATGCATTTCTGCCCGTGAACAGGCAAAACCATGCCGGGGTATAAAAACGGAACCCGGGTAATGTGCCATTTGAGCCGATAATCAATAACGTCGTAACTTGAGATGGGAATCCTGGCGTGTTCTTCTTTTGTATTCAGGACAGGTTTTTTTTGATGAAGTCCTCAATGCGTTCCAACAGGAAGAGCTCATTTCTACTCTGCATTTCCAAAATTCTCAGATCTGGTGAACATTCTCTGTCAAATCGAAATGCAATATTTGAAATACAATCCGGTTAAGAGATCACCGGTCAGTCGGATTATAGAAGAGCTTTGATATCATCCACTGAAGGGCGTTCCAGGACTGTTCCATTTGCATCAACAATGGGGAGTCCGACAGACGACCCCGCAGTATACCAGGAAGCCGCTTGAACCTTTTCCCACATCTCGCTGTATGCATCGCTTTCATCGATATTCTTATAGGTGTAATCGATTCCTTCAGCGTCCAGTTGGCTCTTCAGGGAAGTGGTAAGACTACAGGTATCTCTCCCATACACAATAACACTGCTTGAAGCAGAATAGACTTCCACCTCGTTGTCATCAGAGTCACCGGCACAACCGCCCGTCAACACAATAAGAGCTATTAAGAAGAATATAGTCCAGAACCTTTTTGTTATTTCCATCGTTCATCCTGTTTAACTGATCTGGTATTTCAAAAACAAATTATTCTCTGCTTTTGCCAAACATAGCAAATCAAAACACCATTTTCAAACGAGCCTGTGATGTCGCCTTCCCTGGCTATCCTTGAAAAACGCTTTTCAAGGTTCCAAACAGTCTGATTCTCAGCAGCTTTCTTTATGATTAGCGGGTAGGATTGTGTAGAGTGAGTATGGGATATCATGAACTTTTTTGATAATAGCACAGACACGTATACACAGATTCCAATCCAGGCAGGCGACTCAATCGCATTCGAAATTGACAATGATTCGATCAGGATAAGAAAAGCAACACCTCTTGATCTTGAATTCACATCTGCTTTGGTTCCTACTTTGAGTGAATGGGACTCACAAAATGATGATGAGGCATACAATGATTTATAAACCATTTGACGTTGTTGTCCCGTTCCCTTTCATGGACTCAGCACGTTCCAAAAGAAGGCCTGCTCTCGTTCTATCGGGCGATGAGGACTTTGGAAATGAAATGGAACACTCTGTACTGACGATGATAACAAGTCAGAAAAATGTACCTCGGCCGCTAGACAGTGCAATAAAAAACAAGAAATCATCGGGATTATCCGCCCCCTCTGTCGTAAGAATGAAACTCTTCACATTGAACAATAGATTCATTCTCAGAAAAATTAGCCAGCTATCAAAGTCAGATCAAAAGCAAGTCAAACAAAGCTTGTCAACCATATTCCCATATCTATAGTTTTTTCAATCCAATGTGAAGTTGAGCTGCTGTCACGATGAATGCCGTGTAATCGCCGGTTTCGCCATAAACGATGAGCCGGAAGCTATTGAGGGCGCTTAGCCGTCAGCTCAAGTTTTTGTTAGTTTTGAGTTTCCGTTTACCGGATAAAACCTATTTCTATTAGTTTCTTTTCTCAGATGGATTAGCTCGATTGATTCTGGTGGGACAGGTATTCTTTGATATTCATCATTTAATAATCAAAAAAACTTATTGAATCACTGGGAGTGTTTTTGATCTATTGCACACAATAGAACCTTATGACAAAGATGAAGTTCCATTTTGCCTGAAAAAGCCGCCTAACAAAGGAAGAAGCAATCTTCGTGGCCGAAGCTCAGCTTAATATTACCTTCTAAAGAAAAATATACACCATGAAATACAATTGGATCATTTTTGACGCAGACGGAACTCTTTATGATTACGATGCCGCTGAACGATATGCATTGACAAGCGCATTTGCAGAGTTTTCAATGGATATCTCAGATAACGTCGTCAAATCGTACCGAATCATTAATGAAGCTCTTTTTAAACAGTTCGAAACCGGTGATGTTTCCATGAGCGAGTTGAGAACAAGACGATTCTCATTGCTCTTCAATGAACTCGGGCTAGAGCCAGACATCAGTTCGTTCTCTGATATTTATCTGAACCATCTTTCGTCCGGTAGCCAGTTGCTGCCTGATGCTGAAACCGTAGTCAAATCACTTTCTGAACTTTGCGACTTGGTTATTCTAACAAACGGAATAGCGAGCGTTCAGAGATCCAGATTTGAGCGATCACCTATTAGCCAATATTTCAAGGATATCGTAATCTCTGAAGAGGAGGGTTTTTCAAAACCATCGAAAGAGATTTTTGACATCACATTCAAACGAATTGGATCTCCGTCTAAAGAAAATGTGCTTATGGTTGGAGACAGTCTTACATCAGATATTGCCGGCGGAAACAATTACGGAATAGATACCTGCTGGATATCGAAGGATGAAGCATCAGCAAATAAACCTGATTCAACATATAAAATAACCCAACTAAAAGAGTTATCGAAGATTTTGGGCGTGGCATAATTGATACAATCACCCGTCGCTTCTTTCAGGGACTGGTAGGTAGTGGTTACAGGTTTTCGGCTCGGCAGACCCATCAATCGATAAATGAGACGAAATACTTTCCAGCTATCAATGCCAAAACCCGGATCAACACAAAGAAAAACAACCGATTAATATTGCCTGATGATCCGTGAGAGAGAGATTCACCGAGTCTGGCTCTGTGGATAAGCGGCTCCACGCTTAAGCTAAGCATCAAGCAAACAAACCTGGTGTCCTGTTAACGCTCAACCGTCGCTTCGATCTCGCGGAAAAGTTGAAACACGTAACAGATTCATGCCCACACATTTCCGCACTACTGTTCTGTATAATACCAAGACAGATGACATTGAAGATCATAAAAACACATCCTGAATCAAAAGAAGCCAGAGAGCTGACAGAGGAGCTTTCCAGCTTGCTGTTGGAAGTAACCGGAGATAACGGCAAATCCTCATTTTCAAATCTTGAAGTTGATCCAACCCGATCTTCGTTTATCGTCATTCAAAACAAGGGAGAAAACCTGGCCTGTGGATCGATCAGACCTTTGACAGACGAGATCTGCGAAATCAAAAGGATGTATTCACGAAAACCGGGAATGGGTCTTGGGAAGCATGTACTGAATGAGTTGGAACATCAAGCCAAAGAATTAGGGTTCAAGGGAATTTGTCTTTCCACACGAAAGATTAATAAAAAAGCTGTTGATTTTTACTTAGCCAACAACTACTCAGTTTGCGAACCTTACGGAAAGTACAGGAATCAACCGGAATCAGTTTGCTTTTCCAAGCGGATCGAAACGTTTTAGTTTCTGCCTTTACTCATCCATTAACAGGTTACCCCATTAAAATTCCAAACAACAATACAGGCAGCAATGGATTTAATCCTAAAAACTGATTATTGGAATGATCCAAAATCTCGGGAGGCATTTAAGCGGTTTATCAAGAGAATTCACAATCTGGATTTTACCACCTGGGAAACTGCCGGATTTTGGGATAACCAATACACCCCCTTTTCCTACTTTAAAGGGGATGAGCTTATATCCAATATCTGTATCTATTTACTCGACGCTGTTATTCATGACAGGAAGACAAGGATTGCTCAAATATCCGGAGTGGGAACCGATCCCTTATTCAGAAGACAGGGCTTAAACAGAAAGCTCACACGGATGGCATTGGAGTGGGCTGAAGACAAATCAGACAACGGCTTTTTTCTGTTTGCAGATGAAGAGGCGATTCCATATTACAAAGCGTGCGGTTTTACACCGATCATTGAACATGTGGAATGGATTGAAGCGCCAAAAACCAACAAGGAGGAAGGACTGTTCAAACTCTCTCCCGACCATCCCCAAGACTTCAAAAAAATCATCACCTATGTGGATGCGGGAATCCCCGCTTCAGACACGTTTAGTATCCTGAATAAAAACCTGCTTATGTTCAATGTATTATACTCCATGAAAGAGCAGTTATACGAGATTCCGGATCTTGAATGCCTTGTGTGGTTCAAACGGAGAAATGGATGCCTTTACATACATGATATCATCGGCAGGAAAATCCCTACTTTTCGTGAACTCTATCCTTATATGACCGACGCCCGTGACATTAGGGTGGAGTTTCATTTTCATACCGACAAACTCGGCATTAAAAACATCAAGTCCAAACCGAAGGAGAATAGCGGAGGGTTTGTAAAAGGGCCATTCCCATTCCAGAAACCCGTTTTTCCCGCAAATTCTTATGCTTGAAGTATCAGTAGGAAATAAGATACTTACCAACAGATAGGGCCTGGGATTATCCTGACCGGAAAGTTAAAATTATCAAAACAACTTCTCCACAAATGGCAATGAAACCTAAAGACTATCACCCTATTAACTTCAAGGAAAAACTCTCCAAATTCACGGAACACTGGTCGCCAAAAGTTATCGCAGAAATGAACGATTACCAGTTTAAAGTTGTTAAGTTTCAGGGAGAATTTGTCTGGCACGATCACCGGGATACGGATGAAACCTTTATCGTGCTCGACGGCGGTATGGTCATACATTTCGAAGACGGCAAGGTGAAGCTTTCGAAGGGTGAAATGTTCGTGATTCCAAAAGGGAAGAAACATAAGCCCGAAGCCGTGAATGAATGCAAAGTTCTTTTGATCGAACCACGTGGTGTTGTGAACACAGGGGAAGCGCATGGTAAGCTCACCGCTGAAAACGATGTCTGGATTTAAGCTGATGGACTCAATCAATATTGTCAGATTTTACCCCACCTTTAAACCGCTGAAGAATCTGATTAAGTACTTCTGGGTGCTTGATAGTCATCATCCCATCATTTTGAACCATAAAATCCTGCCGACAAACAACATCGATATTATTTTCAACTTCAAAGCGCCGATGACCTTCGAAAAAAGAGGCGTAACGTATAGCACTCCGGGAAACATCTATTTTGAGGGACTCAGAGGTAATCATGCGATAATGAAGCAGGAAGGATTAATTCAAACCATTGGTGTTTCTTTTTTTCCGGCAGGGCTATATCCGTTTTTCAATATCCCCGTATCGGAGTTCAGAAATGTGACAATCGGACTGGACACAGTATTAAAAAGACTCGCCGGTGAATTAGAGGAAAAGCTCAGGGCAATCGACAATGTGACTGACAGAATATTCCTGCTTCAATGCTTTTTTCTCGAATTGCTGGATCACGACGCTCCGTTGAATGATGACAATAACAAGCTGCTGAATCACTTTTACTTCTCAAACATGGGCATAAACGAGTTTTGCAGGCAACACCATGTCCACCCCAAGAAACTTGAGCGTTTGTTTAATAGACTGGTTGGTGCATCGCCGAAACACTTTCTCAGGCTGAGCAGGTTTCAGAACATAATAGGTAAAATTCTGAAAACTCCTCAATCCGATCTCACTACCCTCGCACACGAATTCGAGTTTTTCGATCAAGCACATTTCACCAAGGATTTCAAAGCTTTTTCCGGGAGTACCCCTTTGAGTTTTATGAAGGAGAAGCGATCGTTCAGGCAAATCATGAAATTAGTCTGAAAATGTCGTTTTTTTACAATTCCTGGCAACTGCGAATTTGTATTCTTTTAACGTACCATAAACCTCAAAACCACGTTAAAGGAGCCAATAATGAAAAATAATCCAAGCAAGCTGATAAAAATTGCAGACATCAGTTATCCCCTGGTAGGGGTTTACGATGCACCCGATAAAACGTTATTTCAGCCCTTGAAAACATCGGGCCAGTGCATTTTCGAACATTTCTCCGGCTGGTTAAACGGAGAAAGTACTGTGATCGACAGCGAAACAGCCGCGTCATTCACATGCCCGGGAGCCGGCTATTGGACTGCCGGCATTGAAGCCCAACCTCGGGAGGATGTCGCATATTTCCTGGCGGGAATAGAAGGACTAAAAGAATCACCTGATGTGATGTGTCGTTGGCTGGAGAACTGTCCGCCTTACAGACCCAAAAGCAATTCGATCGTCATATCGGTTCTGAGGGAAGATCACTACGAGTATCTAAAAACGGTAACCTTTTTTGTAACCTCCGATCAGTTGGCATTGCTGATTACAGGTGCCGAATATTTGAATGCCTCACCTGACCAGAATCCCGTTTTAGCACCTTATGGATCGGGTTGCGGTCAACTCCTGACAATGTTTCCAAACCTCGATGAACCCAAAGCGTTAATTGGAACAACCGATATTGCCATGAGAAAGCATCTACCAAGAGATATCCTTGCATTCACTGTAACCAAACCCATGTTCGAACAACTCTGCGGGTTGGATGAAAACAGCTTTCTTCATAAAACCTTTTGGAATGATCTGAAACAGGCAAGAGAACTTCAGATTAAAGACAAAATATAAGAATAACACCTTGTGCTGGCCGGCAGGTTCTAAGTCCATGCTCTCTGGAAGGTCGAAATTGTCAAATCGATAACCGATCGTCTGGTCATTTGTAAAACAGACCAGGACGATGCGCCTTTCAAGTATTCAGACTTGGTTTCCTCCCTTTTCAAATCATCGCGCTAATCAACCCAAAATTGCTTTGCCAGGGATCGTCTTTTCTTCCAGAGTTCGCTTTTTTCTGTAAATCCTGATATCCCTGCACCCTGGTCCGCGTCGCAGATCTCCCAGACACCATTGACGGCGGCACTCAGTCCTGCAGACAACATTTCATATCCTTGGGCTGAATAGAGATCCGTTTCAGCCCCACGATTGATTAGGATTTTCAACTGTCGGCACGTCTGCTGGTTCTTTGAACGAAGTACGGTCAGAAGTGCATCGACCTCCTCATCCAGTTTATCGTCGCCCACCACCCGATTCCAGAGATTCCAGTCTTCCGCTTTCCGTGATGGATATAAAGCGCCTATCATATTGACCTCTTTTGTTCGCCTTTTGCCAATATACCTGACCATACGCGTTGTACCTCCCCACCCCGGCGTAATACCGCTGTCTACTTCAGGCATTCCCCATCGGGATCGTTCTGTCGCAATAACAAAATCCGAAGCCATGGTAATCTCCAATCCACCTCCTACTGCTATACCATCAACGGCGCAGATAGTGAGTTTATCCAGATCCTCCAGAGAATTGGCCATATCCTGATACTTGCGAACCCGTCTTAACACCCCGTTAGCCCCCTGGGTAGGACGCCCGTGTTCATCTTCGATCCATTTCATCATCTCGGTAATGTCGTCACCGGCGCAAAAGCTGTTCCCCGCACCCTTTATCACCAGAAATTTTATCTCGGTCGACTGTTTCACCTTTTGGATGGTTTCAATAAAAATATCCGATAGTTCAATACTTAAACAATTATGAACCCGGGGACGGTTCAATGTAATCCATGCCGTATCGCCAGATTGATCAAACAGCAAAGGTTGCTCTTCTGCCATTCTTTTCTCCTTTTTGATTCCATGTAATGATAAAATTAACTTTTGATTTGCAAGTGAAATCAGCATAAGCAAATAACTTGTTATTTGCAAGTGAAAGTGACAGAATAGTTGGAATCATTTCAAAAGATACTGATATTATGAAAGAAGAAGCCGCAACACGAATTTGTTCCGTCGCAAATGCCATTGACATTCTTGGGGATCGTTGGTGTTTTTTGATTCTGAGAGAGGCATTTTTTGGAGTACGGCGTTACGACGCCTTCCTGGGAAACCTGGGAATTGCCACCAATATTCTGTCAAATCGGCTGAAAAAGCTGGTGGAGAACCGGATTTTGGATCGAATCAAGGATCCCGGAGATGCCCGCCGGTTTATCTATCGATTGACGGAAAAAGGCCTGGATATCTATCCCATCGTCCTGTCTTTAATGAATTGGGGAGACAAATGGTTGGCAGACGAAAACGGGCCACCTTTGGTTCTTCATCACAACAGATGTGGTCACCATCTCGAACCCGTGATGAGTTGCGCACATTGTGGTGAAAAGGTCGACCCCAAAGAGGTGTCTTACCAAGAAGTCTATAAAGAGAAAGTCAAATAGTTGCGGGGCGTCAATCCTGCAATTGAAATCTTCCCTCACACTGTAAACAAATCGGTAAATCGAGAAAAACAGGGCGCGAATAGTGGAAAAAGATTTTGATCGAGGTGATCCATCTCATGACTCTTCAGAACCGGGACCAGCTTCACTGAAGAGAGTTCCTTTCAATAGGGGATTAATTTTGTAATAAGCGGGATAAATCTCTCTAAGAACAGCGTTAAAAAATACCAATTATGAGAATCAGCCATGTCTGAAATTAAAATCGTTCGATTGATCGCAGGATATATTATCGGAATTGGCTTTTTTGTAGGAGTGATTCCGGCACTGATATACTCGATCAGTAGGTTCTTTTTTTGGGAAATATCTTCAACCCCTATAATACAATTCGTAATTGCCGGTCTTGTGCTCATTTGGGGATTTATCTTTGTGACATGGTCAAATATTTCACTCTTAATCAAGGGGAAGGGAGGACCGACAGAGGGATTTGGCGTCGCCGTGAGTCCGAAAACAAAACACCTGGTGATCAAAGGACCTTATCGTTTCACCCGAAATCCTATGGTTTTTGGAATGTTGTCCGTTTACTATTCATTTGTACTCTATCTCAATTCGTTGACCGGTCTTGTTTTTGTCTTTATCGTCACTATAATCGCAGTCATTTACCTTAAAACCTCAGAGGAAAAAAGGTTGGAGAGGGATTTTGGCGAAGAGTATCTGCATTACAAACGCAATGTTTCAATGATCGTTCCACTGCCCAATAGTTGGAATGGAGAAAAAAATTCAAATACTCAATAACAGCAGATTCGCAATAGATGTCCTTTAATCAGGTATTCCGGAGCGGCAACTTCCCTTGAAGCATCTGATAACATCAAAACACCGACTATCCGTCGGCGCTGATGGATATGCCTGACACTTTCCCAGGGAGGAGAAAAAATGAAATCTGCAGTATTGGTCATTGATATTCAAAGAGGATTGTTCGATCCGGAACCGTTTGAAGCCGGAGAAGTTGTTGAACGAATTAATATGGTTACAAGCAATGCCGGAGAATCAGGTTGCCCCGTGTTTTTCATTCAGCATGAAACTGAAAACGGACTGTTGAAATATAGCAGCAAAAACTGGAAACTATACCCGGGATTAGTGGTTGAGGACAATGATATTCTGGTGCGAAAAACGACTCCCGATTCGTTCCTTCGAAGCCCGATATCACCAGCTTCGGTCCCAAAATTGAGGCTATTGAATCGAACGAAATAAGGTTTGATGAATAGGGTTCACAGTCTCTCAGGATGCAGGCAGAGTATAAGATTAATGTATCGACCTCTGCTTTTCCCGAACCAGGTTTAACAGTATCTATAAGGCAGAATTGGAAGTCCCCATATAATAGACGAAAATACCGATGAGCAACCCATTTGATTTTATGGATATTGCAATCGATGAAGCAAAAAAGTCACTTCGCGAAGGAAATAGTGGTTTTGGAGCAGTCATTGTTAAGGACAACATCCTGATAGCCAGGGCACATGACACCGACCGTACTTCAAAAGATCCGACATCTCATGCGGAAATCAATGTGCTGCGGAAGGCGTCTGGTAAGCTTGAAGGTGATTTCAGCAACAGCCTGCTTGTTTCCACCCACGAACCATGTCCTATGTGCTCCACAGCGATTGTCTGGTCCGGCTTAAAACAACTTGCCTTCGGGTATTCGATTAAGGACTCGTTAGCCCAGGGTAGAAAGCGGATCAATTTGACCTGCAGCGAACTATTCAAGCGCGCAGGCGCCTCAATCGAGATCACCGGTGATGTTAAAAAGGAGGAGTGTGGTCTCCTCTACAACCATTTGGTTCGTAAGGATATTAAAAAACTCAGGAACATAGACTCCACCGGGCTTGGTAAATTGTCCGAAGAGTTGCGAGCCAAGAGAATTGCCTGGTTCAAGAGTCAGGATTGGCATCATGATCATCAGGATATCCTGGATGCTGCTTACCAGCTTTTCCTAACCAAACTTGGTATTGATGAGAGCGAAGCACCTGTTGTCGACAGACAGGGTGACAGGTTGGTTATTCATTCCAGAAACTTTTGCCCCACCCTTGAGGCCTGTAGAATTCTGGGATTGGATACCCGTGAGATTTGCAGACAATTGAACGAAGAACCAACCCAGGCATTGCTTCAGCAACTCAATCCCAATCTGCGATTCAGGCGTAACTACAATTGTCTAAGACCGTATCAACCTTATTGCGAAGAGATGATAGTTCTGCCGGAGAATGAAATAGATTGATCCCAGTAGCAGACGTCATTCATCTGTCGGCAGTAAATCTTGACCGCAAATAAACCGGGTTTCGATTTCCCGCAATATTGAGCTAGGCAAAATCTCTCTTTTCCAATATTTTAGTAATCCGGCTGGTCAATACCCGGTTAGGTTGTTTTGAATTAACGATAAAAACATCAATTCTATTGGTTTGTTTTTTTAAATTTCGGAGACAGGAATGAGTAATGAGCATCTGATAAATGTAACGGACAGTGATTTTGAAGACAAAGTATTGAACAACCAGCTACCCGTGCTGGTTGATTTCTGGGCTGAATGGTGTGGTCCCTGTAAAACGATCGAACCCTTTCTTTGCGAGTTGGCTGAGGAATTCAAAGGTCGAATTGCCATTGCGAAATTGGATACGGACAAAAACCAGTCTTCCACCTCCACTTATGGGGTTCGAAGCATGCCGACGTTCATCATGTTTAAGAACGGGAAACAAACAGGTCTGCAGATTGGAACCAACCCCAACAAGATCAGGGAAATGATTGAAAAGGCATAGGAATGCTGAAGCACCTCCGTTATTTTCCCGGGATTTCATTCTGCCATAAATGACCCACAGGAAAGATACAAAGGGGTTTGATCTGAAGTACACAAAATAGAAATCTTACCGGAATACAGAAACCACACAAATGAAACTTTTAAAGACGACCTCCTTAAAAGCTGATAATAATCCAATACCGATGCTGTCAGTTATCGCAATGATCGGGTTTGCTGTTTTTCTGTGCACAACGTTCATTTTGCATTTTTTGCAGCCCGACTACGATGCTTCGAACAGATTTGTCAGTGAGTTTATATTGGGACAATACGGTTGGTTGCTTAATCTTGGATTTGTGGGTAACTTGTTTGGTTGCGGGGCTTTCACCCTGGCATATTACCATTTTCAGAAACATCAAAAATCCCCTGTCGTTCTTATATGTTTGTGTGTGACTACCCTGTCCGTTCTGACCAATTTTTTCCCAACCGATATTCACGGTAAAGCAGTAACAATTTCCGGTCACATTCACAATATTGGGGCTTTTATAGGAACACTTGCTTTTTTTCCGGTGATGGCTATCTTTCCCTACCAAATAAAAAAATTGGGAATGCTTAAAGGATTCTATGTTTTACTTGTTTTGCTGGCTATTTTGGCTCCGGTATCTTTTATTCTATTAATCGCCATCGTAAACATAGCGCCGGATTTTTTGGGGATCAGCCAAAGAATCTTTGCTCTCATCGTCATGCTGTGGTTGATTCTGGCTGCACTCAGGTTGAAAACGGGATCATTTGTTGAAGCCTGAATACTGCATATCGCCCTGATCGGACTGTTGGGGGTTCCATAATCAATATCAGACCCGGATGGTTTAAAACATGGAAGAAAAACAGAATGAAGTATTTGAGTATTACAAGAAACTGGTGAAAACCCATCCGGATGTCGAACTGAAGGGGGCAACCATGCCCTATACGTCCGCAAACGGGCATATGTTTTCCCAGCTCAATAAATCGGGAATCATTGGAATCAGACTTGCCAAAGTGGACCGGGAACAATTCATGGAGAAATACAACGCAGGTCCATTTGAGTCATACGGAGCGGTAATGAGGGAATACGTTGCTGTTCCCGACGATCTTCTCAAAAAAACGGATGAACTGAAGGCGTATTTTGAGCTGAGTTATAATTATGCCTGCAAGCTGAAACCGAAACCAACAAAGAAGAAAAAACAGTCGATCGGATAGGTGAAGCTGTCTCACCACTGAACTCGATATATTCCCTTTTCAAAATTGTGAACCGGATAAGAGAAGCACAAGAAGAAGACATTCCCTCGATCATTGAATTGTCTGCAGGCCTGGGATATGACGACACCCCACCGGATATTGCATATAAAAGAATTCTCAAGATATTGACATCAGAAACAGACCAATTGTGGGTTTTTGAAGAGAATCACCAGTTAAAGGGTTGGATACATCTTTTCACGGCAAAACGGGTTGCTTCCCCTCCATTTGCAGAAATAGGTGGTCTGGTTGTATCTTCAACAAGTCGCAGGGAAGGCATAGGGAAACAATTGGTGTCGCATGCAAACCAATGGGCACAAAAGCACGACCTGAAGCTGCGGGTTCGGGTGAATGAGAAACGAATATCTGCCTGTGAATTTTACAGGTCTATCGGCTTCTCGGACTTGAAATCCCAGGTGGTATTTGAAATCGGCTCATGACCAAAAACGAAGTCCGGCTAGTGATGTATTCTCTTCATAGAAACCAATAACAAGAGGTGAATCATGATGATGAACAAAGAAGAGGCCAAAGAATTTGCTTCAAAATGGCTGCCAGCATGGACAGGCAATGAACCTAAAAAACTTGCCGAATTCTACTCTGAAGATTGTTTTTACCTTGATCCGGCTATACCAAATGGTGTGAAGGGGAAGAACGAGCTTATTGCTTATTTCGACAAGTTGCTTTCCCAAAATCCTGATTGGATCTGGACCCAAGTTGAAGCTATTCCCATGGAAGGAGGGTTTTTAAACAAATGGTTGGCAAAAATCCCGGTGGGAAAAAAGGTAATTGAGTGTATTGGCGTCTGTTTCGTTCAATTCGACAATCATGGGAAAATCAAAAGAAATGAAGTTTATTTTGATCGGAGTGAACTGATCGCAGAGATTCATCGCTACCTGAAATCAAAATAGGTTAGTTCAAAACCTACAGGTATCCGGATTCCCTTTGCGCTGATTTTTGTTTCACCCAATTAACCGGAAGACTCATAGGAAAGACTGACTGATAACAGAAATGAGATATGTCATTAGAAGCAGTAAAAGAGTATTTTTCAAGTTTCAATATGGATCACAGGATCATGGTTCTTGAAACTTCCACGGCTACCGTTGAAGAAGCAGCAAAAGCACACGGGGTTGATCCGGACCAGATCGGAAAAACGCTTTCCTTCAAACTGAATGACCAGCCCATCCTGATAGTCGTTTCGGGTAAGGCGAAGATAGACAATCAGAAATATAAAGGGCAGTTCTCAAAAAAAGCAAAAATGCTGAATCCAGCCGAAGCACTGGAACATACCGGACATGCCATTGGGGGTGTCTGTCCCTTTGGCTTAAAAAAGCCGATTGATGTTTATCTCGATGTTTCGTTGAAAAAACATACGGAAATCATCCCTGCTGCCGGGGATCAGAACTCCTCCATAAGATTGTCCATTGAGGAACTCGTGAAGTATTCAAACAGCAAGAACTGGATAGATGTGTGCAAGTAAGAGAGCAAAGCACTCCGTGACCGTTGTTGATATTACCTGATCTTCCAAATAACTGCATCTGCGGTAGAATTTAAATCCTATTCAAACGGAGAATGATCATGACTCAGGAAGAGTATCCTTATGTCAATCACATGAATATCCTTCACAACGCCCTTGAACTGATTGACATTGATTCACTTGTCAGCAAATGCACGGACAAGTGGTACAATCAGACGCTCTGCAAAGTCAATGATTCTGTTGTCAGACTTGGAATATTACATGGCGAATATCATTGGCACAAACATGACAAAGAGGATGAGTTCTTCTTCACCCTGGACGGTGAGTTGATTGTTGATATCGAAAATAAGGAGTCTGTCTCCTTGGGCAGACATCAAGGCTATATGGTTCCCAAAGGAGTTGTTCACAAAACCAGGGCTCCCGGAAAAACCGTTGTTCTTATGATCGAAACAGCCGGAATTATCCCTACCGGTGATTCATAAAAATCAGTGGCTCCCCTCGGGGGAGAGAAGTAAGGTTCGCAGCTTCAATCATGGATATCCGCTGAAATGAAGTTTAATGGCAGACCGCTCATCGCCACACATTGAATTCAGATCCCACTTAAAACCAACACTCAACTAACGGACCTGAAAAACAAAAACCACCACACCTTTCACGGAAATGTACCTGTCATGAAGAGTCAATACTACCTCGATACCGAAAAATACAGTCTCCGGAAACTGAAAGAAAGCCTGAAAAACAGGGACATGATTCCAAGCAGAATCATTCTCAAAAAGACCATTGAGGAAAGATTCCGAGTTCTGGATCAAAACGGGATAAAGACTTTGAAAGAGCTAATTGAAACACTTAAGACCAAGCAGAAAATCGAGGATTTTTCTAAAAAAACGGGATTACCGATTGATTATTTAACCGTCCTGAAAAGAGAAGCGGGTAGTTATCTCCCCAATCCTATTCCACTTAAAAAACTCCCGGGAATAGACATTAAAAGCATCGAAGCGCTGGATAAGATTGGAATCAGAAATACAAAGCAGTTTTTCAACGAAATAAAGAAAAGCGGGATCGAGGCGATCTCCCAAACGTCCGGCATTGCCATAGGAGAGTTATCCGAATTGGCATCCCTGTCCGATTTGGCAAGACTGTATGGGGTTGGCCCGGTGTTTGCCAGAATGATCTTTGATGTCGGAATCACATCAGTTGAGCGTTTTATAAGTTATAGCGGGGAAGAATTCATTGAAATTTATGAAACCAAAACCAAGAAGAAAGCCGATTTCGGAGAAAACGATATAAATTTCAGCATCGAGTTGGCGAAGGAACTGCTTGATAGCTGATTATGGAAAGCCCTGCACCTCGCCATGAAGTTCGGGAAAAATCATAATGGAGTGAACCAGAATGAATGAAGTTATTCTTATCGGCCCTGTAGGCGTTGGTAAAACCACTACAGCAAAACTGTTGTCCAAGGCTCTTAACCTTCCACTTGTCTCAATGGATGATCTCCGTTTGAGCTATTACAAGGAGATCGGATATAACGACGAGCACATGCTCGAACTGAAGAAGATAAATGGTCAAAAAGCGGTGGAGCAGTACTGGAGTATTTTCGATCCTCACTCCATCGAAAGAATCCTGGCTGATCACCAAAACTGTGTTTTTGATTTCGGAGGAGGGACGACCGTTTGTGAATACGAGTATAATTTTGAACGCATGGAATCAGCCTTAAAGCCCTATCCGAATGTGGTGCTGCTGATACCTTCGGAAGATAAGAAGGAATCTCTCGAAACCATTTATGAACGCAAGAATGTCAAACCGGACGGATTTACCATGTTGGAGTATTTTGTTTATAACGATGCACATTACCGGCTTGCAAAACATGTCGTACTGGTGAAGGACAAATCTCCGGAGCAGGTTTGCGATGAGGTTTTGGCCTTAACACAGCATTAATACCCCGGTGTCAAAACACCCGCGCAGCTTGCTGATCTTTTAAATCCTGATCTTCAAAACTCATGGACATGCAGAATCAAATTCAGAAATCCGGAAAACACGGTGAAATCGAGTTTTATATCGAGGAAAGGTGCAAGGATTATGTGAAAAGCAGATTGCCGATTACCGAAGGCATTTTGAATCCCTTCGGTGTGGTCCAGGCAGGGGCAACCGTCTGACCGTTGTTCGAACCAGCATTACGGGAAAGAATGAAAAGCTGCTGGCTGAAGTAATGACCACCCACGTACCAGCTTCCGGGTAACCGTGTCTGTATAGTACTCAACTTGTAATCGGTTCCGGAAATCAATTCGGACAAAAATGTACCTGCCTCATCCTGCCACAGCCCTATCATCCTGAAACGCAGCTAAAAGCAGTTGTGATAAACGCCTCGTATCGGATAAGTTGATGATTCAATCGCTTATTTCAAACCCCCTTTATGAAAATCAAAATGTTTGCATTAGATTTGTTCACGGTAATCGGCTTGACCGCCGCAACCTGCACAACAATATCCTTTTTGCCTCAAGCCGTTAGAGTCATCAAAACAAAGCGAACGAGGGATATCTCCCTGGGAATGTATGTTATTTTTTCATTTGGCACCTTTCTCTGGCTGACATATGGCGTTTTGACCAAAGACATCCCGATTACGATGGCAAACTCTATCACCTTTGCTTTAAGTTTCATTATATTAGTCATGAAATTGAAGTATAAATAGGGTTTTATCATTTATGTGAAGAGACCGGTGTGCACCACTGATCCATACAGCAAGATTTATGAACGACTTGATAATAAGGGAGATGGCAACGTCTGATGCAGGGGAGATTGCAGAGCTGATGTGCATTCTTGGTTACCCCACCTCAACCGGGGAGATGAAGGAGAGGATTCAGCAAATGCTGGCGCATCCCGACTATCAATGCTTTATTTCACAACTGAAAGGTGAAATTAACGGATTCATAGGTCTGGTTAAAACCCTTCGTTTTCAGAGAAACGGACAAACTGGAAGAATCGCCACCTTAATCGTACACCCTGATTTTAGAAACAGGGGGATTGGAAGTATTTTGGTTAAAAAAGCAGAAAACTGGTTTCAATCCCAAGGTATAGACATTGTCATTTTAACCAGTAGTACTGAAAGAATAAAAGCGCATAAGTTTTACGGCAAACTGGGGTATTCGGAAACCGGACTGCGGCTCGCGAAATCGATTGAGCCATAAACCCGATTGAGGTCGAGTTCACTTACAATACAAGGACCAGCATGCAACGTTGTTCTCTGATAAGCGCTGTTTTGTGTATTCCGATTTTCATGGCGGCCTGTATCTACACCCCTTCAGTTTCGAAGAAACAACCCTATCGATGCAACCTGATAACAAGACACCTGGAACTGAAGGACCATTATCTGAACCCTAATCCCTTAAGCCATGTAGATTATGGTGAAGACTTCCTTCTGGCCTTGGCTGCTGTCGGCCCTGCGACACTAATCGTTTCCGGTTCGATCGTCATTGTTGGAAATACCATTCACTGGATTGAGGCAAAGGGCAGGTGCAGTGATGAAGACGAAGATATCGCAATTTATCGGCAGAGGAAAAAACTCGGTCTGACCGGAAGCCGGTTGTATTAAGCCGGTATTTACTACCGTCAACAAAATCGAATTGACGGAGCGTTTCAAACACCTTACCGAAGAAAACAACGTGCTCATCGATTAGTTATCCGGATGATCACTTTTCATCGGTGGTTTTGATTCTACTGTCGTGTTGAAACCGCAATTTGAATTCTGCGGTAAGTTAAAGATCTGCAAGCGCATTAATCGGAATGAAATAAAACATAAAGGAAAACATGAAACCATTTCTGAATCTTGATGAGATAAACGACTTTGAAGCTCACGAAAAAGGCCCCTTTGCTGAGCGATATGCCGGAATAAGTGACAAGATCGGGGCCAAAAAGCTGGGTTACAGCATCACTATTCTCCAACCCAACAAGAGGGTGTGCCCGTTTCATAACCACCGAATTAACGAAGAGATGTTTTTGGTCTTGGAAGGATCAGGCACATTGCGATTTGGAGAGAAGGAGTATCCCCTTAAGAAGCATGATATCATTGCCTGTCCGCCTGGAGGCCGGGATGTCGCCCATCAAATCATTAACACCGGCGATTCCGAATTAAAATACCTCTGCCTGAGCACTAACGAACCCTACGATATCTGCGAATACCCGGATTCGAATAAGGTTATGTCTGTTGTTGGTGATGCAGGGAACAGGGAGTTCAAACATATTTCCAAGACAGACCGGGAAGTTGACTATTATGATGGAGAGCTTTAGCAGATACTTCGCAGTTTCGGCTCCGTAAAACCAATGTGTTGCTGAACCCCGTTTCACGGTGTAAATGGAAATCATAGAAATCTCAAAAAACAGCATTCGGGAAACTGATGTGTTGATTGATTTAATGCATCAGCAAATGGTTGATATCAACTCGACCAAAAACCGTTCGTCGATTGAAGCTGCTGTCCGTAATGCTTTGAAACCGGAATCAAGAGCCCTGTTTTTCCTGGCCAAAGAGAAAAACATTGCGATCGGTGTTGCACTCGTCAACGTAGGCAGCGGTATTGAAGCCGGTGGGGACTATGCCTGGATAAATGAAATTCAGATTTCGCCCCAGTTTCGGGGCAAAGGCTTCGGCTTGAGGCTTTTGAAGCATGTTCTGAACTGGTTGCGAAAGAATGCTTTAAAATCAATACTCTGCGTTGCAAATATTGATAATATGGTCTCCCAGTCGCTGTTTAGATCCGCTGGTTTTGAGCTTGAAGATATCAAGTGGATGAGTAAAAAATTGCGGAAAGGATGAGGCAGCAAGTCCACATAAGTGACTGGATATGATTTGAATCGGGGAAAAGGAGAAAAGATGATCAAAAATCCACCCTACGCTTCTCATTGACTTGGATGCCGATGTGGATTTGTTGATACTACAACCAACACTTGAAAATTAGGTCAAATGGTGGGATTAAAACCCGAGAGGGCAAATCTGTCAACAAACTGGAAAAAACCGGGATTGCTGCGTTTAGTGTTGATCCCGGGATAACAGTAAGCCGTTTGCACCATTATCAGAATTTCATCAACAGCATTGAAAGGAGAAAAATGAAAATAAACTCGAGATTTTTGATATCTCTGTCATTTCTTATTCTGTTTTCTATTTCGGTAAATGCGGATAACCCTGGTCATCATCATAAACACGGAAAAATTGAAGCTTCCGCTTTCAAAGCCATCCCGGAGCTTTCGCTGGAAGTATATCCCGATGCTGTAAAAGGTTGGAACATTCGGTTAGTAACCAAAAATTTCCGGTTTGCTCCGGAAAATGTCAATAAAAAACCTGTTCCCGGAGAGGGGCATGCCCACTTGTATGTTGATGGCAAAAAAGTTGCCAGACTTTACAGCCCCTGGTTTCATCTCAAACCTCAGTCTCCAGGTCCCCATACTATAAGAGTGACCCTCAACGCAAACAATCACTCGGATCTGGCAATTCATGGCAAACCCATTGAGGCGGTGAAGAAAATCGTGCAGGTGAAATCGGGCAAGTAATTGAACGATCCGGATTGCAGACCTTGAAAGGTTCTTGAATTGGATACTGGTAAAAACATAACACCAGACGGACGGTGGTTCGTGGCAGCGACCTTGAAGAGGAGAAAAGCCAGGGTTTACCTTCTTGGAGCCGACATGTGGGTGATCCCATTCTGGAGAGCAATCTCACTCGGCGAGTGGATTTTGCCCTGTTCACGGTTGAAGCCCTGGAGAATGATGAGCTTATCGCGGAAGCTCCGGCAATAGTTGGATGCCAGAAAACGTCGACGTTGGCCTTTAAATCGGAAATCCAATAGGTAGAAATGATTCGGGACTGATATTTATTAGTCGAAATTTATATTAATATAGATAAATATAGCTTAACAAAACTTTAAAGAGGAACTGAAATGCCTATTATCAGGGTGGAGATGTGGGAAGGCAGAACGCTGGACCAAAAACAGGAACTGGTCGAGGTGCTGTCAAAAGAGACAGCACGGATTACAGGGTGCGGGGTAGAGTCGGTATATGTGATTTTGGACGATATCAAAAAGGAGAATTGGGGAGCAGGAGGACAATTGTGTTCTGAAAAATATCCGGATTAAAGTGAAGGATCGGGTATGAACGTAAGATTTACCAAACTGGACAAGGAGTCCGAAAAAGAGGCAAAAAATATCATCATTAGCGGACTGGAAGAACACTGGGGATCATACGATCCTTCGTTCAATCCTGATATTACCAATCTGCTGAAGACTTATGGAGCCAATTGCCTGACAGCCTGGATTGAAGATTTGATGGTTGGCGCCGGCTGCTGGTACCAAAAGGATATGAAGACCGCTTTTATATGCCGCATGTCCGTACACTCAAAATTCAGAAATAGAAATATTGGATCGTTAATGCTTTCCGAGATTGAGCAACGAATTAAAAACCGGAAGTATCAAACCATCGAATTGGAAACGACCAGCGAATGGAAAAAAGTTATTAGATTCTACCTGAAAAACGGATATCGTATTAACAGAGAATTCAACGGCGACACCTATTTTATCAAGGATCTGACATTGACAAACAGACCAAGAGCAGACGCTCACCAACAGGTTGCGAGCAAAAGGTAAATCACAAACGATATCCCTGGGACCGATTGTTTGGACAATGTGTCTGAAAAACCCGAAAACCGGGAGTTTCCCGTACTACAGAAACCAGGATCGAGAGGAACTTTAAATCAATGAACCAATTGACATCACAAAGGCATCTATTTGATATCCCGGAAGAGGTTGCCTATTTTAATTGTGCATACAACTCACCCCAATTAAACGAATCAAGAGATAGACTGCATCTGGGCGTTAATACCAAAAGCCACCCTTGGGAGAGAACCAGGGATAGTTTTTTCGATGATGCCGAGACCATCCGCAACCTTTCTGCGGAATTATTCGGCGGCAATGCAAACGGGTATGCTGTCGTTCCATCAGCCAGTTACGGGATCAGCACCGCTGCCCGCGCCGTTGAACCTCATTTGCAACCCGGAGATGGCATTCTGGTTATAGATGAAGCATTCCCCAGTAATTACCTGCCCTGGGAACGAACCGCAAGGGAAACCAATGCAAATATCATTGTGGCACCAAAGCCCTTAGACGGAGACTGGACCAATGCCATTCTGAACAAAATCGAAAAAGGGATCAGGGTTGTCGCAGTGCCCAATTGCCACTGGACAGACGGTGCATTTGTCAACCTTGGAAAAATAGGAGAAGCCTGCAAAGACATCGACGCGATGCTGGCAGTGGACGCTACCCAATCCCTTGGTGCCATGCCGCTGTCTGTTGACGAGATCAATGTGGATTTTCTTGTCGCGGCAGGATATAAGTGGCTCCTCTGCCCCTACGGATTCAGCCTGTTATATGTTTCCGAACGTTGGCAACAGGAAAGACCGTTGGAAGAGACTTGGATTGGTCGTGAAAATGCAATGGAATTTGCCGCTTTGGTGAAATACTCGGAACACTATATGCCGGGAGCCCGCCGGTTTGAAGTCGGTGAGAAATGCACACCGACAATACTTCCCGGGGCTATTGCCGCCCTGGAACAGATCAGGGATTGGGGCATTGATGGCATTGCCGATTCGCTTGGGAAAATCAATGGGGGAATTTGTGCCCATATCGAAAAACTCGGATTTCAATTGCCGGATGTCTCCCATCGCAGCCCGCACATGTTCGGCGCCCAACTACCGGAGAGTTTTCAGGGTGACTTGATAGCAGAGCTGATTCAAAAACAGATTTTCATCAGTCAACGCGGAAATGCCTTACGTTTCGCCCCACACCTGCATATTAATGAGAACGACACGGAACGCTTGCTGGAAGCTTTAAGTGAAGCCGTTTCATAGTTTCCCGGCATTCTGCAAATCCGAAACAAGATTACATCCACACACCCTGACAGGAGTAGCCATGTACAGAGCACCCTATTTATATACGTTTATGCAATATTGTGAATCGGAAAAAGTGGAAAAATCGATCCTGGAATGTGGATCGGGGACTTATGGTGATTCAGAACCCTTACTGGCAAGGTTTTATCGGCTTGGGTACCGGTGTTCCGGTATCGACATCTCGGCTGAAGCCCTGGAAACATCGAAACAGTATGCGGAGAAACATCAAATGGAATTCTCCCTCTCCATTGGAGATATGCGGCAAATGGAGGTTGAAGATGCTTCGTTTGGTGCGGTATATTCATACAATTCGATCTTTCATATGAACAAGGCCGATATCCAAAAATCGATAATAGAGATTCACCGCGTGCTGAAGCCTGGCGGGGTCTGTTTTGTTAATTTTCTGTCCACGGAGGACGGAGAATACGGAGAGGGTGAAGAGGTGGAAAAAGATGTTTTTGCCCAGAAATGCGCCACCATGGATTCCGTCTTACATGCCTATTTCGAGTTGAACGAAGCAGATTCCCTGTTTACCGATTTCAAGATACTGTTTAAAGAAAAAAGATGGCAGATGCGATATTCAGACAAGCAAAGCGTACCCCAGGCTTATCTTGATTACATCCTCGTCAAAAGCTAGTGGCAAGCATCAAGTATTTAAAGCAATACAACTGCCGGGGAGTATCCGAATCTTTTTCGAGTTTGGGATGTACAGACAGTAAAATACAATATTCACGGAGTCGCAAATGTCAAAACTTATCGGAGGCTGTCTCTGCGGAGATATAAGGTATGAGGTTGATGAAGATCCGGCAAAGTGGTTTTCCTATTCATGCCATTGCCGGGACTGTCAGTATATTACGGGTGGTTCCCCGAATACCGTGATTTACGTCCCCAAACCCATCACGCTGATAAAAGGCAAACCGCTTGGTTATCAATCCCTGTCTGATACCGGAACCAAAATTACCAGATTGTTCTGCGGCCGATGCGGAACCCACTTGTACGGTGAAAGTGAGAGTTTTCCGGGGACGATTGCGATCAAAGTCGGAACCCTGGATGATCCCGGCATCTTTAAATCCCAGATGAATGTTTGGATCTCCTCGTCCCAGCCCTGGCATTATATCGATCCAAATCTGCCAAAAGCGGAGAAAGCACCGGAATAGGAGCATATTAAAGAGCTGCCGGTCTAACAGAAATACAGGCTCATCGCAAATAACCAGCAACCCGGAGATTGCTATGACGGTACTTATTGAAAAAAAAGATGCGATTTTCACGGTTATAATCAACAGACCGGAAGTTAAAAATGCCGTTGACAGACCAACTGCGGAAGCGCTCGCCGATGCCTTCAGGGAGTTTGGCGATGATGAGTCATATTCGGTCGCTGTACTGTGTGGTGCGGGAAATACTTTTTGCGCAGGTGCAGACCTGAAGGCCAGCGCCAAAGTAGACGCGGACAGAATGAACCGTCTTGAATTCGATGGAAACGCACCGATGGGCCCCAGCAGAATGTTGTTAAAAAAACCGGTAATAGCTGCCATATCCGGTTATGCAGTCGCTGGTGGTCTGGAACTGGCCCTGTGGTGCGATATGCGTGTTATGGAAGAAACTGCAGTATTCGGTGTTTTCTGTCGAAGATTCGGAGTGCCCCTGATCGACGGAGGCACCGTGCGACTTCCCAGGTTAATTGGTATGAGCCATGCGATGGATCTGATCCTGACGGGAAGACCGGTACAAGCGGACGAAGCAAAACAGATGGGTTTGGCAAACAGGGTTGTTCCCCACGGAAAATCCCGTGAAGAAGCAGAAAAACTGGCAAGACAGATTGCTGCATTTCCACGAATCTGCATGCGAAACGACCGGTTGAGCGCTTATGAACAATGGGATCTGTCTTTCAATAAAGCCATGGAAAATGAGTTCCGGCACGGTATGAAGGCTATTGACGAAGGAGAAACCCTGCAAGGCGCCACACAATTTGCCAAAGGAGCGGGAAGACATGGTAAGTTTGACTGATTTTCACTGTAGGTTTCTTAATCGCTCTATTGAACTCTGTTTCGGAAATTCCGGAATGGACTCCTGTCCATTTGGAGTAGGGAAATTGAGGATATTTGATTGGTAATCCATATGAACCGGCAGACAAAAATCATCTTACTCTTATGTGTCTTGATAACAGCAGGCCTCTATGGCTGTAAAAACTGGGAATACAATGTGGTCAGAAATGGTATCCACTTTGAAAAGATTCATCAATCCAAGGGTGGAACCCATGTCGGTTATATGACTGAAGACCGCAATATACTTGGATTCCCCTGTGCAAAAGGCTGGATTCACTTCAAAAAAGACTGGCGTTTGCAATCCTTTCAATTAAGCAGGGATTTCAGCTTCCGCTCAACCCTTCTTCCCGCCCACACCTGGATTCATTTCCCCTATCAGGAAAATCGATCCGGATACGTCTGCTCCTTTCCGAATGACTATATGGTTCAGGGATATCGCTGCGGTGGTAGTGGCGGATACAAAGGCACCCACACCGGATTTTATGAAAATGGCAGACTGCGAAGCTTTTTCCCACCTGATGATGTCATTGTTGATGGGATTCCCTGTGAAGCAAGCCTGTTGGTATATGTAAATCTGTATGAAAACGGTAACATCAAAAGCTGCAGGCTTTCTGTCGATTTACATAAAGATGGAAAATACTATAAAAGGGGTCAGACTATTGAATTTGCGAAAAAGGAAGGTGACAACGTTAAACCCGGTCAATAGAGTTTGATTAAGTCTTAGTTGCCGACCTCAAAACTCCATGGATGGATTCAGTCGTCTCTTAAATGTGATTCTCCGATAGCTTCAATTCTGACAAAGATTGGGCTCTATTGGCTTTAGACCTTATATTGTAAATGCCCCATGAAAAACGAAAAACCCACCGCTTTTGATCTGGCCGCACCATGCGGACTCTATTGTGGCAGTTGCCGGCAATACCTTGCCAAATCGGAAGGATTGCTCAAACAAATCGGCCTCAAACAAGGTTGCGATGGTTGCAGAATCAGGAATAAAAATTGCGCCTTTATCAGAAAAGGCTGCAGTGCTTTGAGAAAACAGGAACTAGACTTCTGTTTCGAATGTAAAGAATTTCCCTGTGACGATCTCACCAAGCTGGACGAGATTTATCAAACCCGATTTCATACCAGTTTGATTGAGAATCTCAAGAGAATTGAGGAAATTGGTGTCGACAAATGGGTAAAGGAGCAAACCAAGTTATTTACCTGCCATAGCTGTGGTGAGAAAACCTCGATACACGAAAAAAAATGTTACTTCTGCAATGAAAAAATATAAAAGGATTATCCTGGCTGAATGATCCCAGTTTTTTAAAAACCGGATATTCCTGACACTATCAGGAGAACTCTCCATCTGACGACGGAATACAATGCAAATTCAGTTTATCGGTAGTGGCGATGCTTTTGGAAGTGGCGGTAGACTCAATACTTGTATATTGGTTAAGGGCAGAAAGACCTGTTTTCTGATTGATTGCGGTGCCTCTTCGTTGGTGGGACTTAAGGCAAATCAAATAAATCTGAATGAAATCAAGGAGATATTTATCACTCATTTCCATGCTGATCATTTTGGTGGCATCCCCTTTTTCATTTTGGATGCCCAATTCAACGGCAAAAGAACCGAGCCCCTCATTCTTATTGGTCCCCGCGGACTCAAGGATTGGTACGGAAGAATTATGGAGACCGGATTTCCCGGTTCGTCCCGAACCCCGACAAAATTTGAACTGATCTTTGTTGAGCTTCCTGAGAAAACACCAACATTGGTTGCCGATCATAATGTCACTGCTTATCCGGGAAATCATGGTCCTTCCGGCAATCCCTGTTTTTCCTATCGAATTAATTGTGAAGGACGAACAATTGCCTATTCAGGTGACACCGAGTGGACCGATCTGCTGATCGAGGCCGGACGGGATGCAGATCTGTTAATTGCAGAAGCGTATTTTTTTGAGAAAAAAGTCAGGTTTCACCTGGACTACCAGACCCTTTCGGAAAAATTACCATTGATTGCTGCAAAACGGGTGGTATTAACTCATATGAGCAGTGAAATGCTTTCAAACTCCAATAAAGTCCCCCTCGAAATCGCGAAGGACGGTTTGGTCATAAACCTGTCTTGACTGGATCGGGATCTCCGACCTATTCTGTCTGCAGAGATGAATCCAAGCAAATTAACCACCCCAGCCAAGATGAATTGAAATGATCAGAGACGTTGCTCCAAACGATGCCGCAATGATTTGTGAAATCTATAACCATTATATAAAAAACTCCATTGTCACTTTTGAGGAAGATCCCGTCTCGCCTGAAGAAGTTCAACGTCGAATCGAAGAGGTTATGGCAACCCATCTCCCCTGGCTTGTCCTTGAAGAGGAGGGTTCTGTTGTGGGGTACGCCTATGCGTCACCCTGGAGTGATCGAAGTGCCTATCGTTTCGCTGCCGGAGTCACGGTTTATCTGTTACCTTCACACATTGGAAAGGGGTTGGGATATAAGTTGTACCTTTCCTTGTTTGACAGGTTAAAAAAGCAGAATGTACATTCGATACTTGGCGGGATCGCTTTGCCAAATCCCGGGAGTATCGCGCTTCATGAAAAACTAGGTATGAAAAAGGTTGCGCACTACAAGGAGATCGGATTCAAATTCGGCAAATGGATTGATGTTGCCCACTGGCAGGTAGTTATTTGATATTTTAAGGAATTTAGTTGTGATCAAGGTATTTGTTCAATGCGAGGCGGGAACCTGCGAGAAAGACAGGTACAACGAGAAGACTTTGGAATATCTATCAACAATTGAACTCCCTTTGGCCTATCCCTATCCTTATGGATTTATACCGGATACCATTGCCAAGGATGGTGACAATCTGGACTGCTATGTTATTACGGACAATCCCCTGAAAGCCGGGACCGTTGTGGAGTGCAATCCTGTTGGATTACTGGAACAGATTGAAGACGGGGAGATCGATCATAAAATCCTGGCAGCCCTGCCGGGAGAGGAACCAAAGATGGATAACGCTCTATTACAGGAACTACGGTCGTTTATTTATGGGATTTTTTCCCATTTTGAGGATAGCTCTGTAAAAGTCGGTGAAATAGCTTCCCGGGAAACAGCTCTTGAAATCATCAACGCATCGCAGTTCGTTCCTAAACCCTGATTCCATTGATAGAATGAAGCAAACAAATCCGGGGATTCGAGTCATTACCAGGATCCTTGTCTATAACCTTCTGCTCGGTGTTGCTGTTGTTGCACTTGGTCTGTACCAGGGATGGACGACTCCCTTCCAGTTTGGGGGCGGATTGTTTCTCGGGGGTATAGTCCTCATCGGTGTCGGAGTATTAAGCATCATGGGGCACTGGAAGACCATTCGGGATCTTAACCCGATGACTACCGGAAGCGCTAATGTAAATCCGGGTTTAAAACAGAAGCTGCTTTCCGCGTTTAATTTTGCTGTCGAATTTGCTTATCAAATTCCGGTATTCCTGGCTGGATTGGTAGCTGTTGTTATCGGATCGGTGGTACAAACCTATTTTTAGTCACCAGCCCGTCATTCCAAGTTTGCCCCTTTGTCGTAAAACTTCTGCAGGTCTGCCTTCCTAAACTCCTTTTCTACCTATCCGGAAATGAATACAGATCTACGTCAGAGCCGGATAACTGGTCTTTTTCAAGTTCCTGACATCCGATCTTGAACCGGGTCGATCATTATTCAAATCCAGCAATTTTAATCATGTTTTGTCAGTCAGACTCGGTTATGCTGATACCATCGTTGGCAAATTAACCGATAACCTAACCCTGATCGATGAGTGATATGATCAAAATTCTGTCCGGATCGGCAAATACCAGTGCATTGAAATGGGTAGCGTTCTTCTGCCTGTTTTCAATCCTGAACGATCAACCCTTGAGAGGCGATTCCATGAAAATGTATGCGGCTAACAGCAACCTTGTTATTCATGACGAGCAAAAGGAGATTCATTTCCCCCTGTTCCTCATGTATCCCACAACTGTCCGATCAGAATCCATAAAGATTGGTCCTTATTCGGTGAGTTCATCAGAAAATGCTCCCATAGCAGGGGGAAAATATCCCCTGGTTGTAATCTCTCACGGAAGCGGTGGAACCCACCTGGGATATCTGACCATTGCGCAGTACCTGGCTGAAAACGGTTTTGTTGTGGCCATGCCCGAACATTACGGAAACAATCGAAATGACAATCATCTGGAAGGAACAATTGACAATCTCCAATTCCGACCCAGACATATCAGCCTGGTGATTGATGCTCTCTCTGAAGAAAACCGGTTTAAGCAGCATGTTCAGATCAGCAATGTGGCCATTATCGGGCATTCCATGGGCGGTTATACAGCCCTGGCTATTGCCGGCGGTTCTCCCTGGACTCAATCCCGGGAACCGGTAGAGGTAGTTCATGATGAACGGGCAAAAGCGCTCATTTTGCTGGCGGCTGCCACGCTTTGGTTTACCCCGGAAGACTCCCTGAAAGCTGTTAAGATCCCGATACTAATGCTGACTGCTGAACACGATCCCTACACCACTCCTGAAAATGCCGAGATTGTATTGAAAAACATCCCTGAACCTTCACAGGTGAGTTTCAGGATTGTTGAAAATGCCGGGCATTTCTCCTTTTTAAGCCCTTTCCCGGAATCCATCAGACATCCCGATTTTCTAGCCTCCACAGATCCCGAGGGATTTGATCGCGAGACATTTCACACCAACCTGAGAGAGGAAATACTGTGCTACTTGTCCGGGATATTTCCCAACTGATATTAAAATCCGGAAGAACCTGACTCTGCATCAAAACCCAAAACAAGGCAACGCTTTCAGTTGAATCGAATTGATAAGGATTCGCTACAAAGATTTGGGGATCTTAAGCGGAAAGATATTGCCTGCTCAAGAAACGGATAAAACATGAGATGCGAGACTTGCAGCATCACACTGTGTCATCTGAGCACCAGGAGGGATTCACCCGTTTTCCTGAACCGATAACATCCTGGAGCGGAATGAGCCATTTGCACGGAACTTTTTGGAGCGCCCATTGAAAATCTGCTCTCTGATTCCGGGTGGTCAAGTTTCTTCTCTCGGATTAAAATGGGAAACAAACAATTCGAAAATCGCATGCAGGGTAGTTCTGAACAGCGACTCCGAGATCATCGATTACATCAACCAAGGCGGGATTGTCTTTATGTACCGGGAAAGGTTTCAAAAGGTTAAAGACTATATTGAATCTCATTTGCAGGACGAACTTTCAGTAGAGCAATTGAGCCGTGTCGCCTGCTTGTCCAAATTTCATTTTCATCGACAGTTCAGAGCTTTCTGGGGAATGAACGTATCCGGCTATATCAAGCAATTGCGACTAAAGCGAGCCTCCTACCAACTCGCCTATAGACAGCAGGACAAAGTGATCGATATTGCCCTGGATAACGGCTATGAAAGCTCCGAAGCATTTTCCAGGGCCTTTAAGCAGGTCTTTGGACAAAGCCCCACGGAATTCAGAAAACAGCCCGACTGGAAATCATTGAATGAATTGAACCTGACTCTCAAGACTATCAGAGATTTCGATAGTAATTCCAATAGTATTGATATTGAAGTGACCCTTACCCGATTTCCGGACACACAGATAGCTGTTATGGAACACAGGGGGCCTCCGGAGTTGTTGGGAGATACCATCAGGCGGTTTATCCGGTGGCGCAGGGATAACCGACTACCTCCCGGCAAAAGCCGTACCTTTAATATTCTTCATGATGATCCCGCTACCGTTGATCCCCGGGATTTTCGCTTCGACCTGGGTGCAACCACAAATACTGGGAAAACCGAAATTGACTCATCCGTAATAATGAAACGGATTCCGGGCGGACGATGCGCTGTTGTTCGTCATATTGGTCCTGACGATCAGATCGACCGGATTATCGCTTATCTGTATTCCGAATGGATCTGTCAAAGCGGTGAAGAGTTAAGGGATTTTCCCCTGTTTTTTGAAAGGATCAGTTTTTTCCCCGATGTTCCCGAACATGAAATGATCACGGATATTTACCTTCCCCTGCGATAAGGTTGGCTGACAGACCTTTCGTTTTTATCTGTCAATAGGAAAGCGAGCCTTCACCTCCTGCAGACTTTGTTTGACATACTCACGGGAAGTTATCAAAATTCTATTCGATAAAAAGCAAAAACCGGACATATGGCCGGGACTGATGTTGCCCAATTCTGTCAGTATAGTGCCAAAAACAATGAAACGATCCTAAGATATGAATATTACTGAAATCACCCCGCAAGACTTTGAAAAATTCTGGCCAACATTGAAAACCACCCTCGCATTAAGAGAAACCTACTCGTTTGAACCGGAACTATCCTATGAAGCCGCTTTTGAGTTATGGTGCAAAACTCCTCAGAAGACATTTGTGGTGAAAGAAGATAACGAGGTAACCGGCTCATATTTTATCAAGCCCAACGCCTCCGGTCCCGGCTCACATGTCTGCAATTGCGGTTATATCGTCGTTCCTCAATTCAGAGGCAGGGGAATTGCAGAGCGACTCTGCCTCCATTCCCAGGAGGTGGCTGTTGAGCTTGGATACCTGGCCATGCAGTTTAACTCCGTGGTTTCAACCAATAAAGGGGCTCTTCATTTGTGGAAAAAACTGGGTTTCAATGTCATCGGTCGTATTCCCAAGGGTTTCCGGCACCGGGAGTTGGGATATGTGGATTCCATCATCATGTACAAACAGTTGAAGGACTTCTGAGCAAACGAGATCAATAAAAAGTAGAAAATATGTCAAAGAGTGATTATTTTCTGACATCAGAGCGGCTTGGATTCCGCCACTGGAAAGAGGACGATCTTGAGCTGGCAATAGGACTATGGAGTGATTACCGGGTGACGAAACTGTTTGATGCCAGGGGCCCCTTGTCCCGTGAACAGGTGAAATCCCGGTTAAAGGCTGAAATCGATTCCCAACTCCAGTTTGGACTTCAATACTGGCCGGTCTTTCATCTCAGAGCTAGCGATCATATCGGTTGTGCCGGATTGAGACCTTGCGGTCATTCTGGGGATACTGCGGAGATTGGGTTTCATATCCGTCCGTCTTTCTGGCGTCAGGGTTACGCCTTTGAAGCAGCCCGGGCCTTGATCAAATTCACATTTGGCGATCTGATCTATACAGCTTTATTCGCAGGGCATAATCCTCAAAATCATGCATCCGGAAAGCTACTGCAAAAGCTGGGATTCAACTATACACACGACGAGTTTTATGAACCGACCGGATTGCAACATCCTTCTTATTTGCTAACCAAAGAGCAATACCTCAAATCACGGTTGCAAACACCTGATCCTGTTGGCGGTTTATAAGCAAAAACGGCCATTCCAATAGTATTGAAAATGGAATATCCTGAGTGTTGGCTGGGTGTACAAGTTACAGATTTGGTTAATTGCAAAGCCCTGCCTGTGTTATTGTGGAATTTTGGCAACCGAGCGTTGCTGTTTGGGATCGATGAAAAGACTCTCACCGGCGGATCAACGGTCGGTTTCAAACAGATGAAATATTGCCAGCTCAAACAGGGGCAGTGATTCATAATTTGATTAATATTGTGCAAGCTGCCATTTTACACATTCAGCAGAGGAGCTGGTTATGGATTTAGGTGCATTTTCAGTAAGCTTGAGTGTTAAAAATCTTGAGGTCTCCAAATCGTTTTATGAGAAACTCGGATTCCGGGAATTTGGAGGAGATATGGAACAGAACTGGTTGATTATGAAAAACGGAGATCATATCATCGGATTGTTCCAGGGAATGTTTGAGAAAAACATTCTCACCTTCAATCCGGGTTGGGACCAGGAAGCCAGGAAACTGGATTCTTTTACGGATGTACGGGAACTGCAAAAGCAACTTAAGGCAGAGGGAATCCCCCTGGAATCGGAAGCGGATGAATCAACAAAGGGGCCTGCCAGCCTGACGATGATTGATCCCGATGGTAATCCGATCCTGATCGATCAACATGTTTGATTAAATAATACCTGCAACAATTACTGGAGTTCACCCAATTTATTAATGAGATATGAAAGATAAAGAACTATCCGGCGGCTGTTCCTGTGGCAAAATCAGGTACAATCTGAAAGCCGAACCGGTTTCCGCGGCCATGTGTCACTGCACGGATTGTCGAAAAGCGGCAGGGGCTCAATCGGTTGCATGGATAACAGTGCCTCTGGAGAGTTACACCATTGTGACAGGGGATCCGAAGCAGTATCACTCATCCCCCAAGGTAACCAGAACCTTCTGTTCGGATTGTGGAACGCCACTGACCTATCGACATGAGGATCGCGGCCGGGATATCGATATCACAACGGGAAGTCTGGACGATCCGGAAAGATATCCTCCCACCAAGGACATCTTTGATCGGGACAGGCTTTCCTGGGTTAAGACAACCACGGATATCGTCAAACAATAGGGTCTCGCCGGGCTGTCCGAATCAGCGTTTTTGATTTCTTTTGATTCGGAGAAGCGCCTCTCTTTGGCTGAATCGCAAGCCAAGGCAAATACTTTTGGGGTACAATCATTCGCTTAAATGCCCCTCATAGATCCGGCAGGAAACAGCTTTTCAAAATCCAACACAGCTTCCGGGAAACACGGCATGATTAAGATATATGGCAGAACAACTTCCTTTAACGTACAAAAGGTAATGTGGCTGCTCGAAGAATTATCGCTTGAATATCGGCATATAGAACTTGGAGGAAGATTCGGCGGACTCGATACGGATGAGTTTGCACGCCTGAACCCTATGAGAAAAATTCCCGTCCTGGTTGACGGTCAGAAAAGTGTTTGGGAATCACACACCATCCTGCGTTTTCTGGTAGCTGAATGCGGCGACACAAATTGGTATCCCGCCTCTTCCTATCTGCGATCACAGTATGAAAGGTGGATGGATTGGGCCCATACCTTGTTTCAACCCGCTTTTATGGCTACCTTTTGGGGGTACTACAGAAAACCCGAGAAGAAAAGAGACATGGCCATGGTCCGGTATAACCTGGAGAAATGTCAAAAGTGTCTCGCAATCATTGATCAACAGCTTTCCGGCTTGAAATACCTGGCCGGGGAGAAGATTTCACTTGCCGATATCACAGCCGGGGCCATTCTCTATCGACTGACGGAACAGGGGTTGGAAATTTCACTGCCGAATCATGTCGAGAGATGGTACCGGGACTTGAAGTCCAGACAAGGTTACCGAAAATGGATAATGAGTGATTTCACCGAGCTCAAAGGGAGAGAAGATTTCTGATCAGTCCTGTTATGAATTGAGTTTTCCCGGTTCCAAACCGTTCAATAACGGGCTGTATATGGAGATCAATATGCTTTGGGAAGTTCATTGCCTTACCATTTCCAGGTGCTGACAAAATAAAACCAAATACGAGGTATCGCTTATGAAACTGTTCAGAAATCCGGAATCCATTCATCCTCCTTTGGCTGCATACAGTCATCAGGTAGAGCTTGACTCATCAGAAAGAATACTGATTCTGTCCGGCCAGGTCGGCATGACCAAAGACGGATCAATACCGGAAGATCCTATTGACCAGTTGAAGGAGGCATTAGCAAACATTGAGATCAATCTGAAAGCCGCAAATATGGGCAAAAGTAATCTCATTAAACTGACTTTCTATATTGTCGGAGAGATGGACCCACAGGATCGCAAGGAGGCTATGGCCGGCTTCTTCGGAGAGTTCCGGCCGTGTATGACCCTGCTCTTTGTCCCCTCACTGGCCGGGCCTGATATAAAGGTTGAAATCGAAGCCATGGCGAGTTGTGAATCCATCTAAATTTGAACCTGCGAATAAAAATGAATGATTCTGTCAGACCCATACTTAACCTACTGAAACTAGCCGAGAAGCTAAAGTCGGAACTCAGGCACAGTTGGCTTTCCAGCGGAAGACGGGAAAGTGTTGCCGAACATACTTGGCAGATGGCCCTGATGGCAGTTCTGGTGCATCGTCATCTGCAAAGGCCGGTCAATCTGGAGCATGTTCTGAAAATGATCCTGGTGCATGATTTGGTCGAAGCGGAAGCCGGTGACATTCCTTTTTTTGAAACCGGATCACGAAAGGAGCAAAAGAGCCGGCGCGAGCAAGCTGCCATCGAAAACATCAGGGACATGATCGATCCTGAAACCGGCCGGGAACTCTACGACCTGTTTCAGGAGTTCGAACTGGTAGAGACCGATGAAGCGAAACTGGCGAAGGCACTGGATCATCTCGAAGTACAGATTCAACATAACCATGCCAATTTCTCTTCATGGGAGGAAATCGAGTACGACCTGGTATACACCAAAATGGACGCACCCTGCTCCCACGACGAACTCCTGGTCAAGATGTGCGAAGGCGTGAAGAAGGACGCGGAAGAAAAAATGGCATCAAACGGGATTGATATTCAACGGGTCAAACAAAAACTCGGTATCAGGGATTTGTGATCCAACTCCTGATGTTGATCCGATTCAACCCAAATCAATTGCATAAAAGATCTATGATAGACTCTACCAAATCAGTCTACGACAAAATCGCTGAAGATCATGCCCCCTTCGTTCAAAGAGAAGCCGGAGGGGAGAGGAGTCATCCTTGAGTTCCCGGATGGCCTTCCCGATCGCCCTTGATACCGGATGTAGGGTGTGACAATACTGAGGGTATCTGTCTATTTCACGTCAGATTTCAGTAATATCCATCTTATCTAGATATTGCTGAATTCCCATAATATCCATGAAGGAATCTCCTGCTGCGATACGCTTTTGTCTGACAGCTTCATTTTCCTCCGCCTTTTCTGCCAGTTCGATCAGCGAATCTGCTTGATTCAACGGAACCACGACAACTCCATCCTCATTGGCACAGACAATATCACCCGGATTAACAGTCACGTTTCCGCATTGAATCGGTATGTTAATATCTCCTCTGAATCCAATTAATTTGGTAGTGAGATTTGATGATGCTCTACTGAACACCGGAAACTTCAGATTTTTTATTTGTACCGAATCAGTAACCGGACCATCGATAACTGCGCCAGACAACTTTTTTTGCAATGAATTCAATGTGGTTACTTCTCCCCAACATGAGTGCCTACGTTCGCCTTGATTATCGACGACAATAATGTCACCCGGCTGAGCCATGTCCAAGGCTTTATAAACCATCGCTGAGTCAGTGGGGGTGATCCTGACAGTCAGAGCAGGACCAACAATATAACACGGATTTAAATCCACGGGACGGATATTGATATCCATAAAACCATATTCAATAACGTGCCCCAGTTCACTGGGGTGGATACGTTTGAATCGATTTATCAGTTCGGTACTGGGTCGTGGAGGTGATTTAACAATAACATTAACCATTGTTTTTCCTTAAAACAAATTGAGTTTGATCCGGAAAGGATTAAGTCGGTTTCATTGATCTTCGCCTACAATTGAGAGCTCTTTAATCAAGAAGCGCTCCAATCATACAGATCAGGCCTTCTGTTGGAGAGACAAGGAACTTGCTTGCGAACAGATTCCAAGTAGTTCAAATCAATCTCTGCCATAATGATACCTTCTCTATCTGAACTCTTGGCAATTACATTTCCCCAGGGATCGATTATGAGGCTTCTGCCATATGTTGGAAAACCGGGTTTGATCCCGATTTGGGCCGGTGCAATGATGTATATTTGATTTTCTATTGCTCTTGTTCTCAGAACCGGTTCCCAATGATCTTTTCCTGTGGCTAGTGTGTATTCGGCCGGGACAAAGACTATCTGGGCCTTTTTCAACATCATGATCCTGTATAATTCCGGAAATCTCATATCGTAACAGATAGAAAGCCCAATATTGCAGAGTTCCGTTTGTGCAACAACAACGTCGGAACCGGATTTCTTGGTTTTGGACTCCATAAACGAAGGTCCGTCTTTCACATCAACATCGAAAAGATGTATTTTCCGATACCTGGCAACAATTTCACCCGCAGGTGATAGCAGTACGCTAGTGTTGAATAACTTATCGCTGTTTTCGATTTTTTCAAAAATGCTGCCACAGTGCAGCCAGATTTGATGCTCCTTGGCTTTGCGCGAAAAGAGACTTATGGTTTCTCCATCCAAATGCTCCGCATTTTCCAACTCTCCTTCCTCATCACCGATATAGTTTACCATTTCGGGCATACCGATGAGAGAAGCACCCCGAGCAGCCGCTTCATCAATGCAATCTCCTGCCTTTGACAGGTTTAGTGACTTATCGCTTTGGCTATCGATTTGAATCGCGGCCGCAAGAAAACTTTCCATTAGACTAACTCCGTTAATGACTTTATAAACTGTTGATTTCACAATGCACAGGTCAAATCCCTTTTGAATAAGGTCCTCATGCCCAATGATTTGCTTCTGGGCTTAGTTGAGAATCCTGCAAATGAATAACTGCCTTCCTTGGCAGGGGGGAGCTGAAACTCCTTGCCTCTTATACCTTTAAAAACGGTTCTGAAATCTAACGTTTTTAGGACAGTTATTCGTTCAGCTTCTGTATCTCTTCGTATACACCTTCACCCCAGGCTTTGGGTGCGTATGCCTTCCAGACATCTTTTGTCGCCTCAATCATTGATTGACGATCGATACTTACTAGTTTCATTCCCTTTTTCTTAAGTTCTGCCTTGTATTTTTCGTCGTTCTCCATGTACAACCGTTTTATTTCTTTGGCTGTGGCCCGCCAAGCTGTATCGATGACTCGTTGTTGCTTTTTATCCAGACTCTTCCAAAGATCGTAGTTGATTACACAAAATCGGACTGGAATGGAGTGATCCGTTTGCATTACATATTTTTGAACTTCATAGAAACTGTTGTTCAAGATAATCTCATAGGGATTTTCCTGTGCCTTTACAATATCCTGTTGGAGTGCGCTGAAGAGCTCTGTAAAAGCAATCGGAGTTGGGCTCGCGCCGAGTGCACGCCATGTGGCAACCATAGGAGGAATAAGTGGAACACGGATTTTTAATCCCTTCAGATCCGAAGCAGACTGAATTTTCTTGTTGGAAGAGAGCTGACGAGGGGCGAAATAGGAGAAACCTACGATTTTTACACCTGAATCTTCAAAAATCCTTCTTTTAATTGTGTCTGCAGCCTTGCTTTCCATGAATCTATCCTGATGTTCTGCCGATTTGAACAGAAAAGGAAGATACATAGCCTCTGCTGCAGGACTTCCAACAGTGCCGATAATACCTATGTCGATTGTTCCCAGCTTGACACCTTCTGAAATCGCACTATCACTACCAAGCTGTCCTGCAGGATAGTGTATCACAGTGATGGCTCCGTTGCTCAACTCTTTGACTTTCGGAATGAAAACTTTTTTCATGGCGATGGTGTAGGGACTGGTCACTGACACCACATCAGCGCTCCGGAGTTTTAGCTTCGAAGATGCGAATGAAGTTTGGACTACTGCTGCGGAAACTATTGCCAGGATTACAATTATCTTACTTACAGTTCTCATGATTTTTCCTTATTGAGATAGGTTGTTTAATTGAATACCAAGTCCGGTAGCCAAGTAACTGCTGGCGGATAAAAGGTAATGAATAACAAAACCAGGATTAAAACCAGGGCAAAAGGATAAGCGTCCCTGATCACATCGCCCACAGGGACCTTTCCGATTGCGGAAGCGATAAACAGGTTAAGTCCTATGGGGGGGGTAAGAAGACCAATCATCAGATTCAGACACATAACAACGCCAAAATGTACACTGTCTATTCCCAGCGAAGTTGCAATGGGGAATATGATCGGTGTCATCAGGAGAATAATGGGAATGGATTCCAGCATCATCCCCAAGCACAACAGCATAATATTAACCAGTAAGAGAATGGCCACTTTGTTGGTTGTTATGGAGTATAGGAGGTCGGTTAACTGCGGTCCCAGTTGTTCGGCAGTTGCCACCCAGCCGAACAACACGCCTGTTGAGACCAGAAACATAACCATGGCAGAGGTTGTCGCCGAATCAACAAAGATCTGGTAAAGCTGTGAGGGGCGAACTTCACGGTAAACGAAAACCACCAATATGATTCCATACAAAACGCCCATAACACCGGCTTCGGTAGGAGTGGCAACTCCCAGAAGAATACCGCCTAACACAATAATCGGCAGCCCCAATGGTAGAATAGCTTTTAAACTGGCTTTTCCTCTTTCACTCCAGGGAATCTTGACACCTCTTTTAAAGTTGTGTTTTTTTGCATAAAACGAAATGTAAACCATCAGGGCCAGACCCATCAGCAAGCCGGGGATTGCTCCGCCGATAAACAGCCTGCCTACAGAAATTCCAGCTATCGCCCCAATCAATATCATGGGGATGCTGGGTGGAATGATGGGGCCGATGGTAGAGGCACCGGCAACAATAGCTGCGGCAAAAGACGGTTTATATTCGTCTTCTTTCATGGCGGGAATCAACAAGGCCCCGGTAGCTGCGGTATCTGCGACTGCAGATCCTGACATTCCGGCCATTATCATATTCACGACAACCGTCGAATGTCCCAATCCTCCCCGTGCATGTCCGACAAAAGTCAGAGCGAATACCACCAAACGCTTTGTGATTCCCCCACGCGACATGATTTCACCTGCCAGGATAAAAAGTGGAATTGCACTCAAGACAAATGAATCAATTCCGTCAAAAAGCTGCAATGGAAGTATTGTGAGGGGCATCGGACGGAATATAAAATTGTAGATCAAAAGATAACCCAGCGATGCACATCCCATGGCAAAGGCGATGTCCATACCAAGAAGAATCAGAACCAGCATTCCAATAAAGAGAGCTGCAATCATTTGTGATCCTCCGTTAAGTGATAATGATCAAGCAGGACTTTTGCTGATTGTAACACCCGCTCTCCAAGCACCAGTATCATGGATAAAGCTCCCAGGGGTAATGCCAGGTACACCAAACTTTTGGAAAACCGCAACACCGGCATGGGTTGGTTTGCCAATCGATGCATCAAGGGAAAAGAGTACCAGACGACAAACAGCAGAAAGACTATTGAGAACAGATTCATCAACAGACTCAATATGGCTTGAAAATTTGGCGGAAGACGATCGGCAATAACAGTCACCCGAACGTTGTCTCCCCTCATCATGGCCAGTCCGGCTCCCAAAAAGGTTATGTAAATAAGGAATATTCTGGTCGCCTCTTCTGTCCAGATGTTTGGCTGGTGAATGACAAATCTGGTAAATATCTGCCAGCTAACGCTGAATACCATCCCCAGCATCACTAAAAAAATCAGAAAGCTAAGGATATTTTGAAGTTTTTTCATTTGAGATTATCCTGTTCGGCTGTTTTTGAAGGGGCTCAATCTCGTGAAGGCAGATCCGATTGATTTAAATGCGGAGCAACGGCAAGCGGATCTTTTAGGGAAAACTACAGTTCAAAATAGAAGTTGAGAAATTCGACGATTCTGGCCACGCTTCTTTCAACGATTATTTTTCCTTTTTCCTTCGTGCCGGATTTTGCATGACCAATGGTTCCATTGGGAGTATAGGCTCCAAGTTCGATATATTTGATGATATCGGGGTAATCGTCCTTATACTGAGGTTCGATCACGGTCGCTTTCTCCATATCCACCAAATCAGGTCTCAGATACAACATGCAACTGGTTCCCGCTTCGGCGGCATGCCCGTGACACATCATTCCGCTATACTCGGTTACACCCTCGCAGATAGGTTGAATAAACCGCCACCAGTCCACTTGGCAGCTCTTCACGTTTTCCTCATTCAGTTTCCACGCCAGTTGCCCAATAATGGGGACATTGCCAAGATGGGTGTTCATGAAGAAAAACTTGTCGACTCCCCATTTCATGAAACTGTGGCAAACATCGTCAAGGTAATCGTAAAAGGAGGTTGGAGAAATATTCAAAGTGCCAGGAAAGTCATACAAAGCAGCCGATTCTCCCACGGAAATCGACGGACCAACCGGAAGATCCAGTTGATTGCCAACACGTTGGGCAATCTCTTCAGCGACAATGATATCACTCCCAAGTGGCAGGTGGGGACCATATATTTCAAATGCTCCTAAGGGAATTATCACGGTTTTTTTTGCTCTGATGGCGTCTACACAAGCTTCCGCAGGCATTTCCTTCATGGCTAACATTGTTCTGTCCTCGATTAATTGTTAAATATAATGGTATCTATTCAGAATCCTTAGCGTGAAACCGGCTAAGTACTTCAAATCCGAACCGGAAAACTACAACAAAAGAGAGTGTCCCATTTTGAGATGATACTTCAGTGCCTTGATCACTTCTTTTGTGTCTTTTCTCTCAATGGCATCGATCAAAGTGCGATGCTCCTGCAATGTCGTGTCCATACGACCAGGCTTGCTTAAAGCCTTTTGAGCAGCCAGGTAAACCATCTCTCTGACGTTTGTCATGACATTCTTGATGAGAACGTTGTCATAACTTTCAAATAAAAACATATGCATCTTCATGTCAGACTCCAGAAATGCGTGTGCATCGCCCTTACTCAGAGCCTCTTCCTGATCAGTTAAACACTTCTTAAGAAATTCAATGTCTGAACTTGTAAAAACAGGAACCATTTTGCGGACAACATATTCTTCCAGAATCTTTCTTAACTCCCAGATTTCAGCATGCCTTTTGGCAGATACTTCACGAATAATAATCCCCTGTTTGGGAGCAATAGTGATAAAATCCTGAGCCTCAAGCATTTTTAAAGCATTTCTGATAGGTGTTCGGCTCATATCCAACATTGAACAGAGCCGATTCTCCGATAACATCTGATTGCTTTCAAATTCACCATTTATAATTAGCTGTTTTATCCTTTCATATGCCTGCTCTGTCTTATTATTTATTGATGATCCCATTGATTTCTGATTGATTGTGTGAAAGGCATTGAATCCGATTGATGTACTTAGTTGTATATAACTTGTATCCAAGTATGTAAATAATAAAAATTGATTTTTTCGTTATAGTTTTGATTTTTTAGATAATTTTTGGAACATTAACAAAGTAAAATATTCTATCAGGAGAATTTTGCTCTTTCATTATCAATATGACTCCAAATATCACCAAGGGCATATATGATGTATAACGCAAAATGGGTATCCTAAATAGATTTCGCAATGATTGCTCCTATCTCCTCATTTTTTTAAATGCTTCAAAGCAACCGACATCAATAAAATTAATAAACAATAGGAAATACCTGGAACGGCGTTTTACCGGATCCCCTGATTCCACTGACTTGAACATTTTCAAATCAATTAGAGAAGACTTCTTACATCAAGAGAAGTGGTAAGAAGTCTTCTCTATAATGAATGCAGAAGCTAAAAAACAGAAACGTTTCGCAGTCCCTTCCCCAAAAATCCAACCTCAATCTGGAAATCAACCCCGGATTGAGTTTCTTTTTTTTCAAAACGCAATTACGATATTGTGTGACATATAAAAAACGAACTCTTGTCATGTCGTGATATAAATCTCTGCCTTGATTCCTTGTCTCTAATCGACGATAAATCACCCCAATGCCGAATTCTACTATCTCAGTTTATGACAAAATCGCTGAAGATTATGCCGCTTCGTTCAAAGAGAAGCCGGAGGAGAGAGAACTGATCCTCGATTTTCTGGCAAGCCTTCCTGAGCACCCTGCAGTTTTGGATGCGGGATGTGGCAATTCCGACTACTTCCCCCTGTTTCATGAACATAAAGTCGACTACACCGGGATTGATCTGTCCGAAGGGATGATTGAGGTCGCCCGGAGACATCATCCGCAGGGGCGGTTTCTTGTTCGGGACATGCGCGAAACGGATTTCCCGCCAGGGGATTTCGACGGGGTCTTCTGCTTTTACGCCCTCATCCACCTTAATGATCATGAGATCATCCGGACACTTGCATCTTTCTCACGATTGCTTAAACCCGGAGGCAAAATCCTGGCATCTTTTCAGGAAGGAGAGGGGGAGGTTTACGAGAAATCTCCCTACTTGGCAGAAGGTCGGATTTATCTCAATCTGCTCAGTGAGGATGAAATCCGGGCGATGCTGGAGCAAACCGGGTTTCACCCTATTCGCCGGGTTAAAATCGAACCCGCAAGTAAAAAACAGCATCCCTACAATAAGATACTGGTTCTTGCGGTCGGGCAATAACAGAAATCGCGATTTTCGAAAATCATCTTAAAATAACGGAAAATGCAGACTTTGATCATCGTAAACGGACCGCCCGGTTCGGGAAAAACCCACCTGGGTCGCTTTTTGTCAACATCTCTGTCACTTCCCTTTATATGTAAGGATGGGATCAAGGAACTGCTTTTTGATCATCTCGGGTGGAATACTCGTGAATGGTCAAAAAAACTGGGAGGGGCGAGTTTTGAGATTCTTTTTCACACTCTCCAATCCCAGCTCGAAACAGGCGCGTCCTGTATCATCGAAACCGCTTTCTTTCCCCGTTTTCATGCCGGGAGATTCCTTACCATAAAAAAACAATTTCAGCTTGAGATTATCCAGGTTTTCTGTTCAGCTAATGCCAGTATTCTCGCTCAACGGTTCAAAGACCGCGTGGAATCAGGGGAGAGACACCCCGGCCATATGGATGAAACTGTGACAGAATCGCAATTCCTGGAAATGATTAAGGGTGATAAATACGGTCGGCTCGATATCGGAGGTTCCTGCCTGGAAATTGATACCTCGGACTTTTCCCGGATAGATTATAATGATCTGCTTCACACAATTCAATCCGGATTGAAAGTGACAGCCATCTGAAGTCGTTTTAGCTGATCCGTCGGATATCAGGAAATAGGCATTTTGCTGAGGTTCGAAATAATAGAATGGGAGGTGATATGGTTAAAGCTGAGAAAAAAGTCATGACCAGGGGCATTCTGGGTCCTTTTTTTAAAATTGCCTGATCCGGCGCTTTGTTGAGAGTTCTCAACCAGGCATTCGCACACCCCTCGGAGAAGGAAGAAACTGCAGCCATGCCGCTGGCCGGGGGAATCATGCAGAACGGATACCAGTGCGGGATGATCTGGGGAGCAGCTCTTGCGGCAGGTGCTCATGCATACCATCTCTATGGAGCGACCCCGAAAGCTGAAACAATCGCGATAAACGCCACAGGAAAGATTGTGAACTCGTTCCACACGCTCAACAAAGAAACGAACTGCTTCAACATCACCGGTATTGATAAGACCTCTTCAGCATTACGTATGGCCATCTATTTTCTGCTTCAGGGAGGTACCATCAAGTGCCTGCGCAAAGCCAGGAAATACGCTCCTGCTGCTTTTGCAGAACTGGAATCCGCTTTCTCCGAAGAGCCTGTGGATATCCCTTCCCCACCAACAGGATGTGCTGCCTTACTGGCACAAAAGGCGGGGGTGTCCGATCTACACAAAATAATGGCTTCCGGCCTGGCGGGTGGCATCGGGCTGAGCGGAGGCGGTTGTGGGGCATTGGGAGCCGCGATCTGGATACTCACTATGAAGAATATAGAAGAAGGAGATTCAAATATCGATTTTAAAAATCCTCATGCTTTGAAAGAAATAGAGAAATTTACCAAATGCACAGAGGGCGAATTTGAATGTGCAAAAATCGTCGGGCGGAAATTCAACCACCTCTCGGATCATGCTGAGTTTGTAGGGAACGGAGGTTGTTCCCGCATCATTGAGGCTTTAACAGCCAATTAAAACAATAAACTGAATTCAACACATTGCCATGACAACAGACTTTTCCGGTTTAAAACGTAAAGTGCACGAAATGCCGGAGTTCATCAGACGAGCTTTGAATGACAGGGGATTGATGGAGGCTTACCGGAATCGCCCTGCGTATCAGCAGAATGACTATATCGGTTGGATCATTCGTGCTAAAAAAGAGGAAACAAAGGCAAAAAGACTTCGTCAGATGTTGGACGAACTGGAACAGGGCGGAATTTATATGAAAATGAAGCACGGAAGCTAGGCTCGGCCTGAACCGTCTCTTGCACTCCTTCTAAGGCAATTCATGGGAGATTACATCAGCATTCGAGGATGGATCGAGTGTTTTGAAGACAAGATTCCGGAGATCAAAGCCATCATCGCCTCTTTTGTGGACAATTCTAATTCTGCGGTCCTGTCGCCAGATACAGCCGAATTCTACAACAGGGGTTGGGTTTTCCCTGATAACATTGTCAATACCACCTCTTTTATCTTCTATGGAGCGGATATCCGTTCGCGACATATGAACTATCTTAAAAATCAAATCATCCGGCTTTCCTCGGATGTCATTCAAATTGACGGCGAGTTCATCAATTATTTGTACGGCATATTTCACATCTGCAACGAGGAGAACAAGGAGCTTTACATCTGGAAGCTGGCGGACGGTAAATTTCGGGAGACCAAACTGTAGATCGATCATCCGGCATCAGTGCTTTTTCATTGTTCAAAAAACCGGACTCCTTCAGGTATAAATCCAATCCCTAGCTTCTGGCCCAACCTATATCCGGCTTTAAGAGCGGGAACTTCAGCCAGCAGGTCCTGATCCCAGTCCGGGATCTCCAGGTGATAATGAACTACGGACCCCAAAAAGGTTATCTCTTTTATGATGCCATGAAGCGATGAATTGGGATCGGAAGACAGTTCAACTGCTTCGGGTCTGATGATACAGGTAGCTTTCTCACCACGGGCACTGTGGCGATTCTGCCCGGGAATACCGGGCAGAACTGAAATCCGATCTCTTTCGGGATCAATCTTAAGGAGGTTAATTCTGCCAATAAAACCGGCAACGAAAGGCGAAGACGGCTCTTTATAGATATCCCGGGGACTTCCGATTTGTTCAATCATGCCGTTGTTCATTACCACCACGCGATCCGCAATGCTCATGGCCTCTTCCTGATCGTGAGTTACATAGATAGTCGTCAGACCGAGCTTTCTCTGAATACGAACAATTTCGTTACGCATTTGCATCCGCAACCTTGCATCCAGGTTGGACAAAGGTTCATCCAGAAGCAGCAGATCCGGGCTGGTGACCAGCGAACGCGCCAATGCAACTCTCTGTTGCTGACCACCTGACAGTTCATGAATATAACGACGTTCGAATCCATCGAGCTGTACCAGATCCAACATTTCTTCCACCTGTTGCAGGATCTGTTTTTTCCGCCATTTTCGTCGTTTCAGCCCATACGCCACATTGTCAAAAACATTCAGATGGGGAAACAGGGCATAATTCTGAAAAACAAGCCCAACATTGCGCTCCTGTGGGGTGAGCAGTGAGATTTCCTGCCGGTTCAGGCACACTTCCCCTTCATCCTGCTTCAAAAAACCGGCGATGATCTTGAGGGCGGTCGATTTCCCACAACCCGATGGTCCCAGCAAACAACAAAGTTCAGCCTTTTCCATGGAAATAGAGAATTTTTTCAGGACCGTCTTCCCTGAAAATTTCTTTGTGATCCCCTTCAATTCTAATTTCATTGGTAATCTCACTGCTTTATCCGATCTGCAATTTGGACAGAAGCTTGAATCGCGATGCCACCCCGGTTCTTTTTCCTGCCAGTGCAATCAGCCCGACCCCTCCAGCCGCAATCATCATCAAAACAACGGAAAATGCCGCCGCATTTCCTACATCTCCCCTGACAGTGGCTTCGAAAATATCTACAGATAACACCTTGTTTCCGGGCGTTATCAGGAAAATCAAAGCCCCAAGGGTTTTCGTCGAGGTGATATATGCATAAACAGCACTAACCATCAGCGCTGGCCGGGCCATGGGAAGAATAATCCTGAAAAAGGTTCCGGTTTTGGAATCACCAAGATTTTCCGAAGCCTGTTCAATAGAGCGTTCCTGCTGTTTCAAAATACTGTCTCCGGAACGAAATCCCAAGGGCAGTTCCCTGAATACGGTACATATAACAACAATCGCCCAGGTCCCCGACAAAAGCAGGGGAGGTCGGTTGAACGCCAGCGCATAACCAATTCCCATGAAGGTTCCGGGTATGGCAAAGGGCAGGGTCACCAGAAGATCCAGTAAACGACCGCCCGGGAACCGGACCCTTGAAACCAGGTAGGCGATCACTAATCCGAAAAAAGTGGTGATAAGGCAGGTAATCGAAGCAAAGATGATAGTATTGATTATACTGTTCCAGCCCTGCTGGGGAATAATCCGAAAATGATCCCAGGTGAAATGTAATCCGGCTCCCAGGTGCCTGGTAAAAGCCGCCAAAAAAACCGATATCAATAATCCCAGCATTACCACTGAAAAAAGCACACCCACACTAACGAGGATACTCCGGTGAAGTAACGGCAACCTGAGTAACCCCGCACCCCCAAGCTGTCGTTCAACCCGAAAAGACTGGCTTTTGCGTTCCATTCGGAAATAGAGCCAGAAGGCGATCAGACAGAAAACCATCAGCACGGTACTAAGCGCTGAAGCGGTTGCTGTATCATAGGTTCCAATCAGTTTTGTGTAAGCCATTGTCGCCAGCGTATTGAACCTGCCTCCGACAATAAAGGGTGTGCCAAAATCCGCCATAGAGCGCAGAAAAGAGAGTAGAAAAGCTGCCGCCAGTCCGGGCCTGACAAGCGGCAAGGTAACCGTCGTCAGCACCTGCCATTCGTTTGCGCCCAGGTTTCTGGCTGCATTTTCCGTTTGACTGTTTACCCCTACCAGAACTGCTGAAATTAAAAAAAACGTTGTGGTGGAGAAGCCCAGGGTTTGCAGGATCAATACACTGCGCCAACTGTAAATCTCCCAGGAAAGGTTGAGTAGCTTAAAGGTAATCAGACCGTTGCGACCGAAGAGAAAGATATAGGAAAGCGAGGTCACAAAACCGGGGATAATCATGGGCAGAACAACGGCAAACAGAACCAGCTTTCGCATGGGCAATCCGGTTTTAAAAACCAGAATGGAAAGGAACAGGCCCAATAGAGTGGAACAGAAAGCCGATCCCAGGGCAATCAGCACACTTCCCCGAATCAACCCAATAAAATAGGGCTTGGTAAACAGCATCAGGTAGGTACCAAACCCACTCTGCCCCTTGTACTCATAGCTTTTGACGATAACCGTCAATGTTGGATAAGCAACAAAAACAAACAGCAACAGAAAAAAAAGAGCCGGCAGGCCGAATTTTTTGAGGCTTAACATGATTAAGGGTAACGCGACTGTGCAGCATGGGAAGTCACCAACTCATGCTGCAGATCGGGGTGTTAATACTGGGGGTAACGGTCGTTGAACTTCTCAACCACTTTTTCCCTGGCTGCGCCCCATTTGAGATGGTCATACGCAACCAGATTCAGATCTGATACTCCGGGTACCCCCTTGAGGGTTTTGACATCGGTGGTCGGCACACGGGGACTGGCCTTCATCAAAACAACCTGTCCCTTGGGGGAGAGACACCAGTCAATGAACAGTTTGGCATTGTTGGGGTGTTTGGCACCGTTAATCATTGCTACGGGTGACGGCCAGGCAAGAACACCATCCCCGGGGAAGACCGGAACAAGAGGCGCCCCCGGATTTCGTAACGGCAGATTGTGCGGGTCCGGCGCAATACCGATGGCAAACTCACCGGCCAACGCTTTTTTCCCGGGAGCCGAACCGCTTTTTTCAAGAAAGGGTATGTTTTCATACATCCGGTCCAGGAATTGCCAGCCCTTTTCGCTCCCCATCACTTGAAGCACACCGGAAACGGTGGTATATGCAGTTCCTGAAGTATTGGGATTGGAGGCCATGATTTCATTACGATAAGAGGGATCCACCAGATCCGACCAGTTCTCCGGTTGTTTTAGTCCTTTTTGTTTCAATCGCTCCTGATTCACGAGAAATCCGACAACCACGATGGAAACACCGGTCCAATATCCCTCCTTGTCCCTGAACATGGGTTTAACGTTTTTCCGATTCGGCGAATGATAAGCAGCAATCAGTTTCTCTTCTCGCGCACGAATAAAAGCATCGGAACCGCCGCCAAACCAGATATCGGTTTGCGGATTGGATTTTTCCGCTCTCAGACGAGCCAGCACCTCCCCGGATGACATGGTGAGGTATTTGACCTTAATCCCCGTTTCCTTTTCGAACTCCCTGGCGATAAAATCGGGCCCGCCGTATGCGACATACATACTCAAGACTTTCTCGCTGTCCGGTTCTATTCCCATGACACTCATCGAAAGCATCGAACTAATTAGCAGTATTAAGGTCGTTTGAAAGATAAATTTAATTTTTGAGTCCACAATTTTCTCCCTGTTCATCATCCTGAAACCTGGCGCTCGACAAAAGTCTTGCTGTTCGGCAACACCTGGCCGGATTAGTTCTCTTTATTCAGTTTTTTCGGGCTTCAACATATTTCGAAACCAGACGTCTTGTGTTAAGGATCTCATCCCGATCCTCCAATTCAATTGTCCACCAATGACATTTTGTCATCATTAACCTGTCGATAATTGGACCCAGAATATCCATATTTTCGGGAGCCAGATGACGGTCGGTCTCTTGCTCATAAAGATGTACTTCATTGAGACGATCTTCAAAAAGGTCGATAATTTCAGGAACAGAAACGCAATTTACCCTGCGCCATTCACAGCTAACGGCATGGCCGATATCCAGGGTTATCATGCTGCCACTGGCATCCGCCCACTCCTTAATGGTTTCCGGGTTGCTGGCGATGCCATTTTTCAGGTTCTCCAGGTTGATGGTTATCCCCCTGGTTCCGGCATACTCGACCAGCCGCCCCAGGTTATCCTTCACCCGCTCGGAATCGATCTTTGCAAGACGGGTCAACCCAACATGAAAGGTAATGACCTGTTCACCGATACCCTGAATAGCATCGAGGATGCGGAAATGCAGTTGCATGGCGATTTCAGCTTTTCTTCCGTTAGCATTACCTATTTCAAATCCCGGCACGAAACCGTGATGACGAACCGAAACTCCTCGTTCCAGATAAGGCCTGGTGTGATCTAGTAATAACGACAAATCCTTCCGATTTGGCGTATATTCCATTGCAAACCCATGTGCCAAAAGCCACTCAAATTGATTCGGAAACTGATGCCATTTAGCTGAAACAGCCAGTAAGGGCAATCCGTTAGGGAGGGGTTTTGATCCCGGTTCTGGAAAACCATGTTCCGCAACCATTGGTGATTCTGAATGCATTGGGTAACGCATCTGTTCAATATTTCGCTTCTCAAACACTGAATGAAAGTCCTTTCGGCGGTACAATCGGAGAGTGCCAGCTACCATGTATTGTTCACAGTCATAGCTCCGGTGACCATGGGGAAGAAATTCAATACATAACGGCAGGTAATCACTATTATTGTCACAGAAACCTGCCGGCAGATGCAAATAGAAAATATTGAAGATATTTATTATAGTTATAGGAATTTTAAATAGCCCTGTAGAAACAAACCCTGAATGGATATCCGGAAATCAGTTGTCGGAGAGGCTCTTCCAAGGACATCAACCTGATTTCACGTCTCCCGATTTAAACGAAATCGAAGCAACAGAGCAGAATTGACTCAACACTAACGGCTGACCCCGATTTTGAATTTGTGCAGGATGTCCGCGGAGATGGATCTGATAATCGGTTCTCTCAGGAGATAGAGATATCCGACATGAAAGAGGGTGATAAACACAAGTTTTGCCAGGATTCCAAAGAATCCCTCCACCTGCAGGAAAAGGCCCATAAGCGTTGTGAACAGGCCAGCGGAAGCGATTCTGGCAATTGGAACAAAGGAATATCGTATTGAAAAACTCGATCGGATCATCAGGTAGAGAACGGTGCTCCCGATCAAAAAGGTTAGCAGTGCCGCCCCGGCAGCTCCCACGGCGCCTTTCCATGTAATCAACAACCAGCAGAGACCTCCTGCTCCGACAATCATAATCGATGCCGTCACCATTGCTGTTTTCTCGCGGCTGAAAGCAAACAGGACCTGGGAAAAAAGATACATGAAAGCGATAAAACTATTAGCCAGAATCAGAATCATGAGGATAATGGATGCCTCTCCATACTCTTGCGGGAACAGCAGAAGAATCAGATCCCGGGCCGACCCCAGTGTTACCGATACAATCAGAACGATCAGCAGAAAGGTCATGTGAAGACTTTCCAGAAATGACCGGTTGGCTGCTTCGCGATTCATCTGACCGTGATACTCGCTCAATTCGGAAAACATTTTCTTTGAAGTCCCTTCAATCAGATAATAGGGGACTTGGGCCAGGAGTTGCGCCGCCCAATAGTAGCCCAACACTTTGGGATTTTTGGTCAGTGTCTTCAAAAACAGAAAATCGAGCCTCTGAACCAGCGCAAAAAGGATCACGAAAACGGTACTGGGAATACAAAAGGTGATCAACTTTCTGATAGCAAATTGCTTTTGCTTGGGAACCGCAGGCAGTCCCACCAAAATCTGGCTGAATAGAAAAGCAACAGCAGATGCCGCCACATTTCCCCAGGCAGCGCCAACCAGGCCAAATCCCCCGGCCACAAACACCACAATCAACCCTAGTTTACTAATGGAATAGACGGCCTGAAGGATAAACATGCTGCGGAATCGATGCTTCCCGTTGAGAACAGCCATGTTTTCAAAATAGAGACCGTAGATGGGAATATCCAAAGCACTGATTTGAAAGAGCAGCCCCAATTCGGGATCACTCCAGAAGGCAGAGAGCGGATTGGAAATAAGAAAAAAGAGCCCACCCAGGGCTATACCCACAGCAAACTGCACAAAATACGACCTGAAGTGAATCTCATCCTGCCTATCCTCTTCGGCTTCCGCGATGAATTTGGTGACTCCCTTGGGAAAACCGGAAATGATCGTCAGCTCGAACCAGACCAGTACAGAAGTCAGCACTCCCCAGGAACCGTAGTCTTCGGGCGACAAAAAACGTGTGATAATCACCTGTATCCCGTAGCCACAAACCAGGAACACCAACTGCGATACCAATAAAAAAAGATCTCCCGAGAACTTTCCTGTTGCTTTTTCTTTCAATGGAAAACTAATGCGGTTGTTGACTGCTGAAATTGGCTTATCGCCGAGCCGAAGTTTTAATTAAAAATTCTAATGTTGTCAAAGAGATAAAGCAAGAAATGAATTGGATGATTCCATAAAATCATATGCTTATCAGAAAGGATCAGGGTTCATTGATCTCCACGTCTTGCAAAACAACGCTTAACCTGTAACCATCGAAATTAGCCACAATTTAAAATGAAAGACCGGCTTCCCGGTATGCACGCGGAAACCGTACAATTCGAGACAATCTGTGTAAATCTCATTTTCCCGGCTCGTCTGATCCTGATTCACTCAATTACATCCGCATGAATATAATGAAAAGCAACCTGCTCAAACATCTCTTCCCCTTGCTGCTTATCCTGCTCCTCCCCTTTCTGTTTACGGGATGTGCCAGCGACGAGAGTGATGATGATACGTCCACTACCTCCGTTTATACCGGGCATGCATCCTGGGGGATCAAGACCCGGACTGACAGCACCGGCGACATCTATATCACGGGCATCGCTTATGGGGATATCACATCAGATAGTGATGAAGGAGAGGCAGACGTTTTTCTGACAAAGTACAACAGCTCAGGCACCAGATTGTGGTTAAAACAACTGGGCACAGATGAAGAGGATTATGTTCAGGATATCAAAATCAGCAGCAGTGGTTCGATTTATCTGGCAGGCTACACCGATGGCGTTATGGAGACCGATGCCTCATATGATGGCAGCGATATCTTTGTCATGAAATTCAATAGCAGTGGCACTCGCCAGTGGGTCAGGCAGATAGGCACCGATAGCGATGATCACTGTTGGGGATTAGCCGTCGATGCATCGGACAATATTTACCTGGCCGGTGATACCGGGGGTGTCTTCACGGGTGTTGATGTCAGCAACAATCAGGGTGTTGATATGGTTCTCATCAAACTGGACGCCACTGGCACTCTGCAGTGGGTGAAACAATTAGGCACCGATCAGAGAATCAACACAAACACCTATTCGGATTCCTATGGCATCGCTGTCTCCCTGGATTCATCCGGTGATATCGTGTTTGGCGGCAATACCAATGACGCCATCGGGGGGGATAAAATTGGTGATAATGATATTGTGCTGGCAAAATACGATTCTTCGGGCAACCAGATCTGGATTAATCAGATTGGTACGGAATATGGTGACTATGTCGAAGAGATTGCAATTTCTGACAGCGGGAATATCTACTTTACGGGTTACTCATATGGGACTGTTGATACCAGTTATGACTACTCGAATTACAGTGAGAGCCACACCTATACCGAGCTTTTTGTCTTTAAATATAACTCATCGGGTCAGCAACAGTGGGTAACCCAATACGGCTCTGCATATTTCGACAGGGGTAACGCGCTGGTTTTGGACAGTTCGGAAAATGTCTATCTCGCCGGAAACACCAGCGGAGACCTGGTTGCCGATAATGAGGGATCTTACGACTACTTCCTGATGCAGATTGACAGTTCCGGCTCCATCGTCTGGCAGGTTCAAAACGGTTCCGACTCCTATGATACCGTAAACGGGATCAGCCTGGACGGCAGCAATGATCTCTACATAACCGGCAGAACCTACGGCGAGCTTGACAGCTTGTCCAATGACGACGCCTCTTTCGCGGCGTTCGTCAGCAAGTTCGGCAATACCGGAACCCGACTCTGGACCAAGCTCTTTTAAGCCGAGGCAGCTTTTTGCCGCTCCATCTCATCAATCTGCTCCAGAATTTCATTGTAGCGCTGCTCATTGATCGGGTAAAAATACAAGGTGAGAATAGCCAACAGGAAGATCGCCGCGGAGATAGGTCCCACCAGTAAACGGATTCCGAACAGTGACTGTTCGGTCTGCACCACATCCGGGACATAATTCACCGCCGACAGGACAGCACCGGTAATCCCCAGGGCCAGCGCCTGTCCTAATTTGATGCCAAAGGTCCAGATCCCGTAAAAGGCTCCCTCCGTACGTTGTCCGCTCAGCAGATAATCATACTCCACAACATCGGGAACAATGGCATACGGAAGGGCATAAAGAAATCCCATCCCTATTCCGCTAAGAAACATGGTCGCCAGTGAAAACTGCAAGCCCAGCCGGTGTCCCTGGAAAAAAAGAATCATGATGGAAACGGAAAGAATTGCCATACCAATACCATAAGTCGCTTTTTTACCGATTTTTTTCGCAAGAATGATACTAACCGGGATAAAGGCCATGGCCGTTAGCAGCAGGATCAGCATGGCAACGGTGGTTATCGGCTCATTTTCATGAACATACTTGAAGTAGTAAATCATGATGCCGGCAACAATAGTCAGGGCGGTGACATGGAACGTGTAGGTTAGCAGGATAATGACATAGGGTCTGTTTTTGAAAACGCTGAGATAGGTATCAAAAAATCCCTTTTGCTCCACTCCGGATTCGGTTTGTGGCTCTTTAACCATTGCCACGGTGATCATTGCCGTCACCATCATCAATAATCCGAAAATGATCCCCATCACCGTGTACCCGGTATCCTTACTGGAAAAAAGACCAATCAACGGCAGTGCAGCCCCTGCTCCCAACAGGGTTCCAATCACGGCAAAGCCGAAACGATAGCCATTGATGGAGGATCTTTCATGAAAGTCTTTTGTTAATTCAGGTGTCATGGAATTGTAGGGAATATTCACCAACGTATAGGCAGTGCAGAGAAGGCAATAGACGATGATTCCCCAGGCGAAAAGCTGCCATTGGCTGTCCAGTCCCGGATTTGTGAACATCAGGATCATGGTCAGAAAAAGGGGTATGGATCCAAACAGCATGAAGGGTCGGCGACGCCCCCACTTTGTGCGTGTTCGATCCGAGATATACCCCACAACCGGATCGGTAACAGCATCCCAGATTTTGCCAATCATGATAACCATTCCGGCCAGCCCAGCAGAAATTCCCACGGTATCAGTCAGGTAGTTCAACAGCAGAAAGGCAATAATGGTAAAAAACAGGTTACCCCCCAAGTCGCATACCCCGTATCCGACCTTGATTTTCATTGACAGTTTCTGTTGATCCATTGGCTCCCTTTTTATATAGATTCACTAATCCCGGATATCTACAGATCAAACACCTCTCTCAACTTCAGACCGTCTTCGATATTTCCCTCCAGTTCCAGTTCCCCTTTAAGAAATGCTTCCTCCACCGAACTGGCCTGAATCAGAATATCTCTCCATACTGAAAAAGGTACCCGGATTTTCAGATCCGCTTCCCGGTCGCCGCAGTCCGATTCGATGTCTGCTTTTCCTCCGCTGATCCTGAAACAACAGGTCAAAGGCTGTCGGGTTTTTCCCCCGGTTAATTCAACATGAATAGCAGAATGCCACTCCCCTGCTTTTTCAGGTGTACATCTCTCTGCCAGCTTTTCTGTCATCTCCATCACTTCATCTTCACCGGGCAGGGTGGAGGGATCAGTTTGTCTGGAATTTAGACCGGCTTTTTTCGCTTTCCTGCGGCTGATCTCCTCCCGGATTTTTTTCTTGGTAAATACCCAGGGAGATTCGGCATCCAGTTCATCAACATAAACCTCCCTTCTTACCCGGGAAGACTTGGAAATGGCCAGATTCAACTTCATGATCTCCCTGGCCTGCTCTCCGTTCAACAGTGGTTGGGCTGTCCCCTTGATGGCATCTATAAAATTATGTGTCGCTCCAATGAATCCCTCCTTCCAATCGGTTGCAATATCATCGACATGGTGCCAGCCATCAGCGTTGTAGAAGCTCAGGCCTGGCCCCTCCAGAATATTCCCCGTACAGCGATTGATAACAATGATCCCTTTACTTCCCGTAATCTCAAACCATTCATCGTTAGCATAATACTTGGAAGGAACGGGAAGATCCGGTGTAATGGCATATTCGCAGCAACCGTACCTCGGGCCATCCTTGTATTTCCACATAATGACAGCCGGACTGTCGATAATACCATCCAGGCTGTCAATCCAACTGCTGACGCGTTCGACGGATCCCATCAGATACCAGGCAACGGCCCAGAGATGGTGTCCGTGATCAAATGTCTCAAATCCCCTGCCTTCTGCATTTTCTGCCGCTCTCCAGGCCCAGGACGATGATGGCACATCCCATCCTCCAGAACCACCGGTTATCATCTTAATCCTTAGGTTCAAAGGTGTCCCGATTACGCCCTCTTCGATCATCTTTTTGGCAAGCACGATAGGAGGGTAAAACAGGTAATTGTCCGAAACCCGAAAGAGTATGTCGGAATTTCCAATCGCCTCCAACATCCTGTCGGTACTCTCCAGGCTGATCGTCATCGGTTTCTGCAGAGCGATGTGTTTGCCTGCTTTTGCGGCCTCGATCACCATAGGCTCATGGAGCTTCTGCGGAGAAAGGATTTCCACGGCATCAATCGCATCATCGGCCAGCAGTTCCCTGTAATCCTGGTAGAACTTCTCAGCACCCCATTCAGACTGTTTTGCTTTCCCCAGCGCCTCGTTGGTGTCACAGACAGCTATGACCCTGGCATCGGAACGTTCCAGGTATCCGGGATAGTGAAGATCCGATATTCGACCGCAACCGATAAAACCTACACCGAGTCGATCCATTGCTTTCCCCTGGCAAGTTGAAATGTGATTAAAATCCGATTGAGATGTATTTGGTTTCGTAATAACTTTCCAATCCCTGCTTCCATCCTTCCCTTCCCGTTCCGCTCTTTTTCATTCCGCCGAAAGGACACTGGGCCGCCGCGGGAGAGCAGTCGTTTATACCGATTATTCCGGCTTCCAGTTTTTCCGCACACTCAATGGTCCATTTCAGATTATTCGTTTTGACATAAGCTGCCAATCCATAGGGCGTATTATTGGCCATGGCAATCGCTTCATCGATTGCATCATATCCTATAATCGGCATAATCGGGGAGAAAGGTTCTTCCTGTAAAATCGCCATATCGTCCGTAATATCCGTAACCACGGTGGGTTCGAAAAAATAGCCTTTCTCATATTTCTGACCTTCAGGCTTTTTGCCACCCCAGAGAATTTTTCCACCTTTCTGCCGAATATCCTCAACAAAGTTGAGACTGTCCTGCACTCTCTTCTCTTCAAAAAGCGGCCCAACATCGGATTCGGGTGCCAGCCCGTTTCCGATTCTCAGTATGGAAACCCTTTTCACCACCTCCTCTTCAAAAGCCTTTTTCATTGAGTTATGCACGAAAAACCGGCTTGCCGAGATGCAAACCTGCCCCATATTGCGATATTTTGCGAAAACCGCCGCTTCGGCAGCCTCTTCCACCGGAACATCCGGTAAAAACAGAAAAGGAGAATGCCCGCCAAGTTCCAGCGAGATTTTCTTCATCCTCTTTGTACATTCAACTGCCAATGATCTACCCACGTCCAGAGAGCCGGTAAAACTGATTTTTTTAATCCGCTCATCACCAATAAAAACATCCGAACACTCTCCCGGATGGCCCACCACAAGGTTTAAAACGCCCGGGGGCAAATCCAGGGCTTCGGTCAGTTCCACCACCCGAATCATGGTTAGGGGAGCCTGACTGGCCGGGCGATTGATCACAGTGCAGCCTGCGGCCAACGCCGGGGCGATTTTTCTTGAAGAGAGCAAAATAGGGAAATTCCAGGGAGAAATGGCTGCAACCGGACCCACAGGGTGCCTGATGGTCATGTGGCGTTTGTCATCCAACCTGTTGGGAATGACATCTCCCGCCGATCGTTTTACCTCTTCCGCATACCATTCGAACTGATCTGCCGCCGCATTCATTTCGCCCATTGCCTCGGGAAGGGTCTTGCCTACTTCCGAAGTCAGTATTTTTGAAAGCTCTTCCAGGTTCTCCCTGATGACGGCCGCAATACCGGAAAGGTATCCTGCCCTTTTATATACGGTCAGGGACTTCCAGGCGGGAAAGGCATCATAGGCGGCCGCAACTGCTGAAGTGGCCTCCGCAGCACCTCCGTAACCGACTTCAGCAATGACTTCACCGGTTGCAGGATTGATCACCTCCCTGCTCAGACCCGATGCCGATTCCTCCCATTTACCGTTAATATAAGTTGATTTGCTCATCACTCCTCCTCGGGTTTTCATTAAAATTCAACTTTATAACTTAGCCCAATTTCTCTTATCATCTGCAACATTTCTACAAAAAATCCAGATCGCATCCCTGGTGAGCTTGCAGTACGTGCTCATGGTGCAGCTTCAACCACCCCCTTGCCGGTGCTTTCGGTAAATCCAGATCTGCTTCCCGTTGTTTTAACTCCTCCGGAGAAACCATCAAATCGATCCTTCCCTCTTCCACATCCAACTCAATCAGGTCTCCGTCCCTGACCAGCGCAAGTGGTCCCCCAACAGCCGCTTCGGGTGAACAGTGAAGAACGATGGTTCCGTATGCCGTACCGCTCATTCTGGCATCGGACACTCTCACCATATCTTTTATCCCCTGTTCTGCCAGGTATTTCGGTATCGGCAACGAGCCTGCTTCAGGCATTCCCGCCCCCACAGGCCCTCCGTTACGTAGTATCATGACATGGTCCGGGGTAATTCCCAATCGTGGATCGTCGATTCGATCCGCCGCATCTGCCGGTGATTCAAAAACAACTGCCGGCCCTCTGTGTTTCATGAGCAGATCTGAAGCTGCGGCAGCCTTGATAATCGCCCCATCAGGGGCCAACGATCCGAAAACGGCCCGGATCGCTCCCCGTTTCTGCAACGGAGTTTCTTTTCTTCTGATGGTCTCCTGCCATTCCCCCGGCCCCTGGTATGTTGTCAGGAGATCGCCCAACGGTTTGCCGGTGATGGTAAGCGCATCCGGGTCCAGTAGCGGCTCAAGTTCCTTCAACAGCACTTTCATGCCACCCGCATTGTGGAAATCCTCCATATACCCTTTGCCTGCGGGCTTACAATCCACCAGCATAGGTGTCTTTTGGGATACGTCGTTAAAATCCTGCAGGCTCAGTTCAATATTGGCTCTGCGAGCCATGGCAATGAGATGTACAATCGCATTTGTCGATCCGCCAATGGCCATCAAAACAGTCAGCGCGTTTACAAAAGATCCCCTGGTAAGAATTTTGGAAGGTTTGAGATCGGATCTTGCCAGTTCAACCGCATGCCGACCGGAAGCAACACAGTTCTTTAAACGATCCCCGGAAGCATGAGGAGGCGATGCTCCGCCAGGCAGCATTAATCCCAGGGTTTCCAGAAGACAGGCCATGGTCGAAGCAGTTCCCATTACCATGCAGGTCCCGCCGGTAGCACAAAGGGATTCTTCAATCTCACAGATCTCCTCTTGTGACAGTTCCCCGGCCCTGAAACTGGCCCACAATCTGCGACAATCCGTACAAGCTCCCAATCGTTCACCACGCCAGTGTCCCGTCAACATGGAACCGGCGACGATTTGAACAGCAGGGATATCGGCGGAAATGGCCGCCATTGACTGGGCCGGAACCGTTTTGTCACAACCTCCGAGCAATACTACCGCATCCATGGGTTGGGCTCGGATCATCTCTTCGGTATCCATTGCCTGGAGGTTACGGAACAACATGGTGGTGGGCGAGGTCAGGATTTCGTTGAGTGAGATTGTGGGGAAGGCAAAAGGCAAACCACCCGCCTCCAGTACACCCCTTTTGACCGTATCCACCATTTCCGGCATCTGCCGGTGACAGGTGTTGTAATCGGAAGATGTGTTTACAATCCCGATGATAGGCCTGTTAATATCCTCCCTGTCATAACCGGCTGACGAGAGAAAGGCCCTCCTCAGGTAGCGACTGAATTCCGTGTCTCCGTAGGCGGTCAGGTTTTTATATATTCCCTTTTCGTTCTTATCTCGCGACATTTCATTCTCCCGGATCTTCCGATTTCATCAAGCCTCTGTTCTTCTATTGACACCTGGATTCTGCAAACTGATAATGATTTACAAATATCTCGCCATCGTCGGTTCTGTTTTGGACAGACTTGGCGCAAAAAACTCCCCAATGAAGGTTGACCGACCTTTATCTTTGGGCATACTCTCCGACATCTTTAAAGTCCGATTCGATGACGCAAGGTTTGTGTTTTTTCGGTCCAGTTTCCCACATTCCACCTGCCAAAGACTCCCATCCCGCCCAACGGGTCATCACCATAATAGGTCTTCAGATAGACCAATGAAAGACCTTCGTGTTTTTTTGCAGCTTCCAGTGCTTTTGTCAAAGATGCGACAGATAATCCACCATCGAAGACTGCCATACCCTTGACTGCTCCGGCCAGGGCCAGGTAGTCTACCTCCACCCCATCCCAGGTGGCAAAGGGTTTTCCATATTGATCCTTCTGCAACCCTGAAATTGCTCCCATCCTTCTGTTGTCCATCAACAGGATACAACCCCTGGCCCCATGTTCCACACCATCAATCAGGATTTGCGGATTCATCATAAATGATCCGTCACCGCTAAATGCCAATCCATAAAACGGCTTGTCCGCCAACGCTGTGCTTAACAGGGCAGATGCTGCAAATCCCATGTAGCTGGCTCCCGTTTCTGTGTAGACCTGTCCCGGTTTATCGGCTTCCACAATTTGAAAGCCGTTGGCCTGGACATCACCCGCATCGAAAAACATGGGAATCTCATTGCGCAGTGCCCAATCCGAAGCGGCCTTAATAGCAGCCGGTTGGGTTAACACATCGCTCTTCCACATGGGATCGTACAGGGTTTCCTGCTGATATCGCGCTTCCCTGAAAGCGTCCCACTCTTTTCTTTTTTCTATACAGGTTTTCAACCAATGAGATTCTTCCTCTGCCGGTTTTCCGGCTTCCAACAACCTGTTCAGTTCCTTCAGAACAGACTTTACATCTCCCGGCAGAGGTATGGTCTTGCGATAGTGCAAAACCGTGTTCAGATCCGTGTTAATATTGATCACCATTTCCACCCTGGGATAACCCGTCCGCGAACAGTCCGACTGGCAGACGAATCGGGTTCCCAGTGCGACCAGAAGATCCGCCTCTTCCATGGCAAAATTGCCGCTAAGCGTACCCTTCGATCCCCCCACCGTCATATTGCGTTGATGGGAGAAAGGCACTACCCCGGCCGCAATTGGGCTTGAAACGGCAACACCATCCGCCAGTTCCAGAAAACTGATCAGCTCATCGCCCAGCATTACCGCACCCCCACCGATTTTCACCACCACTTTTTCAGCCTTTTCTATGGCATCAACCGCTGCTGCAAGATCATGTCGACTAGGGGATGTTTTTATTTCCGGGACAACGGATTCAGGCAGTTCGGCCAGATTAAATCCGGGCATAATTGCCGGTTGGGTGTTCATCGGCATTAACAGGAAAAAAGGTGACTGGCGAAACGGATGGTCGGTTGCGGTGAGCCCCCTGCTGAGAGCGGTGCTGATTGAACCGGGAGTGTAAAGGGAGTAGGTTTCACCCATCGCCGAAAACAGACGATGGAAGCGATTCTGGTCGTGCCCGGGTATCTGCTGCATATTGGGGCCTTCATCCTCAGTTGTCTCGTCAGCCAGCAGGAACCAAACACCAATTCCGTCACTGAGGGGAGCCAGGGAACCCGCAAGGGCATGCAGGGCACCGGGACCTATTGATGTAATAACCGCACTCTTTTTTCCTGTTACCCATCGCAAGGCGGTGGCTGCATGTACCGCCTCGGTTTCATGACGGACCGCCGTCATCCTGACAAGTCCGGCATCCTGATACACCCTGATAACCTCTGCGACCTCGGTTGAACCATGCCCAAGAATACCGATATACTCCCTCACATCCTGCTTCAGCAAACCAAGTACAATCGCTTCCGACAGTGTCAGATCCGTATACCCCTCAAGTCTGCCGGAGAAAAGAGCCTCTTCCAAACCTCCGCACTCCTTGATCGTCGATGCCCGTCTTTCCCGTTGCTTGACTATCTCGCTATAACTCATGATTTCTCCTGAAACAATCCAATTCCGCTTGCGCCAAAACTAACCCTGTGACATCCGTCCTCACCCCTGTAATAAGGAGCAAACCCAAATTGTTCTTTCGTTCGAAACTTTTCTTTCAATGGATATTATACCCTATATGTGTTTTTTATACAATCTTAATGTATATTATGCAACATAAAATCGAACCATAATCTCCCATTGAGAAGATCTGCTGATCCCTTCTGCTTTAGGATTCTATGTAATATGAGAGTTCGGGTAATGACAGGGAGTTGGCGGAATCACATGGATTTGCATTTGATTTGAGATGTTGAAGAAGACATGGTGAAGCCGGAAAAGTCTATTGATTACCCCGAGTCGTATATCCCAGGAGACGGGAAGCATCCTCTGCAGCCCGCTTAACGATCTCCCCGAAACGGGTTTGATCGGGCTTGATTACCTCTCTCAGGCCGGAGATACCCAGGGAGTAAAGCACCTCTCCCTTTTGGTCAAATACAGGAGCAGCAAAACAGACGATACCCGGACGATATTCTTCATCGTCAAAAGCCAGCCGTGACTTGCGAATTGCCTTCAGATCCTTTTTAAGCCGGGAAGCACTCATTACTGATTTTGGTGTATATTGCTCAAACCGGACATTCTTCAGCGTTTTGGCCAGCTCCTCTTCATCCAGAAACGCCAGCAGGGATTTGCCCAGGGCCGTTACCACCGACGGTTCCCTGGTTCCGACAGACACATGAAGAGAGAGATGTTCACGGGGTTGTTCCACTGCAAGAAACACAACCTGATCACCATCCAGGATAGCGAGATGTGAATTCTGGTTGGTCTGATTCTGAACTGTCCTGATCACGGGTCTCAACAAATCCACTACGTATGAATGGCTGTTCAGGGCTGCCGAGAGTTGCAAAATCTTGTATCCCAGCGAATACTGTTTCGTTTCCGCATCCTGGATTACAAATCCGGACTTGACCAACGTGGCGACCAATCTAAAAACCGAGGATCTGTCCAGCGAGAAGTGCTCGGCAATTTCGTTCAATACCATTGGTCTGCCGGCGTTTCCCAGAATTTCAAGGATTGTCAATCCTCTTTCCAGAGATTGGATTGTTGTTCCCATATGGTTTGGTTTGATAAAAGGGTCTTCATTTTACTGCTATAGAGAATGAAAAGTATATGAATCATTGCTCAGCGTTGTCAATCGAGGCTCAGACCGGGGTGTATTCAAGAATTTCAGACAGCATGAGCATGGAATCAGGATAAGTGATGCCCAGAAATGGATTGCATTCATCATCGGTACGGCAACCCTGATCATCTTCATGATATTGCTCTGGAACAAACGATTGCAAAAGGAGATGACTGAAAAGGAGCAAGTCGCCGTTGCGCTGAGAGAATCTGAACGGGCATTACTCAGAACAGGTCGTTTTCCAGATGCCAACCGGACTGCTCTGGAGGTATTTGGATCCTACATCGATAAACATCCGTGTGCCCTCTTCGGCCATGGTATCTGCCCTGATTGGGCCAACGAACCATACGGCGATGACCCCCGGTACAGAAAAAAGGCGGGTGACTCCTGAGTTTCCTGATTAAGCCGGTTTCCTTCTGGTGCTGTTCCCGTTTATCCGGCAATACTTTGTAATTCCTTGAACAGCTTTATAGGCCGATGCCACTGCCAATCCGGAACCGCTTTTCTCACGAACCCAATCCTGGCAGGCGTTAATAGCACCCACCGTGAATAGATTAGGATAGATTGCCTGGGGATAGATATCAACCGGTCTGAAAAAGCGATCTGTGAAGATACCGGCTCGATTGATGCCATGACCGGTTCGATTAAAAAAAAGAGTCCTATACCATTCCGTTTTGAGTTCCGGCTGCTGAACCGGGAGATTGAGCAGGGGTTCGCGAATATCCTCTCCGTTGACAATCAATCCCCGTCCCGTAAACCTGCCGGAGGCGATCACCAGGCTTGCTGAATTGATCGTTACAGTCTCATCATCATTGGTGAAACCGGTCTGAAACCGTTGATTCTGCAACGGCACAACGGATGTCACCCGGCGGTTACCATATCTTGTGACACCTTCTTTTCTAAGAATTGTATCAAAGACCTCATTCAGGCGTATTCCGGGAACAGAAGCAGGCATGGAAGGGATCTCAAACACGGGTACTCCCAGCATCCTTTTCAGTTCATTGTGAACCCGGCGACTGTGGTTTACCCCAAGAACAGCCGGAATTCCGACAACTCCTTCATCATTGATCAACGACTTGATTCGTTCGGCAAATTCTTTCAGGGTGACCGGGTTTTCCAGGGCTCTGGCCATCAACTCGGGAACAGCCTCCCTCTTTGCTTCCAACCCGGGAAATTCGATTCGCGAAGCCCGAAGGTTTGACCACTTTGCTTTTACCGTCTCCACAATCTCGCGTGCACTGAATCCTCTTAAGCCTGCTATATCAACAATCAACCCACTGGTATTCCGGGCCAGGGCTTTTTCACCGGCCCACATGGTGGCAGGAACCAGACAGGTTGGCTTCAGTGTTCCCAATGAGGTTAACACCCGGTGATTCTCGCTGGTACTGCCCCTGTAATCCAATCCCTGTTGGGCCAATGCCTTTTTAACCTCCCCCAGGCTCATTTTTATCTCTTCCAAATCCAGCTTTGCATAGGGATGGTCATTATTCTCCCTGCACAAGTACCCGATTCCCCTTAAGGGATTCTTCCAGATTTTCTTCCCCTGCAAGGGAGCGCACGACATTATATCGATAGTTCCGCTGTGATTGACCAGCGGCGAATGATGGCTGATCTGAATCACGGACAATCCTTCCCGAGCTGCAAACAGGGCGGCCGACATTCCTGACATCCCTGATCCGATCACGACCACATCACATTTCAGTTCTTTTTGGTTTCCCATAATTATCGATTGTCGTTTAATTCCGCTTTACTTTTTGATGGCCACCTGCCGGCATAATATTTCCTTGTTTTTGTCATCTGTCACTCGTACAAATCCAGGGCAAAAAGGCCGCAATGAATCGCTTCCTGCAGTTCAACCTGGGAGGCAGTCACTCCCCTAACAATGGGACGAATACCTTTCCAGCGGTTCTCAATGAAATCGCGGATATTGCCAATCCCTTCATCATCCTTCAGGTGGTCGTTGTCATACATGGCCGCGCCAACCCTTAAACTGCAGAATCCTCCCTGGCAAGGCCCCTTACCGATCCTGCTTCTGAGAGCCACCGATTTGATGGTGGGTTTTTGACCCTGGTTTCTCATCAGATCTGCTATATCCTCAATATTGCTTTTGGGAACCAGCTCGCATTCGCACAGTATTTCACCCATCTCAGCCGGATCAGCGATCCATTGTGTTGCGGATAAGCCGGGTTCCGTCCACTGGTTTCCACGATTTTTTCCCAGGGGAACAAGATGGGTTGCACAGGCTTTTTTAATACCAAGCTTGCTACACGCCAGATCTGCTGCCTTCTCTGCCATCAGCCGACAGGTTGTCAGTTTGCCTCCGGTTATGGTGATAAAGTTATCTATTCCCTGCTCCATGTGGTCAACCAGGGAGAATCCCCGCGTGATATTCCTGCTTTCGCCGTCGCCTGATGCTCCCGCCAGTGGTCGGACGCCCGAAAAAGCCCGGATAAAGCGCTCGTCAGACAGGGAAGGGATCAACTCTCCACATTCCTCGATAATAAGATCCGCTTCCAGTCTGGTTGGCCTGATATGGTCAAGATTCTCCGCCAGAATTGAGGTGGTTCCCAGCACGGAAACGGTACCGCCGGGAACAATAATATCTCCGTCAGATGGAGGTCTGAGCCTGTTGATGACATGCCTTGCGATTCGAACCCGGGAAATCAGAAGGCTTCCCTTTGAATAGATCAGATCCATGTCCACCCCTGCCATTTCCGCAATACCTGCAGACCAGGCTCCGGTGGCATTAACAATAAGCTGTGCTTCCAGAATTGTCTGTTCCCCGGAAATATTGTTACGCAGTATAACCTGGTTGATCCGGTTGTCACAATAAAAGCCGGTGACTTCATGATTCGCAAGGTATGTACAGCCGGCCTCACATGCATCCTGCAGCATATTCAACGAAAGCATGAAGGGATCGATCGCCGCGTCATTGACCCGGAATGCGGCGATGACTTTTTCACTTAACCGTGGCTCCAGCTCCCTAGCTTCATCAGGCAGAAGAGGGTTGGCAGCAATTTTCACATCCGAACATAAACTGGGAAAATCTGCAATATATCCCTCGTCGTCCCCCTCTATCGCTGCGAATACCCCACCACAATCTTCAATACAATGCGGGGCAATTTTTCTCAGGATGTCAGCCTCTGCTGCACATTCCATGGCAGCTTTCGGATCGGTGTATACATATCGGGCGCCGCTGTGAAGAAGACCGTGATTGGCTCCCGACGCGCCAAAATTGACATCTTCCTTGTCAACCAGCAGGCAGCAGGCACCCCTTAATACCAAATCCCTTGCAAGGGCGGTTCCGGTAACACCGCCACCGATGATCAGCACCTGGGTCGTATAGTTAGCAGCCATGAGTCACAGTCTTTAAGATATTGGTCAGGATGATATTGAATATGAAGCGGATGACAATAATTGATTTTTTCGTTTTCGATAATTTATTTGCTTTTTCGAACACTCTCTCGTCATTTTTAACCTTGTCCGAACCAAAATTCAATGATAAATGTTGATTTTTATAATATTTGTTTCGTTTTTGCACCCTAATCCGGATTCAACTTCCGGCGGGAAGCAAAATAGACCACAAAGGCCTGACAGGAAAAAGCCGCTTACCCCGTATTAAATCTTGCACTGACAATCGTAAAGAATCAGATGGCTGAAAAAGAAAAACTGATGCCGGCCAGACATCAGCGAATTATTGAACTGGTTTCAAAGAGTGGATTTGCTTCCATAGACGAAATGGCCAGGACCTTTGATGTTACACCGCAAACCATTCGTCGGGATATCAATCGTCTGAGTGAGCAGGGAAAACTGAAACGATTTCATGGGGGTGCCGGACTGTCATCAAGCGTCAGAAACATCAACTATCAAGCCAGAAAATCGTTATACTCCGAAGAAAAGGCAGTGATAGCGGAATTTGTTGTGGATCGGATTCCCGATCATGCCTCCCTGTTCATCAATATCGGCACTACCACGGAAGAGGTGGCACGGGCTCTTTCGCGTAAAAGGAAGGGCGTTAGGGTTATTACCAATAATCTGAACGTGGCATCGATTCTTGGTGTCAACGAGGACTTTGAAGTGATTATCGCCGGTGGAATGGTGAGGAGCAAAGACTTTGGTATTACCGGGGAAGCCACTGTCGAGTTCATTAGCCAGTTTAAGGTAGACTTTGGAATTATCGGTGTCAGTGGCATAGATGCGGATGGTTCTCTTCTGGATTTTGATTACCATGAAGTAAAGGTTGCTAAAACCATCATAGCAAACTCCCGCCAAACCTATCTTATCACCGACAGTTCAAAATTCGGACGGAATGCCATGGTCCGGTTGGGAACACTTTCGGATATTAATGCCATTTTCACGGACTGTCCTCCCCCAAAAAAATTCCGACACGCTATCAATGAAGCCGGTATCCGGCTCCATGTCGCCCGGAAAACCTAGAATTTCTCCCCGTTAAATAATAGGTTTTCGTTAGATACCGATCCACAAGCCATCCTGATTTACTTTTAGACAAAAAAGGTGTATGTTCTCAGAATGTTTCCCGCCAAAAGGATAAACAACGGACAGCCTTGGACCCGGAATGAGCATTCTCCTGAATTAAATAAATATCAGAGAATTAAACCAAAGCCTTTTGGCCCAAGCGCTAACCCGAACGAAGATCTGAAGATGCTCCTGAAAAAAAGCCTTTGGCTGATCTCGATTTGTGCTTGTTTTTGTCTGCTGCCTGTCTTTAATACCGTCATGGCTCTGAATCCTGATCGGTCCATGACCCAATATATGCAGACCGTTTGGACTACCAACGAGGGATTGCCATCAGACAACCTGATGGATCTGATCCAGGACAGCGACGGATTTATCTGGATCGGCTCTTACGAAGGATTGATTCGTTTTGACGGCGTGGAATTCAAAATCCTTTCAAAATACACCCACCCTGATTTTCGCAGTACTTCTGCCAGAATACTCTACAAAGGAAAAGACAACACCATCTGGGTTGGGACTAACGGTGAAGGTGTGGCAAAATATGTGAATGGCCGCTTCACCATGTACACCACCCGTCAAGGCTTACCGGATAACTCCATCAGAAGAATTTTCCAGGACAGGTCCGGAACGGTTTGGATTGGCACGACCAGCGGGCTGGCCAGGATGAAACCCGGATCTTCTCAATTTGAAACGATTGATCAGTTCCGCCAGAGTCTTGTTGAAATGATCTACGAAGATCAACAGGGAAATCTCTGGGTCGGACCCGGAGAAGGAGGCGTGTATCTGCTGAAGGAGAATCGCTTTCATTCTCCGCAGCATCTCGAAGAAATGTCCGAATATATGCTTCTAAGCATGCTGGAGGACAGAAATGGAACCCTCTGGTTCGGAACAAAGGACCACGGTCTCTTTGCTTTGGTCAATAAACGGTTGATACATTACAGCATCGAGCACGGTATCGCCGCCAAAACCATCAATTCTCTTCTGCCGGGGAAATTTAGAAGCCTCTGGATAGGCACCGACTCCGGTATATTCCGGTATTTCAACGGGGAATTCTCATCATACAGTGAGAAAAGCGGACTCAATAATGATCTGATCACAGCGCTAATGGAAGACAATGAAGGCAATCTCTGGATCAGTACAGCCCGCGGCGGACTGGCCAAGTTGAGTGACGGGAAATTCAGAACCTATTCCACGCCGGAAGGGATGATCCACAACAAAGTCAACTCAATCCTGGAGGAGCAATCCGGTTCGCTTTGGATTGGAACCGACGCCGGGTTGGACATTTATGAAAAAGGCCAATTCACTTCCTCAGACGTTACGGACTATTTCAAGGGAGTTCGCATCAGGCATCTCTACCAGGAAGATAATGGCACCATTTGGATCAGCACCTATAGTAAGAAAGGAGCCATCGCCTATAAAAATGGCCGGTTTAAATCCTACTCAACTGATATCGGACTTACCAGCAATCGCTGCCGGGTCACCGTCAAGGCATCCAATGGTGATATCTGGATCGGTACCTCCAGTGGCCTCAACCGAATACGCGGGGAGGAGGTCACCACCTTCACCCGTTCGCGAGGTCTGGACAATGATTACATCATGACCATTTTTGAAGACTCCCGGGGAACGATCTGGATCGGTACCGATGGTGGAGGCGTCGCTTATTTTGACGGGGAGGAGTTTCAGTTTCTGACCACAGAACACGGACTCGGGGCCAATATTGTTTTCAAGATTTTTGAAGACTCACGAAAGACGCTCTGGATAACTTCCAACGGGGGCATAAGCAGATACAAAGACGGCAAGTTTTTTAATTATACCGTGAAAGAGGGATTGAAAAGCGACGCGATTTTTCAGGCACTTGAGGATCAGAAGGGACAGTTTTGGATGCAGGCTAATGTCGGGGTCTTTTCTGCTTCCCTGGAGGACCTTTATGAATTCGCCGATGGACAATTAAAACAGGTAAACTCGACCCTCTATGATACTACGGATGGCTTAAGGGCATCCATCACGCCAACGTCCTGGGGAACGGTAACCCGTGATGGTAAGCTCTGTCTCTCCACAATGGATGGCATCGCCTTTATCGACCCGGATGAGATCCCTCTGAATCCCATCCCCCCACCGATGCGTCTCGACTATGTCAAAATAGACGATAAAATCCTTCAACCTGAAGCAATGCGGGTTCTGTTGCCGGACACCAAGCGAATCGTGTTCAAGTTCAACGCTCTCAGTTATGTGGTGCCGGAAAAAGTACAATTCCAGTACATGCTGAAGGGATTTGAAGACAACTGGTCAAGCCCTACCTTCAAGAGGGAAGCTTCCTACACCTCGCTTCCGCCGGGGAGTTACTCTTTTCGGTTGAGAGCAGCCAATAACGACGGGGTTTGGGCGCCATCACAGAATTTTGCCAGTTTCACCCAGAAACCCTATTTCTATAGAACCGCTTGGTTTGCGCTGCTTGTATCCGCCGGGTTCATTCTGCTGGTGATCCTGATTTACTACATTCGAATGCGCACCCACAGGATCAGGCAACTACAACTTGAAAGGCTGCTATCTGAAAGAACGAAGGACCTGGAGATTGAGAAGGAAAACTATCGCGGCATAGTGGAAGACCAGACTGAACTGATCTGCCGGTTTAGTTCGCTCTATCAACTCACTTTCGTCAATGAAGCCTTCTGTCGTTATTTCGGAACATTGAAAAACGAAGCCCTGGAGAGAAGCATCCTCGATATGATACCTGAAGAGGAGCAAACAGAGGTCGAGACATTGATCGCTTCCCTGAACTCAAATCGACAATCCGAAGTCCTGGAAACAAAACTGGTGCAGAACAACACCGTTCGCTGGGTACAGTGGACCGTCCGCGTATTGCTGGACTCAAGCAAACAGTTGATTGAGTATCAGGCCGTTGGTCGTGATATTACCGAACGCATCGAGATGGAACAGGAAATTATCGAGGCAAAGGATATAGCCGAAAAAGCAAATCAGGCCAAAAGCGACTTCATCGCTGATATTAGCCATGAGATCAGAACCCCTATGCACGCGATCATGGGATATGCCAAACTGGGGATCAACAAAATCGACCAGATCTCCAAAAAAAGCCTGGAAGGTTATCTGAAGGAAATTCAATCCAGCGGAAAAAGGCTCCTGGCGCTCATCAATGACCTCCTGGATCTCTCCAAGCTGCAGACCGGAAAAACAGTCTATGTTTTTGAGACAAGCCCGATTTCAACGGTCGTTCAGGTGGTTGTCAATGAATTCAAAGCACTGATCTCGGAAAAGCAGATAGACCTGAAATTTGCCAAATCGGATCTGGTTGACAGCCTGGTGATGGATCGGGAGAAAATCAGACAGGTCATCACCAATCTGTTGTCCAATGCCATCAAATTCTCTGAAACCGGAGGTAACATTCACCTTGATCTCAGTAAGAGAGATGATCAGGTTGTTTTTTCCGTGCAAGACAGTGGGATCGGTATTCCGGCTGGTGAATTGGATGCAATTTTTGATAAGTTCACCCAGAGCAGCAAAACCAGACCCGGATCAGGGGGAACAGGTCTGGGTCTGTCCATATCCAAACAGATTATTACAGATCACAACGGGGAGATCTGGGCGGAAAATAATGAAAACGGTGGCTCTACCTTCTATTTCACCCTGCCAATTCATCGCTGATCAAGAGAGGCGATTACTTTCTACCATAAATGTGATCGCCAATCATTCGCATCTTTTTTAGTTCCTCATCCGTCATTGGCGATTGATCCAGCAACTCAAGGTTTTCTTTCATCTGTTTCTCGTTAGCGGCTCCCATCATGCAGATATCCACTGCGGGATTGGCCAACACAAAACGATAACAATCGGCTGCTGTTGGAGCAGTTACACCGGTTGGCATCTTCTTCTGTTTCAGCAGTTTCCTCCAGCGGGTCGCGGTAAAAGATACCAAACCCGGACGCTGCTCTCCCTGTATGTGGGGGAAAATCTCAGTTTCCGCTCCCCTGTGAGCCGCGTTGTATCGAAAGTGAAAGACGTCTATCAGCCCCTCTTTATGCAACTCGGAGAATAATTTCCGATTGTGCCCTGAGAGCCCGATGAACTTAACAAGTCCCTTTTCCTTCAGGGCCAGGGCTCCGTCCAACAGCCTTTGTGAAGGCCGTTTGGGGAAATATCCCAAAAGCAGGACATCCGCCTGTTCGATCCCCAGCCGCTTCAATCCCTTGTTAAAGAAAACATCGGTCAAATAGCGGATATGGGCATAGGTCAACATTGCCATGATCAACTTATCCCGCTCACCCTTTGCAACAATATTTCTAACAGCTTTCTCCATCTCGGGACATCGCCCTTTGATGAAGGTTCCCCAGGTAAAATAATTGCACCCTTTCTCAAAGGCCTCTTCATATGCCGAAGCAGGAGCTCTAAAACTGGACGCTATTCCCAGTTTCCCTGCCTGCAAACCGGTTCGCCCCAATATGATTTGTTTAGTCATAGTCAGTCAGTTGAATATACACCGTTTTGTAAGGCTTCAATCGGCAAAGACAGATCACCTAACATTATGTTAATAAAGGTTTGCAGCATTTAAAGAAATGAACCAGTGGAAGCCGGGTATCAAAAACTGATACACCCAAACATTCCTGAAAACCGATGAAAGTCCGAATCAACTATCTATTGCTTCAATCGGCCTTATTGACAGAGATTCCAAGGCTTTTGTGCAAAGGTTATTATAGCCGTGATAATAGTTGATGTCGAGCCGTTCCTCAGTTCCCGGGTAAAACAGCGAGGTTTGACAAAAGATTTTCTCAGCCAATATCTTAGGAAGTACACAAACCATTTAACCAAGAGGAGAAAAATCATGAAACTGAACGAACTGTTCGATCTTAAGGATAAGATTGCCATCGTTACGGGCGGTGCCAGGGGAATAGGGAGGTTTCTGGCTAACGGAATGGCCGAAGCGGGAGCAAATATCGTTCTGGCCTCACGCAAACTGGAGAATTGCAGCGAGTCCGCGCGTGAGCTTGAGCAATTGGGAATCAAAACCCTGGCTTTGAAGTGCGACATGCAGAATAAGGAGGAAATTGCGGCCGTAGTAAAGAAAACGAGCGAAACTTTTGGCAGGATTGATATTCTGGTAAACAACGCCGGAATTACATGGGGAGCCCCGACCCTGGACTATCCCATCGACAAGTGGGAGAAGGTATTTGATGTCAATGTCAACGGACTTTGGTTCATGACACAAAAAGTCGCCAATCTCATGAAAGAACAGGGAGGGGGAAAAATCATCAACATTTCATCCGTTCTCGGCTCAAGGGGAAGTGATGAGTTATTCCATCCGGCAGTTGCCTATAATTCCACCAAGGCTGCCATCGAAGTCCTTACCAAAAACCTGGGTGTAAAACTGGCGAAATACAATATCCACGTCAATTGCATTGCACCGGGGTTTTTTCGCACCGACATGATGGAGTATATATTCGATCCCAAATTCGAAAAGGCCAAAGAGGCTGTCCTTCAGCAAATACCGGTAAACCGGATTGGAAGTGAGGATGATATCAAGGCTCTGGGGGTATTCCTCGCATCCAAAGCTTCGGACTACCTGACCGGTGCTGTACTTCCGGTTGATGGAGGAATGGGAGCAAAATAGACCATGACACGAATAAAAATCTGCTGTATCGCTAATGTGGAAGAGGCAAAAGCTGCCATAGAATGCGGCGCTTCTGCCCTGGGACTGGTTTCGGAAATGCCGAGTGGCCCGGGTGTGATTGATGAAGAGATGATTTGTAAAATAGCAGCAGTCATTCCACCCGGCGTGGCATCCTTTCTTCTGACCAGCAAGCAGGATGTGGGATCAATCATAGCACAACAGAGACGATGCGGGGCAAATACTCTGCAAATCGTAGATAAGCTGGAGGAGGGAACGCACCTGGATATAAGAAAAGCTTTGCCGGGAGTCGGAATTGTCCAGGTTGTTCATGTCACAGGTGATGAATCCGTAGAGGAAGCACTTGATCTTCAGGACAAAGTGGATGCCATTCTGCTTGACTCCGGTAATCCAGGGAAGGAAGTCAAAGAGTTGGGAGGCACGGGACGTACCCACAACTGGCTGGTCAGCCGAAAAATAGTAGAAGCCGTCGATATTCCCGTCTATCTAGCGGGAGGGTTGAAACCGTCAAACATCGCTGAAGCGGTGCAAATCGTACGACCCTTCGGGGTGGATGTGTGCAGTGGCATCCGCTCAAACGGAAAGCTGGATAAAACCATGCTCAACCAATTCTGCGCGGAAGTGCGAGCTGCCGATTTTGGCTAGCCCGATGAACCATACTCGAACGATGCGACAACATATGACATCAATAATCTCAACTCCTTTGATTCACGCAGCAGGATTTCAGTGTGTTTCAAAGCCGTGGCGCTGCAATTCCAGATGTAGTGGACCAAGATAATCAAAATTTAACTTACCCACTGTTTTAAAAGCAATCCATGACACCTTATACGCTTTTAGCCATTGGCATCGGCGGATTTCTGGGAGCTATCTCCCGTTATCTGGTTGCCAGTCAATTATCAATTCTGGTCGGGAATTCCTTTCCTTTTGGCACCCTGGCGGTTAATGCCATTGGATCTTTTGTGCTGGGCTTCCTCTCCCGTTTCCTGTTGGAGCACTTTATTGTTGACGAGCTGGTAAGGATCGGAACTCTGGTCGGTTTCCTGGGAGCCTTTACGACCTACTCCACATTTAGTTACGAATCCGTTATCCTTCTCCAGGAGGGCGATTTCCTGAAGGCTGTTTTAAACATTTGTGCCAACACCTTTATCTGTATTTTTCTCTGTTTATCCGGACTCCAAATCGCAAAAGCCATTTAAGAGCCATGAACGAAAAACATATGGGAAAGCGTCTTAGGGCAAGAATTACCGTAAGCAGTGCGGAACGATACAAGGAGAAACCGCTGTTCAGAGCGATCGTCAGAAAGCTCGAAGAACACCGAATTTTCGGAGCTACAGTCATTCGGGGAGTTGGAGGATTTGGCAGCAAGGCTCGGTTTCACACCGATAAACTGCTCAGCCTGATGACCAACCTGCCCGTCATCATAGAGTTCGTCGATTATGGAGAGCGAATCCGGGACCTTTTACCGGAGTTCGATCCCATGATCTCCAAAGGGATGATTACTGTGGAAGAGGTCGAAGTGATCTTTTACAGACAACCTTCAAAAAGAAAAAGCCGATGAAAGCAATGGTTCTGAAGCGGATTCATGATCTGGAGCACTTGCATGCGCCACTTGAATTTGTGGACCTTCCCAAACCAACCCCCAACGCAAAGGAGGTATTGATAAGAGTTCACACCTGCGGGGTCTGTCATACTGAGTTGGATGAAATAGAGGGAAGAACGCCTCCACCGGTATTCCCGATGGTTCTCGGCCATCAGGTGGTCGGAACCATTGAAGAGACCGGGGCCAAAACAACCCTTCATCAACCTGGAGCAAGAGTTGGAGTGGGCTGGATTCACTCGGCTTGCGGGAAATGCCAGCCCTGTATGTCGGGATTGGAGAATCTTTGCAACGATTTCCTGGCAACAGGAAGGGATAGAAACGGAGGTTACGCGGAATTCATGATAATCCCTGAAACCTCTGCCATCCCCATTCCGGATTCTATAAGCGATGCTGAAGCGGCCCCCATGCTTTGCGCGGGAGCTATCGGATACCGCTCTTTAAAACTTGCGGATTTAACTGACGGACAGGTTCTCGGACTTATGGGATTCGGCGCTTCCGCTCACCTGGTGCTAAAAATGGTGATTTATCGATTTCCAGAATCAAGGGTTTGTGTTTTTGCCAGAAACGGTAAAGAGCGGGATTTTGCGATGGAACTGGGAGCGTTCTGGTCGGGCGATATCGATGAGACGCCTCCGGAAATGCTTGACGCAGTAATCGACACAACCCCCGCATGGAAACCGGTACTCTGCGGCATGGAACTCCTGAAGCCGAGCGGGAGACTGGTGATCAATGCCATTCGCAAAGAAGAGAGGGACAAATCGCTACTGCTGAAACTTGATTATGAGAAACATCTTTGGCTGGAAAAGGAGATAAAGAGCGTTGCCAATGTGGCCAGGGAAGATATCCGGGACTTTCTGGAACTTGCAGCTACGATACCCATCCACCCGGAAATCCAGGAGTTTCCTCTTATCGAAGCCAACTCCGCCCTAATGGAATTGAAGAACCGAAAAATCCGGGGAGCGAAGGTTTTACGGATAACACAATCAACTTAATTGCGAAAAAGCAATTGCTTTTTTGCTCATTTTGACAAATGCTCTATTTAAAGATTTCAACTTCGTTAATCAGTTTGTGAAAAATGGCAGAATCAAAGAGACAGGCTCTTACGACCAAAAATACAGCAAAAAAGAAGAATCCCGTGCCCGATTTCGACCTAGCCAGTCTGGCTGCCAAAGTTGAAGATGAATTCAGCGGTAAAGACCCGGAAAAAAAGGAAGCCTCCAAGCCGAAGAGAAAAGTAGTTCAAGCAACCTCCTTCGACGATCTCAACCCCATAGATCCCCAAATTCCCTTTAATCGGCAATTCCTCACCACCGGCCTCGGGATCAGCCCTGAAAATGAAAAAGGCGGTGGGCTCATGGGCAAGTTCGGCACCAATGTCAAAGGTTTGATTGGAACCCTTCGCAGCCAGGAGATGGAAAGGGACGAGATTGTTCGGCTGCGAAAGATGGTAGGGAATTTAAAGAAAACCAAGATCGAAGCCTCTGCAAAACCCAAGGAATCAGAGCTAACCGGGGAAAGCCTTCCTCAGGAACTTAAGTCCAAACGCGATCTTCTGAAGGAGAAGCGGAAGAAGATTAAACAGAAATCGAAAGAAAAGGCGGAGATCAAGGACAAAAATCTCATCGGACTTCGTATAGAGATTGAAAAACTGAAGAAAAAATTCCCCGCGGATGAAAACCTGGTTGTGTTGGATGCAGTATTAACCTGCCGGGACGGATGCCTTCCTCATCGCAGTATTGATGAACGCGTGGTTTCACTCTCCGCTGCCTTGAGAGAAGCAGGTAATGTGGTCATTAACAAATACCTGACAACTTATTCCATTGACATCCTCTTCGATATCTATTTTTTATACCTGGAAGCCTTAAGCAAGCTTTGCATGGATCGATATCGCAAGGTTTCAACCGCGGATACCAGGCCCAATCCAGCCTTGGTCTCGTCTATTAAAAGGGATATCAGGGTTCTCAAGATTTTAATGGATCAACAGAAGCTGAAAAAGACCATATCCAACATCGCCCAGAAATTGAACGGATTTGGTTATCCTTTCGTATCGATGACCCCTATGTTTGTCGCAAAGTCTTTCTCTGAATCAGCAGGCAATGACAATGAGAAGATTGGGCCGGGGACCTATAAACTCAATAAGTTTCTCATCAAAATCTATTTGAGCATCTTCGCCCAGATTCCGATGTTTCAACCCATCGCGAGTAAATTCTGCGATGCACTCCCCAGTGATGACTACCAGAGCAAGGTTATGATCGCCAATGTCAACATGGACAATGGCTACACACAACTGAAAATCTCCAAGGCAACCAACGATCCCGCCATCAAAAAACAAACCCTCTCTCTATATAATTACGGCAGCCAGTTCGTTAAATCCACAATTAAGAACAACGCCAACTCAGCCGCGGAAGGAAGGATCATGCTGAGAACGGCAGAAATGGCTGAAGAGTATGGTTTTCTCACGGATAAGGTGGAACCGGAAATCCTAAGATTCGGTTACGAGTGCGCAAGCCTGGCCTTATCGTTTTACAAGGAAGAAGCTGAAGCGATCATCCGAAGGTTATACGAAATTGCGGATATCAGAAAAATAAACCTTGAGAGCACCGACTGAAACCCAATCCAGTTTCCCTTAGAAGTTTTAATCCGAATAACACCACCATGACATCAGACTATTCCCAGGAAATTTGTAAAATCCTTGAGCAGAAACACAGGGACCTTAAGCTTCACCGCCCCACAAATATCGATCGTTACGAAGATGGAGACACTCTGCAATATGAGGTCACATCGATATCGGGACAACAAACGGCAACCATCAACCTGGTAGTCGAAAAATTCGTCGGCGGCGGATTTGCAGGACAGGTTTACAAAGTAAGGACCACTAGTGTGGAGAATGGGATACTGGATGCTATACGGGAAAACGCTGTCTACGCAATGAAAATTCTGATTCCTCCGTCACGCGGCTCTCTGATGTTCCGAAATCTTATGTATGCCATAGGATTTCAGGCCCCTTTTCAGCTCCAGGTGAATCCGGCAGCCGCACGGTCCGGGGCCATCTGGCAAAAGTTTATTCGCAGGGCTGCCGGGATACGATTTGGAGATGAATCGGTTGTTAATAATATCCATGCAACACTGATCGACAAAAACCTCGGTAGTTGCGGAGAGATAAGCGACTGGGTGGAAGGCAGAACCTGGCGTCTGGAAGTGGATGAGCACCTGGATATGCTTTCTCTCTGGCAGAAAGGCTACAAGGTGGACTCTTCTGATCTGGGATCTCCGGAATACCGTAGCAAATACAAATTCATGCATGATTTTGTTGACCTCCTGCACGAGATAGGAGCTCACGAATTTGCGCGACAATACGAATGGACCACCTGCAAGAGTCAACCCAACTGCCTGAAGAGAACCTCTACGGAAGACAATCCTGAAAAAGGATTGATGGCTGTAGATTTTCGGGCCGGACTGACACTATTGCCCTTTTTGCCGATGAGCCCCGGGGATTTCAAGCTGATTCTCCAGGGACTGAAACGCGGTAGTCTTGTTCAGTTCGACAGAGGAGATATCCACACTCTGGAAGCCTATATCCAAAAACACAAAGACCGCTTTGGGGATATGCTGCATCTGCTCGATGAATTAAAGGAGGCCGAGGAGATATACAGAAACTCTGTTCCGGATATCACCCATAATCATATCCGACTGCTGTACAAGAAAAAACTCTGGTCAACCATTTTTCAAAACGCTGTGGAGAGTTGGAAAATACGCAATCTGATCGATCAGTCAAGAGCAAAATCCTTCGCATCTTCTTATTTCAAGACCTTTGTTTTTATGCTGATTGGCCTGTTCCCCATCCTGGGTCGGGTTGTTCGGAAAATCTGGGCCAGGCCCGACTGGAGAAAGCACTATGCCAGACTGTTGACAAGCCCATCCTACTTTTCCAGGGCATTTCGGGGGAAAGTGCTGGAAAAACTGATTGTCTGGCATCGAAAAGGCCGCGTTGACGAGAAACAGGCCCTGAAAATCAGCAATCGTACAACTCAGTATATTCTCCATCTCCCGCTTTGCATTCTGCCCATTGGCATACATAAGGCGTTAACCAATTTTTCCTTTTTAAAAGAGCGTTTGGATTATTATCTGGCCAGACCGATCCGCCTCTATTTTAATGCAGATCTTCGTGAAGAGTGGCTCAGGGAGATGGTTGCCGAAGGAGAGAAAAAACACATCATTTCGGCTGAAGACCGGAACACGATCCTGTCCCAGGTCGATGAGCCCTTTATCCAGAAATATCTCAAAAGTCTTGCGGTACATGTCTGTACTGTCCCTATCACCCAGGTTGTATCAATAGCCGTGGCAATTATCTATATCATGATGAACCCGGAAATGCCACGCTCTCAAGCCTGGGCCATAGGCCTGGGTATCATCGCCCTCTTCCAGGTTGTCCCAATTTCTCCGGGTTCCCTGACCAGGGGACTCTATGTTCTCTATTTGGTCATACGTGAACGAAATTTCAAGGATTACAATATCGCGATCTTTCTCGGGTTTTTCAAATATATCGGCTATCTTGCCTTTCCCATTCAGATGGCCTACCGCTACCCGGTTCTGGCCAGGTTTATGGCAGGGCATTGGGCAACGGAAGCGGTTCATATTGTGCCTGTGTTTGGCGAGGGCGGGGCACTTTTGGAACGTTGGGTGTTTTGCCTCTTTTACAATTGGCCTTTGACCCTGGGAAGAAGAATTCGAGCCCGCCTGGAGAAGAGAAAAACCCTAAAACCGCGGTACTGGCATGTACCTTTGGTCGCTATCCTGGCTACAACCGGACTGCTGTCTGCGGAGCATTTATATCTGCAATTGACCGGTTCTGTCCCGACCCTTAGAAACATCTGGTGGGGAATGATCTCGATTCCCCTGGTTTCCGGTGGAATCATTACCTTGGCGTGCAAGGGTGCCTCTTTTAGTCGTCGGTTGTTTTCAGCCCTGGGCTTTTCCATTGCTACAGCCGTCCTGACAACCCTCGCCTCACCCTACCTGTTGCCCGGACCAAGCGGATCCCTCGATGCTGCCCTGACAGACGGAACCTGGCGAGGTTTTATCTTTTCCCTCTTCGCCATCCTCGGAGTTGTTATAACCGAGCTGTTGATTTCTGATCCCGAAGTTCGCAAAATACGCAAGTAGTCGCACCCCGTGTAATCCTGGAATACGAAGGGTCAGGTAGACGAATAACCAATTGGAGGATATAATCAGCCCATGAAACAAGGCTGGAATCACCCTGTACACCCATGGTCGAAATATCTCCTGTGGGTGTTATCAACCGAACTAAACTATCCTTGCGGAGCAGGTCAATGGTGACGATTGGTGGAAGAGCTCACACCATTGAGGAGATAATTAAAGTAGGCGAAATGGGATATCCTTTTGCGGAGATTAATATCGATGATCCGGAAAACATTGAATCTCAATTGCCGGAGCTGATCCGACTTCGTGAGAAATACAATCTTTATTATCTCGCGCATTATCCCAACGAAGGAAACCCGGCGGATCTGAAGAATCTTGAAAACCGTTTCCTCCCCAAGGTCAAAAAGCTGATCTTCCTTTCCGGCCAGCTCGAAATAGAAAAAGGGACGATTCACTTCTGGATGGATAATCGCTGGGCTTCGGAAGAGATCATAGCGGCCAAGATTGACATGCTGGCAGAACTGGCCGACTACGCCACCGAGAACAATATTGTTCTCTGTCTGGAAAATCTGACTGCCAGGCAGGACAGCTTCACCCGGTTTTTTGAACGTATTCCCAACCTCAGAATGACCATGGACATCGGACACGGGCAACTATTAAGCAGGGAGAATACCTCATTCGGTTTCATGGAACACCACTTCGACAAAATCGCACACGTTCATGTCCACGATAACCACGGGGGTACAGGTGTGGAGGATGACCTGCATCTGCCCCTGGGCGAAGGCATTGTGGACTATCCGGCAATCCTCACCATCCTGCAACAAAAAAACTATCAATCCACCATCACCATGGAGGTTAAGCCTGCTGATATGGCCAAGACGCGAACGGCCATAGAGCAGTACATCCGATAAACTCCGGCTGCACAAAACCTTTTTCCACCAGATTTTTAATTCGGGAACACAAGACCTATTCAGCGCAGGTCAGCGCATTGCAGGCATGTGCACAAACATTTTCCTTTTTCAAAAAGCAACTGAAAATAGATCTTATGTCCCCCTATTTTGAAGGATACTTATGAGAAGAAAAGAAAAAGAAATAACCGAACTGGCTGAACTGGAAATGATAATTTCCCGTTGTCAGACTTGCAGACTGGCCCTTGCCGTCGATAATCAGCCCTATCTGGTGCCCCTCTGTTTCGGCTATGACTCAAATACTCTCTATTTTCATTCGGCCAAAGAGGGCCAAAAACTGGATATGATAGATCAGAATCCCAACATCTGTTTTCAAATGGACACAGCTAATGAGCTGGTAAAAGCTGACAAAGCCTGTGACTGGGGATTGAAATACGAAAGTATTATCGGCTTTGGAATCGTTGAAATAATCAACGACCCGGAAGAGAAAATACATGGATTAAATGCTATCATGAAGCAATACTCCGACGAAACCTGGGAGTATCCGCAAAAACAACTGGATCGAACCTTGGTATACAAAGTGAAGATCAGGGAGATGACAGGAAAGAAATCGGGTTATTGATTCTGAATCAGAAGGCTTTAAATGAAATAATATTTAAAACTTTTTTAAAATAATGAATGCAAGAATAACTTGTTTTAACAACCTACAGGATAAAATGAAAAATCACACCCTAGTGATCCGTACCTGCAGGAAGCAGGATACGGAAGAGATTGTAACGCTCTGGGAGGCGTGCAACTTGATTGTTCCCTGGAATGATCCCAGGAAGGATATCCTAATCAAACTTAATTTTCAGCCCGATCTGTTCCTGGTTGGCACCATGGATGAGAAGGTAATCGCCACCGCCATGGTCGGTTATGAAGGTCACCGGGGCTGGGTAAACTATCTGGCTGTCAGCCCCGATCATCAAAAAATGGGAATCGGTCGAAAGCTAATGGAAGAAGCTGCGCTAAAACTGAAGGCCCTGGGTTGTCCCAAATTCAATGTCCAGGTCAGAACCAGCAATACGGCAGTTATCGAGTTTTATAAAAAAGTGGGATTCTCCGATGACAATGTTATCGGTTTGGGGATGCATCTCTGATCCGAGACATACTCTCAGTTGATCCATTATCTGAGGCTACCCGGGCTGAATCGACCCGACCTGAGTTCCACAACCAGGTCGGCTTCATCTGCAATCTCCCTTTCAAAGATAGTGATCCACTGCCCCAATTCATCAGTGTTGTGTGCATCACTACCTCCCGTACCCGGCAATCCTAGATGATCTGCCACCTTTTCAGCCATCTCATTATCCTGAGCTGATACCTTACCGTTCCTGACTTCGACAGCATCAACAAAGGAAAGAGCTTTTTTCTTCGCTGCCTGCTCCACTGACATGCTGAGATCTGTCATGCCGAAGACCTTGAACCCGCGAAAAGGATGAGCCAGGATAGAAAAGGCACCTGCCGCTTCCACCTCTTTTTTCAGCATCTGGATGGGTACCACTCCCTGGATATCCTTTTCCAGACCGAAAACCAGAACATCGCCCTGGGCAGTCGTTATTTCATTTCCCCTGAAAATTCTAACCCCGCTGTCCGCAGCCAGGGCAGCCACCTCTTCCACGGGCCAGATGACCTGGTGCTCTGTCAGGCAGAATCCATCCAGACCGATTTTGACAGCTTCCTCAATTAACTCTTCAGGATTGATATTGCTGCATTTGGACCGGGGACTGGTATGGACATGAAGGTCTATTTTCATGAGGTTGCTCCTCGATCATCCAGAAACTGCTGCTGATCCAGGGTTGGATCCTGGCAAATCGCTTCCCATAAATCCCTCGAAGCCAAAGCCTGGTTCAGGCAACGACCGCATTCGATAATAATTTCAGCAAAATGCTCACAGCCCTTCCTGCCGATCTCCCGCATAACCTTGGCATCCCATCCCTCCTCGCGAAGAGACAAGCCGACGGCCGTTTGCAGGACCGGTACAGCCTGGGGACAAACATCATTAGTATAGCGTTTCATATTCCCTGAAACCGACTGGATAGTTGCGTCTTTCAGGCAAACATCCATTCGGACTTCCATGCCGTATATGTGATCTTCCTGGATCCCGTTGAAACGGATGGTATCTTCACCTACGAACTCGGCACCGATCAATTGACTTCTGTTAAATGTAATCATTACCTCTCCTTATCACAGGTTCAAACCTTTCATAATTGGACTGTCATCCTGAAATGAGATGCAACTTCGCACCAGTTTGGGATTGGATTTGAGCATAGCCTGTAATCCGTCGAGCTTTTGTTGGGGGTCTGTAAGGGATTCCAGAATCTGGATACCGGGGCGGGTAAAATGAAGAATCACGGCGTTTGCCGATTCCAGGACAGCATCAACCAGCAAGGAACAACCATCTTCCCCTCCCAGAATACCACGGACAATTTTCCGAAGCCCACCACCAATGGAAACACCTTCCACCATCTTGATTTTCTCCGCAGCATCCCTGCAGTTCTTCGGCGGAAATCTCCCCACACTGGCATCCGCTTCCAGAATCTCCATTTCCGGAATCTGCACCTTGAGGGATACCTCCAGTTTTAATAGATCATCTGTCAGCCTCCATGATACCTCCAATTCGGTTGATGAAAGCGGCTCCACTTCCACAACCTTGTTCCTGAAAAATTTAATTGTCATTGAGAATCTCCGAAAATGAAGCCTATTGGGGTTTGTACAACGGTTACTGCTTCAATTGATCTTTAAACGCCGAGATTTGTATGTGAGTGAGCGGATTGGGAGTGGTAAAACACAACCAGGATGGAGAAGTCAACAACCGCCCCCGGATAACGGCCTTGGATGACCTTCGAGAATGAGTTCAATTACATACAAGTCTCGGCATTTATTGCAAAATCCAGGTTTTTATATGATTATTTACCGGTTCTTAAAGTTGGGTTTTCGTTTTTCAAAGAAGGCCGCCTGCCCTTCCTTTAAATCCTCACTGAGAAAGGATTGTCTGGCAATTTCATCCGCCTCCTGCAGGTCCTGTTCAGTCAGACTGGTCGGATTTTCAATCAACCCCAGCACCCGCTTTATCCCCTTCAGGGAAAGAGGGGAGTTATCGGCGATTTCACCCGCCATGGTGTAGACAAAAGACTCCAGCTCCTCCCTGGGCACCATATAATTCAGAAATCCAATCTCTTTCAGGAAAGCCGCCTGATAATGTCTGCCCGTAAAAAAGAACTCCCTGGTACGAGCTTGACCGATCACACGGATAAAGCGCTTTAATCCGGCAGCGGAGTAGACCACACCCAGTTTTGCGGGCACCATTCCAATGCGAATATCATCAGCGCCGATTCGAATATCGCAGGAAATTGCCAGATCGCAACCACCGCCAAAGGCATAACCGTTCATCATGGCAATTACCGGGTAGGGAAAAGATCTGATGCTCTCCATGGCTGTCTCGAACGGATTGATTCCTTCCCCGCGGGTCTCTTCTTCGGTGGTCGGTAACAAGGTTAGGTCATAACCGGCGCAGAAAGCTTTGTCTCCGGAACCTCGAATGACCAGAGCCCTGACTTCATCTTCTTCAGCCAATTGTCTGATAGTAGCTGTCAGTTCCTTTAACAGACCGGGGGAAAGAGAATTCCTCTTCTCCGGTCGATTCAGGGTCATGGTGCAGATCCTGCCCTCAGTCTTTTTGATCAGTGCACTATTGTCCATCATCCAGTCCCAATTGCCGTTTGCGATCTTCCACCTTCCCCCTTGATTGAGGATGGGGGCAGAGACCGCAGATTACCCTGGCAGCGCCCATCAATCCGGTACACCATTTGTCTTTGGCCGTTGCCGACGGCAGGTAAAGCTCCCCGGTGTAGATGCTGCTTCTAATCTGATATCGCTCGCCCCTTTCCGCCTTAATAGCCACTTTCGCACCTCTCCGGCCAACGCTGCAGGAAAAGTGTCGGTATCCCCGGGTATCAATATACATCATTTCGATGGCACTGACCGTTGTGTAACCCGCTGTCAGAAAAACGATCAGAACACTGAACAGAATTTTTCTCATATTGATCCTTGAAATTCGGCTGAATCGCCTGTTTGCCGCGACCCGATATACCTGATATTCTCCGAAAACCGATGAATAGGCCTCTGCAGAAAACCTATCTCCACACAAAGACTGCCTTGGAGATTATAGCCAGCCAGTCTCCAGTACGCAATATCATTCTTTAACAAATGACTGATTATGGGGACCGGCGACTCTCCCAGGCTAATCCGTAAACAGCGGCTCTCGAATATTTTTCTTAATCGAACCACTTCATATTGACTTATTGAGAAGAGACTCCCGGACTTTGGAGGAGTTTTTCCTCTGTTTTCACCTCCGGGAACAGAAATTACCGGATTCCTCAAACAGTCCATTCCACCATTCACCTATCGCCTTGTTAATTCTTTTAAATGAGAGAAAATCTTGAAGTTAACCCGGAAACCGGGTATCATGGACTTTAAGACTCATTGTAATATACTGATGTGACTTGACCGTTTTTGAAATCTGAAATTCATTGATTCCAGTGACCTGGCCGGGTCACCCAGAGGCTTATGACTATAATTACACTTCCAAAAATAGATTCCGAACGTAACGCCGAATCCATCATTTCCTCATTTCAAGCCAATATCGATACCTGGGAAAAAAGGGTGCAATCCCTGAGACAGGAAAAGGAGAGGGAAAAGCCCGAGGACCTTGATGCGGTAATACAGGAACTGGATAAGCTAAGTGCTTTTCTCAAGGGACGGCTGACCAAACGCCTTTCAGGATTGAAACCATACGCAGATGACCTGAAGAAGAAATACCTGAGATGTTTGGAACCTTTTTACACCGAAGAAGGAATCGGCCGATTTCTCGGACAATATTTCGAGGTTGAAATATTTAAACAGGTCCGTCTCAGGTACAGGAAAAAGAAGGATTTCGAAAAAGAGGTCAGCGTTCTGTTTGACCTCTACAAGGTCAAAAAAACCATCGAAACCATCTCCACCCTGGAGAAGTCCGTCAACTCGGATGAAGCTTTTGCCTCCCAATTTCCCAAGAGCGAGCAGGCTGAATTCCTGAAAACCCTGCGTGAGATCTTTAAACTGTTTTTCCTGAGATTCGTAAAGAAGGAATATCGCAAACAATTGTACGACGCACTTTCCGAAAGCAGTCTCAATATGGATGAGATCATCGCCATGCGGAAGAATGGAACCTCGTACATCAACCAGGATCTGTTCAAAACGGATGAGTACAGGGACAAATTTATCACCGTCTTCTTTTCCACCCTGTTGCGAACCAAAACCAGCTCAGAAATAAAAGATCTGCACTTCAATTATCTCAATTTCGAATTGCTCAAAAACGAATTTCTGACCGACTGGATGCAGAGAAAATTGAAGGATAAACCCGAGAAGGATAAGGTCCTCGGAAACTACCAGATTGATGGCAAATCGGTTGCACAGATGATTAAAGAAAGCCCGGAAAAAGAGGCTGAAATTCTCTCATCCATTCCCCTGGAAGCGTTTAATGATATTGCCGAACAGGTTAATGAAAAGGTGAAAGATGAAAACAAAACACCCGTAACAACCTTCTCCAAAAACCACGGTCTCTTTTCCAGATTGGAAGAGACCTTTGGCAAGGTGAAGCAGATTGCCAGATATTCGATTGAGAAAATGGAGGAGATGAAACCCACCTCCAAAATCTGGACTGTGAAGAAAAAACCCGGCGAAGGCAAAAAATCACTACCAGCAAAAATCGAAACCGCTTCATCCAAAACAGAAAAACCCGCAGAGAAGTCGGCTGAACCCAAGAAACAATTGAAGCTGCTTTATGGTCTGGAAGCTTTAAAACTGGAGGATCTGGATTTCCCATTCTTTGATCGAAGGGCAGAAACCTATAAACCTAAACTTGACTACATACAAAAAAAACTGGCTACGGATTATGAGAAGTTTCGCTCCATGATCTGGAATCTGTTTAATATTTTGTCCAAGGAGCATTTTGCCATTCGCAGGGATCCCTGTCATGAATGGACGCTTCCCTTTCTTTTTGATCACGAGGGAAAAAGTTACTTGCTGATCATTGGCGCTGAAATATCCATGAAGGACCAAAAAGCCGGTTACCAGTCAAAATGGGCCAAAGCCAAATACGGACTGAATGGATATTACCTGTTTGGTTCCAAACAAGCCAACGAGAAGTTTGGAAAGGTCATTGATAAAAGACAGGTACGAAATGTTCCCTTTCATCAATATGCATACGGCGAACAGGCAACCCAGAAAATGGTCTTTTCACTGATCAGCCGCATTTTTCTGTCGAAAGAGAAACCGGTTTTCAAAAGCAGTAATCTGAAATTCAGAAATCCGGATGAATCATTCGAGGAGTTGGACGAGTTAAGATCCATGCTGGGCCTGGATCAGGATAAATCGGAACAACCCGCGCCGGCCGATGAATCCCAGGTTTCCAAAAGTCCACAAACCGTCAACGAAAATGAAAAACCATCTGAAGTGACAGATATCCGGAAGGTGGCGGAAAATCTTAAAAAGGAGATAGAAGAAGAGCGCAACAACCCCAAGGAAGAACCGGATCAAAAGCCCAAGGAAGATCCAAATGATATCAGGCAGGTAGCCGCAAAACTAAAACAGGAAATGGCAGAACAAAAAACTCAGGCGGAAGCTGCAACCGGGGAGGAGCAAGAAGATAGCGCTCCCCAGAAATTGAAAGATATCCGTCAGGTTGCCAGCGAATTGAAACAAGAAATGGAGCAGGGGGCTTGAACCCGATGGTGTTCTCTGTTGACTTACGGCGGCCACATCGGACCGCCCGGTCATTCCGATCGAACCGGGCTATCTGAGAAGCGGTTTTAAACGGCCGCACCGCTTTAAGCTTTATTTGGGGAAAACATCCACCTTGATTCCGGCCATCTGCTCCACCACACGTATCACCTGGCAACTATAGCCAAACTCATTATCGTACCAGGCATAAAGTACACAACGCTTATCTTCGACAATCGTCACCTGGGAATCCACTACACAGGCGAACCTGGAACCAACCACATCCGTTGAGACAATTTCGGATGAACTGGTATAATCAATCTGATCCTGCAGTTCTGAATGCAATGCCTTTTTTCTCAGGTACTCATTCATTTCATCCATGTCGGTGGAGGTTTGAAGATTCAGGCTGAGCATGGCCATGGAGACGTTTGGCGTAGGCACGCGAATAGCGTGAGCCGTTAATTTACCGGACAGCTCGGGAACCGCTTTCACCACGGCCTTTGCAGCCCCGGTATTGGTCAAAACCATATTCAACGGACCGCTGCGCCCCCTCCTGTCTCCCTTGTGAAAATTGTCCAAGAGGTTTTGATCGTTGGTATAAGCATGGATGGTTTCGATATGGCCGTTCTCAATTCCGAATTTATCGTTGACGGCTTTCAGGACAGGGACGATGGCATTGGTTGTACAACTGGCGGCTGACAGGATATTGTCCTCCGGTGAGATCTGATCGTTGTTTATCCCGAAAACGATGTTTTTGATATTCTCTCTGCCCGGAGCCGTCAGTAAAACTTTGGATATCCCCTTCGATTTCAGATGCTGTCCCAGTCCCTCTTCGGTGCGCCAGACACCGGTATTATCGATGAGAATCGCATTGCTGATTCCATAGGTCTCATAATCCACTTTATCGGGAGCATCCGAGTAGATAAACTTGACATGATTGCCGTTGGCAATAATTGCTTCGTTCTCCTCATCCACAATAATGGAACCATTGAACTGACCATGGACGGAATCCAAACGCAGAAGACTGGCACGTTTTTCAATGGTGTCATTGGTCTTTCTCCTGACTACAATCGCCCTCAGGCGTAATTTACTGCCACCTCCGGTGTTTTCGATCAATAGCCTCGCCAATAAGCGGCCGATTCGGCCGAAGCCGTATAACACAACATCCTGGGGACCGTTATTCCCGGACACCTCTTTGCCGATGACATCCTTTAATTGATCCTGGACAAACGCTTCCCTGGTGATTTGGTCCCGGACCTTTCGATACGCCGTCGTCATTACACCAATATCGATTTTTACAGGTGGTAACATGAATTCGCTAACCACCTTCAATAAAGGCAGGCTCTCCCTTACATAGATCTCCTCTTTTTCGATCAAGCGAACATATCGATGAGCTTTGATTAGTTCAATTACAGAGAGGTTGATGATGGGTTTACCGTAAATCATCACCACCACACCTCGATTTCGATGGAGTTTTCCAACGAGGTGCAGCAGGTTTTCTGCTAATTCCTCACGCTCAATCCAATCATTCAGTTGCTTATCTCTTTCTTGTTTATCCATTCTCGTTTCCGTTTGATTAATGCGCCGCTGTGACTACAGCCGCGTATCGTGTCTTCTGTCAGTTCAACCTCTGATCAGGAGATCCCGGAATACAGTGCTCCTGACAGGTAGGTTAAAGATTCTGATATGACATCGTTCACTTTGAAATGGAACCTACGAAGAAACCTGGTTGGATATTTGCCTAAACACTAGTCACGAATGACTGATCAATTGTTCTCGGCAGGATCGCGCCTGTAAAGATCAGGGTAGTGGACCTTTACAGTTGGTAAAGCATTACCGTTCAAAGCTCCTGAACTCAGTTTCCGGTTTTTTCTTTTTTCAGTCAAGAGCTCAGGTTTGATTTGAAATCTGTTTCAGACGATCAAGGTCGATCTGGTAGGAAGCGCCACAGAATTCACAATTCATTTGTAAAGGTTTCCCTTCATTGATCAGTTCCTCAAGCTCGGATTTGCCAAGAGTAGCGACCGAAGCTTCACATCGGTCCCGGGAGCAGACACATTCATAATGTACGGGTTGTTGATCAAACAGACGTACTTCTTCAGCGTGGAAAAGACGATAAAGTATTGTCTCAAACTCAAGGGTTAACAACTCTTCATCCTTGATACTTTGGGCTATGACCGACACATGATCCCAGTCTTCCGGCCGTTCTGATGGCTCATGTCCCGGAAGTTTCTGCAACAGAAGTCCGGCGCTTCTGTTGTTGTCTGCAGCCAGCCGAATTCGGGTCGGCAACTGCTCGGACTGCTGGAAATAGTGTTCCAGGCATTCCTCCAGGGTGTTCCCCTGGAGAGGCACGATTCCCTGGTATCGTTTTCCTTTATCCGGTTCAATCGTGATAGCCATTTGAGCCGATCCAATTAACTGCTTGAAATCCAATTGATGGGGATCTCCATTCCACTTGACCAGCCCCCTTATTTTCCTGTCGTGGGTGGCCTGGACAAGCAGCAGGCTGACAACTCCCTCTCCCTGGAGCTGAAGACTCAGCTTTCCTTCAAACTTAATCGTCGCTGAAAGCAGAACTGCCGCACTCAAGGCTTGGCCCAGGAGAATTCGGATCTCAGGTGGATAATCGATGTGCCTGGAGACCGCCTGGTATTCTTTATCCAGCGTCACCAACTCCCCCCTGGCACCACGTTTTTCAATAATATATCGTTGCGAAACATCAGATTCGGGCATTATGCAGCCTCCCTAAAAAGTTGATCGAATTGACTTCAGCATATATGATCAAAGGATATTCGTATCGCTTTATTGGGGCTGACTATTGACTTCTGTCGAGTTCAATTCAATCTCTCAACTGACAACTTAACTTTGAAGTTGGCCGCAACACGACAGAATATCAATCCGGTTCCGTCAATCACGATTGGCAGATACAAGTCGCTTATCTGTCATTTGACTGTACGGGATCAGAACTCGCCATTTTGATGCCACACTATTCAATACAGGGAAAGCATGTTTATTGAACTGATTCGTAATCGACGAAGCTTCAGGAAATTTCTGGAAACGCCCGTCGAAAAAGAAAAACTGGATACTATTCTGGAAGCTGCTCTCAGGTCACCCTCTTCAAGAGGATACAATCCCTGGCAATTCATCGTGATCGATGACAAATCTCTTTTGGAAACGCTTTCTCTCTCCAAGCCCCACGGTTCTTCTTTCCTGAAGAATGCACCCTTGGGCATCATTGTCTGTGCAGATGATTCTGTTGATACCTGGGTTGAGGATTGCTCCATTGCTTCAACCTTTATCAAATTGACAGCAGAATCCCTGGGACTTAAAAGCTGCTGGATACAGATTCGTGACAGGGCGCACAGTGATTCTGTATCAGCTCGTGATTTTATTGCGGAAAAGGTAAAGCTTCCTGATGGATTAAACATTCTCTCCATTATTGCCCTGGGATACCCGGAAGAACAGAAAGATCCTCATAAGAGAGAAAACCTGCTGTTTAAAAAAATCAGCCATAGCACCCACGGTCATCCTTACTCATTTTAGACCGGCTTTGATAGCGCCCGCCTTGCTTGCTGCCAAGGCTTCCGGGTATTTTAGGACAGGACCCGACTAATGATAAACCAGCGGAAGTGAAAGCTTTAAAACGGACATCTATTCCGCAAGGGCTAGCAGTAAGCAGCCGGGACAGGCAGAAACAGTTCAAGCCAGCAAACGGTCACCTCCTATCGTGTAAACCTCTCATCCCGGCAGATAGGGTAAGTTATCAAATAATTAACAAAGCGAAAGATTAACCATGATTACAATAGTCGATTATAATGCAGGCAATATTCGCAGCGTTCAAAGAGCCTGCAACGAGGTCGGTGTGGATTCTGTCATCACCCAGGATCCCGATCTCGTTCTGAAAGCGGAAAGAGTGATCTTCCCGGGAGTTGGCGCAGCAGCCAGTGCTATGGATACGTTGAACAAAACCGGTCTGGACCAGGCTTTTCGGGAGGTGGTTGAAAAAGGAATCCCTTCCCTGGGCATCTGTATCGGCTGCCAGATCATCCTTGACCATTCAGAAGAGAGCGATACCCCTTGCCTGGGTATCATTCCGGGCAACACAGTACGCTTCAAGCTGAATGATCCAACACTGAAGATCCCCCATATCGGTTGGAATGAAATCAAAGTCACCCGCCCTCACCCTCTCCTGAAGGGTGTTGAAGATGGTGACGAGTTTTATTTTGTACACTCATACTATCCCGACCCCAGTGACGAAATGAACCGATATGCCGAATCGGACTATGAATCAGCATTCTGTTGTGCCCTGGGACAAGATAACCTCTTTGCCACCCAGTTCCACCCCGAAAAGAGCGGAAGGTTCGGACTCGAATTATTAACCCGTTTCGCTTCCTGGGATGGCAACCCCGACGCTTGATAAACAATTGTGCCCGGACAAAAAAGCAGCATCCGGTCCGGAAGACTCGGAAAGTGTAAAAGAAAAGAAAGAGAAAACCGAAGGAGAACACTCATGTTAAGTAAACGGCTTATCGCCTGTTTGGATGTCCGCGAGGGAAAGCTGGCAAAAAGCGTTAAATTTGTAAACACCAGGGATATCGGTGATCCGGTCGAGAAAGCGATTGAATACTACCGGGATGGTCTGGATGAACTGGTTTTTTATGATATTACCGCTTCCAGTGACAAACGGAACATTATAATTGAAACCGTGGAACAGGTTGCCAAAAACATATTTATCCCTTTTTCCGTGGGGGGAGGAATCAGATCCGTCGCCGATGCCACCAAATTGAGGATGGCAGGAGCAGAAAAAATCAATGTCAATACGGCAGCAGTCAAGCGCAAGGAATTGATTTCCGAGTGCGCCTATGCTGTTGGCAGCCAAAGCACGATTCTCTCCATGGATATAAAAAAGGTTGAAAAATCTTCCGAGATTCCATCCGGCTATGAAATTGTGATTAACGGTGGGAGGACACCCATGGGAATCGATGCCCTGCAATGGGCCATTGACGGAGAGAAATTGGGTGCCGGCGAACTTGTTGTAAACTCCATTGATGCGGACGGAACCAAAGAAGGTTACGAGATCAATCTGACACGGATGATCGCAGAGGCGGTCTCCATCCCCGTCATAGCCTCGGGAGGTGCCGGCAAACCGGAACATCTTTATCAAGTCCTGACCGAAGGCAAGGCTGATGCGGCATTGGTTGCTTCCATGGTCCACTATGGGGAGTATACCTGCAGCGAACTGAAAACGTACCTGCACAACCGCGGAATCAAAATGCGAATGCGTTATTGACATGGCAAAAAAAAATCCACCCTACCAGGGCTTTGAGCAAGGTCCGATCAGACCGCCCAGTGAAGCGCGAAGCTTGTTGATTCGAATCACCCGCAATTGTCCCTGGAATCGTTGTACTTTTTGCACCATCTACAAAAGGGAGAAGTTCTCCGTCAGACCCGTAGCCGATGTCATTCGGGATATCGAAACAGTTCATTGCCACCTGCAAAAGATCGGAGAGCTGGCTGATTCCACCGGCGCTATTTTTCGTCGAGATCTGGGCGTACTCGCCGGACAAACTGATCAGGATGAAATTGAAGCGTTTAATGCTGCCCTGAATTGGTACGTGGGAGGGATGGATTCCATCTTCCTGCAGGATGCCAATAGCCTGGTGATAAAGCCGGACTACCTTGTTGAGATCCTTGAACACCTCAAAAAGAGATTCCCCTGGATCTCCAGAATCACCTCCTACGCACGGTCTCATTCACTGGCAAGAATCTCGGATGAAAACCTGCTTCGTATCAAAGAAGCCGGGCTCAACAGGATCCATGTCGGACTGGAAACCGGTGCTGATGAGCTGCTGAAATTGATCCAGAAGGGCTGTACCAAAGAGATGCATGTCAAAGCCGGTATCAAAGTGAAACGAGCTGGTATGGAATTGTCTGAATACATAATGCCTGGTCTTGGCGGTGGAAAACTAACGGAACTGCATGCATTGGAGACTGCGGATGCGCTAAATCAAATCGATCCCGACTTTATCCGGTTGAGAACAACAACCCTGGCGTCCGACCATCCACTTTTCCCGGAAGATAACGAAACACCTTTTGTTCGAATGACCGATCTGGAGGTTGTGAAAGAGATCAAACTTTTTATCAATGCCCTGGATGGAATCGGCAGCACTGTTAAAAGCGATCACATGATGAATCTCCTGCAGACGCTGGAAGGGAAACTACCGGAAGACAAACCAGTCATGTTGAATCTCCTGGAAGACTTTCTGAACCTGCCCGTAGAACAACAGGTACTCTTCCAGGTCGGCAGAAGATTCGGTTTTCTGTACAAAATCGAAAACCTGGAAAAAGACCACTTAAAAGAGCGTGCCGAGCAGGTCTGTAATCAGCTCGGAATCACGCAGGACAATGTGGATGACATTATTGAGAAAAACATCCGAAGAATCCTTTAGCCCGGGAGATATTGTTGTGGAGTCATTGCGGAGTTTAAAAAAGGAGAAGGTTCACGCCAGGGACATTGTGATATCCACCTACTCCACCGAAGGCAACGAAATCATCGTTGAAGGACAATTAATAGATAACCGTCTCATCGAAACCTATCACCACAGTGGAGAAAACCGCTCCCCCGATACCGTTCACCATCTGGTCATCCGCATGTTAATTGACCGTGATTTCCATATCCGGGAAATCGAAGCGGAAATGCCCCGTACGCCCCATGTGGATTGCCGGGAAACGGCAGAGAGTCTGCAAGTTCTGAAAGGTATGAAAATAGCTCGCGGCTTCACCATGAAAATCAAGGAATTGTTTAGTAATGGCAAGGGCTGTTCCCACCTCTCCGAATTGATCATCGCCATGGCTCCGGCAGCCATACAAGGGTTCTGGACAGCTTATTCGGGCAATCCCCTGCCCAAAGAGTCCAAATCCTCAATGAAAACCTTCCTGAAGAACACCTGTTGGGTCTGGCGAAGCGATGGCCCACTGATGAAAAGCCTTGAATCCTGATCCTGAATCTTCTTGACGGTTTGTTTCAAATGCTTTATCCACAAATTGAATCTAATTCAGTTTGTGAGAAGTATTCAACATCGCCCCTCTGAGTATTGCAATGGGAGGTTGTAAACATAGAGGTTTGAAAAAAGCGGGAGAAAGAAATGGATTTTCGACTAACCAAAGAAGAAGAGGCAATTAAGCAGGAGTTTATCAAGTTTTTTGACGCCGAGATGAAAAACGCCCCCCCGGAGTTCGGTAATGGTGGACTGGAAGGCATTTATGCGACGGACGAAGGATTTGAATTTCACAAATACATGGCCCGGAAGATGGGTGAAAGAGGCTGGCTATCCATGGGTTGGCCCAAGGATTGTGGTGGCAGGGATGCGTCCATTATGGAGCAGGTTATTTTTGACGAAGTTCGGGGATATTATAACGCCCCGGGAGTTGACGGATTTGCGGTCGGGATGTTTGCCCCTACCCTGATCGCCGGGGCAAACAAGGAGCAGAAAAACAGGTTACTGCCACCCATTGCCAGAGGTGAAGCCTTCTATTGCCAGGGGTGGAGTGAGCCTGATGCGGGGTCTGACTTGGCTTCCCTGACCACAACCGCCATCAGGGAAGGGGATCACTATATCATCAACGGGCAGAAGACCTGGACAACAGGGGGGCACAAGGCGGAATTCATGTTCCTGTTGGCTCGCACCGATCCTGATTCAAACAGGGGAAAGGGTCTTTCGGTTTTTCATTTGCGCATGGATCTGCCCGGCATCGAGATCCGACCTTTACTCTATATGGATGGAAAACACGTTTATAACGAGGTCTTCTTCAACAACGTCAAGATCCCGGCAACGGACATGGTCGGAGTCGAGGGAGAAGGGTGGAATCTGACCCGCCAGACCATGAATTTTGAACGGAGTGGTGCCGGCGGATTTTCAGGGGCCAAAAGATACCTGGAGAAGATCATTGACTACGTGAAAACCACCCAACGCGACGGCAGGACGCTCTCCAAAGATCCTAATGCCAGACGCAAAATCGCCGAGCTTTTCATCGCATCGGAAGTGGGCCAGACACTTGCCTATAAAATCTCCTGGATGCACCAAAAAGGGGACTTCATGGGATTAATCACCGCAGCCTGCGAATCCAAGCTTTTCTCAACGGAAATGGCACAGCAAATGTCTAATTACGCTACGGAAATCATGGGATTGTATGGGCAATTGGAAGCCGGGGAGCATGCACCGATGGATGGGTCCATGGTGGAACTCTATCAATTCGTCAAGGGAGCTACCATCTTTGCCGGAACCAACGAAATCCAGCGTAACCTGATCGCCTGGACGGGGCTGGGACTTCCCAGATTGAAATTCAGACCTTGAGAAGAATTCACCCGGTTAATTGGAATAGATAAACCCATGATATTCAAATGTCACATCTGAAACGGATCAAAGAATCACTTCGGATTTGTCCGGATTGATCTGCCGAATCCGGATTATATTAGCCTTATACGATCCGATGCAGGCAAGCGATAGTGACATGAGAGAAAAACATTCAGGAGAAATACTATGGATTTAGATTTTACCAAAGAGCAGGAGATGCTACGAAAATCAGTTGATGAATTCCTCACCAAGGAATGCCCGTTCGACTCTGTTCGTGAGATAGAAGACAGTGAAGAGGGATTCGACAAGAAAATCTGGAAAAAAATGGCCAGGCTGGGTTGGATGGAGCTCCATTTTCCGGAAGAGTATGGTGGCCTGGGAGACCCTTTTGCCGACCTGACCATAATCATGGAGGAGATGGGAAAGAAGGCTTTTCCCAGCCCCTTTTTCTCATCTGTGGTGATGAGTGGAATCCTGCTGGTTGAGGGTGCCTCTGAAAAGCAGAAAAAGAAACTGCTTCCGGATATCGCTTCCGGTAAACTGTTGATCACCCTGGCCCAATATGAGCAGGATGGAAGTTATCTTGAATCCGGGATCACCCTGCCAGCCGAAGCGGATGGTGAAGATTACATTCTTTCCGGCAGGAAGTTTTTCGTGTTGGACGCCAACATTGCAGACAAGTTGATCGTCGCTGCCAGAACAACCGAAGGCGTTACCCTGTTCCTGGTAGATAGCGGGGGTGAAGGGATCTCTTTTCAGAAGATGCACACCATCGGCAAAGACAACAATTGTGTGGTGAGTTTTGACAAGGTCAGGGTTTCGCAGGATAACTTGATAGGCAGCCCGGGAGAAGGCTGGAAGATCCTGGAAAAAATGGCACAAAAGGCAACGGTTGCCAAATGTGCCGAAATGCTGGGCGGTTGCAAGGAATCCATCGACATGACCACTGCCTATGCCAAGCAACGGGAACAATACAGTACTCCGATAGGCGGATTTCAAGCTATCCAGCATTATATGGCGGATATGCGTGTAGCTTATGACACCAGTCTCTACTATCTGCATAAAGTAGTCTGGATGATAGATGAAGGTATTGAGGCATCCAAGGAGATTTCCGCCCTCAAAGCCCAGGTCAACGAGCAGTATAAGTTCATCACTGAAAGAGCTGTTCAGATTCACGGCGGTATTGGAACGACACGTGAATTCAATATCGGACTCTTCTACCGTCGAGCCAAAGCCTTCGAATATGTTTTGGGTGATACTGATTTTCATTACGAACGAATCGCCGAGGCTTTGGAATTATAGAAATAGTAAACGGGAACATCATTTGATGTTCCCGCCCCACCCCCGTCTTACCTGAGTCTGCAGCAACCTTGTTCCGGAACTTGCAGGAATAAAATAGAAAATCCACGAGTATAAATCTGACGCCCCGGGAAGAACAGGTAACACTCTTCTATCTCAAGGGAATCCTGTGCCCTTCTAAGGATGATGTTATGATATCACCAGGTGACTCAGCGTCGGATCAGAATTATGGAGAAGACCGCACCGATCCCGCAGAAACACGATTGACTATTTACCTGGCATTTTGATTGCAGAAGGACACATTAAGTTCAATCAAACACGAGCGCATGAGCGTACAACTCAATGCACGGAATTTACATATTGATCACTACTGGAGAATCCGTATGGCTTCAAAAAGACAAACAGCCGGTCGCAAGAGAACGAGGATCCAACTCGTCTTTTTTGTTCTGATAGCGGCCATTGTCATCAACCATTCATTGCACGAGGCCGGGATGAGTATCCCCATCCTGTCTTCAGCCTCTATTCATGCAGTCTGTCCTTTTGGCGGAGTCGTTTCGATATACGAGTACTTCGTTAAGGGCACCTTTACTAAAAAGATTCATGAATCTTCCTGGGTTCTGATGTGGATTACCTTCGCCATGGCCGCGTTGTTTGGCGGTGTGTTCTGCGGCTGGGTTTGTCCTTTCGGCACTTTCCAGGAGTGGATTGGAAAACTGGGGAAGAAGCTTTTCAAAAAGAGATTTAACCGGTTTATTCCTTACTCGGTGGACAAATGGCTTCGGTACCTGCGTTATCTTGTTTTGGCTTTAGTACTCTATATGACGGCTGTTACGGGCAAACTGTTTTTCGAAGAATATGATCCCTATTATGCCCTGTTCCGTTTCTGGACAGGAGAAGTGGCTATCTCTGCATTTGTCATTCTGGGTCTGGTTATCATCGCCAATTTGTTTGTGGAACGCCCCTTTTGCAAATATGCCTGCCCCTTTGGTGCGGTTTTAGGGCTGTTCAACCTGTTCAGATTTTTCTCTATCAAAAGAAATCCCATCACTTGTACGGACTGTGGAGCCTGCGATAGAAACTGCCCGATGAACATCCCGGTGGCGACAGCCGATACAGTGAAAAATCATCAATGTCTGACCTGCATGAAATGCACATCAGAGCAAAAATGCCCCGAAGCGGATACTGTTGAATTAATGGCTGGGAAAATGAAGGAGGCGGCATGAAAATAAGATCAAATCTATTGGGCCCAGTGGTCCTGGCATTTTTTATTGTGGGCATTGCAGGCACTATGATTGCGAATTACTGGAATACCGAAAAAATAAAGATTCCTGTTAAATACAAAACAGGCGAATTTGCCGGGGAGTACAATCCGGCTGATATAAGAGGCTCCTATACCCTGGAGGATATTAACAAATCATTTCAGATTCCCGTTGAAGATATGGCCAGAGCATTCGGCTTCGGCGATACAGATCACAAAAACACGATCAGGGCCAAGGATATCGAAAGGACTTATGGAGAGCTGAAACAGGGCGAGTTGGGTACCGATTCTTTGAGGCTGTTCGTTGCTCTCTATACGGGCCGTCCTCATACACCGGAAGAAACCACCCTGCTGCCCAACCAGGCCGTCAGGATCTTAAAGGAGAAAGCCGGTTTATCTGAGCAGCAACTGGAAGAGCTTAATAAAATTAAAATCGATATCTCCTCCCTGAAACCCGGAGATGACGTTCAGACAGAACAGCCGGTGGAATCCGGTGGATTGGAAATTAAAGGGAAGACAACCTTCCAGGATTTGCTGGATGGAGGGCTTACCACACAGGAGATTGAAGAAACCCTGGGAACTCCCATGGGAAGAAGCGGTGACAAAGTCAGAGACTATCTGGTCGAAAAAGGATTGGAATTCAAAGAGTACAAAACAAAACTTCAGGAACTTGCCGATTCAAAAAACTAACCTGACATTGAACCTTAGATTGGATAAAAAATATACAGTAACATGCCTAAAAAGAACCCACTGTGTATTTTTTATCCATATTCACCACCCCTTCCCATTTTTTCACAACAATCAATCCTCCCATCTTCTCACTCCAGGCCAAAGCTGCATTGTTAAAACAACTTAAAGTCATGTTGGGATTTTGAACCGGGGGTGACACCTGTCTTGCCGTTGATGTGATTAATTCAATCGATTCCGAATACAGCTATGGCCAACCTGTTGTTATGCTCATTCTCGCCGGACAAACAGTCCGACTCCGAAAGCGGTCGTCGATTTCACCTCCCCGGTGAGTTTTGAAGTGAATAAATCCCCCGGGTGAAGAGATCCATCAAATATGCATTAAAGATCCGTTTCTGGATTGCCTCAGTTTGGGATAAGGTTATCGAAACGTTGAAATTTGTGAATTGCCAATGATTGATGGCGAAGAACTGCTCTCCGGATACCAACGGCACATCTAACGGACAAGATCCCATGAGTGAGATCGAAAACAACCGGAATCCCCTGTCTGATCAGGAGTTGCAGGATAAGATAAAAAATGAGACAGCTCCCCTTCCCTGGCAGGATTTACAGATTGCTTTTGCCAGGGGAATTGTGATCCTTGTATCCCAGCCATTAGATCTGGCCGATGTTGCTTACCAGGTTTCAAAAAACAATACGGATCAGGTCAATCGCTGGATGGAGGAAGGAAAACTATCCCACGTCAGGGACGATCAGGCTCTTGAGTGGTTCAACAACCAATCCGAACTCCTGACGACCATTGTCAAACCATGGGTGTTGATTCAGGAGCTCAAGTGATTCCTGCAAATGATGTGACGAGTTGCGGTCAAATTGTATGAAGACGTCACCACCGACAAATCAACCGTGATGCCTGCTGTGCAACTTTCAGGAATAACAAAGATTCAGGGCATTCTGTAGATCACCCCACCCCAGGTTAGACCCGCACCCAAACCGACAAACATAATCGTATCACCGGACTTCAGTTTTTTCATTTCCATCAGTTCATCAAAAGCAATTGGAATAGTTGCAGCGGTGGTGTTTCCGTACTGCTGAATATTGTTATACATCTTTTCCTCGGGAATACCCATTCGTTCCCGATAGGCCTCGTTGATTCTCAGGTTGGCTTGGTGGGGAATCACCATATCCAGATCCTCTATTTCAATGTTTGCCCTGGAAAGCAACTCCTCGGTCACTACTGGCAAGCGGGTGACCGCCAGTTTGAATACGGTTTTTCCGTCCATAAAAGGAAAATGCTCCTTGTTCGCCATCACCTCCGGACTGATTGCCTTGCCGGACTTTCGAGCGGGCATTCCAACTCTTAATGCCTGTGAATGCCTTCCATCCGCGTGTAAAATGGATGTGATGATACCAACCTCCGCATCGCTTTCGACAGCTTCCAGGCAAACCGCACCTGCCCCGTCTGCGAATATCACCGCCGTGTCCCGATTCTCGGTTGTCAGTTCCAGATAGCGACTCTGAAACTCAGCACCCACCAATAGTATTTTCGCAGCCTTTCCACTTTTGATGTATGCATCACAAATCTCCAAACCATGCAAAAAACCGGTGCACTGCTGACGAATATCCAGCGCAGGAACGTTTTTCGCACCCAATCGATTCTGCAAAAAAGGTCCTGATCCCGGAACATTGACATCCGGCGTCATGGTGGCAAAAACAATCAGATCCAGTTCCTCCGGACTCCAGCCTGCCCGCTCAAGGGCAATAATCGAGGCCTCGTAAGCCAGATCCGACGCGCCCACATCTTCTCCCTCCTCCACCCAGTACCTGGCTTCAATCCCGGTGCGCTGGACAATCCATTCGTTGGAAGTATCCATGTACTGTGTCAGATCTTCGTTGGTTACATGCCGGTCCGGAACATACCTGCCGGTACTTTTTATAATTGATCGTATCATGAAGGGGATCCGTGTTGTCTGTATATTGAGCGGGTGGATTTACCGGCAAACCTGAATTTAACGCAGCAAATCGTAAGTATCAGGGGAAATCATATGTAATCGGCCCCCATCGGTCAAGAATAGATCACCCCCCTTGCTGATGAGACATCAGGTTTTTTCACTCCAGTCTATCAAGACCTGCTCGTCAACAAGAGCTGATTTGATTCTACCACACTACGCGCTCATCACATTCAACTTGACAAGAAGAGAGGAGTTAACTAAGTTTGATTCAAACATTGAATCTCATTCAATAAAATATTCATGTTCAGTTTTCAAGTCAGATTTAAGCCGAAGATTTAAATTCCTGGCTTAAAGCAATCAACCGGGAACGGGGTTCATGGAAAAAACATCCGCGGCAAAAAACGGGGAAGTACTATCCCGAAGTGCTCTGAGACGGCAGAGAGAAAGAGAGGAGAGGTATCAGACCATTCTCAAGGCAGCAGAATCTATGTTCGTCAAAGAGGGTTATCACCAGACGAGTATTAACAAAATTGCCGATCTGGCAGAAGTATCGGTCGGTACAGTCTATTTTTACTTCAAAAATAAGGAGGACCTGCTGATTCAGCTCCTGGATGAAATCAGTTATCTTTTTCGATCGCGGGTGGGAGCCGAATTTCGCAATGCCGATTCAACCCTGGAAGGATTCATGAATGCTGGGCATATGTTTTTTGATGAGTTCTGTAATAAGTATCCCGAAAAGGTTGCCATCATGTATCGCGAATCCATCGGGCAGAGCCCATTGGTCGACCAATACAGGGAGAAATTGCACAACAAGAGTATTCAGGATATCAGTGCTGCGCTTAAGCGCATGAGTGAAAACATGAACTTTCGCTTTCCCAGCGAAGAATCCATTGAAGTCATCGCTGTCTGTATTATGGGAATATATCAAAATATCGCTTCACACTACATGGTTTCAAAAGAGAGACCTAAAAACCTGGAAAAAATCGGCAGAAATGCGGTCAGTTTTCTGGTGGGGGGAATCCGAGACATGTGTGGACTTCGTTAAAACATCCAACCGGGAAGACTCCCAATGTAAACACTTAATCAATCAGGGATGGATATGAACGTTATTGAAACAAAAATCGATAAGAATTCAGACCAATACAAAAAAAACTATGAGGACATGAAGGTTCTTGTTGACGAACTTCACAACGAGTTGAAGCGTTCGGCCGACGAGAGATCTCCCAAAGCAATTGAGAGGGAGAAGCAGTCAGGCAAACTCCCGGCCAAAAAGAAGCTGGAATTATTACTGGACAAAAACACCGCTTTTCTGGAGATTGCTCCACTGGCCGCAAAGGGGCTTTACGATGGAAAAATACACAAGGCGGGCTACATTTCCGGGATCGGAATGATAGAGGGCAGGGAGGTTGGCATCGCTGTCAACGACGCCACTATCAAGGGCGGATCCATGTACCCGATGGGTGTGAAAAAGGGTCTGCGCATGCAGGCTGTCTGCATGGAGAACCGGTTGCCTGCTGTTAACCTGATTGATTCTGCCGGCGCCTACCTGCCCATGCAATCAGAGATATTCCCGGATTTGTGGGATGGAGGTCGGACGTTTTATAACCAGGCCATGATGTCCAAAATGGGGATTCCGCAGATTGCGGCTGTGATGGGTCTGTGCACGGCAGGCGGTGCGTACGGAGTTGCCATGTGTGATGAGATTGTCCATGTCAAGGGTCATGGCGCCATCTTCCTTGGAGGTCCGCCTCTTGTGAAGGCCGCAACGGGTGAGGAAGTTACTGCCGATGAATTGGGCGGACCCAACCTCCACTGCATTGAATCGGGTGTATCAGATTACGTCGCCGAAGATGATGCCCATGCCATTCAGATCATACGACAGATTGTTAAAAATCTGCCGGAGCCGGACAAGGCGAAACTGACCATGAAGGAGCCCAAACCGCCGATTTACGACCCGGAGGAACTCTACGGTATTGTCAGTCCGGATCTCAGCAAACCTTTTGATATTCGTGAAGTCATTGCAAGAATGGTGGATGGCAGCGAATTTCTTGAGTTCAAGGAACTGTTCGGAACAACCATGGTTTGCGGATGGGCGCATATTCATGGCTTTCCGGTCGGAATACTCGGGAATAACGGGGTGCTGTTCTCAGACAGTGCCTTAAAAGCCACCCAGTTTATCCAGATCTGTGACAAACGGAAAATCCCTTTGCTCTTCTTGCAGAACATAACCGGATTTATCATCGGTAAAGCCTATGAGCAGAGCGGCATTACCAAGAATGGTCATAAGATGGTGAACGCAGTCTCCACTGCTTCAGTTCCCAAACTCACGGTGATCGTTGGGGCTTCGTTTGGAGCCGGTAACTATGCAATGTGCGGCAGAGCCTATTCACCAAGATTTCTCTGGATGTGGCCCAATGCACAAATAGGTGTAATGGGGGGCGAACAGGCTGCGGATGTTCTGGTCTCCATTACCAACGATCAGAATGAGCGATTGGGAAAACCATCGTTGACCAAAGAGGAAGTGGATTTTATCAGACAACCGGTGATCGAAAATGCCCTGAAAGAAGGGAATGCATACTACAGCACAGCTCAATTGTGGGATGACGGGATTTTGGATCCGGCAAAAACGAGGGATACCCTGGGTCTGGCTATTTCAGCCGCCCTGAATGCACCCATCAGGGATGATGAATACGGACACGGTATCTTCCGCATGTAGCCCGGGAAGGCCATTGCTGTTTAGAAGCACTGAAAATCAACCCCTGGATTCGTCCCAATAGATCAAGCCGGATATAAAAAAAAAATTAACAAGCAGGATGGGACGGATTCGTTGCAAAGCAAAAGTTGTTGTTCAGACAAGTTGTTTACTACGGAAAAAGAAGCCGGCAAAACAGGATAATTACTGGAGAACCTGATGTTTAAAAAAATACTGATTGCCAACCGGGGAGAAATTGCCAGAAGGGTTTTGTTCACCTGCAGGGAGATGGGAATTGAAACCGTGGCGATATACTCGGAAGTTGATAGAAAAGCGATTCATGTAGTTGAAGCTGATGAAGCGGTCTGCCTGGGAGAAGCGGAACCCTCGCAGAGTTATCTGAATATTGACAAAATCATGGATGCAGCCAAATCCACCGGGGCTGAAGCCATTCATCCCGGGTACGGCTTTCTGGCAGAAAATTCGGAATTTGCCGGTCGGTGCCAGCAGGAGGGAATTATATTTATCGGACCGCCGGCAGGTGTCATACGGGACCTAGGCGATAAAATCACGGCACGCAATATTATGCTGAAAGGTGGCGTTCCGGTAATTCCGGGCATGACGCAGGCGGAACCAGACCCCAAAGCCATAGCCCTTGAAGCGGAGAAAATTGGATATCCTGTACTCATCAAGGCTTCAGCAGGTGGGGGTGGCAAAGGAATCAGGGTTGTCCGAACTGCCGAAGAGATTGAGGACTCCTGCATGGCAGCTTCCAGGGAAGCCCTGTCAGCATTTGGAGACGGAACCATCTATCTTGAGAAATTCTTTGATAAAGCCAAGCATATCGAGTTTCAGATTCTGGCAGATCAATTTGGAAACGCAATACATGTATTGGAAAGAGAGTGCTCTATTCAAAGACGCCATCAAAAAATCATCGAAGAGACACCATCTCCTGCTGTCGATGATGACCTTCGGGAGCAAATGGGAAATGCGGCTGTAGCCGCAGCAAAGGCATCGGGTTATGTCAATGCCGGAACCGTTGAGTTTCTCTTGGATGAACAGAAGAACTTCTATTTTCTGGAAGTCAATACCCGATTGCAGGTCGAACATCCGATTACCGAGATGATTACGGGAATCGATCTGGTCAGGCAGCAGCTCAAAATAGCCTCCGGGGAGGAACTTGAAATCCGGCAGGAACAGGTTAAAGGCCGTGGACATGCAATCGAATGCCGTGTCTATGCGGAGGACCCGGAGAACAACTTTTACCCATCACCCGGAAAGATCATACACATGGAAGAACCATCGGGACCGGGAGTGAGAAATGATTGTGGTGTCTATTCAGGGTTTGAGGTCCCCATGGATTACGACCCGATCATCTCCAAACTGATCACTCATGCCGAGGACAGGGATCAGAATATCCAGCGCATGATTAAGTCACTGAAAAACTACATTCTGCTGGGAGTCAAGACCCCTATTCCGTTTCTGATTGATGTTCTTCAATCCGAAGCCTTCGGGAAGGGAGAGGTGTTCACCGATTTTATCGATACACACTTTTCATCCTGGAAGCCGGAGTTCGGCGATGCGGATCTGGCCAGAATAGCATACATCGTGGATGAGATGAATGCTTCAAGACGAAAAGCGGAAACAGGGACCGTGACCAACCTAGTACCATCCCCTTTTTCTACCTTGGGTAATTGGCGGCTTACAAAATAAGGAGAAAATCAGAATGGAATACAAGATTATAGTTCAGGAAGAGACCAAACCGGTTGAGATTGAACTCCAGGATGAGTTCTCTTTAAAGGCGGCAATCGATGAAACAACTTATGACGTAAAGTACTCGCTTGTTTCCGATAGACAAATCTGCCTGTCAGTGGATGGCAAGTCTGTCAATGCTTATGTGGCTGACCTGCCTGAAGGAAAATCCGTTATTATTAATGGCATTGCTTATCTCGTTCAGGATGCCGACCTGCTGGCACAAAGTCAGGTGAAAAAAAGCTCTGATAGCGGCATGCCTGAAGAGATAACCCCGGTTACCCCTTCGGTCGTGGTGACAGTGCTGGTTAAGGAAGGCGACAGTGTGGAAAAGGGCCAAGGAGTTATTGTCTTGTCTGCCATGAAAATGGAAACGACACTCAATGCTCCATTTTCTGGAACTGTAACTGCCATTAAGGTCAGTGAGGGAGACAAGGTTGCGCCAGGGGAGATTCTGGTGGATATTGAAAAAGCCGAGTCTGATGAAGAATCAGAGGAAGTCAATTGATTCATAAAATCAAAGAGTAACTCATTAAAGACATTCATTCAGCTACAATACTTGAAAGGAGAGACACATGTCTGAACAGGAAATGACCTATCGGGTCGAAAACAGGGTAGCCTACCTGACCATCAATCGGGAGGCAAAAAGGAATTCCATCAGTGCGGAAGTCACCAGACTTTGTCATTCCTATCTGGATGAAGCGGAAAAAGATGAAAATGTCAGGGTTGTGTGCATCACCGGTGCCGGTGAAAAAGCATTCTGTTCAGGAGCTGACCTTGGGGGAAACATTGGAAGCGAAGGACTGGATGCCTTCCAGGAATATGCAAATCTACTGAAGAAGATCAGCAGCTACCCTAAACCGACTGTAGCCAGGGTGAACGGGTACTGTTTGGCAGGCGGAACAGGGTTCATGCTCTCCTGCGATATTGTGGTTGCAGCAGAACATGCCAAGTTCGGCACGCCGGAAGTCAATGTCGGTCTTTTCCCATTGATGATTGGAGCCCTGATCTTCCGCAACGTACTTAAGAAAAAAGCCATGGAGATGTGTCTGCTGGGCGAAAAACTGACTGCAGACCAGGCTCTCGAAATGGGAATGGTAACCCGAGTTGTTCCATCCGACAAACTGGATGAGGAGGTAAACGGAATTCTGGAAAACCTGGCAAAAAAGAGCCCGATTGGAATGAAAATAGGTAAAGAGGCATTCTATAAAATGAGTGATATGCCATTTGAAGAAGGAATCGATTTCCTGGCCAGCCAACTGGGAGTTATCGCCTCCACCGAAGATGCCAAAGAAGGGATCATGGCTTTCCTGGAAAAAAGGGAACCGGATTTCAAAGGGAGATGACAGCCACTAAAACCTAAAGAAAGGAGAGAACATGACCAGCAAGAAGACATTGCATGATGACAAGCTTATCATTGCCAATTCCAGCGGTTTTCTAGGAGATCGATTCAGTGCTGCGAAGGAGATGGTTCAGGGTGGCCCCATTGATTTTCTCACGGGAGACTACCTGGCGGAACTGACCATGGCCATTCTGTTCAGAAAGGTTCTGAAAAGTCCGGATGGCGGATACGCTTCAACCTTCCTGCGCCAGATGGAAGAGATCATGGGTGAATGCATGGACAAAAACATCCGTGTCGTAACCAACGCCGGGGGCTTAAATCCGAAATCGCTGGCAGAAAAACTGGAGACTCTGGCAGGAACACTGGGTATCAAACCGAAAATCGCCTATATCGAAGGGGATAATATCATGCCCAGAATTCAGGAGCTTCAGGAGAAAGGTGAGCGGTTTACACATCTGGACAAGGGAATAGATTTTAAAGATGCCGGAGCCCAGCCCATTACCGCAAATGCCTACCTGGGATGCTGGGGAATTGTAGAAGCGTTGGATCGGGAAGCGGATATTGTAATCGGCGGCCGTCTGGCAGATGCAGCACTGGTGATGGGACCCGCGGCCTGGAAGTTCGGCTGGAAAAAGAGTGACTGGAATCAGTTAGCAGGTGCAGCAACGGCCGGTCACATCATTGAATGTAGTGGTCAGGCGACAGGTGGAAACTACTCCTTCATCCATGAAGTCCCCTCCTTTCATAATGTCGGATTTCCCATTGCTGAAATGCATGAAGACGGCTCCTCCGTCATTACCAAACATCCGGGAACCGGCGGTCTGGTTTCAGTCGGAACAGTGACGGCGCAATTGATGTACGAAGTACGTGAACCGCGTTATTTGACACCGGATGTCGCTGCCCGGTTTGACACCATCCAACTGGCACAGGACGCCCCCGACAGGGTGAGCATCAAAGGAGTTCAGGGAGAGCCGCCCCCGGCAACAACAAAGGTTTGTATTAACAATATGGGCGGGTACAAGAATTCCATGACTTTCGTTCTCACCGGAATGGACATTGAAGAGAAAGCCAAGATTCTGGAGGAAACGCTTTTTACCGGCCTGGGGGGTAAAGATCAGTTCCAACAAGTGGATGTTCAACTAATACGTTTGGACAAGGAGAATCCGTCCACCAATGAAGAGGCATCGGCTCATCTCAAGGTTTCAGTGCTGGATCCGGACTCCAACAAAGCCGGTCGCACCTTTTCTGCTGCGACTGTTGAACTGGCTCTGGCAAACATTCCGGGATTCACCATGACCTCACCGCCGGGTAACGGATCACCCGTCATTTTCCACTGGCCTGCCTTGATGGAAGGGAAGAACATCACGCAAAAGATAGTAATTGGAGTGGAGGAGACAGCTTTGGATTGGCCGAAAACTGAGACAATGGCTGATCCGCCATCTTCCCTGAATATAGATATGCCCGATATCCCGGACGGAAATAAAATCAAAACGGAACTGGGTCGTGCTTTCGCAACCCGGTCCGGTGATAAAGGGGGCAACGCCAATTTGGGAGTCTGGGGAAAAACCGCAGAAGCGTATGCTTTTCTCAGCGACTTCCTGAGTGTCGAGAAATTAAAGGAACTGTTACCGGACATGAGTCCGTTTGAGATCGAGCGGTATGAACTACCCAATCTTTTCGCACTGAATTTTTATATTAAAGGCGTTTTGGGAGAGGGGGTGGCTGCCTCGGTGCGCAATGATCCCCAGGCCAAGACCCTGGGTGAGTATTTAAGGGCTAAAATAATAGATCTGCCCGAATCGATAATCGTTAAGTGAAACCATTCCAAACACAACAGGCTATCTATAACCGACAAACAAAAACAGGAGTTCACCATGACATCGGATCTGTATTTCACCAAGGAACACGAACAGGTTAGAAAAGCGGCTCGAGAATTTATCAAAAAAGAGATCAATCCCTATGTGGACGAATGGGAAGAAGCCGGGTCCGCTCCCCTGCGCGAAATCTTTAAAAAGATGGGTGACCTGGGATTTTTAGGAATTCGATATGATCCCAAATGGGGCGGAGAAGGACTCGATTACTGGTATGAGCTGGCCTTTCAGGAAGAGTTGGGAAATATCGAATGCGGCGGCATTTCCATGGCTATATCGGTTCAAACCAGCATGGCTACTCCCGCCATCGACCAGTTTGGCTCCGACTATCTCAAAGAGACCTATCTGAAACCAGCTATCGCCGGAGATATGGTTTCCGCCATCGCTGTCACGGAACCGGATGCGGGATCGGACGTGGCTTCCCTGAAAACAACCGCCAAAAAAGAGGGAGACTACTATATCCTGAATGGGTCCAAAACCTTTATTACCAACGGCACCCAGGCAGACTTTCTTACCCTCCTGGCCAGAACCAGCGATGAACCCGGTTACCATTCTTTCGGTCTGTTTGTGGTTCCCACCAATATCGATGGCTTTGTCGTCAGTAAAAAACTGGATAAGCTCGGAATGAGAAGCAGCGACACAGCCGAGCTTTTCTTCGACAACATGAAAATTCCCAAGGAAAACCTAATCGGAAAAGAGGGAGAGGGATTCATCTACCAGATGCAGCAATTCCAGCATGAAAGATTCGTAACCCTGCCAATGACTTACGTTACCATGAGAAATGTTATCGAGATGACCAAGGAGCACCTGAGGCAGAGAATTGTCTTCGGTAAACCTCTCATGGCAAAGCAGGTCCTGAGACACAGGTTGGCTCAATGGGTGACAGAAATCGAAAGTCTGAAGCAATTGACCTATCATATTGTCCGTATGAAAATGGCGGGAATGGATGCTACCCGCGAGATTTCCATGGGGAAACTGCTAGCGGGGCAATTAGCAGGAAAGGTAACAGATGGCTGCCTGCAGATGTTTGGTGGACTGGGTTTCATGAATGAAATGAAAATTTCGCGGCATTTCAGGGATTCGAGACTAATCGCCATCGGAGGCGGTGCCAACGAGGTCATGAGCGAAATCATCAGCAAATCGGAAGGCTTCTAATCAAACGCCGGAGAATCGATGGAAACAAAAAACAGCAGCGTGACTTACCAGCAGTATTTCAGCAAGGAACACGAGTTGTTGCGTAAGGCAGTACGGGATTTTGTGAAAAAGGAGATCACACCTTTCGTTGAGGAATGGGAAGAGGCAAACGATTTCCCTAAAGAGCTGTACAAAAAAGTTGCCGATCTCGGTTTCAACAGTATCGGCTATCCGGAAGAGTATGGAGGAACCCCCGGTGATATTTTTGACCAGATTGTAGTCACGGAAGAACTCTGCCGGTGCGGATCAACAGGACTCGTAGCCAGCCTGGGATCGCACGGCATTTCACTGCCGCCCATTGCAGCCCATGGGACGCCGGAACAGAAAAAGAAGTACCTGGAGCCTGTAATCACCGGCGACAGGATTTCTGCCTTGGGTATCACTGAACCCTCCGGAGGTTCCGATGTGGCCAATTTAAAAACCACGGCTATTCGCGAAGGTGACTATTATTTAGTCAATGGCAGCAAAACTTTTATCACCAGTGCACTTCATGCGGATCAGATTACCTGTGCGGTAAGAACCGGCGGGGAAGGGGCGCATGGAATCAGTTTTCTCATCATCGACACCGACACACCCGGGTTTTCCGTATCCAAAGAGCTGAAGAAAATGGGTTGGTGGGCCTCCAATACGGGAGAGATCTTCTTTGACAATTGCAGGGTTCCTGTTGAAAACCTGATCGGAGAAGAGAACAAGGGATTCTACTATATCATGGAAAACTTCCAGGCTGAAAGGCTTTCGCTGGCCTTGATGGCAAATATCACCTCTGAACTGGCGTTGGAAGAGTCATTGAAATATGCCAGGGAACGGGATGCGTTCGGCAAGCCGTTAACCGGATTTCAGGTCACCAGGCATAAGCTTGCTGACATGGCTACAATGCTTGAAGCCAGCAGGGAGTTCACCTACCGCGTTGCCGCAAAAATGAACGCAGGAGTCGAGCAGATCAAAGAGGTATCCATGGCCAAAAATTTCGCCTGCACAGTCAGCAACCAGGTCACCTTTGATGCCACACAGATTTTCGGAGGCTACGGCTTCATGCGCGGGTACCTTGTAGAGAGGCTATACAGGGACAACCGAATCCTTTCCATCGGTGGCGGAACCCAGGAAATTATGAAGGAGATCATCTCAAAACTGATTTTATAGGGGGCATTTCCGAGATTTGCTGGTAGCATGCAGACATAGGCGTTGTGTAAAGGAATCACCCCTTATTAACGGAGAACGGAAATGCGAACCAGGGTTGATTGGGAAAAACCGGTCCGGAGAATTGAACACCTGATACGACTGAAATCGTTTCCGGTGGCTTTCAAAATGCTGGAGAAAAAGGAGATGTTGGATGAAATCCCCTTTATCAGAAGGCCGGGAAAAAAAGTCAGCCTTTGTCAGCTCATCACCCAGGTCAGAACTTTCGATTGGACCGTTGGAGCAGATCCGGAAGATTTTGTGGGTCCGGTCTGCCCTTCCATTATCGGTCTGACGGAGCTTCCTGAACTGGGTTTTTACGATGGAACCTTTCGCAGCATCGTCTGGACCAAAACCAGAAAGGACGCCATTGCTTTTGAAAAGGCCATACCGCGTCTGCCCGCCGGCAAGAATGAGGCAGTAGCCCTGGCTCCGCTGGTCTATAATCCCTTTGATCCTGATATTGTACTCATCTACGCCAACCCGGCTCAGATGATGTTGCTGATCAATGCCCTGCAGTTTGAAAACTACGAAGTTATGGAGTTCTCCTGTGTAGGGGAGTCTTCCTGTTCCGACGCCATTGTCCGCTGCTATCAAACCGGCAAACCCTCACTCACGATCCCCTGTTACGGCGAAAGACGATACGGACATGCCCAGGATGAAGACCTGGTTATGGCATTGAAGCCGGAACACATCGAAAAGGCATTAAAAGGGCTTGAAGTGCTTTATCGACGTGGAATCAGATATCCAATCAGCTATGCCGGAGCTGAAACCGACCTTTCAGCAGCATATCCCATGTCCTACGGAGGATTGGATCAATTGGAGTTTATTCGGGGTAAGGACAAGCGATTGTTGATCGGTGTGACCGGGAGTATTGCTACAGGCAAAAGCACCGTAGCCAATATGCTGGAGGAACTGGGAGCACCGATTATCGATTTCGATGTTCTGGCCCGTGAAGTTGTTCAACCGGGTAAACCGGCCTGGAAAGACATTGTCGACTATTTCGGCAAGCAGATTCTGGAAGAGGATGAAAATCTGAACCGCAAGGCGCTGTCGGACATTGTTTTTAATGATCTGGAAAAACGTAAGAAACTGGAGAGCTTTACCCACCCCAGAATTCAGGAAAAGTTCATTGTCCAACTGGACGAAATCACGTCAAATGATCCCGAAGCCATTATTCAAGTGGTGATACCGCTTTTGATCGAACAGAACCTGACATATCTTTTTCATAAACTCCTGGTCGTCTATACCCCCCGGGAGATCCAGGTAAAACGGCTGGCTGAACGTGACAGGATAAGTGAGGAAAAAGCTCTGAACATTCTGCAATCGCAAATCTCCATTGATGAGAAGCTGGAATATGCGGATTATGTGGTTCACAACGATCAATCACTCGAACATACCAGAAAACAGGTAGTAGAACTCTGGGAGAAGCTTAAAGGCGAACAGGAAAAAAAATAGATCACCGGTTCAATCGTTCCCAGACATCATTGACAACTTCCAGTCTGCAATCTTCGAGTTTTTGGAGGTCGGTACCAATTTTTTCGGGATTGCATTTTAGGTCGATCCTTTCATCCAGCCAGGTCCAGCAACCCTTTTCCCCGATTTTGTTGCAGATTTTCCGTTTCATATGGAAGAGTTTGTTTCGTTCCTCCAGGTATTGCTGCCCTCTTTTAATCGTTCCTGAGAAGGTGCCCGACAACTCGTCTTTCCAGTCCTGCAGCCTGGTTTTGAACTGGCTGCATCGATTTTTATCCATCATCGAGGAACTTCCGCAAATCCTCTCTTTTATGTCACCGAAGGCTTCGGCGATGGATGATAAAATAACGGCAGCCTCATCCACACCTCCCTTGGAAATACAATTCAATGTCTCCTTGAATGAGGATTCTTCCAGGCATTCCTTGATCATTTCCATCTGTTCCGCTGTAAACTCTTTACTTTGCTCCAACTTGTCGGCAACTTCGTCCTTGTATTCAGCAGGTATTTCCAACCAATCCTTGGCACTACCGGAAGCGGCAAAAACAGTATCAGACATGCAAAAAATGACAAGAGCGACTATAATCCGGCAGATGAATCTCATATCTATTGCTCCTTGATTTATAACAGGATCTGTCAAATATACTTAATGCTAACGGTTAAAATCCCGAAAGTCATCCGGAATAACTGATCGCCAGAAAGGGAAATCAGAGAAAACGGTTTCTCTCCCTTTTCTTCCCGGGGATTGGTTGATGATAGACAGAAATATTCCTAAAAACCGTTTCAGGTTCGTTGATTTCACCCCGGTCATACGGTAGAAAAATAGATGTAACAAACCGATAGAAAGGGACTCATTTAATCCAGACTATAATCAACAACCAACTCCATGAAAAAAAGCATCGCCATCTACCCCGGCTCCTTTGACCCCGTAACGAATGGGCATATGGACATGATCACCAGGGGACTCAAACTTTTTGACCGACTCATCGTTGCCATTCTTCATAATCCAGCAAAACGACAGGCTCTTTTCTCCGTAGAAGAGAGGATAGAGATGCTGGAGGAGATCTTTAAAGATCACCCCAATGTAGAAGTTGAAGAGCACAGCGGCTTACTGGTCGATTATGCGGAGGTGAAAGGGGCGAGAGCTATATTAAGGGGATTAAGAGCTGTATCCGATTTTGAGTATGAGTTCCAGATGGCTATGATGAATCGCAGGCTGAATCGAAACGTACAGACGGTTTTCCTGATGACCGGTCTGCAATGGATCTTCACCAGTTCATCAATTGTTAAGGAGGCTGCAACCTTCGGTGGTGATGTCAAAAGCATGGTCCCGGCAAATGTAAATCAACGTCTCATCGAAAAATTCAACAACGGTCCCTTCGCTGACAAAAAGAAATAACCGTTTTTCAAGTTGAACCGGATACCCGGGTTATTCAACATATACCGGGTTATTGCCGACATATCCAATTCTTTGCTATTATACGTTTCAAAATTTACTTTTTTATCTCCCGATTTCATGAGATAATCATGAGTAAATGTATTATATGAAATGTCACTCGGTCCGAAACATTCAGAATATTAACTCTTTGAAAGATCAAGATAGTTATGGTTAATGACAACTCCCAGCAAAGTGGCATCAGTTTAAATGAACTGTCCAGTCAAATGATGATTACTGCTTATACCGGATTCAATGATAAATATTCCCCCATGGACAAGCAAACCGGTGATTGGGTCAAGCACAACTTCAAAGGCACGATGATCAGGGTAAACAGGGGTGGCACGGATCTGGAAATACCCGTGGATCAGCTTCAGGAAGGGGACAGCTTGTTAAAGGTGTTTGGATTCCCGGCAAACCTGGAGAAACTGGTAAAAGTCAGCAACGGATTGATCAAGGAACTGGAAAAAAGAGGTTTTACCGAATTCGAAGTAAAAAAGATTAAACAAAGAACTCCGGAGCAACAGGAAAAAAGGAAACAATCCGTTAGAAAAGCTGAAGATCTGGTTCAAAAGGTCAAGGAGAGTGTTGAAATCAGGGATAAAGCCAGCAAAGCGGTGGAAAATCTCATGGACAGTGGAAGACAGGGAAAAACCAATACCTCGGAAATCCTCGGCTTTGTTGACAGCATTGTCTCAAGTTCTTCAGCAGAAGCTATCACAGCTATCTCCAGCTTGAAAGAAAGCGATCAGACCTACGCCCATTGTATTGATGTGGGAGCGATTTTTCAGGTGGTATATCTGAAGGCCATCGAAAAACTGGGGGTAAAAAGCGTTTTTAAGGATGAGCAGGAGATCCTGTTGAGTTCGTTTTTGCACGATTTTGGAAAAGCCAAGGTTCCCAAAGAGATCCTGGACAGCACCGTAAGATTTGAACGTGACAGCAAAGAGATGCAACTAATGCAGAACCATCCGGTCTACGGCGCAGAAATGCTGACAGCTATGAACATGCCAAGCCACATTGTGGATATGGCACATTATCACCATATCAAGCTGGATACGAGTATGGCTTCCAGCTATCCCAAGGGTGTAAATTTCGAGGACATCAGTCTGGAAGCTCGAATGATTGCCATCATAGATATTTACCAGGCTCTCGTCGGAAAAAGAAGCTACAAGAAATCGTGGGCACCTCCTGCTGCCATTAGGTTCATCGATTCACTGGCTGGTGTGGAATACGATCTTGATATCTGGAATGAATTTATGCAGATTATGGGCAGATACCCCAAAGGATCCGCAGTTGAGCTGAATGAAGGCTCCCAGGGATTTGTCATCAGTGTTCCGGAAAAAGACCTTGATCGTCCACAGGTGGTGGTGGTTCGTAATGCCAAGGGAGAAAACCTGGAACATCACGAATTAATCGATCTTGAGTATGAAGAAGATGTTAGTATCACCAAAGAACTGGACAATTATGAAACCTTTGGGGATAATGTTATCGAATTTTTCACCAGTCTACAGGTTATCTAGCATCGTTAAGCATTGAGTTCCGGACGAACTCAATGCCCGCCTCTTCTCTTCCCGCTTGGATACTAAAGCAGACAGAGTCATCCAAAACCGCGTCCGACCTTGAAGAAAGTCTGTTCAGGTAATCAAAAGCCGATCGCCATGAGTGGAATGCTATTCAATCGCAGCATCGCCAAATTCGGAATCAGACATATCATCGGCAAAAGAATCATCTGGTTGCTCTTTGTTGGATCTTTGCTGGGCTGGCTATTGGGTTCAGGGATCTTGAGCAAAGCGATTGGTGCCTATATTTTCATTGCCTTGCCATTCCTGGTTGGTATTTTTGTGGGTGATGTATGCCACTTTTTCAACCATTTCCATTTTCATTTCTCCAGGAGAGGTGATCGTTTACAGGCCCTGCATTATAGTTTTAGCCAGTATTCCAAACCCGGTTTATTAGCTGCCGTTGCCGCCTCCATCATCGGATTTGGCATTTGTCTGACAACCGAATCACATGCCATGTGGAATATTGCCGTAATTTGCGGTGGCGGCGTTCTACTGTTATTTACACTGGGATTTCTCCTGCTTCCAATCGTGTTCTCCTTTGGACCGGCACTCAAAAAACGGAGGCTGAAAAAGCAACCATCACCCATGAGAATGGTCCGTCTTTCTAAATGGATCCTGAACAAAAGGTTAATCCTTTTACCCCTCTCCCTGGTCGTTTACAGCTTAACCACCTTTCAATTTATCCGGATCGCCTTGTCGATTGATTCCTCAGTTCAGATCATCGACCTCTTTACCCGGTTTATTATCGGAATTGTCATTGTTGGCCTGCTTTCCGGTTTTTATTTAAGATCATTCCGGGCAGGCATGCTGATGTTGTGGTTTAACCTCTTTCCTTTAATGCTTTTGACGATCAGCCTGGGTTCGCAGCCTGACCTTTCCGGTAATACCGTCACTATGATCATGCTGATAATAGGCGGATTGACTGCAAATACATCTGTTCGGTTATTCCTGCATTTCCAGGAAGAGTTTGAAGGGTTCCGGGAATATGAAAAAGCGCTTCAACAGACCTTTATGAAAACCGGAGTTGCCTCGTTTTGCTCTATCGGGGCCATACTGCCGATTTCCGGTAGTTTGTTATTCCTTAACCGGATCAATATCCCGGATATCGCAATGCCGATGATCGTGGGGGTACTGGCGCTGACAATGAACTCTTTCTTTTTCCTACCGGTTATTCTGATTCGGATTCGTCCTCTTGGCATCAAAGTCCTTACTCCCCCCGACAGTCGAAGTTAATCGCCTCTGTTTTTACATTTGTTTTACAATAAAACAGTCATCATTCCAGTCGATCGCGTTATCATAAGCGAATATCCTTGCGACTCTGCCGCTTGCCAGAACAGGGTCAGGTCAAACTTGTCTGAAAGCCGTAGTTGTCACACAAGGGTGTAGGTGGATTCCAGGGACGGGAAATGATCCGGACAGAATAAAAAGGACAAACTGAGAGTTGGAGGCATTGATGATAAAACTTAGAGATCCAATCAGCGGATTCACCCATTTTATCGGTTGTGTTCTGGCCGTTCTGGGTCTGATCCTGCTCATTATGAAAGTCATTGATCCGGTTAAACCCTGGCACATTGCCACCTTTACAGTTTTCAGTGTGGGGATGATTCTGCTTTACCTTGCCAGCACCCTCTATCACTGGCTCCCTCTTTCCGACATCGGCACACAGAGACTGCGGAGACTGGATCATATTATGATCTTTATTATGATCGCAGCCACCTATACCCCCGTGTGTCTGATACCTTTGAGGTCAAGCATTGGCTGGCAATTGTTTTTTGGGGTTTGGGGAATCGCCGCATTGGGTCTGTTTGTCAAAGTCTTCTGGCTTCAAGCCCCGAGATGGTTATCTGTGACAATCTATATCCTCATGGGATGGCTGGCGATCCTGGGTATTGTCCCGATTGTGGAAGCCATTCAACCCGGCGGCGTATTCTGGATGGTGGCCGGGGGTCTATTTTATACCATTGGAGCTGTAATATACGCCATTAAGCGACCGGATCCCTGGCCAAACCGATTTGGTTTTCACGAGATATTTCATCTATTTGTCATGTTGGGAAGTTTCTCGCATTTCATGATGATGTATCAATATATTGCTGTCATCAACTAATCGGTCTCTCACACTTGCTGAATCAATATGCTTTTTGATAAACAAGCAACAAAAGTTACGGTTGACAAACAGGTCTGATATAAGATTTCCCATCATAATCTCAAAGGCATGAGGGATCCGGCCGGAAAAAAATCGGGGCTGAATCAATCAGACCAAACAGTTAAGTTATCGGTTTCAGATCGGAAAAGTGAACGGCATACACAAACACCTTATCTTAATTGCTGATATTGAAGGGAGTTCAGGATGCCGGGACTATGAAATGTCCTCATTCCTCACGCCAAGCTGGCCGGAAGCGTGCTATAAAATGACTCTGGATGTAGCAGCGGTTGTTGATGCTCTCTTCAAAGCCGGGGCTGAAAGCATCATCGTCAAGGATTTTCACAGGACCGGCTTCAACATTCTTCCTGAACTTATCAATCATAGGGCTGTGGTCGACCAGGGGTATCGGATCGGACCTGTTCCCGGTATCGGCAACCCTCTACAGGCTACCGGCTTGTTGATGATTGGCATGCATGCCCCTTCAGGTTCCAACGGATTTCTGGCGCATACCCTGACTTCCAGGATTTCACGTCTTGAAGTAAACGGAGCGTTGATGTCGGAGGCCGAGCTCTTTTCGGCTTCCCTTGCTCCATTCGGTCTCACTCCGCTGTTTTTTTCGGGATGTCCGGTAGCCTGCCATCACGTTCTGCAGAAAATTCCCGGTGTTCATTGTTACCCCATCGATAAATCCAAGTTACAACCGGAAACATCAGAATCAGAGTGGCGTAAAAGTCTGGCCGAAACAGCCGCAGAATCACTGTCAAACAAAGAACATATGCCATTCCATCCGGCCGGCCCTTTTGAAGCCGTGGTAGAAATGAGGGACGGGTCAAAAACAGCGGAGAAACTGGCTGAAAGATGGAATCTGCAGGTTTCGGATTCCAGGCTATTGCTTCAACACAACGACATCAACCAGCTATATAACCAGTTAATGGAAATCTGTTACCTGACACCCACGATCAGAAAAATCCTGCCCCTGGGTCTGCACCTGTTCAACCTGAGGGGAAGATTGGGATTGAGCTGGGTGAGAAGACAACTTCAAAAGCAACAATTTCTAACAGCCTGACTTGAAACCAATATCTTTCCTGCCACATAAGATACTCATCGCAACCCTGTTTATCGTCAGACCCTGCGGTGATTTGCCGGCGCAAGGTACTTACAGCGACCCGATTACCGGGAGGAAAGCAGAATGGGAATACGCCTGCCGGGCTGGTGGGAAAAACCTGCATTATGGCACTTCCGACGGGTCAATCTCTCCGGGAAAAGCAAATTACGGCAGTGGCAACTTTGGTGAAGGTGACGATAGAGATGGGCATGAATTCACTTCCCTTGTAGGAACATACCCGGCAAATGCCCTTGGACTGCATGATATGTCCGGGAGGGTCTTCGATTGGATTCCGTGTGTTGCCCCCCTAGATACAGCGACCTCCATCCACCTCCAGACAGATACCGGTTAGGAAATCCGCTTCGTCCGAACATAAAAACAGGGCTGAATTGGCTATGTCCCGAGGAGTGGAAAGCCGACCCATGGGAATACTCGATCGAAACAACTCATATTTTTCCTCTGTCTCCTCACCCATGAAAAGATGCAGCATCCCTGTTTTGCCTGCCACGGGATTAATGGCGCAAACCCTGATATTTTCCGGTGCCAGCTCAATCGCCATGGATCGCGTCAGGGATATTACGGCTCCCTTGGAGGCATTGTACCACACCAGACCCGGACGGGGCCTGACTCCACCGGTTGAGGCGATATTGAGGATGACACCCTTTTCATTCCTGCGAAAAATGGGAATCACGTTTTGAGCGGCCAAATAGACTGATTTGATATTGACCTCGTAAATACGATCAAAAGTCTTTTCGTCCACATCCAACATAGGACAATTGCGATGGGTGTATCCTGCGTTATTGACGAAAATATCGAGATTGCCAAAGAGATCCATGGTGTATTTCACCAGGCTTGACATATCACTGTTCTTGCTGACATCGGTCTTAAGGAAACCAATTTTCAGCTCGTCGGCTGTTTTCTGCCCATCTGCTTCATTCAAATCCGCAATGACAACATTAGCCCCCTCACGAGAGAACAACTCGGCCATTCCTTTGCCAAATCCCGAAGCACCACCTGTAATTATGGCGGTTTTTTTATCTAAACGCATATGATAATCCCGTATCGAATATGGTTATTCCCAATGATTAACTGTTCATAAAAACCTGCAGCCGTGGGTTTTGAATCGTAATAAATGAGCTCACGACTTTATCCATGACTGATTGCGACTGTCTTCAAGGTGGTAAAACCGTATAATGCCTCCATCCCCTTTTCGCGACCAAAACCACTGCCCTTAACCCCGCCGAAAGGCAGTTCCACCCCTCCGCCAGCACCATAATTATTAATAAATACCTGCCCGCACTCCAGCGCCTTCGCTGTTCGCATTTGCCGTGCACCATCATTGGTCCAGACACCGGCGACCAGACCATAGCGCGAATTATTCGCGATTTCGACCGCCTCCTCTTCGCTTCTGAATCTGATAATGGAGAGGACCGGGCCGAAAATCTCTTCCTTTGCCAGGCAATGATCAGGGGGGACATCGCCCAGCAGGACCGGGGGAACATAGAATCCTTTTTCCGGCAGGGAAGCGGCAAATTTTCCTTTTGCCAGAATCTGAAGATCAAGCGTTCTGCTGAGATATGATTCAACCATTTGCTTCTGTTTAAGACTGATGAGAGGACCGATGTCGTGATCATCCATGGCAGGGCCGACAACCAGCGATTCAAATTTTCTCATCAGTTTTCCGACAAATTCTTCGTAAATCGGGTTATGTATCAAAACCCGACTCCCGGCAGAACAGGTTTGCCCTGCGTTCTGAATTGCAGCGTTAACCACGAATGGTAGTGCAAGATCCTGATCTGCATCTTCAAAAATAACCTGGGGAGATTTTCCTCCCAATTCGAGTGTGACCTGCACTGTATTATCACCGGCCGCTTTCTGCACAAGGCCACCAACTCTTGAAGAACCGGTAAAGCTCAAATGATTGATACCCGGATGTCCTGCCAGGGCAGCGCCGGCGTCTTCTCCATACCCGGTTACAATATTAACGGCGCCGGGAGGAAACCCGGCTTCGATGGTCAACTCTCCCAGAAACAAAGTGCTCAGGGAGGCATCTTCACCAGGTTTGATGACAACCGCATTACCTGCCGCCAATGCACCGATTACACTGCGACCAATAATTTGCAGAGGGTAATTCCAGGGAATGATATGGCCAGTTACTCCGTGCGGCTCCCTGAGAGTGAGAACGGTGAATCCGTTTTGATACGGGATGGTCTGACCATGAAGCTTGTCAACGGCTCCCGAATAAAACTCGCAATACCTGGCACAGGCAATGACATCATTTCGTGCTTGGGAAAGCGGTTTGCCAACGTCTTGAACTTCGATGGCAGCGAGCTTTTCCTGGTTTTCCGAAATCAACTGCCCCAGCCTTGAAAGACATCTTCCTCGTTCCACTGGTGACAATTTGCTCCACTCACCCGATATGGCATTACGAGCTGCTGCCACAGCCTTGTCTATCTCAGCCTGGCCTCCGGCGGACAGCAAGCCGATTTGCTCACCGGTACTAGGATCAATTATATCGATAACCTCATCATCCGCTGCTTCAAGCCAATTTCCGCCAATAAGATGTCCTTTTTTTTCCATTGATTGATATTCCTGGTGAGATTTATTGTTTAGTACTCCCTCATTTCAAAGCTCTAGCAGTATTTACGGTGAGTTATCAACCCCGTTCCAATATCATTCCGCATTGCTATTGTGGCAAGCCACCATGTGACCTCCTGTATCTTCCAACTCGGGTATCTTCGACCTGCAAATCTCCGAAGCCAGATAGCAGCGATCAATAAAAGAACAACCGGATTCCGACAGGTTTGAGATAGCCGGGCTCCCCTTTTTCTTCTTTTTTACCTGCGGATCAACACTTGGAATCGCTTCCAACAGCATTTGGGTATAGGGATGTCGCGGTTGGCTGAAGATCCGGTCAGTCCTGCCCTGTTCAACGATTCTGCCCAGGTAGATTACAGCCAGGTTTTGGGTAACATACTCGATAACACTCAAATCGTGGCTGATAAAAACATAGGTAAGATTGTACTTTTCCTGCAGATCCATAATCAGGTTCAGCACCTGGGCCTGAACCGATACATCCAGCGCACTGACTGACTCATCCGCTACAATAAGAGAAGGCTTGGTTATCAGGGCCCTGGCAATGGCGATACGTTGTCGTTGTCCTCCGGAAAATTCATGGGGGTATTTATCCATATCCCCGGAATTCATCCCGACTTCACTTAACAGATCAGCAACCCTCTCCCGACGATCCTTAGTGGATATATCACGTTCCAGTGTGTCCAAAGGCTCTGATATAACGGAGAGAATCTTCTTTCTTGGATTGAGCGAGCTATAGGGATCCTGAAACACCATTTGGAAATTTCGCCTGAGATTACGCAACGCCTGGTGTGAAATTTCAAACAGATCCTGCCCATCAAAAAACACTGATCCCGACGTTGGCGAATCCAGTGCCATGATGATTCGTGCCAGGGTGGATTTCCCACATCCTGACTCTCCAACCAGACCGAAGCTCTCTCCCTTTTCCAGTTCAAAAGAAACACCATGAAGCGCTCTGAAGACCGGTGCTTTCCTGAGCAAATGTTTTTTCGGAAGAGGGTAATCCTTAACTATGTTGTCAATTTTCAGCAGGGTCATCGTTGCCTTTGGGGACAGAGACGGGATGATAGCACCAGACATCATGATCCGAATCTATGGTTTTTCTGGCAGGAAAATCCTGTCGACATTGGTCCGAAGCTGAAGGACAACGATCGGCAAAACTACAGCCTTTAATCTTTGCACGAAGATCAGGAACCGAACCTGGGATACTGTGAAGGCGCTTTCTTTCTCTTGTGAGAGACGATCCAAGTTTGGGAATAGCGGCAAACAAACCGTGAGTATAAGGATGGCTCATCTGTCGGAAGACATCAATCGTTTTTCCTCTCTCCATCACTCTTCCGGCATACATCACCATCACTTTTTCCGTGGTCTGGGCTACCACCCCGAGATCGTGACTGATTATTATCAATGCCATTCCCGACTCTTCCGCCAATTTTTCAATCAATTCCAGAATCTGTTCCTGGACGGTGACATCAAGAGCGGTTGTCGGTTCATCCGCAATCAGCAGATCGGGTTTGCAGGCGATGGCCATGGCGATCATAACCCGTTGGCGCTGCCCTCCCGAAAGCTGATGAGGATACAGTTTAAGCGAGAACCTTTGGACTGGCAGTCCAACCTGGTTCATCAACTCCTCAGTTCGTTCCTTTAATTCTGCCTTGGTAAGCTTTTCGTGTAGAATCAGGCTTTCCGCAACCTGGGATCCAATGGATTTGACCGGATTTAGTGCTGTCATCGGTTCCTGGAAAATCATCCCGATGTTTTTTCCTCTGACGGCACACATCTCCTCTTTGGATAACAATAGCAAATTCTGGTTGTTTAGAAGAATCTCGCCGGTCACCAGCAATGCTTCCGGCAGCAATGACATCAGTGCCAAAGCCGTTATGGATTTACCACATCCGGACTCCCCTACGATTCCCAGACGATCTCCTTTCTCAAGAGAGAATCCCATATCCTTGACGACCTGTATCGGCCCATCGATAGTATTGATGGTTACGTTAAGGTTGCTCAGTTGCAGCAAGGGCATGGATTCTACCTCTGTCTTCGCAGTTTCGGATCGAGGACATCCCTTAAACCGTCGCCAAACAAATTCAGACCAAGAACTGTCAACGCGATGGCTATTCCCGGGTATATCGCCAACTGGGGTGCGAAATGAAGGAATGTCTGGGCCTCATTCAACATTTTACCCCAACTGGCTGCCGGTGGCTGCGTTCCCAATCCAAGGTAACTCAGACCGGCTTCAGCCAGAATCCCCATGGCAAACTGAATGGTTGCCTGCACAATTAAAACGCTGAAAGTGTTGGGCAGAATATGCTCAAAGGATATTCTGAGTGTCCTTTTACCCGCACTTCTGGCGGCCAGGATGAATTCTCTTTTCCATACACTCAGGGCTGCACCTCTCACAACGCGGGCGAATACCGGGATATTGAAGATGCCGATTGCAATAATGGAATTGACGGCCCCGGGACCCAGAATCGCCGTAATCATGATAGCCGAAATCAGGGAAGGGAAAGCAAAGGTGAAATCATTAAAGCGCATGATCAGTTCATCTGTCCATCCTTTCGATGCTGCCGCAATCAGCCCCAGGGGAACCCCGAAAACGATGCCGATGCCGGTTGCGACGAAAGCTACAATGACAGAGTTTCTGGCCCCCATAATCAACATGGAGAGGATATCTCTGCCAAAATGATCCGTTCCCAGCAGGAAACCGGTTCCTGGTGAGAGCAATTTACTCTTGATATCGATGTTTTCTATCGAATGAGGTGTCCAGATATACGAGAGAAGAGCAATAGAAAAGAAGAGCAGGGTAATAATCCCACCCGTGACAAAACTCCTGTTCCTCATTCCGTGGCGCAGAATCTCCCCGAATCTGTCAAGCATCTCCGCCTCCTCGCAGTCGGGGATCCACAACTGCATACAGAACATCAACAACAAAATTGATCACTATCACAGCCGCCGCCAGCAGAATCACCAGGTTTTTAACAACTATCAGGTCACGCTGAGCGATGGCCTGAAAAATCAAACGGCCGATTCCGGAGAGATAGAACACATTTTCAATAATGATCGTTCCAGCCAGTAAAAAAGAGAATTGCAATCCAAGGATGGTAAGTACGGGAATCAGGGCGTTTCTGAGAGCATGCCCCAAAAGGGTTCTCCAGCGACCGCTTCCTTTCGCGCGGGCTGTTCTAATGTAGTCCTCTTTCAAAACCTCCAGCATGGACGAACGGGTTACCCGGGCAAGTATAGCAGCCTGGGGCAGTGCCAGTGCAATAGTGGGCAGCAGCAGGGAGGTCATGGCTGGAAAAAAACCGGCATACCATCCGGCAAATCCTCCGGCGGGAAGAATTCTGAGGGTAACCGAAAAAAGAATGATTAACAGCAGAGCAAACCAGAAATTGGGGATAGCCACGCCCAATTGGGTGAATATCATCACCACGAAATCAAGTGGTTTGGCGTGATTGGATGCGGCAATGATCCCCATGGGAACGGCAATCAAGGTAGAGAGAAGCATTGCCATGATCGCCAGGGGAAAACTGAGAGAGATTCTCTGCAGAATAAGCTCCGATACCGGAACATCATATGTATAACTGATTCCCAGATTGCCCCGGATCAGATCTCCCAACCAGCTCCAGTAACGGATCAGGGCGGGCCTGTCCAATCCCATTTTTGCCCTCAGGGCTGCCAGGGTTTCAGGTTCTGCATTGATTCCCAGGATCACCGAAGCCGGATCACCGGGAAGGATTTCAAGAACCACAAAAACTACTATTGTAGCGGCCAGCAACGTTACAATCATGGTCACCAGCCGTTTAAACAGGAAAAATCTCATCGGGTTCTATTTTTCCCAATAGACTTCTGTCAAATCATTGGCCTGGACGGGGCTGTTCTCCCAAAGCCCTTTAACCTTCTTATTCCAGACACCGCGCTTGGCCAACTGGAACATAAATCCGTTAACACAGTCGTCTGAAATAATCTTTTGGGCCTGCCCCATGAGTTGATATCTTTCTGTCTGATCGACAGTCGCATTGAGTTTCACAATCAAAGCCTGGAATTCCGGGTTATCATAGTTGAAATAGTAATCCTTGCGGGCATATATGCCAATATCCATAGGTTCTGTATGGGAAACAATTGTCAAGTCGTAATCTTTCTTCTTAAAGACTTGATCCAGCCATTGGGCCCACTCTACAGGAACAATCTCCAGCTTGATACCAATCTTGCCCAATTGCGACGCTACAATTTCACCTCCTCTTCTGGCATATGGAGGCGGTGGCAGCTTGATGACAGCATTGAAACCATCGGGATAACCTGCTTCGGCCAGGAGTTTTTTGGCTTTGTCCGGGTCATATTCAAATTTGCCTGTGAAATCCTGATAGGCCGGATGATGGGGGGAAAAATGAGTGCCAATCGGGGTTCCGAAGCCGAACATGGCGCCATCAATTATTGCCTGACGATCCAAAGCATGCGCAATCGCTTGCCTGACTTTCAGCTTGGCGAAAGGTCCCTTTTTATTGTTTGTGGAAAGAATGGTTTCTCCTTCGGTACTGCCGATAACCACACTAAACCTGTCATCTTTCTGAAATTGAGAAATGGTTTCGGGGGCGGGAAAATTGGCAAACACGTCGATATCACCCGCCATCAGGGCAGCAGCGGCTGCGGCTGGATCAGGAATAATCTTGATGGTGGCACTTTCCAAGGCAACCTTTTTACCCCAGTAATCTTCGTTTCTTACCATCTCAATCTTATCCCCTTTAATCCACTGTTTGAACTTAAACGGGCCGGTACCAATCGGGTTGCTTTTGTTTTTCTCGGCACTGGCTTCATCCACCATTACAGCATCTCCCCAACCCATGTTGAACAGGAAACTTCCCGTAGGCTCAGAAAGTGTAACTACCACGGTGTTTTCATCCTGTTTTTTTACATCAGCGATGGGTTTGAACAGTGCCTTTTGAGCGTTGACACTGTCTTCGGCCCTGGCCCTGTTCAGGGAAAAAACCACATCATCTGCATTAAACGCTGCACCATCGTGAAATTTAACGCCCTGTTGCAGGTGGAATGTGTAGGTTAATTGATCCGGGGAGATCTCCCAGCTTTTCGCCAGAGCCGGTTTTATCTCTCCGTTACGGTTAATCCGGGTCAATCCTTCAAAAATATTGGCATAAACAACTTCGTCAATTGCTGCTGCTGCTCCTGCTGTGGGATCAAGGTGCGTGGGCTCCAAAACCATTGCCAGTGTCAGGCTGGCTTTTTCCTGTTTCTCACAGGAGGCAAAAATTAACAGGACTATCAAGAAAACCAACCCTAACGACATCCTTTTGAACTTCATCATGATTTTTCTCCGTTTTAAAATATATCAAGCGTTCGTAAACACCTGAACCAAAACTACATTGACTTTCCAAACCGGCCATTTTGAAACAACCGCTCCCGTTAGTAAAGGTTAAACCGCTCCCGATAAGACTCAAAACCTCCCAGACTTTCGGCTTCATAAACGCCACGTGCAATAGCCCGCGCCACACAATCTGCCGCCAGCATTCCCAGCCTGGCCAATCCTGCATCGGGGTCTGAAAGTTCCTGTTTTCCGGTCGAGAGTACAAACACACTATCGCCGTCAAACGGCGAATGTATGGGTCTGATTGCCCGTGCCAGCCCATCTTGGGCCATTATTGCAATCCTTCTCGCTTGTGGTTTTGAAAGACGGGCATCTGTAGCAACTGTCACCAGGGTTGTATTCTTTCCAACGGGCAGACCGAAGGAGTAATCAAGATCCAAATCCCCGGTTGATGGAGTTGGACGTAATCCGCCAAATTCACGCCCTCTTTCAAAAGGGTATGCCCACAGAACACCACTTTCCGGCATGGTAACCGAACCCATTGAATTCACTGCTGCAATGGCGCCAATTGTGATCTCACTTTCACCATCGGAGTATACAAATGAAGCACTGCCCAACCCTCCTTTCATGCCGCCGGCAACTGCACCGAATCCAGCCCCGCTATTGCCCAGCTTGAATTCTGTATCACAGGCTTCTGCCGCCTCCATCCCCAATCGAGTATAGGGTTGGTCCTTCCCCCAGTCCTTTTTACCGCCATTCAGCAAATCGAACAGAATGGCGCTAGGGACGACTGGGATTATAGCACCTCCCAGCTCAAATCCAATTTTCCGTTCAGCAAGGCAGGACATTACGCCTCCCGCCGCATTGAGGCCATAAGCCGAACCCCCGCTTAGGGTAACGGCGTGTACAACGTCCACCAGACAATCCGGATTTAATGCATCGGTTTCCCGTGTACCGGGACCACCGCCTCGAACATCCACCGAAGCGATAGCTGGCTCGTCAGGCTTGATTACGGTGACACCACTTCTCAGTTCGCTGTCATCCGAATTTCCCACCTTGATCCCCGGGACATCCGTTATCAGATTTTTGCTTCCTACCCTGATCATTTCTCCATGCCTTTTTTTAATAATCTGCACCATCATCCAATGGGAAAATGGGGCGCCTCAGATTCTTATAGTCCAACAGGTCATACCTGGAAGTTGTGACCCCGTCACCGTCACACAACAAGGTGGCTTTAGCCAGACTTGCAAATCCGGCTCGATAGTGAATTCTGGATTTAAGAAGAAGATACTTCTCATGTTGCGGCTGGATCCCGACCGAAGTAAAGACACCAATATCCCAGGGTTCATGATGCCGGGAAACCACAATGATTTTGATGCCATTTGTTTCAAAAAGCGCGGTCGGTCCCATTTCCACTTCAACGCCGGTATACATAGGGCCATGGACAGTCCAGTGACCGTCTGTTAGTGCCCTGACCTTTCCTTCAAGCAAAAGCGATTTACCGCGCAGGGAAATAGACGGCATGTCAGTTTTCCCGCCCAGAGAGATCAGTATATTTTCTCCGACCCCAACCTCTTGCATTTTTTTTACTGCATCAGGATCATAGATTGCCGCGACCGCAACATCTTCCAGCCTCTGTTGGACAATCTCCTTAATAACCGTCATGACATCCTGGGTTCCTCCGGATCCGCAATTGTCCTCGTGATCCAGCAGAATAACAGGATAACTCGTTAGCTTTTTTGCCTGACTGATGGTTTCGTCCAGTGATCCGCAATGATAGACAAAATCTTCTCTTCGTTGCCAGGCCAGGTCTGCAATTCCCTTGCCGGTATCCCTTGCCAAAACGGCATTCCCATCAGTCACGACCAGAACTGAAGCGCCGGTATTGGGTGTATCCGCGAGAGTAAAACCACCAAAAAAGGTTGCCGCCAGCACCCCCTCCTGTTTTTCAGCTTCGAGACAGGTGCGAATAATGGATTTTGTTGGCTGATCATCTGTTCCCTGTTTCAGTGTGTGAGTCAGCATCGGAACCTGCCGGAATGACATGGTCGGATTGCATTTTCCGTCATATGAGTCCAGCAGGACTTGTCCGATCTGTTTGCCCACCCGGTACATATCAACATGGGGATAGGTTTTATAACCGATCAATGCGGTGCAATTATCCACCATTTTTTGGGTGAGATTACAGTGAAAATCACAGGTAACTCCGATCGGCAGTTGCGGTGATATGCCACGAATCCTTTCCAGCAGGCTCCCTTCACCATCAGAAGTGGTTTCGGTGACCATGGCGCCGTGGAGATCCAGTAACACGAGATCGCATCCTTTTTCAATTTCATCGCAAATGACATCGGCCATTATCCCATAGGCCTCTGCCGATACAGGTCCCGAAGGCATCGCTTCGGCCGCTATCGGTGTCACAATCTCCGCACCACGTTCAATGGCAAGGTCTATATAGGCCGCCATGGGCATACCGGTATTCCTGTATGCTTTCAGAGCATTTTCACCAAAATGAGCTCCCCAGTTATCGAAACGCTTCCAGTCGGTTTCAACTGGTGAGAAAGTATTGGTTTCATGCTTCATCATCGCGATAACAATTTTCATCCGCTTCCTTTGTTACATGTTAAATCGAAAACGTCGGTCTATACCGACCATTTCATGGTATACCCGTGAAATTGTTACCACCAGTTTAGAACATCTTCCCCAAATCCAAGAAAGTCCGAAATTCGCAGTACTGTCCCATCATCAAGAATGACCGATCCGGAAAAATGCCCGAACACCTGATGCTGAACGGACCGGATTACCTTGAAATCGACAGCAGAATTCCGATCGACTACCGGCTGAAAGTCCATTTCAAATCGACCGTCACTGCTGGTAAAGGTCCAGGGCTGCATATAATCCTCGGTGTTCATATGAAATGTCACTTCATCCAGCTTGTGAGCCTTGCCTTTATAAAACAGCATGTTCTCCGATGCCATGGAACGGTCGCTAAAGCCGTAACCGATATTCCAACCTAATGGTTCCCCATCAAGCAGCCCCGAAGCGGAACCCCAGTACCAGCGGTTCTTGTAAGTCCAGTTTCCTCTCCCCCAATCCAATCCTCCGAAACTTGTTGTCGGGGTAAAATCGAATTTGCCTTCACCCAGGAACACCTCTCCTTCTGCGGGCATACAGTTGATTTTGTGATTATAGTAAAATGCTTTTGGATTTTCTTTCCAGGCAGTTGCTATGACCATACTATCCATACCCGGGTTCTGGTTCAGAACGATCTCGCCCCGCAACCCTTTTTCCCCGGTCCGGTCGATAAAACCGGGAACGTCGAACTTCAGGATTCTTTTTTCACCGGACACTTGATAGGATAGATCGAGTTTCCTGTCTTTGAATGCAGTCACTCCCGCTCCGGAAGTGGGGGGAAGCTTTAATCGTCCCATGGGGAGGATAGACATGGTATCAACCTGATTGAAACACTTTTTCTGAAAATCCAGCCAGCAGACCGCTGCCATTCCGATATAGCCTAAATCAGCAATAGTGAACGTAATACCATATCCCCTGTCGGGAGATAAAACTGAATAATAGTCCCATTCCTTGATTCTGTGCCAACCAGCCTTGATCTTATTACGATCGTATATCCAGAACGGTTGGGTAGCATATCCCGGATTTATCAGCAGTCCGTTATCATCCAGCAGTTTGCAGGGCTCTGTAATTCTGTTCTGGTTTACCATAATAATCTCTCTTTTGCCTCGGCTTATCTGTCTCTCCCATGTTTCTTCAGGTTTTCGCCTTACCATTAATTCAACACTTCTCTTTCGAACTGACGCAAAGAAAATTTGAATTTTGTCAGTGAGGACGGGCATGTAAAATGAGACCGCAACTGGACTGAGTATGCGATCTATGCGAACGGGTGTCAAGCTGATTAGGGATTTAATTCTTCCTGGTAATTCCGGGGAAAACTCAGGTGGGAGTTCCGTTTTTTAGCTGTTTGAAAACCAACATTAGCAGCAAGACAGCTCCGATACCGGTTGTGGTTAGCGTAGGCCAATAGAGAAGAATAGTCATCGGAACCAGCAAAATCCATTCGCCAATCCCGACTCTGCGAATAAGAAAAAACTGTGAAAGAGATGTGAAAGCCACCGTACCCAGTATACAGGAAACAAAACTGACAACAACTTGTTCGATTGATCCATCCAGCAGCAGACCGGGGACCAGGGAGAAAAGAACCGGCATCAGATAAAGCAGTTTGGCAAATTTAAAGGCAGTCCACCCGGTCTTCCAGGGATCAGCGCCGGCTATGGTAGCCCCGGCAGTTGATGGAATGGACAGCGGGGGTGTAATGCTCGAATCCTGGCTAAACCAATAAACAACCATGTGTGTTGCAACCAGGGCAACACCAATTTCCAAAAGCAAAGGAGCGACAAGCACAATTGTTATAAGGTAAGTAGCTGTTACCGGCAACCCTAATCCAAGCGCCAGGGACAGCACCGCAACAAACAGAAGAATTATCAGCAATCGTATAATCAGCGATGCTGTCATGGTTCCTGATAGAGTGATCATGAGGTCGGAAATCAGAATACCAATACCGGTAAGCTCTATCATTCCGACAATAATTCCGACAACACCGACTGTCGCACCAACTATCAAGGTTTGCCGTGAACCGGTTACAATGGCTTCAGCAATCTCTCTAAATCCCATTCTCGTTCCTCTGCTGCCCCAACTGACGAGTATGCAGGTAAGTGTTGCACAGAATGCGGCAAAACCGGGAGAATTTCCCCGCACCATTAATACCGTTATCACAGCTAATGGCAGACACCGATACCAGCCAGACCGCAAAACAGAAAGAATTCCGGGCACCTCGTCATCGGCAATTCCTTTTAGGTTATTTTTCCCCGCCTCAAAATGAATCATCAAAAAAACCGAAAGGAAGTAGACCAGGGCAGGAAAGAGGGATATGGCCATTATGCGACTATAAGGGATCTCAAGCATTTCTGCCATAATGAAGCCGCCCGCACCCATTACCGGTGGCAAAAACATGCCACCTATTGATGCTGCCGGTTCAATGGCTCCGGCAACATGAGGTTTAAATCCGGATTTTTTCATCAGCGGTATGGTAAAAGTGCCGGATGAGACCGTATTCAATGTGGCACTTCCCGAAATAGAACCGAAAAGAGCAGAGGTGAGGATCGCCACCTTTGCAGCTCCGCCGGAAGACCTACCGACTAATGCCATGGGCAAATCCAGCAGAAATCGGATAGCACCGGATTTATGATAAAAAGCGCCAAAAAAAACAAATAAAATCACATAGCTTGACAGGACATGGGAGAGAATTCCAAACATCCCATTGGTGGAAATAAAGGATTCGACGATGATCTCGTTTGCGGTGAATCCATGATGACTTACAATCTCCGGAACTTCAGCACCGAAGTATGCATAAACACAGAACAGGATGCAAAGTAAAACCAGGCCCCAGCCCAAAATTCTTCGTGCTGCTTCCATGGATACGATTATTGCCATCACCCCGATGATCACATCTCTTTCCGTTTCGATTCCGAATCTCTCTCCAAAGCCGGAAAACTGGATTATCCAGTAGAAGCAGATTATTACGGTTGCCATCAATAAAAGGATATCGGTAATCGTGGGATTGGGCCTGTCTTCGGCTCTGCCTTTGAGAGGGTAATAGAGAAAAATCAAAATGAAGGTGAACAGAAGATAAAAACCTCGGTGATACTGGATTGGAAAGGTGCCAACTACGGCACTGTAGAAGTAAAAAAGCACCATGGCTATGCTGATCAGAACTGACAGCCATTTCCAGAAACCACTTAAACGACGATGAGATATTGGATTGGTTCTCAAAAGTAGCTCGTATTTTATGTTGCTTTTTGCCTGAGTCTCTTACCGGCGGATTTTCATGAAACCATAGCTGGTGTAGACAGATGGTTTATCATATCATGAGGAATTCAATCAAACCACAATCAATGCATAAGGCCAAGTCAGTTTTAGATATCTGAGCCTGGTTAATCGAACTGATCACAGGTGGAAGATCCTCGATTGCTTTCGCCAATGGGAAGTGGCGGGGATTTGATCCCGGCAGACAGGATTGATGATTAAGATAAATTAAAAAGCGGAGAATGATTTAGGAAACAGGAAAGCTTGAGCAAAAAGGATATCCATTGGAAACCGGAACTATCTCTCGATTCCGATTTCCAGGTTATAAAGATTTAGCGTCAATTCGAAACCGCTTTTTTACTCCCACGAAAGTACTTGAGCCAGTAACCGCTCAATATATAGGAGTAGAGCCAGGTACCAAACAGGATCAATGCAAATGCCTTAATGATATCGGTGTTGCTGCCATCCAGCGAGAATGCCGGTACATAGCCAAACAGGAAGGGACCCAGGTAGAGAAATTTGGCGAATTTAAAGGAGGTAAACGCCGTCTTCCACATATTGGCCCCGGCAATTGTCGCTCCGGCAAATGCTGCAATACAGACTGGAGGTGTGATATTGGAATCTTGCGATAACCAGTAAACGATCATGTGAGCTGCTATTTCATTGACTCCGAGATGAATCAAGGCCGGTACTGCAACAACTGCTGTGATCAGGTAAGCCGCTGTTACGGGAACCCCCATCCCCAGTACCAGCGAGGCAAGCGCGATGAAGAGGATTGTCATCCAAAGTCTGCCGGCAGCAAGCTCAATAATGATATCAGCAAAAGTCAAGATCAATCCGCTGTAAGTCAACACACCAATAATAATACCGATCACCCCTACAGTCGCGCCGATGGTCAGGCTGTTTTCAGTTCCCAACCGGGCTGCCTCCACAAAACGCTTGGGACCGATACGGGTATCTTTGTTAAACCAACTGACCACCAGACAGGTGATAATACCGACAATCGCCGCGTAACTCGGAGAGTACCCGTAAAGCATCAGCACAGTGATAATGATCAGCGGCATCGTATAGTACCACTGGGTTTTCAGAATAAACCAGGCGTTATGCTCGCTCTTTTCTCCCCTGACATCATGAATTTTCGCCTCATAGTGCACCATCAGGAAAACACTGAAGACGTACATGATTGCCGGAAAAATAGCGACCAGCATGATCTTTGAATAGGGAACCCCTGTCAGTTCCGCCATAATGAAACCCCCGGCTCCCATAATTGGGGGCATGAACATCCCGGAAATCGACGCCGCAGGTTCGATTCCTCCCGCTACATGGGATCTAAAGCCGGCTTTTTTCATCATGGGAATGGTAAAGGCTCCGGTCGAGACGGTGTTGGCAATGGCACTTCCCGAAATGGAGCCAAAAAGGCCACTGGCGATCACGGCAACTTTGCCGGGGCCTCCAACCCTGTGCCCGACAGCAGCCAGGGGGAAATCGATAAAAAACCTTTGTGCCCCGGATTTCTCTAGAAAAGCCCCGAACAGGACGAAAAGAATGACATAGGTTGCCAGTACATTGGCCATGATACCAAAAACACCATCACTCTTGTAAAAGATGCTGGTACAGACTTCAGGAAAGGTATCACCGGCATGTGCAATCAGATCCGGCATATAGTTCCCATAAACACCGAACAGAAGCAGAACAACTCCCATAATCACAAACACATTCCCGACAACGCGTCGAGCCAGCTCAATACCCAGCAAAACACCGATCATTGCCACCAGTTTGTCGAAATCGGTCTCAATACCGGTACGATAGTTAATGGCCTCAAAATTGATAATCCAGTAGCCGATGCTGAAGATTGACAGACCCACCAGGATATAATCCACAATCCTGAAAATCAGTGTCTTGGATTTATAGGCCATGAAAATCAGAACGTAGGTTATGATTACATATATTCCACGGTGGTATTGCGTGGCGGCTGGCTGCAATATCGCGGAATAGGAGTAAAACAGAACCAGAATCACGGAAAGCACATCAAAGACTATCTTTTCCGGTCGAGTAAGTTTTTCGTACACGTCAGTTTACCTTCCAAGGGTTATGGTGTTGGTTTGTTATAACACGAGGCTCCTTTCTCAAGCCGGCATCAAGTTTAGAACCGGGAGAACGGACTTTGAATGAAGATCTGTACATTTCGATTCGGATACCTCATGGGATATCACCAGTCGGGGTTATACCCCATGAGCCGTCCAAATCTGATTTGGCTTTCACCGAAGACTGCCGGGCAGATATGTAAGAGCTGGAGTTACCTGCCCGAGACGGACACTGACTGGAATGATTGCCGGTTAGACTCAACCGGCCCTGATCCATACCAACCAGTAATTTGAAAGTCTTTTCAGCTTTTCGGCATTGTCCTGCCGTCTTCAGTTTAAGTCAATTCATTCTCATGTCAAGACTTAGAGCTTTCCCTTTTCCTTCCAGAATTTCTCTGCTCCCGGATGAAACGGGGTAACAATGTTAGTGGCCCCTGTACTCAGGTTCATATTCTTGAAAGTCTTCTTCTGACCATACATATGTTTCAGGCCATCATCGGAATAGATAAGGGTTAACAGCTTATAGACGACATCTGCAGGAACCTTGGAGTTGGCCACCCAGAGAGCACTATCCTGAAATGAGGGGGAAGGATAATCCACACCTCGGTATGTTCCGGCAGGCACGGTCAGTTGACCGAAGTAGGGATAATTCTCCAGGAAACCGGACCGGGATGCGTCCATTGCCAAGTCAAGCAGGGCAATGTCATTGGTTTGAGCCGCCATGATAACAGCTCCACTCGGAAAAGCAGTAAAAAGCCAGAAAGCGTCCAATTGGTTGTTTCCGAATGCAGCGGCTGCATCGTTATAACCCATGGCATTTCTTTCAATTTTGTCCCAGACTCCCATATAAGAGAAGAACAGTTCACAATTGGCAAATGCACCCGATCCGGCATTTCCGACACCTACTTTCTTACCGACCAGATCTTTCATGCTGTAGATACCCGAGTCTTTTCGTACAACCAATTGTGCAGGAGCGCCGTAAAGCCACGCAACTGCCAGAACGTCTTCATATTTCCTGGTGTCGTTCTTCATTTTTCCGTTGCGTCCCAACCAGACATGACCGGAATAAACAGTACTCATCTGCTGTCGGCCGGCATTGGTTTTTCTCAAGTTTTCAACCGAGCCCGCTGAAGTCTGGGCCTTTACCGAAAACTCCTTAATCGCCTTTACAGGCTTATAGACCTGGATGCCGTTGGCTACAACCTGAAAAGTACCGCCTGCAGGTCCTCCACCAAACACAACCCGTGTTTTGGCGACAACTGCTTCAGAAGCCACCAACAGAACACAAATAGCAGCCAGAAGCAGGCCGCTTGCAGCTTTGACTAATCTTTTCTTGTTCATGAACTTGCCTCCTAATCCTGATTAATGACTGCTGACCCGAATGGTCGAAACAGTCGCGCTTCAATTGAGGGATATGGAAAGACTCTTGCTGTAATCGCTTAGTATCCCCGGATTCTTCTTTTCAGCTCAAAGCATCCGGGGATATTAAGGTTACACAACTCCTCCCCCTCACCTTTGGAACCAGTCGAATTTGATTTCATAACCGCCGATCTTAAACAGGCAAAGAACTTATCTTTTCGAACACACCTGTTCTCACAGGGTTTCTGATAAGGTTTTCCACTTACTCCCGGCAACCATCCAAATCCGGAAAAATGGTATCATTCAAAACCAATCTCCCTGATCAACTCATAGAATCCTACAACCCTTTTGACTGATGTAATGTTAATTGGATTGATAACTCAGCGTCTGATTATGCTCCCGCCAAAAACGTTCAGCCCCGTTATGGAGAGGAGTTAGGATACCCGTTAAACCACCGGTGATAGACATCTGTTTGGCTGTTGATTTTATCCGCGTCATAAAAGCCAGGCCTTCAGTTGAATAGATCTCTTTTAATGCCTTATATACAATGCCATCGCTGACTTTCCGGTTTGCTATCCAAAGGGCTGAATCAAAAAATGACGCTGTCGCATGAAGTACTCCCTCATAGGTATTCGCCGGAATAAATGTTGGCTGATAAAAGGGCAGCTCTTCAGTCAGGCCATGTTTGGCTGCAATGGGATAAACATGCAGGAGATCGATGTCCTGGGTTGTAGAAAGCTCAATGAGTGCACGGGTCGGAAAACCGGCAAGAATCCACATGGCATCGATATCACCCTCTTTCATTGCATTGGCTGCGTTAGTGTATCCCAAAAACTGCCGATCAATCTGATTCCACAAACCTACCAGTTTGAGAAAGCGCTCAGCCGAAGCTGCAGCGCCGGAGCCCGGATCACCCAAGGCAACCCGCTTGTTCCTGAGTTGTTCGACCTCTGTAATACCGCTCTGCTTTAGAACGGCCAGTTGGGCGGGAGCCTTATACAGGAAAGCAACAGCCCTTACATCGGAGTAGCGGGTCGTATCATCGGTCAATTTCCCATTCGTCGCCAGATAAAGGTCCCCGGAATATGCAATTCCGAAATCCGCTTTTTTAGAATTCACTTTGCGAATATTCTCGACACTGCCCTTGGAGGATTGAGTCGATACACGCAAACCATCTATATTTTTTGACAGTCTGAGGGAAATGCCGTTCGAAAAATATTGAAAGGTTCCTCCGCCTGGCCCTCCGGTAAATTTGAGGAATTCCTTGGCCTCAATATCTGGCCCGATAAGGCACACAAAAACCAGTAGATGCAAAAAAAAGATAAAACGTTGCGCCATCCAACGCTCCTGAATCAGACTTCGATATATTCTGTACTATCCCGGCAAATGCTGGCCTGCTTTGATCAATAGATATCTGACAAGAATGTCCACTGTGATAATCAACATTAGTCGGAATATTGAGTTAGCACATTCTACTGGAACCTTTCGGTAAACCGTCAAGATTTACCTCTTAATTTTCTTTGAAGTGATACTTGTAGTAAAAATGATAAAAATAATTTATCTCATAAATCTCACGGAGAGAGGGGGAAGATTATTCAGGGGAGCTGGGATTGAACAGAAGGGTATGATTGTTGATTGCCAGGCTTGCGAATCAAGGCAATCCAATGTTGTTGATATTTTTATTGCCGGCACCAACAAAGACGGAGGGATCTTCTTCAGCTATTATCCCTCGCTTTTCGGGATAGTGACCTCGAACGTGGTCCCGGTGTCACATTTATATTGAATACTGCCTCCCATGCTGATGACGTGATTTTTGGAGATGTACAGTCCCATGCCTATGTGCTTTTCATCCAGAGAACCGATATCGGAAACGCTGCCTTCGATTGCATCTCGTTTTGTAGTAAAACCCTGTTCAAAGATCAGGCCGGCAATTTCAGGCGGAATACCCTGGCCGCTATCGGAGACCGAAATATAGATGGACTCGGGATACTCTTTGATGGTGACATGGATTTCCTTTCTTTTGCCTTTTAATTCTCTCACGGCATCCATGGCATTTTGAATCAGGTTTCCGATGATACTGACCATACCGTTTTGGTCTATGTGACTCGGCAGCTTGGTCAGCTTCGACTCTTCATCAAGCGTCATTGAGATCCCAAGTTCATTGGCTCGGTTGTACTTGCCCAACAGAATAGCTGATAGAGCGGGATCGTGAATACTGCCGACATAGAGTGAAATTCTCTGGTCATGAGATGTCTGTAGTTTCTGAATGAAAGTAAGAACCTCTTTTGTCTTCCCCAGTTGAATCATTCCCTGGATGGTCTGGAGCCTGTTTTTGAACTCATGATTATTAGCTCTTAGAGCATCAATATAGGCATTCACCTGGGTCAGTTTCCCCGCCAGTCTCGACAGTTCTTCCTTACGTCTGAAACAGACGATCCCCCCAATCGTCTCATTTTTATATAGTACCGGTATCCTGGTGGTCAGAACGGTGATCTTGCCACGCTGCTGCTCCTGGTCATAATGAGGGACACCGCTTTTCATCACTTCGGGGAGTTTTGAGTTGGGAAAGAGCTCCAAAATGTGTTTTCCTTCATAGTCATCTTTTAATCCCAGCAGATCTTTTGCTCTCTGGTTAATCACCGTCACTTTCGCTTCTCGATTTACAGCCACTATTCCGTCCCTGATCGCTTCAAGGATGGCTGCCAATTCCGTGTTCAATTTGGACAAATCAAGAGCTTCTGTTCCAAAGGCGACAATAGCAAGGATGCCGGCAGAGATGGTAAAGATCGTTACCAAGATATTCAGGATATTTTGCCTTTGCTCAATCTGTTCGGTTGCAGCAAACTGTTTTTCCAGCTCCTTCTGAGCTGTGACCACATTGTCAATGACCAGTATTTCAATCATTTCTGCGTTCATTTGCAAGAGAGGCAAAAGATCCAGAATGTTCAGATTCTCGAAATAGAGTTTTCTGAAAGCGATTTCATAATCTTTCAGTCTTTCAATAACAAAAAGGTCTCCCGAATTTAAGGCAAAACTGAACAACTCACTAAAGAGATTACTGCTGTTTTTGGCCGGAATAATGTCCGATAATTGGAGCCTTTCCTTTTCCTCCAGCAACTCCATTTTCAAAATCAACTCCAGGGGCAGCCTCGATTCCAGATTCGATCTGATGTCGGCAAGCTGTCCTTTGATCCCGCTACTGTTTTTGATACCACGCCGAAAGATAGACTCTTTAAGGAACTGAAAGGTTTCCAGGTAAACCCCTGCAGATTCAAAAATGGCTCTTGCCATTTCCACCTGATCACTATCATCAATCAGCCCTCCCAGGCTTTCCAACTCATTTGCATTATTCTGTAGCTGCAGGATTTTGTCATGGACCTCCTCAGAGGTCTTGGCCTGTTGTTGATTAAGAAAAGTATTGTGAGCCTGCCTGGCCTCCGACATGTATTGATAGATCTCGTTGGAAAGGATGACGTTTCGGGTATAAAACTGAATGGTTTTTTTTCCTTTAACGACTTTAGTAAAAGAGTAGTAGCCATACAAAGCGGCAATGGTGACTAACACCAGCAGTGTAATATAACCGATTATCAGTTTCGATCGTACGGTAAATTGCATGATACCCTTATCGTTTAACTTTCATCATATATCATTCACCGGCTTCTCCTGAAAAACCCATTCGACGGACTCACCAGTCAGCGATTAATCTGTTTTTTCATTCAGTTACTGGCCCACTTTTATCTGTGACACAGGTAACTCAACCCCTTGCTCCATCCAAAATCTGACAGATCCTTCATGCAAAGGATTGATTCTCCCTGGTAGTATCCTTTTGTTTATGGATTGAGTCACAACCATTCCTGAATCTGCAATTTCTTCCAATCCTTCTGCAGAAAACACGACTTTCAAAGCGTTATATGCGGCATCCGATTTAACCGTTTCCGCTGCTATCCAAAATGCCGCATCCGAGAAGGTGGCGACATCTCGTTCAACACCTTTGTATGTGTTTTTGGGAATATCTGTTGCACGGTAAAAAGGCATTATTTCGCTAATTCCATGTTTCTTTCCCAGGGGATAGATATCGATTAATACAATGTCCGTATCGTCGGCCAGATCGACCAGGATTGGATTCGGATATTCCGTCAACATCCAGATAGCTGCAACTACCGAGTTTTTAAGGGCTTCAACAGCTTCATCCTGTGGCAGATATTGCTTGTCGACCATTTCCCAAAGACCGATCAATCTGAAAAACCGGCCGGCTGCATTTGCAGAGCCGGAACCAGGCATCCCCACTCCAATTTTTTTTCCTTTGAGTTCGTCGATATGGGAGATCCCCAGGTTTTTCAAACTAACAAGATGAGCTGTTCTCCGATGCAAAACTGCCATTGTCCTCAACGTCAAATACCTGGTGGTATCACCTACAAGCAAACCATTGGCGGCCAAGTACAAATCACTCTCGAAACAGAGTCCATAGTCAGCATGTTGATGCCCTACCTTTCTGATATTATCCAAGCTTCCCCGTGAGCTGAGCTTATAAGCATCAGAATCGGGATTTGCTTCATCCAGTAAATCAACAATACGGCTGGCAAGTCTGTCAAAACCTCCTCCTTTTGGCCCTCCAGACATTTCAATTTTTTTATCTGCCAGGGCAGAACAGGAAAAAGCAAGCACTCCTGCGAATAATATGCATATCAACCTGATCCGATACAATGAAACCTCCTTGGAAATTCGATAAGATGATAAAATATCTTTCTCAGGATTGTTTTGTCCCGAACTCAATCTCAACTGAAGATGAGAGAATTTTACATGAACCGTTACGCCTTGCTGTATTTGTGTTCGGGTCGTCCTTGTGAGCCGTAGGTCAATTCCTTTTTGATGAGATTGACCTCGACCAGATAGCGCAAGTATCTTTGTACAGTGGCCAATGATAAACCTGTGGATCGAGTAATCTCTTCCGCTCCTCTGGCATAGGGATTTTGATCAAAACAACTCATCACCCGCTCCATGGTGATTTCCTGCATTCCCTTGGGTAGCCCTTTTGATTCACTTCGCTGTTCAAGCTTCCAGTGTATAAGTTCATCCAGTTCGTTCTGTTCCAACTCTTCTTTAACAAAACACCGACGGAATGTTAAAAAACGGTTCAAAGATAATTGATACCGTTCCAGCGCACAAGGCTTAATAATATAATCCAATACCCCCAACCGCATGATTCGTTGAATAATTTTTGATTCTTTTGCCGCTGTAATAACAATTACATCCGTAAGAAAACGACGATTCCGGATTTCATACAACAATTGGACACCATCCATATCGGGCATATAAACATCCATGATCAACAGGTCTGTCTCATGGTTGGCCAGATGTCCCAATGCATCATTCCCGTTTCTAGCCTCCCCGGTTACTGTGAAACCTGGAATAGTCAAGGTGAATTCTTTCCAGATACTGGATACCCTGAAGTCGTCTTCCGCAATCAAAACACTGTACTCTTCCATCGCAATAGATTTTGTTGTCAGGCAATTACCTGAATATTAGATTCAAATTCGTTCCTTAAAGCACCTGAGGAGGATTCACCGGTTAAATATGATGTAGGGGATATTGATTACCAATGAACTCGATTATCAAACAGACTCCTGAGTAACGAATAATCTATTCATATAGTAGATGAAAAGGTCTGGCAAAAAAAGTCAAAACAAAGGACAATAAAAATCGTTTGAAACTCCCACCGGCTGAGTTCCGGGTGAAACACCCAAGCAACCATCCGGATGAAGCGATTTGCCTGTAAAGGTAGAATTACACTCAACTATTATGGAAGAAAATGGATAAACCGAGATGCGGCTGGGTCAAACCGACCAATCAACTCTATGTGGATTATCACGATAAAGAATGGGGCGTACCGGTCCACGATGACAGAACCCTTTTTGAGTTTCTCATCTTGGAGTCGTTTCAGGCCGGTCTAAGCTGGGAAATAGTATTGAAGAAGAGACCGGCTTTCCGTAAGGCTTTTGCCAATTTTGCGGTTGAAAAAGTAGCCGGATTTAACGAGAAAAAAATCCAATCGCTTCTTACCAATAAGGATATTATCCGCAACAAGCTGAAAATTAACGCTGCCGTCAATAATGCACAGCGATTTATTGAAATCCAGGAAGAGTTTGGAAGTTTTGATGACTACATTTGGAGATTTGTTGACGGACAACCACTTGTCAATAGTTGGAAAAGTCTGGATCAGATCCCTGCCAATACGGAGTTATCCGATCAGCTAAGCAAAGATCTGAAGAAGAGGGGTTTTAAGTTTCTGGGAACCACCGTCTGCTACGCCCATATGCAGGCAACCGGCATGGTGAACGATCACCTTGTGAGCTGTTTTCGTTATCGTGAAGTACAACAACTTTAGATATACGAGGCGACAAACCGGCTGATGCAATGTCGGTGGATCAACTCAGGCGGAAAGGGAGGCAACAAACTCTTCTATGGCATAAGCAAATACGTCATCATAGTTGTCATCCTTCAATATAGTCGTTTCCAGCTTCCTGTACTGAGTCAGTCCATGAACCATGCCCCAAAACATGAATCCGAAACGCTTGGTATTTACCTCCCTGAACTTTTTAGATTTTATCCCTTCTTGAATGATGTGCTCAGCGATATTGAGCGCTTTCTCGGCCTGATAATCGATTTTTCCTTTCATACCGGATTCAAATAGAATTTCCGGAGTCGAAATGAAGTAGTTGATGATGTAATAATAGTTTTTACGTTTTTGACTAAACTCCTGATAAGAAGCAGCAATTCTTTTGAGTTTCTCGGAAGGATCAGATATGGAGTCGATCGACTCGACCAGATACTGCCTTAACAGCTCCAATCCCTCTTTCTGAAGAACCAGAAACAGATCCTCCTTGTTTTTAAAATAGGAATAAAGGGTGGCCACACCCAATTCTGCCCTTTTGGCAATCTGATTCATGGAAGCACCATTTATCCCTTTTTCGTGAAGCAATTGCCTTGCAGCAGAGAGTATTGACTCTCTCCTCGCTTGTTTTTCCCTCTCTCTTCTTTCTTTTAATCCCAATTCTTTTCCTTGGTTAATGAAGTAATTCGGTTTTGAGTTTCTTGTTAATAATCTCCGGCTTTCATTCAGTCAAACAGATCCGATCTCCGTTCCGCTTTCCGGCATTGATCATCACTTAATCCTATCACCCTGATCAATCTTCTCTTTAGAGACAGGAAAAACCGAAGATACCGGGCCATTGAATCAAGGCAAAACCGCTAGGCCAACTCGGATAACCTTAACGGATCTCTTTTGAAATCCAACCAAGGTGATCGTATGCAGGCCCATTGATTAATGCTACACAAATGCAACATACTAAGAACCGACGGATACCGAAATCCGATCAAACCTCTTCGGATACTCCTTGACGCAATCCGTAAAACCGTCCGACAGATCACCAATGCCAATCGACCACCCGAAAGCAGCCCGGGACTGATTTATCTGTGTCGAAACTGAGATTTCACTGAAGTTTCGAATGGCTTTCGACAAAAGAAAGGTAGTTCAGACTGGTAAGAAAGTCAATTCCCCTTGTTCGGGGAATTGGCAATTCTTATCTGCAGTGCAGGCAGATATCGAAGTGGTCCTCAGGAAGATTGAGGGTCTCTTTGAAGTGATCCAATTGTTTAACCGGGGCAATGTGTCTTCCGCATTTTGTACACTTCTGCATGGGAAATTCAGTGTTCCAGATGGTACGAACACCATTTTTCTCCGAATACTGGATAAAATCCACAGGGCAGACATAGGCGCAGGAACCGCATGCGATGCAATCCGGTGGTGTTTCATCAAATGGAGTGGCAACTTCACGGGTGAAACCGCGGCTCTTGTAGCCAATCGCATTGACTCCGACCACTTCTTTGCAGGTTCTAATACACATTCCACAAAGAATACAGCCTTTGATATCCAGTTCAAACCGACTCTTTTCCACTTCCAACTTTTGCGCAATATCCTGCAACACCTGGCTCTTTTTGTTTCGACTCAACAGCAGCTCGATGACCAGCTTCCTGACGTTCAGAACGCGCTCGGTTACCGTTTGAACCTCAAGTCCTTCCGCTACTTCATAGATGCAGGAAGCAACTATTCGGGTTCTATTTCTATGCGTAATTTCAACCACACAGAGTCGGCAGGCACCGTATGGTTTCAATTCATCGTTATGACAAAGATGCGGAATATAAATATTGGCGTCTTTTGCAGCCTGCAGAATCGTCGATCCTGCCGGTGCCTCTAATTTCCTTCCGTCTATTGTCAGGTTCACTTTATCAGACATGTTTATCTCTCATATTGGAAATTCTAACCGAATTTTATTCCACGATTACAGCGTCAAACTTGCAAACTTCGTAGCAGGCTCCACACTGAATACATTTATCTTGGTCAAGGGTATGCAGTTTTTTCTTCTCTCCTGCAATTGCATCTGTTGGACAGGGTTTGAAACAGAGGTGGCATCCGTTACAGGTTTCGGAATCAATTTTATAAGTGATCAATGCTTTACAGACCCCTGCCGGACATTTTTTGTCCTTGATGTGAGCTTCATACTCATCTCTGAAATACCGAATCGTGCTTAGAACAGGTGCCGGGGCAGAACCTCCCAGAGCGCACAGGGAGCCGTCAGCGATTGCCTGGCCCATCCATTCCAGGGTTTCAATATCGCCTTCCTGGCCGTTTCCTTCGCATATTCGATCCAGGATGACACGCATCTGGTGGACACCTTCCCGACACGGCGTGCACTTTCCACAGGATTCATCTTCCAGAAACTGCAGGAAATAGCGTGCTATATCGACCATACAGGTTCGTTCATCCATTACAATCATACCACCGGAGCCCATCATCGAACCCAGCTTGGTCAATTCATCAAAATCGACCGGTGAATCCAGGTATTCTTCCGGAATACAGCCACCGGATGGACCTCCTGTCTGAACCGCTTTGAACTTTCTCCCCTTGGGAATTCCTCCACCAATTTCAAAGATGATTTCCCGAAGAGTGATTCCCATGGGAACTTCCACCAAACCGGTATTGTTGATTTTACCAACCAGGGCAAAAATCTTGGTTCCTTTGCTGTTCTCAGTCCCGATGGATTGATACCACTTGGCTCCCTTGCTGATGACCAGGGGAACATTCGCCCAGGTTTCAACATTGTTCAGGCAGGTGGGTTTATCATAAAGTCCGCGATCCGTGGCATGAACGTATTTAGCCCGAGGTTCTCCCGCCCGACCCTCAATTGATGCAAACAGCGCGGATGACTCACCACAGACAAAGGCGCCACCACCGCGGTTGATTTGAATATCAAAACTGAAATCGGTCCCCATAATGTTTTTGCCGATGAGGCCGAGTTCACGGGCCTGTTCAATAGCCAGCGTGATATTGGTTACCGCTAATGGATATTCGTTTCTGACATAGATATATCCCTCGCTGGAACCGATTGCATAAGCTCCGATCAGCATACCTTCCAAAACGGTATGAGGGTTCCCTTCGAGAATACTCCGGTCCATGTAGGCCCCCGGATCTCCTTCGTCAGCATTACAGATGACATATTTGGGATCGCCAACCGCTTTACGTGTGGAATCCCATTTCCACCCGGCCGGAAAACCACCGCCGCCACGTCCCCTGAGATTGGCTTCGATGATCTCATCGATGACCTCCTGGGGTTTTGTCTCTGACAATACCTTTGCCAAAGCGCCATATCCGCCAATAGCAAGATAGTCATTGATACTGGTCGGATTGATCTGGCTGTTCTGGCCCAGGATAAACCGTTGTTGCTTCTTATAGAATCCCACATCGTGCTCACGGATAATCTTTTCGCCCGTCTGGGGATCCTTGTATAATAGACGTTCAATGGTCTCACCATTAAGAACGGTCTTTTCAATAATCTCTGGCGCATCTTTCAGCCCGACCTTTTGGTAGAAAATATTGCCGGGGCTGATCAGTACGATCGGGCCTCGTTCACAAAAGCCGTGACATCCTGAGGCACGAACATCCATCACATCCTGCAGATTCTGCTGTTCGATTTCAGCTTTGAATCCGTCAATCAATTTTTGAGTTCCATAGGCAAGACAGCCGCTTCCAGCACAGATAATAATCTGGGTTTTCTTAGGATCAACGGACTTCTTGACCTCACTCTGATAATCAAAAAAATCTTGGGGTGTCGTTAGTTTTTTCATTATGCATTCCCTTCCTTACCTAGCTTTTTCAGGAGCTTGTCCGTTTTTGCGATTGTCATCTTGCCATGATACTCTTCATTGACAACCATCACCGGTCCTAAAGCACAGGCACCCAGACAGTTAACCGTTTCAAAAGTGTACATTAAATCTTCAGTCGTCTCGCCATCCTTAATCTCAAGAGTCCGTTCGATATGGTCGACAATCAGGGGGACACCTCGTACGTGGCAAGCGGTTCCCTGACATAGAGCCATTTGATACTTCCCTCTCGGTTCAAGACTGAATGCTTTGTAAAATGTTGCTACTTCAAAAACCTGGCTGATGGAAACCTTCAGGAACTTACTGACCAGATCCAAAGCCTCCCGCGGCAGATAATTGAGCTCTTTTTGAACGTCCTGGAGTACAGGCACCAGGAATCCTTTGTTGGAATCGTATTTCTCAACAATTGCTTTTATTGTGTTTTCCATTAGACAAACCTATTTTAAGCCGGATTTTTTTAATAAGTCGTTGTAGTTATCAGTAACCTGTTCCTGAAACTTTTCCATCATCTCTGGTGCCAAGCCCCTGAATCTGCCCTGTGGTTTCAAATACTCCTCAACAGGCCTCAGTTCCAAATCCTTAAAGGTCATCTTGTATCTCCCATTCACGACTTCAAAAAGCGGAAATACGCCGGTTTCAATGGCCAATCTTCCGATCCAGATTGCTTTCTCACTGGGAATTCTCCATCCTGTCGGACAGACAGAAAGGATGTGCACATAAGCCGGTCCTTTGGTCTTGGCAGCTTTTTGTACTTTTTCGATCAGGTCAAGTGGATAACTTGGACAGGCTGTGGCTACATACGGAATATTATGGGAAACCATTATTTCAGGCATATTCTTCTTGATGGTAAATTCTTCTCCCGGATTGATTTTCCCTGCCGGTGTAGTTGTGGTCCTGGCACCAAGCGGAGTTGCCGATGATCGTTGAATTCCGGTATTCATGTAAGCTTCGTTGTCATAACAGACAAACATCATGTTATGACCTCTCTCCATCGCTCCGGAGAGTGCTTGAAATCCAATATCAGTGGTTCCGCCGTCACCAGCCATACCCAGAATCACGGTTTCCTTTTCGGGAAGCCTGCCTTTGCGTACCTGAGCCTTGATACCAGCTTCAGTTCCCGATGCTACGGCTGCCGCATTCCCAAACGCCGTATGAAACCAGGGAACATCCCAACTTGTATGAGGAAAAGCAGAGGAGACAACCTCCATACACCCAGTTGCACATGAGACTATTACATTCTCGCCCAAGGCTTTACCTACCAGTCTGACTGCCAACGCCTCCGCACAGCCTTGGCAGGATTTGTGACCGGATACAAAAAACTCTTTACTGTTTACTAGACGAGAAGCGTAAACATTTAATGGTTCCATCATTCTCTGACTCCATAAAATACATATTCGGATTGCTTTACTGAATCGTTTTCCCGACTTTTTGACATCTCATACATCTTGGCAAAATCCTTTCGTGTCACGTCTCTTCCAGCCAGGCCGCAAATATAATTGGTAATAACAGGAGATTCTTCCATGTGATACAGGGCGGATCGGATTTCAGCCGCAACCGGTCCTCCAACACCACCAAAAGTAACAGCTCGATCAATGACAATTACCTGCTTGGCTCCCTTCACCGCCTCCAGTAACTCTTCCTGGGGAAAGGGACGCCACAGTCTCAATTTCAACAATCCAACCGATTCCCCCTGTTCCTGGAGTTCATCCACAGTCAGCGAAGCGATTTCACCAAAACTTCCCAGGGTTAAAAACAGGGTTTCAGCGCCCTCGGTCTTATACTCCTCGACAGGATGATAATAGCGACCGGTAATATCCCCCATCTCCTTCCAGGTATCCAGAACTACCGATTTGGCATCGAGCAGCGCCTGTTCGTGAGCTCTTTTTGCTTCGGTGAAAATATTGGGCATACCTAGGGCACCCATGGTAATTGCCTTATCCGGATGAAGTCGATTAACAGGCTCCAATTCAGGTAGGAATTGTTTGACCCACTCCTTGTCCCAGTATTCAATCGGTTCGATTACATGGGTCAGCAAAAAACCATCGAGATTCACGATGAATGGTAATGAAACTTTGGGATTTTCAGCGACCTTAAAGGCATAAATCATATGATCAAAGACATCCTGCCCATTTTCGGTAAAAATCTGAATGGCACCACAATCCCTGATGGACATTACGTCTGAATGATCATTCCAGATACTCAGGGGACCTGACAGCGACCTGTTGGCCAAAGCCATTACGATAGGTAGCCGCAGGGAGGCCGCAAGGAAAACAACCTCATTCATTACGGCAAGTCCCTGGGAACTGGTACAGGTAAAGGTACGTGCTCCGGTTGCCGAAGAGCCGCAGGCAACACTCATGGCTGAATGTTCCGATTCAACCGGAATAAACTCCGCATCCAGATGTCCATCGGCAACCATCTCCGACAAATGCTCTACAATATGAGTCTGAGGGGTTATCGGATAGGCCGAGACAACATCTACGTCAGCCATTCCCACCGCTTCGGCGGCAGCAATGGATACTTCAACTCCAACTCTTTTGGTCATTATTCCTCCTCAGCCACCATTTCGATACAACCGGTGAAACATTCATATGCGCAAATACCACAACCCTTGCAGTAATAAAGGTCAGCTTCAAAATAGCCCTCTTCGGTTTTGACCACTGCCATATCAGGGCAAAATATGTAGCAGATTCCGCATTTTATACATTTACTTTTGTCAACGATGGGTCTTAAAGACCTCCAATCCCCGGTTTTGTACTCTCTTGAGGATCCGGACTGACTTATGGCAAAGCCAACTTCCAGATCTCTCCAACCCGGTTCTTTCACGGTACTCACCACGTTTCTCCTTAATAATCTCCCGTTTGAAAACAGGATAGGGTACCAAAAATGATTACCGGTAAATATAACATCATCGACCATTTCCGGTAATTCCAGTTCAGATATAAAACTAAGACTGATGCGGATTAAGCAGAGTCGTTCCGTTCAGCGAAGTTCGTTTCTTCGTACGCTCTTTTCAGCGTTTTCAGGTTCTTTTCCGCGATTCTGCCAAATCTGTCATTGAATGGATCTACCATGTCATCAACCGTTACAAATTGCCGCGTTTTAAGAAGTGCGCCAATCATGGTTGTATTGGTGATAGGAAGACCAAGCTCCTCCATGGCAATCTTGGTCGCGTTGACTGATGCAAAACCGTTCCCGATTTTCAACTCATTCTGAAGCTCCGATCCGGAGTATTTTGAATTAGCGACAATAACCCCATCTTCCTTGATGCCTGCGGCTACATTTACAAGCCTCAAAATCGAAGGATCGAGAACCAAAACCACGTCGGGATTATAGATCTCTGCCCTGGTTCGAATCGGATCATCATCAATTCTTAAAAACGCGGTAACAGGGGCACCCCTTCGCTCAGGACCAAAACTGGGAAAAGCCTGGGCGTACTTTCCCTTATTTATAGCGGCAATTGCAAGTAGTTCCGCGGAAGTTACGGCCCCTTGTCCTCCCCTGCCATGTAATCTGATTTCAATCATTGTTATAACCAATCTGTCAGCAAGCCAATCAGCCGGAAACGATACCTAAACCGGTTCCGTTTGCATTGATCAACTTGAAAAGGTTTAAAGAATTGGGAATTGAAAGTGCTGGTATGATTACTCAGGATATCATAACCGATTTTTGATCTTTTTTGAAATGCTTATGTCATATGTCATAAGATTATATTCCCCGGGAGACTTCAGCAAGTCTAGTGCCAACAGTACTATTTGCTGATCTTTCAGCAATAATTTCATGCTTTTAGGGTTAAATCAACACAAGCCTTTTCAAGTTTCATCACTGAGAAGTTTCTCATAATTGAGATATTTATCAACAAATCTTCCTATTACCACCTGCATTTTCCACTCAGTGATTAAAAGAAATATAGCGTTCTCTTATGATTTCAAGAGCTTTTTTCCCGTATTTCCGGTTCTCGTCAAAACTTGCGAAACAATTCTGATTTAGAGCAATTTCTGGCTATCATCATCAGTTCGGATTCAGATTTGCGATATAATATATAGATGTGCATTTATCCAAAACTGATGAGAAAACAAATGATGGATAAACAAGAACTGAAAGACTTAAAAAAGCTGGTCAGAAATCCTTCTTCCAAGGAAAACAAATCAGAATGCAACAGATGTATGACCTGTTGTGCAAAAGGTGGCCCCGCTCTACACCAGGCAGACAAACACCTGATTGAAAGCGGTAAACTAAACGGCCGATTTCTCTATACCATAAGAAAGGGTGAGCCAGCTCAGGACAATGTTAAAGGCGGATTAATCCATACAGACACCGACATTATCAAGATAAAGTCGAAAGAGACCTCTGATATCTGTCTCTACGCGGATATAAACAATAGCAGCTGCAGCATATATAATGACAGACCGTTGGAGTGCAGAGTTTTGAAATGCTGGGACACCAGGGAAATTGAAGATCTGTATCAAAAAGAACGGCTCACCAGGCAGGATATTATTGGACATATTGAGGGGCTTAGTGATCTGGTCGAGGAACATCAGGAAAAGTGCTCATTTCAAAGGATCATTCAACTGCTCGAATCCAACTCGGGAAAACTGGAAGGTGGTGCTCTGTCTGAGTTACTGGAAATAGTTCAGTTCGACATCTCTATTCGTAAACTGGTTGTCGAGAAAACAGGAACGGACAAAGCCTATCTTCCCTTCCTTTTTGGAATCCCTTTGCAGAATATCCTAAAAAAGCTTGGAATTGAGCTAAAAAAACGAAATCCGGATCAAGAGCGTTCAGACATCCAAGGATAGTTAGATTTGGCTCCATGGCCCGTTTTTTCAGATTGTAGGCATCAATTTTATCGCAAAATAAGCACTGTTTTACATGAAAATAGAGGCAATGGTACCAAATTTGTATTCCACTCCGACGTTGTATTAGCAAACAATGCCTTTACAGCGGCCGGTAGCTGCAGGTTTCCTGAGGGCATTATCCTGTCAGGTCTCTATTTTCCGGGAAATGAGAAGAATAGTGCCGTACAGAACCACGCTTAGTAAAGCTCATTGGTATATTCATTAATCAAAGGGTTTAATTAAAGATTTGCTAAATTCTGCTTTTAGATATTGCAAATTCCCATTTTTAATATTATAAACCCTTTATAATATGAACAGTGCGGTAGGGTTTGGCTCAGACACGTTAATGAAACACCTCGTGGCTTTTATTGTTGTCAAGCAGAATTTGATGTACCGATTGTCATATAATAACAAAGTGTTCTCATTTTTCCATTTCATCGGTAAATCGCGTTTATTTGCCGGTGGTTCGGGAAAATAAGGACTTGATTTTCGGTTTTCGGTCTGATAAAGGTCTTTTTCAAAAAGGCTTGTAAAAGGAAAACCTTAAAAAACAGCCAGTTTGATGGTTGTTCCAGATCAATTTTTTGATCTTTTTATCGTTTTAAAAGTGCAATTGGCCCAATAATCTTATTGAAATACTGCAAACAGGCTGCTGAGTGCTGATTCCGTCGGAGAGTCCGGTAATACAAGCAGTTACAGCCGGTTTTCAGTAATTGGATAAAAAAAAACGGTGCAGGGGTATTGATATTTCTAATTAAATAGCTTAGCATCGCTTTTTGTTTGGGTTGATAATCGTAAAAACGGATTGTAAGGTTATTAGCGACGGCCTTTTAAGCCGCTGTTACATTGCTTTTCAATCGGTTACGTTTCAGCAATGCTTAACCGGCTCAGTATCACCATTTCGCGTTTTGTGCCTGATAATCAGGCTGTTATCGGGCATCTGGCTATTGGGTGGGGAAAGCAACTGAACATAAGCAATAGAAGTGGAAATGTGGCTTCTATTGATTCAAGGTTCACCGACATCCCGCGTACTTCACGCGTGAAGGCCGGGAAAGAGTGAAACTGGCGGACGAACTGGGAAAGATATTTTCAAATAAGTTTATTACTCTCCTTTCTTTTTAGTTTATATCACTGGTTGGTCCGCCGGTGCTTAATGAAACGCTTTGCCAGCGTATTCAGGATACCTTTTGAGACAATTGACGTTTCAAAGGATTTTCAAAAGAAATGCCTCTCGTTTTTGCCTTGGCAGGATTGGAGAGGAGCTTCTTTTAGTTTTTATAAAAACTAAACATAATTTCTTTAAAAAGGAGTTAAAATGCTTAAGAAATTATTGAAAGGTTGTCTGACAATCGCAATGGTTAGTGCTCTGGCAATTCCTGCTATGGCTGAAAGCTCAATAAATGGACGCGTTAGAGCATGGGTAGAAAATACTGCCGTTAAAGACGGAAAGTCTCTTACCCAGATGGACGCAGACGGTCGTTTTGGTGGAACCGTAACAGGTGAAGCTGGCGACTGGACTGGAGAAGGTTTTGTTCAGATTGGCCTCGATCCTGATAGTGATCCGGATGCTTGGTCTATGAGAAATTTTACCGTTGCTCTTTCAAATGATGCTATGAAGATCAAGCTTGGTCGCCAGTATCCTTTCGGAATTGCTAAGGGTCAAGCTTGGACAGCAGGATGGGTTAATGATTCCTACTGGGCAGGTGAGAGTGTTGAAAATGCAAGAGCTGACTATCTGACAGTCGGTTTGAGTCAGGTTGGTTTGACGGTTATCTTCGGTATGGATAACTTTGGTTCAGAAACTGATGATGTAACCGGTGACGAGTACAACATGACCACAGTTGGTGCTGTATTCGATAAGTCTTTTGGCGCTTTGGGACTGGCAGTTGAGTTCACATCTCAAAGTTTTGCTATTGACGAAGAGTATGGTGATTCAACCGCTAAGGGTAAGTATGACGGAACTGGTCTTACCAACCTCGCACTCGCAGTTGATTTCGCCCTGAACGAGCAAATGACAGTTGCTTTCAACTATGACAGCCAAACAAAAGGTAAGGACTTTGTTGGTGGAACTGATGATGTTACCACTTCATCAATGGAATTCTGGTTCGATATGGGCCTGGATGACACCATGGGAATCTCTATTGGATACGGTATGAAAGCTGTAGCTGACGGCTCCGACAATACTACCAATTCTACCATGATGAACTTCGGTTTCGTCAAGAAGATGGGTGTTGTTAAAGCTGGTCTGGGTTACATAGCCAATACCGAGAAAGATGATGACACTGGTGTGGACGCTGGCGATTCCGCTCTCGCTTTCGGTTTCCAAGCTGGTTTCTAAGAAAGTTAGCTAATAACTTCACTTAGAAGGATCTCTTGTGAAAGGCGCCCATCCTTGTGATGGGCGCCTTTTTTTTGCTTTTCAAATGAAATGAAAATAAAAAAGCTATCCCGAACCGGAGCTAGCGTTATTTATTCCCGGGATTTCACATTTGTTGAAGCAGAAGAAAAAAACCGTATCTGAGTTGGCGAACCATTGTTGACCGGATTTTGCCAACAACGGTTCATGGAAGGGATTTTACGGTTACAGGCAGGAAAACGATTTGTCTAGTCCAGCTTGATGTTTTGCAAGGTGGTTATTAGCTCCTGAATTTTTTCCCTGTGCTCAGGTGGAATCATCAAAACACTCGCCGGATGATTGTTGAGAAGATTTTCTCCAACAGAATCATTACTTTTTCGGAGTATCTCCGTGTTTCCATTTTCCCCTAGGTGGAGCAACATGTCTGTCAGATTGCCGGTAACCCCATATGAGTCAATATGCTCGATATACTGACGAATGACGTTATTGACTGACATGATAAACGGGTCAATATCAGCAACTCCTTCCTCTTCACAATTGATATAGGAGCAAAAGCTTCTGCATTCAAACGGTCTGCTTTCATAAATTGGGCAGGTCTTTTCACTCAAAAACGGACATCGTCCCCAGGTCGGATCAGCCGTCTCCTCTTCAGGCAAATCCTCTTCCCTGGAACAGAGATCGGCCATTTTATTGATGGTTACCTTCGGAAGGAATCGTTTGCGTTTGCTTTCAACGTTTAGAGCTTCAAAGAGGTCCTTTTTGTTGCCTTGGTTGATGTCTTCTACAATACCATAAGCTTCAAGACTGGTAAGTGTGACGTTGCGTGTGCAACATGCGGCACAACCTTTCTTGCAGGCCAAGTCATATTTACTGATGAAATCATCATAGATTTGATAGATTTGATTTAGAATTTCCTTCCTTTTCTCCAGTTCCATTTTTCCTCATTTATACTTCTGGCAAACCTTCTCCAGTATTCCCGGGATCTGTTAATACAATTTCCGGATTATTGTATCACTCTGCTATTGAGTCGTGAATAGGGCCATAATAGTAAAAACATCAAACTCGATTCTATGTGGGCCTTGTCCGGCCCGATTCCTCCCCAACAGCAATTAAACAATCAGATTTCTGGTATTTTCTTGACCAGGCCTGACAAAGGATATTTTGCATGCGAAACCAACGAATTAGACATATTGTCGTGGTTTGGTAAAAACAATAAGCAGTTGTCTTAAAAAGGTTTTGCTGTGACGTTCAGGTCTTGTACCAGCTCATGCCAGTTCAGATGATCGAATTCTTTATGTGATAATGAATTATGATAGAAGAGGCTTTTTTCAAATGCCAGTAGTAAAGTAAGGGACTGGTGGCTAAAATCAGAGCTGAAGGCTTTTTGACTTGAACTGTAATTTGGGAGAGAAAGAATCAACGGCTGGAAGGCATTCACCAGCCGAGTAAAACTCTTTTACGTTACCTCAAAAACTACAGGATCTGGGATAGAAATAGCTTTGTTCTTTCTTGCTGGGGATTGTTGAAGAAGTGTTCGGGGGTTCCGACCTCAACTACTTTTCCTTTATCCGTCATGCACCTGATCTGCCACTTCCCTCGCAAATCCAATTTCATGAGAAACAACAACCATCGTCATACCTTCCTTGGCAAGTGTTCGCATTACATCCAGAACTTCCCCTACCATTTCAGGATCAAGGGCGGAAGTGGGTTGGTCAAACAGCATGATGTTCGGATCCATTGCCAGGGCCCGGGCAATGGCAACGCGTTGTTGCTGACCACCAGAAGGCCTGAGATGGATAGACTTCAGATTTTTCACTGATTCCCACCTTGTTTAGCAAAAAATCGGTTTTTTTTTGTTAGCTTCTTCCTTTGTACGTTTTCTGACCTTCAACTGGGCCAGGTTAGGGAAAGGTTAAGATTGAAATACCATCCCTACTTCCGCTCTTATTTTGTTTATGTTTACGCCTTTCCTTTTTCTATCGATACTGTCAATGAATATCTTACCGGAACTATTGGTCTCCGACTGATTGATACAACGGAGCAGGGTAGATTTACCCGAACCGGAAGGGCCACGCACTACAACCACCTGCCCTTTGCTTACTTCGTGAGACACATTATCAATTGCTTTGACAACATGGGCTCCGACGATAAACGTCTTGTTGATATTTTCTATTCTAATCACCGTTGCTTTCCATTTTGGGCGGAATCGCCCTGTTGGAACGCTGAATAGTTGTTAACTAATAAGAGAAACACATATTCTTCCCCTTCCTTCATCAAACAAAGTAATAAGTGGTAAAACGAAAGGTTGAGGACAACTAAAACTTATCAAATAATCTGAATTCAAAGATCATAATCCAACAAGCGGGATGATAACAGATCTGACAATCAAATCAGGATTCAGCGTCAATCTAAAGGCTCAACCTGATTTGATGATGCAGATATCCAAATAGGTTCATGTTTCAATATTTATTTCGGAAGGCTATACTGATTACAATAAAATGATCCCTAATGCGAGGAATGAGATGTCTACCATGAACCCGGTGACGTCAGATTATACCTTAAATCTGCACATCGCCATGGTTGGTCAGCTATTGAACGGATTGATACCGAGGATTCAAGCCAGAGAGATGAAATAAGCAACTGCCTTGGAAGGCGGTCAGGAAGTCCGCTAAGGATGAGCTCCAAGACAGATCAACCATGGTAAAACATGTGATTGCCGAGTATCGTTTAATTGCCGTATCTAGGTAAGTCTAACTTGTGATAGCCCATACTGTTCACAACCAGTGTTCCTGTCAGGACGTGACCTGATTGAATAATAAGAAGGATTTGATATGATGGAAAAACTGGAAAAACTCCGCCAGGAGTATAGTTTAAAGGATTTTTACACGATTGTTTGCAAACGGGCAGAAGAGGGGATCTGCCGGGAAACCGAAGATCTTCTGATTGGTCTGGCTCCATTTATACGATTATTTCACTCCAAGTTCGTTAATTATTATAAACTGACTGCGGCCCCACCGGTTCACTCTCCACAGTTCACAAACCGCCTTGTTGAATTATACTCGGATCTCTGTAATCAACTAATCGCCAATGGAACAAATGGACTGGCCAAATGGTTACTTCAGCAAAAAATCTCCGCTGCTCGTTATCTATTCCCCTTTAAACCGGTTCCATCTGCATATCAGGACATTATGCGGGGCCTCAACACATTAACCGAGCTTTTTAAATCGATTCCCATCCTGAATGACAAAGACTACGACGCTATTTTCAATCATGTCAAAGGAATCCTCTCCCCACAATTGGATGAGGAGTTCGAAAGTGAAGGCAGGGAATTATTGAATCATCTTAATAACTTTAATGCCCGAAAAGAGGGATCAGAGTCCCGACAGTTTGGTTTGCTTGATGAAAAAATACAGAGGATCAACAAGCAGATCCAAGGCCAACTAATGAGCAATAATACTTATGTTTCTATTATTCAACAGATAAACAACATCAACAAAGCGTTGAAGAACCTGAGAAAAAGTGATTTCGAGGAGATTTTAAAGCCGCAGGAACTGGGGGACTTTTGGGAAGGATTAAAAGATAGAGGATATGCCGGCGGAGATAACTATCTTTACGGAGATTTTGAAAAACAGCGTGATGAGATAACAAATTGGCTAAGCGCTACAAATGACGAAAAGAAAGACGTCATACTTAACCTATTGAAAAGGGTTTTTCACGGAAAAGAGCTCTCATCCTTGGAGAAGATAAATATTCCGGAAGCTGTCCATCTCTACGCCATCAATGTGCTCGGTGTGACAGGGCTAAGAACAGACGAAGCTATCCGCCTGGTGTTGGGATTTCAATCGAGATTTGTAGAGAAAATGGTGCGGGATGGTGCCCATTCCGCACTTATAAAAAACAGTATGCAGGTTCGGGAATTCTTTTATCGCCTATTGGGAGAAACAGAGGAGTACGACCAGCAGGTCACAATTGCCGACACCCATGATTCCATTTTTGGTCATATCAAAGCCGCTTCTCTGGTAACGTCTTTTGGTGACGAGTTTCGTGAGAGCCTGGAAGAGCTGGATCGCCTGACATCGCCTGACGGTATACTATTAAGCAATTTTATCAGATCCGCCTATCTGAAAACCACCGAAAGCAGCGGTAAAAAGAACCAGTCTGACCACCCCAGGGCATTGGAAAGCCACTTCAGGGAAATCAATTCGCAGTTACACCTGTTTAAGAACTTCGTAGATGATCAATCGAAAGACAGTTTCATTCAATTGATCAGGATGTGGGGATTGAACTATATTGTTTCCTGGTCCCTCACCGACTTTGCCAATGAGAAAAGACTGTTCTCCTTTATTGTCAAAGCGGCCGAAACATTCCCAGCAACAAAAGTCACCACAATTGACAAGACAATCCCCTTGCAGGGTGTCATCACATTGCTCTCCAAGGAATCCGACGCCAAGAAACTTATCCAGAAACTGATGACGTATCTTCTGAACTCGAAAATATCATTTGACTATCGACTATTTAGCTCGTTGTTTCAGGTGATAGCACAGCGTCATCAGCAGTTGCATGGAGGAATCAATATACGGGATGGTTTTAGTGAACAACGAGGATATGGTCAAGCAGCAACAAACGGCAAACGCCTGGGAGACGAAATCCCTTTTCAAGACCCCCATATCTTTCATCCTATCGTTATCTTCCTGATTACGGTTCTGCACATGAAGTTCATCAACATCCCAAAGGATGCTTTTGTGGAAACGGATATCAGCCTCTATCTTAATTCCCTGGCAGAACGGCAGGTAAATCCACAGCTCGGTTACCAGAACTACCTGGCTCATCAATTGATAGCCAGTATTCCTTATATCAAAGACTTTTCAAGTCACCACGAAACCGTGATTCGGAAAACAATAGCTGATCTCGATGAATCCTACAGAAGAGAGAACACCCTGATACATTACCTGCGAATAAAAATCCATAGAGCACCGTCCAGACTTGATCTGGATTTCTGCCTTGAGATCCTGCAAGGATTGTCGGAGAAGAACCTGGATGTTGTGCTTAATAACCTGATCCGGCTTATGAAAGGTATCGGTGATGAAGCCATCCCCGACTTGGAGACTTTTTTCGGGCATAATAAAGAGAAACTGGAGAAACTGGGAAAGCTTCTAAGGCTTTTCAAGGCTGGGTTCCCAGATACAGACTGGCAGGATATTGCGGAAAACCAAGGCTTCACCGGAATCGTCAGAGATTTGCCCGAGATAGATCCGGATTCAACTAAGGACATTATTGCGCTGGTCAAATTGGCCAACCTGCTTTCCAATTACTGGACCCAAAGAATTAATTTGGGATTCTTTGAAACACTGTTTATTGAGAAAGAGAGAAGAGAATATGAAGAGAGGACTCTTGAGGAGAGAATGGATCAAGTTCGGGAAAAAAGAAAATCTTATCAGGATATCGTAAATAAATTCGATCCTTTTTTAGAACCTTACCAGCATATCTTTCTCAAACGGCATGTGATTCAGGGAGACTGGAATTTCGATTTTTTCGGATTCTGGCCCTACTATAAGGAAACTAAATTTGAGGCATATAACGCAGAACGACGCCTGGCAAACCTTGAGAGAAACTTAATCGAGCAGCTAATCGATACTCAAATGGCAGATACACCTGCTGTGGACAGTATTAGTATGGACATTATTCACCTCCTGCGCCATCAGATAGCTTGCTTGACAAAAGTTATGAATCATCTGGTTGACGAGGGTCTTGCTCCTTCACGCTATTTTCTGGATACCATCGAGATATTCGAAAAAGATCAGCTCACCATCTCACAACTTCACGATATTCTCGGCATTCTCTCCTATCGTGAGCTGTCACATATCGATGCTTTTTTTGCTAATACCTTCGAGCATTTTCCTGCGAGAATTACACGAGCATTGGGTAGAGAGAATCTGGACTTTGATTTGGATAAACTCAGCATTGAAGACGAGGAGCTGCTTTATCCCCTGGTGCAGGAAACTGTATTGGGCAATATCATTGCCAGTGCCTACCCGATTCATTTGCTGGAAAATGTGTTAAACAAAATGATGCCATTTGTCTCAAACCTAAGGGAAATTGGTCCCTCCCTTAAGATATTCGAAGACGAGGGACGACCCAAGAACAGACTCTCCCCTGTATATTTCGGATACAAATCCTATGCCTTACAGACTCTGGCCAGAGATGGATTCAATGTTCCCTCCCTGGAGACTCTGCCTGTCTATTATTTTGAAGAGCATCCGGAATACCTCAACTTCGATATTCACCCGGAGTTTAAAAACAAGCTGATAGAAAGTTTGCTGAAACTAGAGAAAAAGACGGAAAAACGATTCAGTTTCAACACAGACAAGCTGACACCCGAACAGGCGAGTTTCATCGAACAAACCCGGGCAAAATTCAAATTTAACTCGAAGACCGCCCCACAATTGTTTATATCCGCACGAAGCGGTTCCTATCGTTCAATGCCGGGAATTCTGGGAACAGTTTTGAATATCGGATTCAAAGATATCGTAAAATCCCCGAATTTGAATCAGATCCTCCGCTTTCAATTAAACACATATCGAATGTTCCTCAGTACATTTGGCAATGTGGTCCTTGGAATTAATGAGGTTCATTTCTCGAGAGTTGTAGAAGAGAGCAAAAAAATGCTGAAAAATCCTTCAGATAAAAAAATTAAATGGGAGGATCTGCGGGATGATCAGATTATTCAGATAATTGCGGACTTCAAGGAACTGATAGAATCGCGAAGCCGGCAACTTGACCCGAGGTTGCAAATCAATCCGGACTGGGATGATCCGCTGGAACTTTTGGCTATTTCGGTTATCGGCGTCTGGAATTCATGGCTCTCGCCGGCCTCAAAAAACCTGAGAAGCTTTCTCAATATATCCCCGGATTGGAAAACACCGGTATCACTGATGGAAATGAAACAAGCTGATCTCAACGACCGATCCTTTAGTGCTATTCTCTTTTCAGGAGATCCACAGGGAAAGACCAACAAACCTCATGGTGATCTCCTTTTCGGACGTCCCGGAGAAGACATAGCCGCCGGTCTTGCTTCCGAAGGAAAGCAACTGGAGGAGGTAGAATTCGAAAACCCCGAGCTCTACCATGAAATATCCGATCTGCTGGAGAAAATAAAGATCAACAAAGGGTATATCAATGTGGATGTGGAAATGGTGGGCGAATTTGATCCCGATACGAACAACATGGAACTATTTGTCGTTCAGGAAAGACAAATGCCTCTTGGCGTGCGGGGAGAAAGCGAGGATTATCGACTTACCCCGACTCAAACAAAACCTGTTACATCGGGGAGAGGCGTTAACGGGGGAGTCCAATACGGGGTGTTTTTGGATGGTGTGAACCGGGATTATTACCAGTTGAGGGATGTTGTGCGAACGGTGAGAGAAAGTCTTGGTGTAAAAGACCACTACCACGGCCCCGGGATTTTTCTATTGATGAAATATGTAACTCCGGAAGAAGCGCTGAAAATGAATATTGAAGGTGTCGACGGGATTATCACCACTAAAATAGGTAAATCGAGTCACGCATCCATCGCAGCAAAAAGGGACGGCAAGCTCTTTGTCTGCGAAACCCGTGTCACTGAGATGGATGGACAATGGTCTATAGGAAAGCAGACTATCAATATGGGTGACAGTCCATCGCCGGACATCTTTACAGTGGTTGGAAATCCAAAGTCGGTTTCACCGTATAGCGGAAATATCTATGAAGGCAAAATGCCTCTGACCCGCGTCATGCAAAAACGATAGATAGTTGAATGCGGCTTTGTGGTTCGATCCGGCACATGAGATTCAGATCACTCTTATTGATGATCGAAGATATATCCAACAGCACGCAAACTTTTGAAATAGAGAGGCTTTTTAGGATCCGGTTCAAAGTATTTCCTGAATCGAACGATAAAGTTATCCACGGTTCTGGTTTCCGTCCTTTTGGTGTAACCCCATCCGATTTCCAGTAATTTTGTTCGGGATAACGGCTTGCCTTTATTGGCGATAAACAACTTCAGCAACTTCATTTCCTGCTCGGTCAGATTGATTTTGCCTTTATTGCAAAATGCGACTGCGGCTTCAAAGTCGATTTTGTTCTCTCCAAACTGATAGAATTTCCCCTCTTCAAACTGGTCCAGATTCTGTTCGATATGGTTGCTTTCCTGGTTCCAGGAGAAACGGGTCAACAACCGCTCTACACGCGATAAAAATTCATTAAGATCAAAGGGCTTTTGCAGGTAATCATCAACACCATAGTGGAAACACTCCACCTTATCATCCGGACTGCTCCTGGCAGATAGTACCAGAATCGGAATCCTCTCATCTTCCAGACGAATGCTTCTCAGAACTGAAATACCATCTATTTCGGGCAACATGATGTCCAACACGATAAGATCCGGTTTCCATTCTCTCCATATCTGGAGAGCTGCGACTCCATCAGGTGCTATCCGCGTATCGTACCCCTGAAGTGAAAGATTCAGGGTAATCCCCTCAGCGATATGTGCATCGTCTTCTACAACCAGCACTTTCCTGTATTTGGGTTTTTCCATACTATCCATTTACTTGGTCATCGTGTTTTGATTCAATATGGGTTCCAGTGGCAGAATCAATGAAAACTGAGATCCCCTGCCTCTGCCCCGACTTTCTGCTTTTAGTTTGCCACTATAAATCCGTGCTATATTATCCGCCACATACAGGCCAAGTCCGCTTCCTTTTGCGGATCGATTATCGGATTTCCCAACCTGGTAAAACTTGCGAAAAATTTTCTTGATATCTCCTTTCTCCAGACCGATACCGTTATCCGTAAATCCAATGATCAACTTGTCCCTCATAGATCGAAAGCCAATCTCAATTTTGGGTACGGTAGAATCATTATAGGTAACAGCATTGGTCAGAATGTTCATCAGGAACATCTCGTAAAGCGGCAAATTAATATTCACCAGGTAGGGCTTGTCATCCGGATTATTAACCTCGATCTCGCTGTTGGAAAAACGGTGATGGTTTTCTTTGAGAAAGTCCCTGGTAGCGTTGACAAGATCCGTGATGTTCTTCTCGCTACTGAAAGTAGAACTCTCGATCTTGGCCAGATTCAGAATCTGGCTGACATTGTCAGAAAGTCGTTCGGCATCCTGAATCATATACGCAATATATTTCAGTTGATCCTTACGCGGCAGGTCATATTTGGCAAACGTTTCAAGATAAAGCTTCAAAGAGGTAACCGGAGTTTTAAGCTCATGGGTAAAATTATTGATGAAGTTATTTTGCAACCGATATAGTTGCAGTGCCTTCTGGTTATAGACAAAAATGATAAAGATACAGATGAGGATAAATCCAACCAGAATGGATAAGACCAGGATGACGACCCATGTCTGAGGCTCCAGCACCTGTTTCGTGTCGATTTTGAACCGCGTAACAACGGCCCTCAGCCCCTCGCTAACTTCAAGATACCAGTATATATACAAGGCAAAGGAGAGAACCAAAGCTATGATCGACAAAATCATAGTTATCAGGGAATGAAACCATCTGGAGCCACCCATATTATAATCCTCTTGAATAAAACTTGGTTAATAATCCGCACAATCATGCTACTGAACTCTTATCCCAGTGTATTGTCAGCATACAAAAACCGCCATGGGTATGTGAAGAAGGATTTGCCGGCTGTTGTTGATCAACGGATACCACCTGCCATATCTTTATTATGTAAAACTTTTGTAAATTCAAGAAATAAACTTTATCTGCAAATCGGGTTTTCCTACTATAAACATGAAAACTATAAGGAATGGATATGCGGCTGATTTACATCGGAGTAAACCAAACATTGGACAAAGCAGTGATTGATTCACCGCATTCCCCACTACAGAGTTTCAAACATATAAAAACCCGACGACAGAGTTTTTATCCAAGGTCGGTTTTGCCTGTAAAAGAATCACTTAGCAAAACAAGCACCATGCGGTGCGGGGTCGAAGGCATACGATAAAACGATTTGGAAGAGAAGCCGATAGATCGAGTTGAAGATGTTAGATCCTCCAATATCGATTCATTGGACATTTTCCCTACAGCGATCCACCAAACCAAACGGGAGTCGATTTATGCAGCTCTACAAAAACATACTACTGGTCTACCCGAAAGTTCCTAAAAACACCTATTGGAGCTTTCACTATTCGATGAAGTTTATCGGAAAGAAAACCGCCATGCCACCTTTGGGGCTCATCACCATCGCATCGTTTTTCCCTGAAAACTATCATCTCAGACTGGTTGATATGAATATCGAAGAGTTAAGGGAAGTTGATCTGGCATGGGCTGATGCGGTTTTCATTTCTGCAATGCTGATTCAGCAGGAATCGTTCAGCGAGGTTGTTGAAAGATGCAATAGGATGCAAATCCCGGTGATTGCTGGAGGGCCCTATGTAACCTCCAGTCATGAAAATATTATTGGTGTCGATTATTACATCCTTGGTGAGGTGGAAGATACTTTTCAGGATTTTCTGCAAAAATTTCAAAAAGGCACAGCTCCGAAAGTCAATTCAGCCAAGTCATATCCGGACATCAGCAACTCATCACCACCCCGGTTTGATCTTCTCGACTTTGATGCTTATTGTTCAATGTCGATACAGTACTCCAGGGGATGTCCGTTCAAATGTGAATTTTGCGACATCTGGAGCGTCTATGGAAACAAACCAAGGTTGAAATCGGCAGATTCGATTGTGCGGGAACTTGATTGCTTGTATTCCCAAGGATGGAGAGGAGCACTGTTTATAGTGGATGACAACTTTATCGGCAACAAGCAACGCGTTAAAAAGGAGTTGCTGCCAACCCTGATTCGTTGGCAAAAAGCCCACAATCATCCCTTCAGGTTTTTTACTGAAGCCAGTGTTAACATGGCAGAAGATGACGAACTGCTGGTGGGCATGAAACAGGCTGGGTTCAACGAGGTTTTTATTGGTATTGAGTCCCCGTCGGAAAAGGCCCTGCAGGAAACCGGCAAAAGTCAAAACCTCAGAACCAATCTGCAGGATTCCATTCAAAAAATACAGAATCGCGGAATTGAAGTTATGGCCGGATTCATCATCGGTTTCGATTCGGATTCTCCGGAAATAGGACTCCAGCAGATTCGATTTATTCAGGACTCCGGCATACCGCAGGCAATGGTCGGACTGCTGGAAGCATTGCCCGGAACAAAGCTTTATCGTCGCCTGCTTAAAGAGGGGAGGATTTTGGGCTCCTCCAAAGGAAACAATACACACCATTTGCAGACCAATTTCAAAACCAGAATGAGCAGCGAAGATCTGAAAAACATCTATAAAAGAATTCTCTCCAACATCTATGACAAAAACCTGAAAAACTACTTTGAGAGATGTAATCGCTTGCTCGACAATGTTGGTGAATCCCCGTTTTTTCAACGCAGGATCAATCTGCCCGAGATTAAGAGCTTTTTTAGATCAATCACCCAACAACCGTTTACACGCTACGGTTTTCAGTATATCAAGTTCATTTTGCGTAACGCTTTCATCAACAGAAAGATTTTTGGAGAGGCGATCCGATTCGCTATCATCGGACACCATTTCCACACCATCACTCAGGAAACCTTGAAGGTGGAGAGGATCATCTCGGAATTGGAAAAGCTATATCAAAATCTCAAAACTCAACTTAACAGACAATCTACGATCGTTTTGGCAAATTCGAAAGAAACCATGCAAAACATCGTCGAACTGCTGCAAAAGAAAATTAAAAAGCTGGATCAATTGAGTGCAAAAGTTGAAAACCTGAACGAGGAGTTCAGAGGTGATATTAAGATACGGATCAATGAGATCGATCAAAAAATCAAAGATTTGGTTAGCTCAATTGCTATTAACACCAGGGTTGAAAACAGAATCCAATAACCTCAAGCGGGTGGCCAACGGGTCGTGGTCTCTTTCCCGGTGGTTAACAATGAGATCAGGTTATACAGCACCCGGGCAGTTAATCCCCAAATGACATCTTCCTTGTATTTGAACAGGTAACTGGGAAACTCCACGCCTTTCCAGTTATACTTGTCCAGCGAAGAATTTGCATCATCCATCAGATGGGAGAGCGGGACTATCAACAATCGGTCAACCTCATCCTTGCTCGGTTTGAATGTACTGGGATAAGGGATTCTGCCAATAAACGGGGTGATCCAGTATTTTGATACGAGGGTGAATTCCGTTTTCAATCCTCCCCATACCTCGATTGTATTGCGATCGACACCGATTTCTTCCTCCGTTTCCCTAAGCGCTACACTCACATCATCCTTGTCCGACTCATCCCTCGCTCCACCCGGAAACGAGATTTGCCCTCCATGGGGCCCCGGCGTTTCGGGGCGTTTCATAAACACTATCGATAATCCTTCAGGTCGCGGATAAACCGGAATCAGAATCGATGCTGCTTTGAAACCGTTTTTCCTGGGTTCCAGAGATGGTGTATGATTATTGAAGACTTTTTTGATATGTTGTTCCGAGTATTTCACAATCAATATTGTAGGTAGGAGGTGATGAAATCTCTGACCTGTTTTTTGCCATCAAAGATACCGAAATGTCCTTCGCAAAGGATGTCAACATCCAAATCGAGTAAGATTTTGAGAGATCTATTATAATCTTCCCGATTGGATTTCAAAACAGGGTGCAGCGGACCGTGTAAATCCTGTCCGAAGAGAACGCGCTTCTCGTCTGATTCCATCAGGTAGACCACGGAGCCTGGCGAATGACCGGGAACATGCAGTGCCTTAATTCCCAGAGTACCCAGTTTAACGGTCTCCTCAGGTTTTTTTAACTTACGATCTATCATAAACGGTTGTAAAGTTGCATTGTACCATGAAGCAGCGGTAACAGTGTTGTTTCCTTCCTCCAGATAGAAGGCATCAAGAGAGTGGGCTACTATTTTGCAACCCAAATAGTTGCGTAATTGATCGGCTCCACCGCTGTGATCAAAATGACAATGTGTCAGCAAAAGCAGATTTATCTTGTGTGGATTAGGCTGATATTGTTGGATATTCTTTATCAACTGTTTCTGATCAAAACCGCACCCGGCATCAACCAACACGGACTGTCCATCGGAAACGATTAGATAAATGGCGGCATCCTGACTGGAAGTCAACTCCTCACCACCGACCTGAAAAATCTCAGATGTAATTTTCATCCCTCTTTGTATCTGTGTTGTTGAAACTTAAAACCAAATAATCGTTGATTCAAACCCGCAGTCATTATGCTCACCCTACTCCTGACTGATAGAGAAAACTAACACAATCGGTGGAACTTTCTCAATGATCTGCTCGATCAGGCTTCAGGAATTTCCAATAGGGTTGCTAAAAGACCCTACCTACTTTTTATACCAATGTTGGCGTTAAAAACGGAATTTGCGTGGGTGCGTCAGCCTTCTTAGCTCGCTGGTTAACGAGGATCATCAGCACACCGGGGAATATCCCCTTTTTATCTTATTCGGATAACTCTATAATAGCAGATAACAATCCAATACCATGACAGAAGTTGTCCCGATGCCAATATTTGGCCTTCACATTGCGGAGACATCTGACAAGATGAGTTTTTCACAAATCCCAAAATAACTGAATGGAAATGAATAACAATAGGGCTATTCTGTGTCCCAATTGCAGAAAACTGATTAGCGACTATTCCCGAGAATGTCCTCATTGCGGTTTAAAACATCCCGCTAAAAAACGCGCCATGTACCGACTATTGGGAGGTAACCAGAGAAGCTTTACGCGTACGATTATTACAATCAATGTAATTTTCTTCATCGCTTCCTTCCTCCTGCCTCTCTTCATTCCTCTGAATGTCCCGGTTTTTCAACGCTCCTTCGGCATTTTGCCCTCGCCCAGTAGCCAGGCCTTGGGAATACTGGGATGGGCAGAAATTGGTGTATTTATGAGAGGTGACTGGTGGGTGCTGATAACAGCCATGTTTTTGCATGGCGGGGTTCTGCATATTTTATTCAATATGCTATGGGTGAGAGATCTCGCACCACAAACAGAAACGCTCTTCAGCCCTCATAAAATGGTTATCATTTATGTACTGTCGGGGGTTGGGGGCAATCTGGCAGCTTTATTCACACCGGTAATCGCTAGAAATCTCTTTTTCATCTCTATGGGTAACTATCCGGTAGTTGGTGCTTCGGGGGCAGTATTCGGTTTGATCGGAGCAATCATAGCTTTTGGCAGGAAAAGGGGCGGCTTCTGGGGACGTCAGGTCGTCAGACAATTGGGAATGTGGGCGGTTATCATGATAGCTATGGGATTCATCTTTCCTGGAATCAGTAACGCCGGGCACATCGGGGGATTTGTATCGGGATTTCTCGTTGGACAGCTAATGCCTCTTCGTAACACCCCATCGAACAACAAGTTCTACATTTTCATCGGGACTGGATTGATTATTCTTTGCGGCTACGCTTTTTTTCAAATGCTCGTGAGATTGGTATACATCATGGGTCACCTCTAATCACGACCAATCCTGTAATGTGAAAAAAAAGATCAAAATCTTCGCCAAGGAGATCAGCAGTATCGAAGAGGAAGCACTGGCCCAGTTTCAGTCTGCCATGAGCCAGCCGTTTGCTGTTCAGGGAGCTCTTATGCCGGATGCACACAAGGGATACTCCCTGCCCATCGGAGGTGTGGTAGCCACCAAAAACATGATACTTCCTTCCTGGGTGGGTTATGACATTGGTTGCGGTATGTGTGCTCTTAAAACCAGGTTTTCCACCACCCAAATTCGGAAAAATGCTGAAAGAATCTACAAAGAGATCTACCTGAGAATTCCTACCGGTTTTAAACATAACAACAAGAACGGTCGATGGAGTTACAGCAGGATTCCCCACACCAAAACCTTAGCCGATATCTTCAATCGAAACGGACTCAAACAACTCTGTTCCTTGGGCAGCGGAAACCATTTCATCGAAATCGGGGCCGATGAACTGTCAGGGATCTGGATTATTGTTCATTCCGGGTCCAGGGGTATAGGCCATGCCGTAGCCACTCACTATATGAAACTCGCCAGTAAAGATGGTAAGGCACGCGAAGGACATTTCGGATTTAAGTGCGATTCAAAAAACGGTAAAAGCTACATTGAAGACATGAATTTCTGTCTTGAGTTCGCGCTGGAAAACAGAAAGCAGATGATTGAGAGGATTATCAGTTTATTAGAGGAGATTATTCCGGGGCAGAGAATGAAAGACTCCGGATTTGAGGGATTGATTAACAGGAATCACAACCATGCTGAGTTAAAGAATGGCCTGTGGATTCATCGAAAAGGAGCAACACAGGCCGAGAAAGGCATGAAAGGAGTGATACCAGGAAACATGCGTGACGGATCGTTTATTGTGGAAGGCCTTGGCAATCCTGACAGCCTTTGGTCCAGCTCACACGGTGCGGGCCGAACCATGGGCCGTAAAAAAGCAAAAAAGAAGCTGAATCTGGAACAGTTCAGAAGCACGATGTCGGATATCCGGGCTAAGGTTACCAACACGACCCTTGATGAGTCACCGTTTGCTTACAAAAACATCTTTGAGATCATGAATCAGCAAAGAGAAATGGTGAAAACCCTCCATCATATCAAACCGTTGATCAACATAAAAGCCTAGGTTCAAACTCAGCTTCGAATAATCAGATTACAGATTGTGCGTGTAAACCAACAGGTCAACCACCTTGTTGGAGTATCCCCACTCATTGTCATACCAACTGACGATCTTGTGGAAATTGTCATTCAGGCCAATACCTGCTTTAGCATCAAAAATGGAAATTCTCGGATCGGTCATGAAGTCGCTTGATACAACATCTTCGTCGGTATAACCAAGAATACCTTTGAGTTCTCCTTCGGATGCGATTTTCATTGCGTTCATTATATCATCATAGGTGGCACTCTGCTCCAGCCTGACAGTCAGATCAACCACCGAAACATTGGCCGTCGGTACACGAAACGACATTCCGGTCAGTTTACCCTGTAAATCCGGAATTACCTTGCCAACCGCTTTGGCAGCTCCAGTGGAAGAAGGAATAATATTGGAAAAACCTGCCCTGCCTCCTCTCCAGTCTTTCGCCGATGGCCCATCTATTGGTTTCTGGGTGGCTGTCACTGAGTGCACCGTCGTCATCAGCCCTTCCGCAATTCCCCAATTGTCATGCAATACCTTGGCAACGGGAGCAAGACAGTTGGTTGTGCAGGAAGCATTGGAGATGATCTTCATTTCAGGAGAGTAGCTATGGTGATTTACTCCCATTACAAACATCGGAGCATCTTTGGAAGGCGCAGAAATGACCACTTTTTTAGCTCCAGCTTTTAGATGGGATTCGGCTTTTTCAGAGCTTGTAAATAATCCTGTTGATTCAATTACATAATCGACACCTATTTCATCCCATTTCAGATTTTCGGGATTACGTTCTGAAGTCGTACGAATGCTCTTTCCGTCGACAACCAGTTGACCGTTTGCAACTGAGATCTCACTATCAAATTTACCATGACTCGAATCGTATTTCGCCATGTAGGCCATATATTCGGCATCAATCAGATCGTTTATTCCGACAACTTCAACGTCGTCTCTTTTAGTCATTACGCGAAAAGCCAATCTTCCAATCCGGCCAAAGCCGTTGATTCCAACTTTAATCGTCATAGCGTTCTCCTTGTGTTTGTTTTTACGTGATTAGAATCCACCAGAAATCCCATCAAACACTTCAAGCAGATTCCTTCGGACTTCATCGCCAGAAAATGTTAAATTCTATTTTTGTAAGGAGCGGGATATTTAATTACTGATAATTGTTACACCCCAGATTATCACGTTCACCGTAAAAGGCAATGATTTCAAGATGAGAAATAGAAGAGGGTAAGGCTCATAAATTCCATCCAATGCATATTCCGAACAGCAATGTTGCTGTTTTAAACACATAAAATCAACCATTTATAGCTTGGCGTTTCTTTAAGAAAAGATGGTCAATGGAATGCAATTATTGTAAGATTAGGACAGATAGGCTCTTTATACCTGGTGGTGAGAAATGGGCAGATATGAAGAGAAACGTGTGAATTGGCACGTTCCTTGATTTTACAAAGGCTGAAACCTCAAATAAGGGCAGTCTCAACTCTCCACAATCGCTCGATAAGATCTAGAAGACATGGAACCAGATGTTGCAACGCAGGAACAGGTCCTAAACGAAGCTGTTCAGGAACTCGAAAAAGAAAGCCCCGGACAACCCGAACCAACGGATCAACCGGAAAAATCTGGGAAGTTCATCCCTAAAGATTTTGCCCAGCGCCTGGCGGCAAAAATTACATCCATCAATGAGAGGGAACTGGATGATGATGTTGCTTCAAGCCAGGTGGCTGCCATTATCCATCGTAACATGAACTCTCCGGAAATGTATTCGTTTTTCCTGGAAACCATCGAAACCCTCCTCCAAAACGAAGACACACAGCGTTTTGCCGCAACCACCTGGACAGCGCTGCTTTGGCACGAGGATGAGCATCCGGAATATCGGCAATTCATGGAAAAGGTTTTGGATCGAGCCATCACGGGTCATGTCAAAGCAGATCTTCCGCCTTATGAGAATGAGGATATCGACGGTGAATTCTCCGTATATGCTTACTTTCTGGGAGAATCCTTCATCCAAATGATGAAGCTGAACAGCGATCTTTATAATATTCTGACCGATATCTACAGTTACGTCATCCGCCAGGAAATGCACCGTGATCTGAAACGGAAAAAAGATGAATCGGATAAAAAACGGCTGATTACAGGAAAGAAAAAAGATCCGGAACATGAAATTGTCAATCCCAAAAAGCTTTACGACGATATTGTTGACTACATATCCCAAAGAGGAACTTTCCGGTCCGATACCCTTAACCAGAAGAACCCGAACGAGTATATCATTATCCTGGCAGACCGAATGCGTAGCACCCGGCGCTATGTCATCCAGGATATTATGAACCGCTTTGCGCTGGAAAAAAAGAAGCAGCTTGAAAAAGAGTTGAGAGAGAGAGAAGCAAGTGCGGAAGAGGTCATTACCGCTGTGGATCCTTTCAAACATGGATTGTACCTGTTTTGGCTGGAAAAAAGGTATAATTTCAAATACCTGGCTGTGGAAAAAGTGCGGATTACCCTGCAAATAATGGCGATCTTCATGGGCCTTGGGGCAGTAGGAGTAGGCTTTCTCGAGCTGGCTCCCATCTCACTGCTCGAAGGATTCATGATCGGTATGATGATGGTTGGCTACGCAAAACTATTCTGTTCCAGGTATATCTTCAACCCCTTCTATCCGAAGGACGTGACTGTCGAACTCGAAAAGGATGTTGGTGCTTTCACCCCGGTATTCCGTAAAATGTCACTTCAACAGATGAGTTCTTTTATGGTCAAACAGATCAAAGAGCCGGATAATGGGTTGTTGTTGCATCTGCTGCCTGAATATGTGAGATACATCTTTGCCGTTATGCCGGACCGTAGCGAGATATTGATGACTAAGGAAAACATCAATGAGCTGATGGAGAGGGTCGAGGTAAACTTGAGCAAATTTCAGAGGGGAAGATAGGCAGGAATATTAAACGGATAGTTCGTGTCCCGGGTATCGCTGGTCAGGTCCTTTCATTTCCACAAAATCGCACATTCCCTTCAGACGTGAGTAGATTCGGGTAAAGACTCTCTGTTGCAGCGTCTCTTTTTTAATCTTTTCTTTCATCCCGTCTTTTTCGTTTCGTATCAGTACCGGTTCACCGTAGGTGGTTGAAGCCTTATCAGTATAATTCGTCGTAAAAATGGTCGCCTTCTTCATGTTATAGCGGTTGGAGACAATTGAATCCAGAATGGTGATCTCCCAATCACTTTTTCTGCCCTTTCCCAACTCGTCAATAACCAGAATCTCGATCGTATTGATTTTTTCCAGAACGGCAGACTCGGATAATCCCTGGTCATAACCCGTCTTAATTTCACTCAACAGACTGGAAAACTCCTTGAACTTCGCAGGAACACCGCGGTTAAGTGTGAAATCTCTTAAAATAGAGCTGACAAGCCTGGTTTTGCCCACGCCAACACCACCCATAAACAGAAGTCCTTTCCCTTTGCCACTGGAATAGCTCCTGGTAAAGAAAGATGCTGTTTCCAATGCCTCTTCCAGTGATGGATCCCCTTTAACGTCAAAATTTTCGAAAGTTGCATCGAAGAACTGCCCGGGAATCTGGGCGCTGTTGAAAAGTGAGATTCTGAAATCAATTTTGCTGCAGTCACAGGGAACGGCATTCTCTCTACCTTCCTCATCAGTTTCAAAAAGGTAGCCCACTCCGTCACATTTTTTGCACTCGGCATGGCAGGATTCGCAGTGTTCAGCCCATGCGTATCGACCTTTGACAATCACCTGGATTTTTGTATCTCCACAGTTTTTGCATTTGTTACGAACAATAGGGTTAGTCATTTTCAGCCTCCTGCCAAATCTCCATCTTGATGCGCATTTGTTTGTCTATCCAGCAATGCAAAAACCGCCATTCAAAACTATACCCCGCCATCACGGGCACCGGAATATCTGGTTGTTTTTTCGACGGTTAAACGTTAGCATCGTTTTAGTGCAAATCACTATTTTTCATTTCGAGTCCTGCCGCGAATTGGTATAGTTTAGATCCAAGAACTTCAGAAGTAAAATCCTTTTACAACCTCACGGCAAGCGATCAACTTTTCAATCCTGATAAAATGGAAAAACGAATCATCATCGGATCAGACCACGGGGGATTTTCCCTGAAAACTGCTTTCAAAAACCGCCTTATTGAAAATGGGTTTCAGGTAGAAGATGTTGGATGTTTCGATGAGAAGTCCATCCATTACCCGACGATCGCCAAAGAGGTAGCCGGAAGAATCTCTGCCGGTGAATCTGAAAAAGGAATTCTGATCTGCGGAACAGGCATCGGAATGTCAATCGCAGCCAACCGGTTCAGGAACGTCAGAGCAACCCTCTGCCACGACCACTTCACCGCCAAAATGGCCAGGGAACACAACAACTCAAATATCCTTGTCCTCGGCGGTCGTGTCATCGGTGAAGAAATTGCTTTCGAAATACTGGAAACATGGCTGTCAACAGAATTTGCCGGTGGACGTCACCTGGAAAGAATCAGCATGTTCGATCTTTAACTGTCACTACTCGATTTTTACCAAAAACAACAACTCCAAAGATTTTAACCCCAACCAGAATGATCAACTATGAAAGATTTAAAAGCCTTCGATCAGGAAATATACGGCGCTATCCAAAATGAGCATAATCGACAGATTGACAAACTTGAACTGATAGCCTCAGAGAATATCGTATCTCCACGCGTCCTGGCAGCTACAGGGTCAGTAATGACCAATAAGTATGCGGAAGGATATCCTGCAAAACGGTATTACGGAGGATGTGAATATGTTGATATTTCGGAGAACCTGGCCATCGAGCGGGCCAATGCCCTTTTCGGATCGGATCATGCCAATGTTCAACCTCATTCGGGATCACAAGCCAATATGGCAGTCTACATGGCTGAACTGGAACCGGGAGATACTGTTTTGGGCATGGATCTTTCACATGGAGGTCATTTAACCCACGGATCTCCGGTAAACTTCTCCGGAAAATTGTACAACCTTGTTCATTACGGCGTACGCAAGGATAATCAGCGTATCGATTATGATCAGGTAAAAGATCTTGCCAATGAACACAAACCAAAAATGATTATCGTTGGTGCAAGTGCCTATCCCAGGTTTATCGATTTTAAACTCTTCAAGGAAATTGCCGATTCGGTTGGGGCGGTTGTGGTGGTGGATATGGCACATGTTGCAGGCCTAATTGCGGCAGGTGTGCATGATAATCCTGTGCCCCATGCACAATATGTTACGACAACGACTCACAAAACCCTCAGGGGACCAAGGGGAGGACTGATTCTGTGCCAGGCCGACTATGCTAAAAAACTGAACTCCCGGATTTTCCCCGGCATCCAGGGAGGACCTTTATGCCATGTAATTGCAGCCAAAGCCGTAGCATTGAAAGAGGCTCAAACCGAAGCCTTTAAAAAATATGCTCAGCAGATTATCGATAATGCTCAGACATTGGCCAATGCTTTAATCGCAAAAGATTATCAGTTGACCAGTGGTGGAACCGACAACCATCTAATGCTGGTAGACCTGACCAACAAGGACATTACAGGTAAGGATGCCCAAATCGCCCTGGATAAAGCGAATATTACCACCAATCGCAATACCGTTCCCTTTGAAACAAGAAGCCCGTTCGTTACCAGCGGGTTAAGACTTGGAACGCCCGCATTAACCACTCGCGGATTCAAGGAAGGGGATATTGAGACCGTTGCCGGTTTTATCGATGAGGTCCTCACCCATATCAATGATGAGGAGAAGATCCTCAAGATTGGTGAAACCGTAAAGGAGTTCTCCAGATCATTTCCCGAATTCGAGGATGTGATTTAACAATCAAACTGATCCGGTCGGGACAACACGATGTGGCGACAAACCTGACGGGACCGGTTCTTTCGGACAGATAAAATCATGCTTCAAAATCCCATTGATCGCGATATAGTTGAAAGCTTGCGGCAGGTTGTCCTACAAGCAGGGGTGTTGGCCAAAGAGCACTTTTCACGATTGGATGTCATCGAGTCCCATAAAAAAGGTTCCAAGGATCTGGTGACGGAAGCGGATATCGAAGTTGAAGAGTTCATCCGAAAGAACCTGGAGAATAAATTCCCTGAAATTGGCTTCTTTGGTGAAGAAACCGGAAAGAGCGAGCACAGGGATAGCCGCTGGATTGTTGACCCAATTGACGGAACCCATTCCTTTTTCAGAGGACAGGTATTCTGGAGCATCAGCATTGCCCTTGAGGTAAACAGGGAACTGAAATTGGGAACAGTCTACGCACCGGCGCTCGATGAACTGTATTTTGCAGAAAAGGGGGCGGGTGCCTGGAAAAACGGAAAGCAAATCCGCGTATCCGGCGTCGAATCGTTGAGTGATGCCATGGTCTGCACCGGGTTCGCCTGTTTAAGATCAAGCCTGGAAAGCAATAACCTGGAACGATTTAACAGGGTGGCACTAGAAACCAGGGATCAAAGAAGGCTCGGTTCTGCTGCCCTGGAAATGTGCATGGTTGGTGATGGCAGACTGGATGTTTTCTGGGAGCAAAACCTGAATTTGTTTGATGTGGCAGCCGGGGCATTAATCGCAACAGAAGCTGGTGCGACCATTTGCAATTTTTCAGGCAAATCCGGACTGTTTCCTGCTGAAATATTGGTGACAAACGGATTGATAGATCAGGAAATACTGCAGCTAATGTAGGAGATATCAATTGATGATGGGATCAAACGGATCGGAATGATCAAAGAGATGCTCGGGATCAGCCCCGAGAATTTTGAAGGCTTCATCCCATTTTTTTGAAAATTCGACTTCGAAGAGAAGATCCAAATCAAAATCGCCGTGCCACCAGGATCCCTCTTCTATCTCCCGATCCAATTGATTCACGCCCCAACCCGAGTATCCGACACCCGCATAGAATATTTCGGGGCAGTTTTCATCGTTTAAAAGTGGAATTATCTCTTGAGCAGATGTCAAATAGAACTTATCATGAACTTTGATGGTTGAAACTCCCTCGAATTCCGAGGAATGGATAGCCCAGAAGAAATCGGTTTGGACCGGTCCTCCGAAGAGAATAGGGATATCAAGAGACTGTTTGTACTCGATTTTCATTAAACTCAACGCATCCTTCACCATTGTCCCTGTAGGGAGATTGATGATGAATCCTAACGCGCCGCTGTCCTTGTATTCTGCCATGAGAATGACAGAATTTGAGAAGATCGGGCTCTTCAAAGAGGGCATTGCGATTAGAAAGCTGGCTTTGCCGAAAATCATGACCTGCCTGAATGTTTTTGATTGGGATTCCCGTTAAGAACCAATAGAAATTCAAGACCCGTTTATGCTTAGAATGAAGGATTTCAGGAATTATAGCAACAAAAAGACGCGTTGTCTGTTAACCCGATTCTCGGTCCCATCAATGTCTCCCGTCAAATCCTCCCGTTTTTCGTTCATTGCGATTTTGCTGATTTTCTCTTTTCTAATAGTAGGATCACAATCTTGTCGGAAATTGGACAAAGACGGTGGCTACTACGATGAAAAAACCAAAACCTATAAATACGTTAATATAACCAAAAAAGGAGTCAAAAAATCTTCATTGGAAGTTTTTAGTCCCACACCAGGCAAACCGCAACAGGTTTATGGTATTGTATCACGTATCGAGAACGATGCAAAATCAATTTGGCTCAAAATCGAGGATCGGCATCCCTACATGATCATTGCTGAAAGGCTTTCCGGGGGAAATCGCAATGACAAGGACAAAGAGATCAGGATTCAACTGAAATACGTCTCCCCGCTGGGTTCCGTGACCCGCAGGGGAGACTTCAAAAAGAAATGGAAAGAACTGGTGATCAGCCAGTTATCCGAACAACTCCTCAATCGTTCGGTACTGGTCGAAATCGACTACCAGGAAAGAGCCAGAAAACTCTGGGGCACTGTCTACAAAGTCGTCAAGACCGAAAGTGGTGACCGTGCACGCAATATAAACCTGTGGATGATACAACAGGGTCTCTCCTTTTATTTCATCGACCAGGGCAAAGCGCATGATGACAAGAAATATATCAGCGCTCAGAAAATAGCGGAGAAATTCAAAAACGGGATCTGGAGATACCAATAAAAATAACCAATAATCATGGCAGTTATTGAAGAAGGTCAGCCCGACAACCACATAATTGGATTATAGTTAAAAATTACACAATAAAACCCAGGCATTGCCAGGGATTTAACCCTCCCGATGAATTTGGGACTATTCGTACATCTGCAGAATATCAGGTGAATTAACTTAGGAGAAATGATGACTTTGGAAAGAACATTATCGATTATTAAGCCGGATGGAGTAAAAAGAACTGTAATTGGCAATATTCTCAATAGGTTCGAAACAGCGGGGCTCAAACTTGTCGCGCTGAAAATGGTTCACCTGAGCAAGAAAGAGGCTGAAGGCTTTTATGCTGTCCACAAAGAAAAAGGATTCTTTGACGAACTGACAACGTTTATGTCAAGTGGTCCGGTCGTGATTTCAGTACTTGAAGGGGAAAACGCCATTGCCAAAAACAGGGAACTGATGGGGGCAACCGATCCGAAAGAGGCTGCCGCAGGTACAATCAGGGCCGACTACTCTGACTATGTAGGAGAAAACACCGTTCACGGATCGGATGCACCGGAAACAGCTCAAACGGAAATAGCCTATTTTTTCGCTGAAACGGAATTGGTCAACTAGATGAACACCTTCCCGATATTAAGTGTTTGCAAAGATAATTCATCAGAACAAACGCTTATCCGAGTGAAGGCATGCAGGCTTACAATATGGGATTGACAAGCTTTTTTAAAGCTCGTACCAACAAGCTTATAGCTGTTGAAAGTCAATCTGAACAGGACTGTTTTCGGATTTCCCTACATCGTGAAAACCAGTAATAGTAATTAAAAATCCTTGAAGTATTGGAGTTAATTTGAACTTACGTCAACTTCGAATTCAATTTAAAGAGACCATGCCTATTAGCGATGGTTTTTTTAAATTAATGCAGCAGACTTTCGGTTTCTACACCTCTCTGTGCAATGATTTTTTTACGAATCTCGGTAGCCATGTTGAATCCAATACACTAAGCACTTATCTGCAAACCGAGATCCGCCCCCGCCTTTTCGACTCGGAGCACTGTAAAAAAATTGAAACGATCAAAAAACAGTTTCTGTCCGAGAATATCAAATTGGAACAATTTGTGGAGCAAACTGAGTGGGATAAGGATTTTATTAATGACTTCAAACAGTTGAAGAAGGTTTCAGATGCAATATATGAGCTTTTGCAGACACACTGGGAGTTCTATAAATACGAAAAAACCGTTGCCAGCAATGAAGCAATCATTGCCTTTATACTTGAAATCGACCGCATCGGAATTCGTTGGGATGCTTATCTTGAAAAATACCTTGCCATCTCAGGTGTTCTGAAAGCTGCGATCGGACAGGTTCAAAAGGAAGATTTTGCAGCCTTGAGCCTGCGATATCACCTGCCTGAAGATGCCAGTTTTTCTATGGAGATGTGCACTTCGCTAATCGAATTCCTGCAAAATTCGTATGACTTTGTTCTGAAGGTTCATGACAAAGCCGATGATAAAAACAAACTGGAAATCACCAACCTGAGCGTCGGGAACCCGGTCTATTGTGAACTATTGGTGCCTACGCCCTATATCCAGAGCTTTACCAAATTCCTGGGTTACTTGTCAGTCGATGTACTTAAAAGGGAGACCTTGGTTAAATTTGTCATGGAGATTGTGCGTTTACAGCAAGGTAAAGAGATTCCAAAGACTGCAATCGCCAATTTCCAGAAGAAAATTGCCAAGGCATTAAATCAGCTTCATCCTGAAGGTTACTTCTCGGTCAATGAGGATGAAGCAGAAGACAGTGTCAAATTGTTAAGTTCCATGTGTGATGAGCTCGATCGCCTCAAGGTTGAATATAAAGATCTTTTGACGGGATCGACCAACCGTCTGGCGAGAAATCGTAAGAAGCCTCTTTCACAATTGTCCGTTATCGCTAAAAAAACACCTGTTGACGATGTAAGCGAGCCTGACGGAGCAGAGACAAAAGTACCCTCCCCACCTACCAAAGAAAGCAACAAACAACCGGAAAGTGGAACCCAAGTTCCCGAACCCCCTGCCAAAAACACATCTGCAGAAGGAAAAGCAACGGCTAAGAAGGAGTCAACCGTAAAAATAAATGTGAAAAATAAAGAGCACATTCAGTATTTGACTTCCTAAACTGAAGAGACACAGCCCAACCTAAACAAAAACCGGTTAATCGGGATCGATTCTTGCTATCAATGATAGATCCCACAGGTTAAACAAACCTCTTGTCGGAGAATTCGGGATATTCACCCCCAATCCTGGCCAAAGACCTGCATTGAAGAAAAAACTGATAAATGGTAAGGGTAAAGATTGAAGCGGCTAAGCAGGCAAAAAACGGAATTGACGAAGTTTCCCCTGCCCTGCAGACCAAATAAATTTGGGAGCAAATCATGTCGGTAAAGCAAGACAAGAAAAACGAACTGATACAATCAAGACTCCAGGAAGTTCCAATTGCTATCATTGGCATGTCGGCCATTTTCCCGGAATCAAAAAACCTGCAGTCATACTGGGATAATATCGTCAAGGAAGTTGACTGCATCACAGATGTGCCCCAATCCCGCTGGAATCTTGATGACTACTACGATCCCGATCCGGATAAAGAGGATAAGACTTATTGCAGAAGAGGAGGCTTCATCCCTGATGTAGACTTCGATCCCATGGAGTTTGGTCTGCCGCCAAATATTCTGGAAGTTACAGATGTCCACCAATTGCTATCGCTGGTCCTGGCAAAAGAGGTACTGAGAGATGGTGGTTACGAAAATGCCGACGAGGAATTAAGAGAGAAAATAGGTGTCATTCTTGGCGTTGGAGGTGGTCAGAAACTTATGATTCCATTAATTTCCAGACTTCAGTATCCCATTTGGGAAAGGGTTTTGAAAAACAGTGGGATTTCCAATGCCGACACCGACAAAATCGTCGAAAAAATCAAAAAGGCTTACGTCGGGTGGGAGGAGAATGCCTTTCCCGGCGCGTTGGGCAATGTCATTGCGGGCCGGATAGCAAACAGGTTGGATCTTGGTGGCACCAATAGCGTAGTAGATGCAGCCTGTGCGAGTTCACTGAGCGGAATCCGCATGGCCATGAGTGAACTGCTTGACTACCGGGCTGAAATTATGATTACCGGGGGAGTTGACACGGATAATTCTCCCTATATGTATCTCTGTTTCAGTAAAACCAAGGCATTCACAGCCGCAGAGAAGTCTACTCCCTTTAACGCCGGTTCCGACGGAATGATTATGGGCGAGGGAATGGGCATGCTGCTCCTGAAGAGACTTGAAGACGCCGAGCGGGATAAAGACAGAATCTACGCAGTGATAAAAGGGATTGGCTCTTCCAGTGACGGGAGATTCAAAAGCATCTATGCACCTCGCGCCAAAGGTCAGGAGATGGCCCTGCGCAGGGCTTATAAAGATGCCGGTATTTCTCCGGGCACCATCGAACTTCTCGAAGCCCACGGTACAGGAACAGATGCAGGTGATACCGCAGAAACAGCAGCTCTCCGCAAGTTTTTTAACGAGCATGACCAGGAGAAGCAACACATTGCCATGGGCAGCGTTAAATCTCAAATCGGTCATACCAAAAACGCCGCCGGAGCTGCCGGGATCGTAAAAGTGGCATTGGCTCTCTATCACAAGGTGCTACCGGCTACGATCAATATTGAAGAGCCCAACAAGGATCTTGATCTCGAAAACTCACCATTTTATCTCAACACAAACGTCCGTCCGTGGATACACACGAATCCTGAATACCCACGCAGAGCTGGTTTAAGCGCATTCGGCTTCGGTGGAACCAACTTTCATTTTGTGATGGAAGAGTACGACTCAACACCACCGATCGGATTCAGAATGCAAACGACAGCACAGCCCATCATCCTTCACGCTGATAACCCTTCGAATCTTATCAGCCTTTGCCACTCAACCCTGAAAGATCTGGCTGGGATAAACCAGTACGAAGCATTCTCGAATTTAGTCGACCGTTTGAACAGCGAGTCGATCCCCCGGAACGATGCACGAATCGGATTTGTTGCTGAAACGGCGGAGGAGGCAACAGGACTGCTGCAAAAGGGACTGGAAAAGCTCGAGTCCCAACCTGAAGAAGAGGCTTGGGAGCTGAGAAAGGGAATCTTTTACCGAAAAACCGGATTAGATCCCAAGGGTAAAGTGGTCGCGCTATTTGCAGGACAGGGGTCTCCGTATCTGAACATGGGCAAGGACCTGGTTTACAATTTTCCGCCCATGATGGAAAGTCAACAGGCGATGGACAAGCTTTTCATTGATGACGGGTTAGCTCCCCTTTCCAAGACTGTTTACCCCATCCCGGTTTTTGACAAGCAAGTGGCAAAAACCCAGGAAAAAAAGCTGCAATTGACTGAGAATGCACAACCGGCAATCGGCGTCTTCAGCGCCGGGCAGTTCAAACTTTTGAAGCAGGCTGGTTTTAAGCCTGATTTTGTCGCCGGTCACAGCTTTGGTGAATTAACCGCCCTCTGGGCAGCCGAAGTCCTAAGCGATGAAGACTATCTCATGTTAGCTAAAGAGCGGGGTAAAGCAATGGCTGCTCCTGATGACCCGGATTTCGATGCAGGCAGTATGTTGGCTGTTATGGGTGAGATAGAAAAAGTTGAGGCAGATATCAAGGATTTTCCGGAAGCCACCATTGCAAATTATAACTCCAGGAGCCAGGTTGTTCTGGCAGGACCAAAGGAAGAGATCAAAAAAGTCCAGGAACAGATAAAAAAGAAATATCGCACGGTTCTGCTGGGAGTTTCCGCAGCCTTTCATACAAACCTGGTGGGACATGCGGAGCAACCCTTTTCCCGGGCCATTGAAACAGCTAAATTCAAAAAACCTAAATGTAAAGTCTTCTCAAACGCTTCAGCCAAGCCCTACCCGCAAACCCCCAAGAGTATCCAGAAAATCCTGAAAGATCACATTTTGAACTCCGTAAGGTTCAGACAGGAGATCGAGAACATCTACGATGAAGGGGGAACTATATTTGTCGAATTTGGACCGCAGAGCATACTGAGCAGGCTGGTGGAGAATATTCTTGAGGGGAAACCGTATACCAGCGTTGCCGTTAATGCCAGTGCCAAAAAGGGAGGAGACCGGCAGTACAGGGAGGCAATCGTTAAGCTGGCGGTAACCGGAATTGATCTGAACCGGGTTGATCCGTTTGAATTCCGCCCGGTTCTTTCAGAAAAGAAAAAGAATGCACTGACCCTTAAGATAAGCGGCATGAACTATGTCAGCGAAAAAACAAGAAAAGGATTTGAAGAGGCCCTGGAAGACGGTCATAAGATTCAACAAACCATGTCGGTCGTCCAGCAGACTCCAACACAAAAATCACTGGAACCTATGAACAAGCCGGAACAAGAAACAGAACAAAAACTAACCGTGGTAGAACAAAGCGATCGACTGACCTACTCCATGCAAAGTTTGGAAAGAGGTTTGTCCAATTTCTACAATCATCAGAATGAAACCCTGAGAATTCACGAGCAATTCCTGCACAACCAATCAGAATACTCCAGAAGTTTCTTCCAGATTATGCAACAACAGGCTCAATCAGGACCGAACGCAGTTTCGAAAGAGGTTTACCAAAGTATCGTTCAATTTCACTCCCACCAAGCAGAAACACTTAAGGTCCATGAGCATTATCTTAAACACCAGACTGAGTATTCCAAACAATCCTTTGAACTGATCAGGCAACAACAGGCATCTTTGACAGGAACGCAACCGATCAATCCTGCACCAATTGTGATAGATGACATTCCTGCCGCTCCGATGCCGGAACCACTGAGCAATACGATTCCCGAACCTGCTGTTCCCGAATTCAGAACGGACCCGGTACAACACAAACCTGCACCTGAACCTGTCAAACCTGTCGTAAATACTGCGTCTGCCCCAGTTCAAACTCGCATTGCAGAAACATCGGCTCCGGTTACAACCGCGGCATCCAAAACCAATCTTGGCCGGGAAGAACTTACCGAGACCTTGTTAATTGTGGTCGCAGAGAAGACAGGTTACCAGTCGGACATGTTGGAGCTGGAAATGGATATGGAAGCAGACCTGGGTATCGATTCAATTAAAAGAGTGGAAATTCTGAACAGCATTCAGGAACAGATACCCGATCTGCCACAATTAAATCCGGAAGAGCTGGCTGAATTAAGAACGCTTCAACAGATCGCCGATTATATGGTGGATAAATCCGGCCCCATGGAACCACAAGTCACAAGTCCCACACCTGAAATTTTGCCTCAGGAAGGAGGAGTAGTCAGACAAGAGAAATTTATTAAGGTTCTGCTGAATGTTATCAGCGAAAAAACCGGCTACCAGGCCGATATGCTGGAGTTGGAAATGGACATGGAAGCGGACCTTGGTATCGATTCAATAAAAAGAGTGGAAATTCTCAACGCCCTGCAGGAACAACTTCCTGAACTTCCCCAGATTAATCCCGAAGAACTGGCAGAACTGAGGACCCTGCAACAGATTGTCGATCATGTCTCTCCCGGTGAAGGATCATCACCTGTTACCGGAACTGCTGCGGATGAAATCGGTCTGGTTCCCCAAAGCGGAACTGACCTGGGTGCATTGACCAAAGCATTATTGGAAGTGGTTGCCGAAAAAACCGGATACCTGGTGGATATGCTGGAACTCTCTATGGACCTCGAAGCAGATCTGGGAATCGATTCAATAAAAAGAGTTGAGATTCTCAACGGTATCCAGGAGAAGTTACCGTCACTTCCCGAGATAAACCCGGAAGAGCTTGCAGAACTGAGAACCCTGGAACAGATCGCAAATAAGATGAATGAAGCCAGTGGAGCGCCAATTGCGGAAAGTTCAGGGGCTTTAAAAAAAAAACTGACATCCCAGACCATGGGATCGATCGCAAAATAGTCAATATTGCTTCCCAGACCCAACCCGATCAACTCCAAGTTGATCTTCCTTCGGACCGGATCTGCTTATTGACTGATGATGGCTCCCCCCTTACCCTGAGTATTTACAAAATGCTGAAAAAACAGGGTTGGAAAAAGGTCATCATCCTCGACTTTCCCGAATCCATTGTTCCCAGGTCCCATAAGACCGATACCCTATCCAATCGCTTCTCTTTCAAATCCCTGGATGAAGAAGAGATTCGGGAAACTCTTTCCCAAATTGAAACCAAAGAAGGTAAAATCGGAGCCTTCATTCACAATCATCCAGCCAATAATCTAAAGTTTCAAATTGAAACCGCCTTTCCTGAGTCTGACAAATCGATTCTCAAACAGGTATTTTTCCTCGCCAAACATCTGCAAACCCATTTGAGCGAAAACGCAGATCGGTATCGTAATGTATTTATGACCGTAACCCGGCTCAACGGAAAGCTTGGATTCGGAAGCCCGGGTGATTTCAGCAGTATTGCCGGGGGATTATATGGACTGGTTAAAACAGCCAATATCGAATGGCCCTCGGTGTTCTGCCGTGCCATAGACTTCGATCCTAATATGAATGATGACGAAGTTACTGAACGGCTGCAACAGGAGCTGTATGATCCGGACCTCAGATTGACGGAAACTGGCTACTCTGCAACCGAAAGAGTTACATTGCGAGCTGAAGTCGCCAATCAGGAAAGCCCTGTGAAAAGTGATATCGACAGCAATTCACTTTTTCTGGTTTCCGGAGGTGCCAGGGGTGTTACAGCCACCTGCGTTATCGAACTGGCAAAAAGATACCAGCCCGGATTCGTTCTGCTGGGCAGAACTCCACACCCCGCAGAAGAACCGGAATGGGCTAAGAATATTAACGATGAGACAGAGCTGAAAAAGAGATGCATGGAAGCATTCATCGCTGAAAAGGAAAAGCCGACACCTGTCAAAATCAATAACCGTTTAAAACCGATCAAAGCCAAGAGGGAGATTGAGCAGACGATCAAAACACTCAAAGGGCACAACAGTCGGGTCGAGTATATCAGTGTAGATGTTTTAAAACCCTCGGACTTAAAAAACAGCCTTGCACCTGTGACGAAGCAAATGGGTAAAATCTCCGGAATCATCCATGGCGCCGGAGTATTGGCAGATAAGACAATTGCTGAAAAAACACCCGAAGATTATCAGTCGGTGGTCTCAACCAAGATCGATGGTTTGCACTCTCTACTGCAGTGCGTCGATCCAAATGATCTGAAACACCTTGTTCTCTTTTCATCTGCGGCAGGCTTTTTCGGAAATGAAGCTCAATCCGACTATGCAGTCGCCAATGAAATCCTGAACAAAACCGCTCAACAGATAAAAACACAATTCCCCAAATGCCACGTTGCCAGTATCAATTGGGGACCCTGGGATGGCGGAATGGTCACTCCCCAACTGAAAAACATGTTCGAGCAGAGAAATATCAAAGTCATCCCGCCGGCTGTCGGGGCCGGTATCATGGCCAACGAACTGTCACCGCAAAACGACAAAACCGTTCAAATCGTAGTGGGTAGTTCGATGGTCGTTCCCCGGGATCCTTCTGATGAGTTGATCTCGCACACGATTTTCTGTCAGTTAGCCCTGGAGAAAAACAGCTTTCTATCTGATCACTCCATTGGTGGAGAACCGGTACTGCCGATTATCTGTGCTCTTTCGTGGATGGTTGACAGTTGTGAAAAACTCTACCCGGGATTCAGTGCGATATCTGCATCCGAAACTAAGGTTTTGAAAGGTATCATCTTCAACAATTCGAATCAGGATGAATACCAACTGGATATCAATGAAATTGAAAAACCGGATTCCGACACTATTATACTGGAGGTTAAGATATCCAGCAGCGAGTTCGGGAATAAACCTGTTTACCATTATAGCTCGGTAATCACCCTCTCCAAATCCCGACCGGAGATCGCCCGCTTTCCGGAGGCTGACCTGTCAGAGAGCAATCCTGCTGACGGTTCACTTTTTTACAATAATGGAACCCTGTTTCATGGTCCGGCCTTTCAATCTGTTGGTAGCCAACTCAACCTGGACGAAAAACACCTGACGCTCCTTTGCCAGGCACCCGATCCGGGAAAATCTGCTCAAGGTCAGTTCCGATCCGGTACTTTCAATCCGTTCGCCGATGACGTACAACTACAGGCACTGTTGATTTGGGCGAGAGATCGCTTCCAGGCAGGCAGCCTGCCGCTTAGAATTGGCAAAGCGGAGTTTTATCGACCAACACCATTTAATAAGCCATATTATGTCTGTCTGCAGGTTCAATCCGCCACCAATACAAAACTGATCGCCGACGTGACAGGCTACGATGAAAATGGAGATATCTATTCACGACTGAGCGGGGCGGAAGCTTTCATCAGTAAAACCCTGAATGACAAGTTTACAAAATAACTGAATTAATTCAACTTCTCGCTCAGTTGACAGGTTGGCACCAGATTTATTTTAATAGCTTTTCATCCGACCGCGTGGTAAAATCGGGCAGCAAACAAGACGAGATGTTGTAAAAGAACTGTCTTTAAATATCTGTTTGATAAGGCGTAAACCGGTACGTATCTTGCTTTTACCACTGATAAGGGTAACTCCCTTAAACTTGCCAATTAGAAACATCAAAAAAGAGGAAGAGTCGTGAGTGTTGGTAAAATGACGGGCCCTAAAAAAGCGGCCATTCTTTTGCTGGCTTTGGGGGAAGACGGGGCATCCGAAATATTGAAAAATCTGGAGGATCGGGAAATCCAACAGGTAGGTTATTACATGGCCCGTTTTACCGATGTTGCTCCGGAAGAACTGGATAACGTCCTGGAAGAGTTTTATCGGAAAGCTGCCATGCAGGACCAGGGAGTTACGATTAATGCCAGTGGCGATTTTGTGAAAAACGCCCTGACCAAAGCCCTGGGTGACGACAAGGCCAAAAACCTGGTTGACAACCTGCAATCCTCGGCAGATGAAGGGTCTCTGGATTCATTGAAGTGGCTTGAACCCAAAATGGTTGCCAGTCATATCATGAACGAGCATCCTCAAACCATAGCCCTGATTCTTGCTCACCTGGAAGAACCTGAACAGACCGCACAGGTGCTTAAGGAATTACCGGAGAACCTCCAGGCTGACGTTACCTATCGAATGGCAATCCTGGAATCCATCCCACCAGGGGTAATCAGGGAGATTGAGGAGGTCTTATCCAAGGAACTAAAAGCATCCGGAGCCTCATCCGCTGCCAAGGTGGGTGGTGTTGAAGCCGTAGCCGAGATGCTGAATACCATGGATAAAACAACTGAGAGTCGAATTTTGGCGACAATCGAAGAATCGAACCCTGATCTGGCTGAGCAGATCAGGGAGTTGATGTTCACCTTTGAAGATCTTGTACTTGTCGATCCTACCGGCATGCAAACAATCCTCAAAGAAATCCCTCAGGCCGATCTGGTCCTGGCACTGAAAACCGCTTCCGATGCTGTTAAGGAACATATTTACAGCAATATGTCGGAACGTGCCGCGGATATGGTTCGGGATGATCTGGACGCCTTGGGACCGGTGAGAGTGGCTGATGTGGATGTTGCCCAGCAAAAAGTCGTTAAAATTGCCAGAAGACTGGAAGAGGAAGGAAAGATTATCATCACCGGTGGAAGTGGTGGAGACGTGATTTAACTCTTATTGCAGTCGTATCTGGAAAGAAACGACTGCAGTTTCCCACCATCGTATTCTCCTATCAGAAAGACCTTATATCGATTTTTCTCCCCCTGTATCAATCTGACATTGGTTTTGGCCGTCTTAAACTGCTTGGACAAAAACTTTACAGCTTCCTTATTTGCAGCCCCATCAACGGGAGGAGAGGTGATATTCAATCGAATCCAGTCAAGTCCGTTGAACTCCACAACTTTCCCCCAACCTGTCATTGAGCTTTTGGGTTGAACCTGAACACTCAGCCTTAAATCATCATTTACCAACGCATAAAACCCAGCCATTCCCTATCCGATTAAGTCCATCAGGTGTTGGACATCCCGTACCGGAACTATGTTGAGATTGCTTATTTTTTTATGGAGTTTGGTATCTTTGAAGACCGGAACATAGGCATTTTTGAATCCGCATCGTTCACTTTCATGCAACCTGCTTTCCAATGAAGGTACAGTCCTGAACTCACCGGTAAGGGCTACTTCTCCCCAGAATACCGATTCCACAGGCAAGGACCGATTCAGATGGCTGGATAGAAGGGCTGCGATAAGACAAAGATCGATGGCAGGCTCTACCACTCTGAAACCACCAGCCAGGTTGACGTAAATATCGTTTTTACTGAAGTCCATTCTTAAATGTTTCTCCAGTACTGCCAATATCACCTGCAGCCTGTTACGATCCATCCCCATGGTCGTCCTCGCCGGATGCGGTTGATGTGTATCGCCTACCAGCACCTGAACTTCAAGAAAAAGAGTTCTGGTTCCTTCGTTGGCAGCAAAAATGGACGTCCCGGGATCATCAGAGGAAAAGCGGTCCGCAAACAATCGATTGGGTTGGGAGACTTCCGCCAACCCCTTCCCAGTCATTTTAAACAGACCGATTTCATTGACATTACCGAAACGATTCTTCACACACCTTAGCATTCGATGCTGCTCTTTTCGCTCACCCTCAAGATAAAGAACATAATCGACCATATGCTCCAGGGTGCGGGGACCGGCAATGTCGCCTTCCTTGGTCACATGCCCGATCAGGAGTACGGATGTCGCAGTGGTCTTGGCATGCTGCATCAGCAATGAGGCGGTCTCTCTTACCTGTGAAACGCTACCGGCACTGGACGATATCTGGTCGCTGAATAGGGTTTGAATCGAATCGATAACCACGAATGCCGGCTTCACATCATTAAGGCAGGCGATGATCTTTTCCAGGTTAGACTCTATCAGAATTGTGATATTCTTCTGGTCGATCACCAGGCGATTGGCCCGTTGTTTAATCTGTGATGCCGACTCCTCCCCGGAAATATAGAGAACTTCACGATTTGTCTTTGCTATTCGGGAAAGTAGTTGCAATATCAGAGTTGATTTTCCAACACCGGGAGTACCGCCCAAAAGGCCAATGGATCCCTTGACAAAACCACCTCCCATGACTCTGTCGAACTCCTGAACACCGGTTTGCCATCGTTCTTCAGACTCTACTGACGGAATCTCGTCCAGGTTTCTGGCAATGATTTCCGATGCCACCCATCCGGCCTTATGAGATCCGATGCTCTTCTCTTTCAAGCTGTTCCATTCTCCGCAAGCGTTGCATCTTCCCGCCCATTTCAATGCTTTGGCACCACAAGATTCACATACAAATTCGGTAACTTTCCTGCTCAAGATTTCACCTTATTTGGGTTGATTTGTTACTGGTATTTCAAGTAATATCGATATCTGGCAGACATTTGTCAATTACAGGCATCGTGATTACAGACGGATTGAACGGATTTGATATTGTGGCAATCACAACAGGGAATTCAACCGCGCGGGTAACGGCCTGATTCTTAAGTTATCTTTTTTTTTGATAAAGAACCAGCAGCTTTCGCAGAATTGTCAAGACAGTACAATAACCGTGGATGCCGCGTGGAGGATAGACACCCAATATGGCTAAAAAGAAAAAACAGAAAAAAGCAGGTATCGAAAAAAGAAGGAAAAACAAACAGCATCGTAAAACAGCAACCAAAAAAAAGCTGATCTCCCAAAAACCCGTTCAAAAGAAACTCTCCCCTTCCAAGGTTAAACAAAATCTCAAAAACATCCCAAGCCTGATATTTGAGCCGGAACTGGAAGAAATTGCCTTCACCGCCGAACAAATCCAAGAGGTTAAAAAAGATTACGAAAAAATTCCCGATCAGATCAACGCCTTGGGAACACCGGAATTCCTTGAAAAACTGAAGGTGCAACACGAGGTGATGAAGGAGCGTTTTGAGGCTGAAAATGATGCCAATAAAACGATGATGGCTCACGCGATCATCTACTTCATGGAAGAGGAAGATGCACCTGCTTTTCTGAATCAAATCGTTGTCGCCATGTATCTCAATACTGTTAACGTTATGGAAACCGGCGAACGCCTTGAGTTAAAGCAACTCAATTCTCTTCTCAAAGATTATGACAGGGACTGGGCTGACTATCTGAAAGAAAAAGCTGACGAACTGGCCCTGTCCAGAGTAAGTGAAGGGGTGGAGGAAGAACCGGAATTGACTGAAGAGGAAGAAAAACTTATAGCACCATCCGCCTTTGAAAGTGTCATCGAGTCTTTCGCCGAGCATCTTGAATCCGATACATCAATCGAAGAAGATAACAGAGAACGAATTATTGAAGATGTTGAGGTTCTGGTAAACGATTACTGTGAGGAAAAAGAGATCACTTCCCTGGATGCACTGAGGGCAAGGAAAATCAAAACGTTCCTTGAAGGCTGGTTCATAAAAACGATGAATCCAACCAGGGAGGATCTGGAAAATATGCTTGAGTCCATGGAAGTTTTCTTTAAGTTTGCAAAAACCAGTGACTTGATTCCAGAAGATAAAAGCGAGGATATCCTGAAGCTGTTAAGTGATAGAGAGGCATTTCTTTCAAATTTGAGTTTTTGAAGCCTGAATCATGACCAGTCCTAAAATCCTGATTGTTGAGGATAGTCGTTCTTTCCGCAACATTTTAAAAACCCGATTGAAACCGATTGCTGCCAGCATTACGGAAGCTTCTGACGGTGAATCCGGCCTCAGGAAGGCTCAATCCGGGCAGTTCGATCTGATTCTTTCAGATGTCCAAATGCCGGTTATGAGTGGATTGGACATGTGCAAGCAACTGAAAGAGGATAAAAAAACCCGAAGAACTCCGGTTGTACTCCTTAGCTCCATGGAAAGTCATATGGATATCGATCTGGGATTCGAAGTGGGAGCTTCTGCCTATATCACCAAGTCCAGTGCTGAAAAAACACTTATCAGCACCATCGATGAAGTGCTGCATCGATCCGTTTTCAACCGGGAACGAACCGTACTGGTCGTAGACGATTCCCAGACCATTCTTAACCTGGTGGAATCAGGTCTGGCCAAAGCCGGATTCCAGGTTGAAACAGCACTAAACGGAAAACTGGCGCTTAGAATCCTGGAAACCCTGAGACCGGATTTGATCATCAGTGATTTGGATATGCCGGAAATGGATGGTTTTGAACTAAGGGATACCATCGTTGATTCCCGGGAACTGGCTGACATCCCGTTTATCGTCATGAGTGCCAACAGTGATCGTGCTTCGATGCGCGGCATGGTGGAAAAGGGAGCTGCCGCTTACCTGGTCAAACCGTTCAACATGGAACAATTGGTTATCCTGACTGAAAAAATGCTCTCCACCCATTTTCAGTTGATATTGAAAGATCGACAGAGACTGGCATCAGAGAGAAAAGCGATGCTGGGAAGTATCACCAGCCTGGCCCATGCATTGGAAGCGCGTGATCCATATACCAGGGGACACTCTGAAAATGTATCCAAATTTGTCGTGTCAATTGCCGAATTGCTCCAAATCAAAAAAGAGGATATCCAGGCACTGGAGATAGGCGCCGGCCTGCATGATATCGGCAAAATTGGCATACCGGACAGCCTCCTGCTTAAGAACGGAAAGCTGACCAATACGGAAAAAAAGATATTCGAACAACATCCCGTAATCGGGAGCAACATCCTGAAGCCCGTTGCCAGCCTGAAAGAGGTTATTCCGGTTGTCCTTCATCACCACGAGAGATTTGATGGCAAGGGATACCCGTCCGGGCTGGAAGGAGAGGAGATACCCATTTGGGCTCGCATTACAGCAGTTGCAGATACGTATGACGCATTGACAACCGATCGTCCTTATCGAAAAGGTTTTCCAAAAGAGGTTGCTCTTGAAATCGTCCGCGAAGTTCGTGGCACCCAATTGTGCCCGGATTGTGTTGATGCTTTCCTGGAAACCATGAAATAGCTTTAACCATTCTGTTCTCCTCCATCTTTTTCTCAAAAGCCCCACATCCCATAAAAGAGGTTTCATGAATCGTACTATTCTCTCCCCGGCCTTAAAGATGACTGTTTTGCTCATCTTTGTTTTTTCCATATCTGCACAACTGGCATTCGCAAAAGGAAAAACCTCAGAAGTTTTTGTCAACAATCCCATCATTGGTGAAATCGATTCCATATCCATACAGATTACTGATATCGAAGATAAACAAATCAACGAACTGAGGCACCAATTGTATGAAGCACTGCTTTTCCAGCTAAAGAAGAATGCCATCCGGAAACTGGCTGCCAAATATCCCCGATACAATAAAAAGGCCAGTGTCAACATCACCGATCGGGAGGCCAAGGCATTTTACGAAGCAAACAATCTGGCAAGCAGGGGTAGCTATGAACAGCTCTACCCCATGATTAAAAAGCATTTGGAGCAAATTGCCGAGGCAGAAAAAGTCGATCAACTTTTCCAGCAGGCCGTGCGTGAGAAATTGGTTGTATCTCACCTGGAAATCCCGAACGATTTTCTCATTAAAGTTCCAATCGAAACGGCTCATGTCAGGGGAAACAAAAATGCCAGGGTGATGTTGCTGGAGTTTTCCGATTATCAATGCCCCTTTTGTGCACGGGTTCAACCCACGATATCAATGTTACAAATTCGTTATGAAAAGGTGGTGGCGTTTGGCTACAGACACGCCCCCCTGCCTTTTCACAGGGAAGCGGATGAGGCTGCCATTGCAGCGGAATGCGCCAGAGACCAAGGAAAATTCCCGGAATTTCATGATCTTATGTTCAAAAACCCAACCAAGCAGTATGTCAAAGATCTGAAAGCGTTCGCAAAAAAACTCCGAATTAAAAACCTGGATCAGTTCAATCGCTGCCTGGATGAGGAGAAGTACAGAACCCGAGTGGAAAGAGACCTGGAGGCAGCAGCCGAAGCAGGAATCAAGGGTGCGCCTGGCTTTATTGTCGGTGTTTTTGATTATAAGACAGGGATCGTCAGCGGTGAAATCATATCCGGTGCCCAGCCACAAAACGTGTTTATCAGTGCCATTGAAAAGTATCTGAAAAAGACCAGGTAGGATAACCGTTTATGGAGATTGGCAGCAAACTGCAATTTAAGACGCCGGCAAAAGTTAATTTCTTCCTGTATATCCAGGACCGACGACCCGATGGTTATCATAGTCTGCTAATGGATCTGATTCCGGTGTCTCTCTATGATCGGATTACAATTGAGATTAAAAGCCAAGGCGGAATCACACTGAAAGACAATCTTGCAGGAGTTCCAACAGAAGACAATCTGTTATACAGGTCTATCAAACTCCTGGAGAACAAATCCGGGAAAAAATTCTCTCTGGATGTCAATCTTCAAAAATGTATACCCAGCGGAGCAGGTCTTGGTGGGGGAAGCGGAAACGCCGCGGGTATGCTGGTTGTGCTTAACCGATGCTTTCAATTGGGGTTTTCCAACTCCGAATTGAAAAATCTGGCTGTACAACTGGGAGCCGACGTCCCGTTCTTTATCGATCCTATGCCCTCCCTGGCACACGGTATTGGAGATGATCTGACTCCGTTACCAACGTTTGAACCGCTGAATCTCCTCTTGGTTTATCCCGGATTTCCTATCGCTACCAAATATGCTTACTCCGTTTGCAATATATCCGGTAGAAAATCCGTCATGAGTGATTATTCGATAGCAGCGTTCGATGGATACAAATCAGATACTAATGACTTCTGGTTACCTCTCAGCCAAGAATTTCCACAATTGGAGGAATGCAGTAGGGAATTGACAGAAAACGGAGCTGTGTTTTGTGGTTTGTCAGGTTCCGGAAGTACCCTTTTTGGTATCTTCAAAGATAACGCGACTCGTGACAAAGCTTATGATGGACTCAAAGGTAATCCTGATTGGGGCCTCTTCCCTTGTAAAACTCTGCAACACCATCGCTATTTCCAAATCCCCGGGCAGAAACAGTAATTCCCGACGACAATCGAGTTGAACAGGGAGACAAACTGTCTCACTATTCTAACACAATCCCGGAACTCTTCGGTGATAAGATCAGACCAGCCGGTAAATACTGGCTTGATTATCAACGGAGCTGCTGCGGCAGGGAATACACTTTTTTTTGGTATTGCTTGCGCATCCTTGCAGAAGCAATAGGGCCAAAGCGGTATAAATGACCAGAAATGCTGTCCTTTTCATTTTAATTCCTGTTGCCATATAGTGTTAATCTTTTCGAAAACCGGTTTCGATAAAGCTGAAACCATAACGTCTACTGAGGTTTGAATACAGCGGAATCAGTCCTATAAGTCGACCGATTCCGCTTTTGCCAGCGTATTCGAATCACTCCCTGACACCGGAATTGGCATCAAGGGAGGTTAGGGTTTCCCCAACTATTGAAGCAATCTCAATACATTGGGAGGTATCTGATTTGCCTGAGCCAGCATTGCAGTCGCCGACTGAGACATAATCTGATGCTTGGTGAACTCCGCCATTTCTGCAGCCATATCGACATCTCTAATGACAGATTCCGCAGACACAAGGTTTTCACTGGCAACCCTCAGGTTCGAGAGGTTGCTTTCCAGGGTGTTTTTCTGGAAGGCTCCCAGTGCACCCCTGGTTGCCGTCACCTCGTTAATAGCCTTGTCCACTAACTCCAGGGCATCAGTCGCCCCCTGAAATGTTCTCACATCAATCTCATTCAAACTTTTGAAACCACTCTTATTAAGGGTTCCACGGGCCAGGGTATCGGAGTGGGTGCTTCCCAGTGAAATGCCAACCGTCTGTTCCTGATTGGCTCCAACCTGGAACTTCAAGGATTTCTGAGAAACAAAAACCCGTCCGACAGCCTTGCCCTCTTCCGGGATGTCCTCCGCATCAGTCACTTCAACCGATACACCTTCTTCCGTCTTGTCATAGACCTCGCATTCCGCCTGCAGCCCAATGGGCTCATCACCTGAATATCGAATCTGCAGTCCGTCGATACACTGGGCGCCTGAAATACCGGTCAGGATTCTTCCATTTCCGATGGCGGATTCGCCATTTATGACTCCTTTGATATCCAGCCCCATAACAGCGCTTTCAATCTGATCCGCTTCCTTGGAAAGCACACCAGCCGTGCTGCTCGCAACCTGAAAATTATAATCAGAGCCATACTCTCTATGACGTGCAGTGATAATCCCTGAATCATCCACAAAAATATCTACATCCAGGCCATTTCTGGCAATCTCGGAGCGCAGGTTCTGCACGGCGGTATCAACAGTGTCATTGGCATTGGAAGTGTACTTTGCCATTCTTCCATTCTCAATCACTGTCAGTGATTCACCCGCTTCGACCATCTCATTGGTCAGCGCTGTCGTTCCCACAACGCCTGATCGGGTCGAATTCTGGGTGATCTTCACTTCAAACCCATGCTCGCTGGAATCTTTCGTTTGCAGCGTAGCTCCCACAAACTCAAGATTGTCTCCGGTAGCAAACCCGGATGCTCCATTGGAGCCGTCCAGCAACCGCTTGTTTCCAAATTGTGCCTGGTCGGATATCCGGTTAATGGTATCCAGGGCGTTGCGAATCTCATTCTGATCTGCCTGCAGCATCACCTCATCATTGGCGCCTTCATTCGCTGCATGAATCGCGAGTTGCCTGATACTGGTTAACAGGTTACTGATTTCCGACATGTTGGCTTCAGTGGTCTGTACAAGCGAAATGGCAGTTTCGGAATTGTCAATCGCCTGTTTCAATCCCCCCACCTGGGCTCTCATCTGCTCGGAAATAACGAGCTTCGCCGGGCTGTCTGCGGCCCTTGTCACCTGAAGACCGGATGACAATCTTTCCAGCGTCCTGGTCAGTTTGTCATCATTGTGCTTCAGGTTTCGGTGCGCATTGAGCGCACTGATATTGTTATTTATTCTCAAACTCATAACTTACCTCCGTGTAAAAGACTAAACATCTTTCTCGGGATTTTCCCCGATTCCATTAAAAAACATCATCCATAAATTTACTCCATTTGAAAATTTAACATCCATGTCAAGCCGGCATGATGGGAGCAACATCGTTCTCATCATGCCGGCTTCCGATAAAACACAATTTAAATCGATAAACAGTCGTTTAGTTTCATTTCCCTAACCGGCATCGAGCTCCTCGCGGATCCCGGAGATTCCGGTCAGGGTTACATCAGTTTCAGCAGAACGGGTAGATCAAATGGTGATTTCCCGTTCTTTCCTTCAATTTGCGACCACAAATCCTCAATCCATTGACGGTTCGCAGTCGATAACGTGATTATCCCAATAACTGCAGGACGTTTGTCGGCATTTGGTTTGATTGGGCCAACATCGCCGTAGCAGACTGAGTCATAATCTGGTTTTTGGTAAATTCGGCCATCTGCTTAGCCATATCCACATCCCGAATTATGGATTCGGCAGAGATCAAATTCTCATTGGCAATTCTGAGATTCGAGAGATTGGCTTCCAGTGTGTTCTTCTGGAAAGCTCCAAGCTCGCCACGGTCAGAAGTCATCTGGTCGATAGCCGCATCAACCAGTTTCAGGGTATCCTGGGCTCCCTGGAAGGTTCGGACGTCAATGTCAGCCAGGCTTTTGAATCCGGATTGGGTTGCAATACCTTTGGCAAGGCTTTCAGCATCCGCACTTTTAACTGAAACTCCAACCGTCTGATTCTGGTTGGCGCCAACCTGAAATTTCATGGCATTTTGGGCAACAAATACCCTGCCCACTGATATACCATCTGAAGGGATTTCCGGTCGTTCTTCAACAACACCTTCATCCCCTTCGACTTCAATATCAGCCACTTCACAATCAGGCGGAACCAAAACACCCTTTCCTTCGCCGTAGTACCGGACACTCAGTCCATCAACACAAGCTGCTCCTTCAACACCGGTCAATATCTGACCTCGACCGATTGCAGACTCACCGTTAATGGTACCTTTGATATCCTGCCCCTGGTTGGACATCATGATTTCCCCGGCATTCTCACTCAACACACCCGCCGTACTACTGGAAACCTGAAAGTCGCCTTCAGATCCGTATTCACGATGATACACCTCAATCATCCCCCCTTCGTTCAGGAGAATATCCACATTCAGTCCTTTTCTTTCGATCTCGGATCTCAGGTTCTGGACTGTTGTCTCTGCTGTATCATCCGAATTGGATTTGTAAGAGGCCATCTTACCGTTTTCGATAACTGTCAACGTTTCGCCGCCGTTCACCAGTTCTTGCGTGAGACCTGTTGACCCGATTACATTTGCTTTGGATGCAATCTGGGTCACCTTGACATCGAATCCGTGTTCCCTGGAGTCACCTGTTTCCAGACTGGCTCCTACAAATTCGAGGTCATCGCCAGTCGTGGTCCCGGAAGCACCATTGGATCCATCCAGTAGGCGCTTGTTTCCGAACTGGGCCTGCCTAGCTATCCGGTTGATCGTCTCGATGGCATTTTCGATCTCTCTCTGATCCGCCTCCAGCATCACCTCATCGTTAACCCCCTCATTAGCCGCGTGTATCGCGAGCTGCCGGATTCCAACCAGGAGATTATTAATCTCACTCATATTGGCTTCCGTGGTCTGGATGAGAGAAACAGCGGTTTCAGAATTGTCAATCGCTTGTTTCATACCAGCTATCTGGGCACGCATCTGCTCTGAAATAACGAGCTGCGCCGGTCCTTCGGACGCTCTGTTGATGCTGAGTCCAGATGACAGTTTTTCCAGTGTCTTTCCCAATCTCAACTGGTTTGCAGCCAAGTTGCGATGAGAATTTAACGCACTGGTGTTATGGTTTATTCGCAAACTCATAACTACCTCCTTGTATAAGTTTTTAATGAATCTCTACAGAGATTCTTTGGAACAATGCACCTTCCCTTGGGATTGTTCCCTGTGCTGACTGTTTAATCTCCCTAAATTGCTTACCTCCGTTTAAGGTTTAAAAAAAAGGCCGAAGCCCGGATGAGAAAGTCACAACATTGATTAGAAATAGGATTAATAAATAATAATAAGTGACTATACAGTGAGTTATAATAGCTTTGATTTTTATAATTAATTTCTACTAAAACGGACCGGTGTTCCTGTTTGCCGATGCGAAATACTTCATGTAATGACGCACCCCTTTTTAACCGGATTTAGCTAGGGATCCTTACATTTCACCTCTCCCAACCCCCAACTGGGGTAACAGCGAAGGTTGCGGACAGACCCTGGGAATCAATTCTGCCCTAGGGCTTCTTATCACAAACGAGCCACGTTTTGTGCTTTTATGCCGGGCAATAAGTGCAATTACTAGGACCTGATTCCCAAACGGGACCACTTGTCATAAACGGACTCCGGCAACAGATCTGTCAAAATGGAATCGCACCTACCGACTCCACCACCTTCATTGAATATCCTATTCATCCATCAACATCTCAACAGAATGACCAGTAACTGTTCGTGCCCGCACAGCTCCATTCCTAGTGAAGCAGTCGTAATACCTCTTCAGATACCTGGTTGGCCTGCGCAAGCATGGCAGCAGATGACTGGGTTTTGATCTGGTCTTTGGTGTACACAGCCATCTCCTTCGCCATATCGGTATCCCTGATGATTGATTCCGATGAAATCAGATTTTCATTTGCCACCTTTAGGTTGGACAGGTTCGTCTCCAGGGCATTTTTTTGAATTGCTCCCAATCTTCCCCTCTCGGCAGAGATCTGCGCAATTGCCCTGTCAACTACCCTCAACGAATCCTGGGCTTTTTCAAACGTCTGGACATTGATGTCACCCAGTGATCGAAAACCCGATTTGTTAATGACATCCGTTGCCAAACTCACCGGCTTCATGTTGCTTAATGAGAATCCGACCGTATTGGCCAGATTGCCCCCCACCTGAAAAGTCATGGAATTTTGCGAAACGTATACTCGTCCTACTGCAATTCCTTCCTCCGGTATCTCAAGATCCTCTTGTTGACTGTCAGCACCATCGACATCAAGGTCATAGACTTCACAGTCAGGTTCCGTGAGCAATTCTTTCCCGTCAGCATAATAATATACACTTAAGCCTTCGATGCATTTGGCCCCTTCTATGCCGGTGAGGAGCCTCCCTGCCCCGATGGCGGACTCGCCGTTTATCGTACCTTTCACATTTTTGCCTTCGACGGAAGTCATGATGTCCCCCGCCTCGGCGCTAAAGACCCCGGCCGTACTACTTGTGACCTGAAAAGTGTGCCCGGAGCCATACTCCCGATGCTTTATTTCGATGATACCGGAGTCGTCCACCTCAACATCCACATTAAGCCTGTTCCGTTCAACCTCTGATCGAAGTTTTTGAACAGCCGTACTGACGGTATCATCTCGACCAGTGACATAGCTTGCCATTTTTCCATCTTCAATGATGACCAGTTTCTCCCCGGCATCAATCATATCCTGGGTTAAGGCCGTACTTCCCCGGACACCAGACCTGGTCGCTGTCTGGGTGATCCTCACCTCAAACCCGTTTTCCCGGGAATCCTTGGTCGCCATGGTTGCATTGGCAAACTCCAGGTTTTTACCTGTCGTTGTACCGGTTACACCATTGGAACCATCCAATAGTTTTTTCTCGCCAAATTGGGCATTTAACGCAATCTGATGAATGGTATTCAACGCATTCTCGATTTCGGTCTGATCCGCTGCCAGTGTGACCTCATCATTTGCTCCCGAATTAAGCGAGTGTATGACAAGTTGCCTGATACCGGTCAACAGTGATGTTATCTCTCCCATATTCGCTTCTGTGGTTTGCAGAAGCGAAACCGCAGTCTGGGAGTTATCTATCGCCTGGTTCAGCCCCACAATCTGAGATCGCAGATGTTCAGATATGGCAAACGCTGCAGGTCCGTCAGAAGCCCTATTGATTCGCAGTCCGGACGACAAGCGTTCCAGAGAGCGAGACAGGTCCTTCTGATTGAACTGGAGGTTGCGATTTGCGTTAATAGCCCTGACATTATGATTCACACGAAAAGTCATAATCTACCTCCCTGTAGATTAGATCACATTCGGAGAGCACAACTCTCGAACTCTCCAATCCGATTCCATGTCAAAGACTTGATTATAAACACTATTTTCAAACCATTAAGACACTCCTGTTATGATTTTAATAGCTATTTCGTCTCCCTGAGATGCAGGAATCGGAACTAACCCAACAGTTGCAACACGTTTTGAGGCAACTGGTTAGACTGCGCCAGCATGGCAGTAGCAGACTGGGTCATAATCTGGTTCTTTGTGAATTCCGCCATTTCTTTCGCCATATCCACATCCCTGATCACGGATTCTGAAGAGATCAGGTTTTCGTTGGCAATTCTCAAGTTGGACAGATTGGCTTCCAAGGTATTCTTCTGGAAAGCCCCCATATCACCTCTGGATGAAGTGACTTCGTTGATAGCCTGATCAACGATTTTCAAGGTATCCTGTGCTCCCTGGAAATTCGTAACATCGACATCAGCCAGACTTTGAAAACCGGAAGCATTGGCCACTCCCTTAGCCAGGCTTTCCGGATCAGAACTCTTAACCGAGATCCCGACAGTCTGTCCATGGTTTGCACCAACCTGGAACTTCATGGAATTTTGTGCTACGAAGACACGTCCTACCGAAACACCTGCTTCGGTGATTTCAAGAGGTTGGTCTTCCGGCATCACTTCGCCCTCCCCAACTTCCATATCAGCAACGGTACATCCCGGAGCAACAGCCAGATCCTTGCCTTCTCCGTAAAACCTCACACTCAGACCGTCAACACACTTTGCGCCGGCAACGCCCGTCAAAATCTGCCCTCTTCCAACAGCCGATTCACCGTTGATGGTTCCTTTAACATCCAGACCGGCCTCGGCAATATCGATTTCACCGGATTCCTTACTAAGAACCCCTGCGGTTGAACTGGAAACCTGAAAATTGTAGTCCGAACCGAATTCCTTGTGGAAGATTTCGATAGATCCGGTTTCTCCCAGAAAGACATCGACATTCAATCCCTTGCGATCCACTTCCGATCTGAGGTTCTGGACCAAGGTTTCGGCAGTATCATCAGCATTGGAAGTGTAGGTGGCCATTTTACCGTTTTCTATTACGGTCAACGTTTCACCTGCTTTCACAAGTTCATCCGTCAAAGCTGTGCTTCCTATAACAGTCGCTTTGGTTGCGGCCTGGGAAATTTTGACATCAAATCCATTCTCCCTCGAATCACCAGTGTTCAGGGTTGCTTCAACAAACTCAAGATAGTCCCCGGTTGTAGTGGCTGAGGCACCCCTGGATCCATCCAGAAGCTTTTTCTGTCCAAATTGTGCCTGATCCGAAATCCGGGCAATGGTTGACAGGGCGTTTTCAATCTCTCTCTGATCGGCTTCAAGCATCACCTCATCGTTCACACCTTCGTTAGAGGCGTGGATGGCAAGCTGCCTGATGCTGACCAACAGATTGTTGATCTCTGCCATGTTGGCTTCTGTTGTCTGAACCAACGATATGGCTGTTTCAGAGTTGTCGATGGCCTGATTCATCCCTGCAATCTGGGCACGCATCTGCTCAGATATCACGAGGGAAGCTGGTCCCTCGGATGCTCGATTGATGCTCAATCCAGATGACAATCTTTCAAGCGTTTTGGCCATATCGGCCTGATTTGCCTGCAGATTTCTGTGCGAATTTATAGCACTTGTATTATGGTTTATCCTTAAACTCATTTTCTACCTCCTTGTAGCTAACACAAGCTGTGTGTTAGATCTGACTAACTCAGGACCAAATCCAGCCCCGAGTTGAAAAAACCAAATTGGATAATCCCTCCTGGATTACCCCTCAACAAAAAGATGGTATTGTCCCGATTACCGGAAATCTCTCTCATAGAGCAATCCGAACAATAGACGGTTAAAAATTAATGACCACTCTCCTAAAAAAATGGTCTTTGAAAAAAAACAACGCAACTTCACCTCTTCAAATCGGGTACATCCAACTTCAGTTTATATGAAACTCATTGTATAAACTTCTCTTCATGGACCTTCTCCATACGGAGTGGTCCCTCTCCGCTCCAGGTTAAACATATGGGGATTAATCATACACCAACCCACACTGCGGACTGATCCCCCGAACCTAATTTGCCTACTGACGTTAACCTCCATCATTAAAATCAGGCCGAACTGATAGGATCTTGTGTTTGATCCGGATAAATCCGGGAAACCCACTTGCAGATATTTCATACGCAAAACCTGAACATCTTCATAGCAATTAAAATCCTGATTGCGTGCAACGACCAACGGTTCCAAGTGTTCAATTTGTTTCAAGTCTGAATGTATGCGCAGACATAGCGCATCGTCCCAACTACCGACCCGGATACAACACAATCTGATCAATCAAACTGAACAACAAATTATCGCCATTTTGCACATAAACCCTTTTATGCAGGCAGTTACGTTAATCAAAGTTAAACGGATCTGTCTTAATAGCAGCTACACAAACTACGCTGCTTTAAGAAAGGAGATTACTTCCTGCTCATTTCCGAACCTCACCCGAGCATTTTCTTGATCTGCTCCACCATTTCACCTGCTTTCTCGCTGGACAGGCAGAGATTCTCCTTACATTCCGCCGGGGAAGTGGACATACTACCCCTGAGCAACTGGATAGTTCGATCCGTATAGTCATTCTCCTTCAACTTTAGTTCTTTATTCAGGTAATCCAAATAAACAACACTCCATAAAGTCATTTTGAGGGCATCTTTCCTCGATGCTTCATTCACTATCTCAATAGAGGTGAGATCGCTAAATCCGCTCATGGTTGTTAGACCGACAGCCAGGTATTTTGGATCAACAGAGGGAATGCTCAACATCTCCACATTTGTGCCGGCCGGGTCTATGGGCACAGTTATCCCGTTTTGACTGAGACGGACATAACCGACGATCTGACCCGGGTATTCGATATCCCCATCGTAAAACAGAACCAAACCATCCGTGTGTTTGTTATTACGATCACCTATTAAGAACCCACCATCCCCGTGAGCGCTTTCCGAATCTATTGTTCCTGCTATGTCAATCCCCGGTATGGACGACTCAAATTCACCCGGATTTTTGGAAACCAGGGACGTCGATTCACTCATCACTTTGAAATTGTTCTTCGACCCCAATTGATTATGTCTAAAAAACAGCCTGTTATCCCTGGTTCTAAACACATCCACATCCAGGTTTTGATCCAGCAGAATCTTTTTTAGATTTACTACCAGGGATTCCGGAGTCTCACCTTTTTTCAAGCGGTATCGAAGCTTCAAAGTCCCGTCATCTATGCCAATAGATTGCTCTCTATCGATCTCCTCCTGTGTCAATGGACTAACCCCTGTATACATACTTGGTCGGGGGACCTGATAAATTGCAACTGCGTAACCCGGTTCGCCGGATGAAGCCACACGGGCCGACCCACGGATAAATTTCAGGCTCTCGCCATTAACTTCAGCTCTTATTCCACAATCCCCGTTTAGTAACTTTCTGTTCTGGAAGCTGGCGTTGTTCACCGCATCTTCTATCATAACCAATCGATCACCAATATATTTATTAATGACGGATTTGGGTATGACAGTAGAGCCCTTGCCATCATCCATATCGTTGAGAAAATGGCCGATCTCCTGAAGCCAGAACGTTATTTTTTCAATGCCTTTTTGAGCAGCCTGAATTAGGGAAACACCGGTCTCCAATTGACCTATGGTTTCAAACCGCCCCTGGTTCACGGATGAGACGTACTTCATATCGAGTAATGGATCAAGACCATCCTGCTCACCTCCCTGTTTGCCCTTCAGTCTTTCATCCAGCTCATCCAACTTGAACGCACATTGATTGTTATAGGATATCACATCAACCTCCTGATAATAAAATTCCCTAACAATATCAGCTCAATGAACTTATCTGATTATAAAACTACATGTTTGGATGATTAGCGGGATCATCCATGATCGCTTTGAAACAGAATTCAAATGGTAGAGTGTCCGCATAATCAGATCAGTCTGATGCCGCACTCTGCAACCCTGGTGCCAGTAGAAGATTATCTGACTTCCCTGTCGGACTCCTCCTTCATCATATCGATCATCAGGCAATCTGCATGATAATGGATCAACTAACAATTCAATTTGCCATCTTGATTCGATACCTAACCTGCTTGTTCATGCAGGTCATTTTCGACCGGGTTGCACGTGAACCATTTATTTTACTGAATTGGTGTTTTGTCCCGTTCAGATCTATACTGGTGTCCCGCATTTACGTTAAAACCTATTTGGTCCTTGTCTCCTCCTTTGATCTTCTTTTGAACCGCCAATCGCCCGGAACTTCCCTGTCCTCGGTAGTTCAATGATATTATTAAATAAACGGATCGCGCATCTTCTGCCGATCCTTTGTCGGCCTGTAAGCCATTCCACAATCAAACCACTGCCTGATTGAAGGTATGGCTTGCCATAGAAATACTCTTCTGAATTTCAGCTTCCTTGCCGATTTGCAGTTCAAGTCATACCTCGCCAATTTCTGCATACATAATCAACAGAGCCATGAAACTATATTCCTCAAGCATTGTCCGCCGCTATCTCTGCATGCAAGACAACAGTTAAAAATGATTCATTCGGCAATCCGGGCCGGTTCCGGAAACTTACTCCTCATGTCCCATTCAGACCCATACCAAATATGATTATTGGTCAAATGTTCATACATCAGAACGTTCCTTTCGGTTCTTACCTAACCTCCTTACTAATTAATAAGTAAGGGAAAGAGATTGTTTCTTCATTGAAAACGCCCTTGTCTTGGTTCAATATGATCCTTTTCAACATTAGACCACTCTGATTCTGATTCAAAACACGCATTTCAACGCCAATTCAGAAAGCTGAGCCGTAAAGACAGTAGCCAGCCATATCCTTGCCCTCCTCGATTGTTGATCGATGATATCATCACAGGCTTCAGCTATATGAACTATGATCTTCTACTGCAGCAAAGCCAGTACATTGTTCGGGGTCTGGTTGGCCTGGGCCAGCATGGCCGTGGCTGCCTGGGTCATGATCTGGTACTTGGTAAACTC
>JANQGX010000068.1 GCA_028282885.1 SAR324 cluster bacterium
CAAGGTCTGAAATTTCACTACTCTGTACCAGTCCCAGGTGGCGGCTTTCAAAAACAGCTCTCTCGAGCCTGGGCAGATATCCCACAACTGCCAGATCGGTATACTGTTCCAGTGCTTCTTTCAACATCCGGTAGTACTTCGGCGTGACCTTGTTCAGCAAAACGGCTTTGATGGTGGACCCCTCAAAATCAACCATCCCCTTTATTTTGGGAATGGCTGAAAACATTTCTCCTTTTGGGCTGTAGACCAGGAGGGATGGAATATCGAGCTGTCTTGAAATATCGTAGCAGGAGTTCTCAAAGGTATTAGAGATACCATCAAAATATCCCATCACACCTTCGATGATGCAGGTGCTTCCCGGGGCCCTGGATAGGCTGTATGCCAGACCTGCCCTGCCCTGCAGGTGAAAGTCAAGATTACCCGCAGGAAGACCGGACGCCTGTTCAAGAAAAGCCCTGTCAATATAGTCCGGTCCGGCCTTATAGGCGCAGATATCTATCCCCCGGTTCTTCAGAGCTCGTATCAAGCCCAAAGTAACCGTTGTTTTGCCGCTGCCACTGGCTGGAGCTGTGATCAGAATGGATTTTGGATTCATCGGTTTAACTTTTATCAACAGCTACTGTTTTGCGGTTTACTTCAGGTAGTCATGAAGTGAGGGTTTGTCTGTTCAAGGCTTTCAGTGTTTCAAATGAACGAGTCACCATATAACCACCCCTGTTTTGAGGATTGATTGTCAATCTGTGTGGTCCGAACCAACAGTTTCAATCAAATCGAACTCTCCGAACCATTTAATATCGCTTAACAGGGAGTTGGTCGTTGATTCTGATGGTACGGTTGATTACCAACGTCGTCAAATCCAATCCGGGTAAATTTTGGATTCACCGGCCTCGATTTGCCATAACCTTGTAACTTTTGTTATTTTTAAAATCTTGTACTTAAGCTGATAGAAAAACGAATAATTTCTCAATCCATTCATAGAACCAATCCATGAGCGATCGCATCCGGGAAGCGATTGACTTTGCCATCACCAACGGCATTTTGAAATACGACTCCCAATTTAACCTGACCCATGCACCAATTTGTTTGAGTCCCTTTGGTATTAATAGAGAAACCCTGGATTACCTGGAAACAACCACCCCCATCTTTAACGAACTGATGGTCAAGGTTGGAGAAGACAGGGATTTCCTCAACGCACAACTGGAACCTGTTGCCAAAACTGACGACTTTATCAGACGTCTGTTGCAAATCTTTTCCGGAGCGGAGCTATTTCACCATCTGCAGATATCAAGGAACGATTTTCTTATGACCGATTCCGGGCAGTCATCTCTCAAGGTGCCTAAACAGGTTGAATTCAATGCTATCTCCAACAGTTTTATCTTTCTGTCAAGCCAGGTCTATATGCTCCATCGACACCTGGTAAAACGATTGACCTGTGATGGCAAGCTGGTTGTCAATAACACCCTGGACGAAGTGGTTGATGCCATGGCAGAGGTTATCGATTACTATGGATATCCCGGGGCACGAATGCTGATGGTGGTGCAGGATAAGGAACAGAACATATTCGATCAGCGGGGGATCGAATACCGTTTGCTGGACAAATTTGGTATTCAAACCATGCGGCTTACCCTGGAAGAGATTGCTGAAAGGGGCAAACTGAAGGAAGGGCACCTGGCCATTGACAATAAAATGATTGCCCTGACTTACTTCAGAGCCGGTTACTCCCCGAATGATTACACCAGTGAAGCCGCCTGGCAGGGACGTGAATTGATTGAACAATCAACCACTGTTCGGTGCCCCTCCGTGGGGATGCAACTGGCGGGGGCAAAAAAAATACAACAGAGTCTGGCTAAGAACGGTGTGCTGGAACTATATTTAAGTCGTGAACAGGCACAGAAAATTGCGACCTCTTTCGTAGGTCTTTATGACCTGGATGAACCGGTGGGGGATATGTCTGCATCGGACTTGGCCATCCAGTCGCCCGGTGATTTTGTACTGAAACCCCAGCGAGAAGGAGGTGGCAATAACTTCTATGACCAGGATATCGTCAAAATGCTTGAGTCTCTTAACCCGGAAGAAAGGAAGGCTTATATTCTGATGGAACGCATCAAAACCCCTGTTGAGAATTCAGTTCTGATCGTTGATCAGGTCACTGAAGAGACCCATACGGTCAGCGAGATCGGCAAGTACGCAGCCTGTTTCCGGGATATGAAATCAATACGGTTTAACAGGGATACGGGATATCTGGTTCGTACCAAAGCTGCCGATCAGAATGAAGGTGGTGTCTGCGCTGGCTACGCCTGCCTGAATAGCCTTTGTGTCAAGGAAGATTGACAATCTATTTCCGGGTCGATATCCAAACACCCTCAATATCGGATATTGGCCCCTCTCATCTGTTTTATGGTATAACAGAGCACCTATCCATGGGATCGGTCAGGATGCACCTTGACCATAAACCCGTAAGTGCTTATGCTAGTCTTGCCTGCTACATAAATCCCAAAATCACAATTCAAACTTGTATCGAGTAATCCTATGAAACGAAAAAGAATTGTTTGTCTACTGGTAATGCTCTTCCTCCCCTTTATGACCCTGGCCGAAGGAGTCGGTCAATTTAGATTTGTTATGCCTGTTTCATCCTCCGGTACTGCTTCGACAATGGACACGACGAATGTTTCAGCCACTGTCAGTGAAACCATTGCTGTTAACCAGTTCATCAACCAGACCGTATCTCTTTCGGTAAACGGATCTTTTAAGGAGGAAATCAAGGAAGATCCGGTATCCACCGCTTACAGTCTCCAGTATATCATGCCTTTTGGACTGGGTGTTGGAATCACATCCCAATCAATCGATTACAAGGTCGATCTGAAAGCATCCGAACAAACCACGGTGACGGGTTCAATAGGTGCAGCTTCTACCAACTATACTCTGGATACGGGTTACATCACAGCAGTTGAATCGATCAGTCTCGATCTCGCCTATCTTGATTTGATGTATTGTTTTCGATTTCTGGAAGATTTTTCGGTTACCGGTGGTTTGGGTTTGCCGGTACTGAGGGCTACCGGTGAAGTTAGTATTTCTACAGGTACCAACGATGCAGTTTCACAAATCCTTGATGGTTTAATCCAGGATTCCCTCGATGCCAGCGAAGTTGAAAATCCCTCGGCTCTCTCCATGTTTGTCATGTTTGGGTATGAAATTTCCGATTTTGAGATTCTGCTCAGTTATCGACAAACCAACCTCAGTGCGGATTACAAGTTGGACGGCTTTATCTCGGATTTCCTGGACAGGGATAAGATAGAGTGGAGCGTCAGCATGACAGAGTATATCGTGGGTCTGGGATACAGTTTCTGATTCTGCGGCAACTACACATCATATGCGGGGCGTTTCGATATGCGAGATTCCCCGAATACTCTCAGTTCTGCAAAGCGGAGATCAGCTCGGGCAAAAGCTCACCACTAGGGCCAATCAGGGCTACTCCCCCGTAACTGACCGCCAATTCACCGAATGGATTCGCGTCCAAGTTAATGTCAAATACCATTCCCCCTTTTTGCACAACCAGTCTTACGATATGATTGGGCAGGGTTGTTGCCCCCGAAGTACCGACAACCAGAAGTAGATCGGTTTCGGCTGCAATTTGCAGAGAGCTTTCGAATCGATAGAACTTTTCATCATAGACCTCATCAAACCAGAGCACATGGGGACGTGCCGGGCTGTCACATTTCGGGCAACGAAGCTTTCTGAGTAACTCGGTGGGAAACTCCCGCCTGACAGGCGTTACAGGGATAAAGTCCGGAACAGGGTACAGTTCTGTGGTGCATTCAGCCGAGCAGCGCATAAACTGGATATTACCATGAATCTGAAAAGTTCGGGCCGTGGTATTGCCGGCCCTTAGGTGCAAACCATCAACATTCTGGGTGATCAGGCAAAACTGATCTCCCAGTTTCTTTTCCAGTTCCACCAGGGCCATATGGCCGGGATTGGGATCTACATTTGAACAGACGCTTCTTCGGTAACAATACCATTTCCAAACCTCCAGGGGCTGCCTGAGGAACATGGAATGGGTGGCCATTTCCTGGGGATGATACTCTTTGGAGCCGACAGTCCAATACCCTTCCTTACCGCGGAAAGTCGGAATTCCACTCTCGGCGGATATTCCTGCCCCCGTGAGAACTGTTACTCGTTTTGCCTTTTCAACCGCTTCCTGCCAGAGATTCAACTGTGCTGTCTCGATCAAATCAGCCTCTGTCCTGAATGAAGGTTATAGATTTTTTATCGAAGAGGTGCTCATCTTTTTATACTGTTTGGCCATTTCAATAAACTCTAACAGAATGGGGCTGAGAACCTTGTTGCGATGCCAGACCGTATAAAAGGAACGCGTAAATCGAATATCCTTGATGTCAAGCCGATGAAGCAACCCGCTAACCAGTTCCTTTCGAACACAATACTGGGAAAGGCAGGCCAGGGTGTCTTTATTGTGCAGAATAGACTTAACGCCGCCCGCATGATCCAGCTCCATAAACACATTGATTCGTTTTGTATGTTCTCCTCCCAGATGGCTGAGAAACACCTCCCGCGTACCCGAACCCTTCTCCCGCAGAACCCATTTTTTGTCCAGAAGTTCTTCCATTGTGTAAGACTTATCGGTAGCCAGATTTTTATCTCCCGTCACCACGTACAATTCGTCATCACCGAGTACATCCCTCAGTACGTCAACACTGTTGAATTCTCCCTCTACAAACCCCATATCCACCTGTCCGTTTTCAATATAACCGATAACGTCATGGGTGTTGCCGGTTTCCATCTGGATGGTGACCCCTTTGTACCTCTCCTTAAAAGCGTAGATGATTTGGGGAATCAGATAGTTGGCTATAGAGGAGCTGACTCCCATTTTCAAAACCCCAAAATAGTGGTCATCGCGGAAAAGGTTCTCGGTTTCGGAAAGCTGCTTCACCAAAGGGTCGGTCTCCTTGAAAAGCATACGGCCATATTCGTTGAGAATAAGCTTCTTGTTGATACGATCAAACAGCTTCTTGTTAAGGATCTCTTCCAGGGATTTAATGGCCATTGAAACCGCTGACTGGGTTAATCCGATACTGTCTGCTACTCTACCCAGGTGAGGATTTCGGGCCAGCTCCAGGAAAATCTCCAATTGTCTCAATGTTATATTCATAAATAGCCTCTTGACGTGAAAATTTTCTTTACTTTAACGATTGTGATTTTCCTTTGCAAGGTTATTGTTAAGAAAAAATGATAATCAACTAAAAATTATTGAATAAAACTGATATTACGGTCATATGCCCTAAACATCCTTCCAGAGGCTCTTCGAATTGTCCGAATCTTTCCAGATCAACAGGAATAATAGGTTTGCCTGAATAGCTTCCGGTAAGGCAAAATATCCTTTTTAATAAAGAACTTCATTCATTTATCAGGAACTGACTGGGTTATTCGTCTCGTTCCTTCCGAAACAGATAGCGGATCTTTGGTCTATAATTTCTAATCGTAGCAGATGATGTCCCTTTAATAATACTGTCATCCGACCCGATCCTCTTAACGAGAACAAAAAGACAGCTATGAAATCAAATCTCGTCAGCCAATTAAACGAATCTGCAGAATACATAAAAGGCAAAATTTCTGATAAGCCCGATATCGCGATTGTTTTGGGCTCCGGACTGGGCTCCCTGGCGGATCTGATTGAGAACCAGGTCCGAATCCCCTATAACGATATACCTTCGTTCGCGCGATCAACAGTGGAAGGACATGCCGGCGAACTGATTTACGGAGAGCTGAACAAAAAGAAGGTTCTTTGCATGAAGGGAAGGTTTCACTATTATGAAGGTTATCCTTTTGACGTGGTAACCTATCCTCTGAAGGTTTTCCGGGTGCTGGGGATCAGGAAACTCATTCTCACCAACGCTGTTGGCGGGATCAATCTCGAGTATAAAGCCGGTGATTTTATGATCATCCGGGATCATCTCAACATGATGGGCAGTAATCCACTGATCGGAGGAAATTGCGATGAGCTGGGGCCCAGGTTTCCGGACATGTCCGAAATTTACTCATCACGACTGAGGGAACTGGCAAAACATACGGGCCAAAAGTTGGGAGTTGAGCTGAAAGAGGGAGTTTATGTGGCCCTGACCGGACCGAGTTATGAGACGCCGTCCGAGATCAAAATGCTGAGAATGCTGGGGGCCGACGCAGTGGGGATGAGTACCGCACCGGAAGCTGTAGTCGCCAGTCATATGGAAATGGAAACCCTGGCCATCAGTTGTGTTACCAATGCCGCCGCCGGTATTGATGACCAAAAACTGTCCCATGATGAAGTAACGGCCGTAGCCGACCGGGTTAAGAATGATTTCACCCGCCTGATATCCCACATTGTTGATCAATTTGATACCCTCCCGGAGAAGACCATGAGCGAAAAACCAATAGAGGCAAAACCGGAACGAACGAAAAACATGGCGGACTACCTGGATCATACTTTGTTAAAGCCGGAGGCTACGGATGCGGAGATTGAGAAGCTTTGCAAGGAGGCAACCGAACACGGTTTCAGGACCGTCTGTCTTAATTCAGCCAATATTGCCCTGGCAGCTAAACTCCTGGAGAACCAGAAACCGGAACCCATCGCAGTGGTGGGATTTCCCCTGGGAGCAGCGACCACCTCTTCCAAAGCCTTTGAAACAAAAGAGGCAATCAAATCCGGTGCCCGGGAAATCGACATGGTGATTAATATCGGAGCCCTGAAAGCCAAGGATTACAGAAAGGTAATGCTGGATGTTCAGGCGGTTGTCGATGCCGCCCGCCCTTATCCGGTTAAGGTCATTATAGAAACCAGCAGCCTCAATGAAGACGAGAAAATCGTTGCCTGTGCGCTGTCAAAGTCGGCCGGCGCCGCATACGTCAAAACCTCTACCGGTTTTGCAGATGGCGGTGCAACAACAGAGGATGTGGCCTTGATGAAAAGAATCGTGGGGGATGATGTTGGTGTTAAGGCCAGCGGGGGAATCAGAACAACCGATGATGCGGAAAAAATGATAGCAGCGGGAGCTACAAGAATAGGGGCCTCCGCATCTGTGGAGATTGTGAAGAAAAAATAGGGACTCATGTTTGCCGAAGTCAGATAAACAGAGCGAGAGTTTCCCGTAAACCAAGCCACCGGGAGGAGGCACATCATGCACTTTCAGGAGATACTGATCAAAAAAAGGGATGGTAAAGCCCTGGGACGTAAGGAAATACAGGCTTTTGTCCATGGATACACTCTTGGAACTATTCCCGATTATCAGGCGTCATCATTTTTGATGGCCAGTTTTCTTAACGGTTTATCCATAGAAGAGACGGTATGGCTGACGGAAGCCATGTTGCATTCGGGAACTGTTGTGGACCTATCGGAGGTCCGAGCTGCCAAAGTAGACAAGCACTCCACGGGAGGAGTTGGGGATAAGACCTCGCTGATTATCGCTCCGATTTGTGCGGCAGTTGGAGTGCCAGTCCCCATGATTTCAGGAAGGGGATTGGGACATACCGGCGGAACTCTCGACAAGCTCGAGGCCATTCCGGGTTTTAATGTCAACCTGGGACTGGATGATTATAAAAAACTGGTCAGGGAAATAGGCTGCTGTCTCATCGGACAAACCAGTGAAATTGCTCCCGCCGACAAAAGGTTGTATGCCCTGCGGGACGTAACCTGCACTGTGGAGAACAAATCGCTTATATCGGCCAGCATTATGAGCAAAAAACTGGCGGAAGGGATCGATGCCCTGGTTCTTGATGTCAAAACCGGCAGTGGCGCCTTCATGAAATCGGAACTTGAAGCTGAGGAACTGGCAAGGTTGATGATGTCCATCGGTCAGAAAATGGGAAAAAGGATAACCTCACTGATAACCGATATGAATCAACCTCTCGGGAGCCATGTTGGCAATGCTCTGGAAGTCATCGAATCTGTCGATATCCTGAAAGGGGAAGCGCAGCCCGAACAACAGGATCTGCTTGAATTGAGCCTGCTGTTGGCAGCTCACATGATTATCCTGGGAGGTAAAACGGAAAACGTCGAAGAAGCAGTGGAAATGGCCAAACAAAGCATCAATGATGGGACGGCATTTCTAAAACTGAAAGAGATTGTGAATGAACAGGGTGGGGATTCCTCTGCTCTGGATGAACCGACAAGACTGCCCGGTGCGGATGAATGTCACCTGGTTAAAGCGGGGAAAAGTGGCTACATCGAAAACCTGGATGCATTGTTAATTGGTAAAGGTTCAGTCTATCTGGGTGCAGGTCGGATTACCCTGGATTCCCCGATAGACCCGGGAGTTGGCATTATTGTGAGAAAAAAGGTCGGTGATTCGGTTAAAAAAGGTGAATCGGTTCTGGAAGTCAGGTTCAATGACGAGCTCAAGTTGCAGGACTGTCTTGAATACCTGGACAAAGCCATTTCAATTGCTGAAGAACCGGTGCCAGCGTTACAACTGGTAAAGAAAACCATCACCCATTTGGATTAATTCGAAGTTTACCCTATTGATTCCTGACGAGGATATATGACTCCCCTGAGAGTAAAAATGGCAGCCTTCAAAAATGCCAGCGAAAAGGTATTTGCGGAAGGACAGAAAAGGCTGGAAAAGTTGATTGAGCCGAGTAAGCTAATCTTCATCGATAACGACCCTGATGTCCTGTTCTTTTTATCCGGAGGGTCTGAACGTTCGGCTCTGGCGACTATCGGTGAAGACCGGTTTTACACCTTGATTACAACCGAGGAGGGCAATTCCAATGCTTCTGCCATGGAGGTTAAGGCTGCCCTGACCAAACGAAATATTGATTCCGTCCTGCTGGATCTTTGCAGCGATCAGACCGGTCCATTTCTGGAAAACCTGTATCGGGTTCAAAATGCACTGAAGTCCTTGCAGGGTAAATCGCTGGGATTGATCGGAGAAGTATCCGAATGGTTGGTGGCTTCTGATATTAAACCGGAAGTTCTGGATGCCAGGTTGGGAATCAAACTACAGCAGATCCCCTGGGCCAGCCTTCCGGATTTCAATGAATTAACGGCCCCGGAGTCTTTTTTACGGACCTATAATCGTGGTGATACTCAAGAAGTGGAGAAGGCAGGGCAGGTTTTTGCACTACTGAAAAAATGCGCCGGGGATAACGGGCTTGATGCTCTCAGTGTCGAATGTTTTTCCCTGGTGACCACAAAAGCTGTTTCGGGGTGTCTGGCCTTGGCAGAGTTAAATCGGGAAAAGCTGCCGGCCGCGTGTGAAGGGGACATTGCCAGTGCTGCAGGCATGATGCTGTCCCTGGCCCTCACCGACCAGGTTCCCTGGATGGCCAATGTCGCCCGGCTGGGTTATGAAAAAACGCTGATGGCTCATTGCACCATTTCACCGGACCTGATAACCGATTTTGACATCCCGACCCATTATGAAACCGGTTTGGGTACCGCTATTCGCGGACATTTCAAAGGGGATGAGATTACCGTCTTTCGCATTGATGAAGATGTCAGCAAAATTTTTATTGCGGAGGGAACCATCATCGAACGTCCCAACCATGCGGATGCCTGCCGAACCCAGGTGGAGGTGAAATTCGAAAATGCGGATGTTGATAACCTGCGGGACCGTCCTTTGGGAAATCATCATCTGGTGCTGCCGGGGAAACACAAAGAAGTAATAAAACTTGCCGGGCGCTTATTGAAGATGGAAATCATCTCCTGAGCGGGCCCTCATGCCATGTCAAAGTCTGTCGAACAGACCCGTATCACAAACCGTAAGCCCCTTTTTACACAATGTTCAGCAGGAAAAATGAAAGAAATCATGATCTTAAATATATCCGGGGAAGATAAGCCCGGATTAACCTCTTCCATCACTGAAATCCTGGGACAGCATAATGTTAACATCCTGGATATAGGCCAGGCCGTTATCCACGATACATTGTCACTGGGAATCCTGGTTGAAATCCCCAGTGAATCCAAGTCATCACCCATTCTCAAGGATGTCCTGTTCTGCGCCCACAATCTGGGCATTAATGTCAAATTCACACCAATCGACGAAACCCACTACAATAACTGGGTTCAGGCCCAGGGAAAATCCAGGAACATTATCACGCTTCTGGCCCCAACCATCTCTGCTCGCCAGATTTCAAGAATCTCGGCCATTATTGCCAACAACAGGTTGAATATTGACAATATCAGCCGTCTCTCGGGCAGGATTACGCTGGAGGACTGTCAAAAAGGTCCAAATGCCTGCGTGGAGTTCTCATTCCGCGGTAATCCGCCGGACAAGGAAAAAATGAAGAGTGAGTTGCTGCAGACTGCCAATGAGTTGGGGATTGATATAGCTCTGCAGGAGGACAACATCTATCGTAGCAATCGTCGGCTGGTGGCGTTTGATATGGATTCAACCCTGATCGAGATTGAGGTGATTGATGAACTGGCCAAAGCAGCCGGGGTCGGAGACAAGGTATCCCAAATTACGGAACGGGCCATGCAGGGAGAACTTGATTTTAGTGAAAGCTTGCAGAAACGGGTTGCGCTGCTGAAGGGTCTGGAAGAATCCAAACTCAAAGAAATCGGAGAGAGGTTGCCACTAACCGAAGGAGCTGAAAAGCTGGCAAAAATCCTGAAAAGACTTAATTTCTCTACCGCTATTATCTCGGGTGGGTTTGATTACTTTGGAGAAATCCTGAAAAAGCGATTGGGATTCGATTATATATACGCCAATCGCCTGGAAATCAAAGAAGGACGACTCACCGGAAGAGTTGTTGGTGATATTGTGGATGGTAACAGAAAAGCATTCCTCTTACAGGAATTGGCGAAAAAGCAGAATATCAGCCTGGAGCAGGTAATTGCCGTCGGAGACGGAGCCAATGACCTGCCCATGCTCAGCAAGGCTGGGCTAGGGATAGCCTTCAGAGCCAAACCGATTGTCAAAAAATCTGCCGAGCAGGCCTTATCGGCTTCGGGACTGGACGGAATTCTCTACCTGATCGGGTATCGCGATTGGTATGAATTGAAGTGAGAACAGATTTAGCTAGCGTACCTTTTTTCCTGCGAACAACATAAACAGCCACTCGACAGGCCACACGGTGTGTAACAAAATCAACAATTCCGGGGGATAATTTACAGCCAGCTTCCTGTTCCGGGTGAAATACGCGGTGAGTAAACCGCCCAGGATATAGCCGATAAAGAGCACGAACCCGGCATAGTGGATTTGCCTTTCCCTTAGTTCCAAAGCCTCCTCTTCCTCGACACTCATTCCCTGGTAAGCGGACAGAGATTCTGCCTGGGGTGTTTCTTCTCCTGGCTCGTCCTCCCAGCTCATTTGTGATAGATCCGCCGTCGTTTCGCCTCCCTCTGCGGGATCATCCTCCCAGGACTCCTGGGAAAAATCCACCTCTTCGGTCGGACCATCACTAAAATCCACATTTGAGAAATCAATTTCGGCCGTCGATTCGTTATCTGCTGCCTGAACAGGGGCAGACATTAACAGACAGCAAAGTCCCAAAACGATTAACAGCAAAAAGCTTTTTGAATTCTTGTGTAGGCGATGTATCGGTTTCATTTTTGGCTGATTTGTTTTCGTAGTTTCAGGATCATTTGGTCTGTTCGTATGGAATACCATCGGCTGCCGGAACCTGGGTTTTACCCATAAAGCCGGCCAGCACCACCATGGTCAGAATAAATGGGAACATCTGCACGAACTGGGTCGGAATGGGAATAACCCCTTGGACGCGAATCTGGAAAGCATCTGCGATTCCGAACAGCATGCAGCCGACAAGTGTCAGTTTGGGCTGGTATTTGCCGAAGATCAAAGCTGCCAAAGCGATATATCCTCTCCCCGCCGAGAGATCCCGAACATAGGAACTACCGTGAGCAATGGATAGAAAGGCGCCCCCAAGACCGGCTAACAACCCGCTCATCCAGACACCGTAGTACCTCATTTTATAGACGTTTATCCCGGCGGTATCCGCTGCCTCAGGATTTTCGCCCACAGCCCTAAGGCGCAGTCCAAAACTGGTTTTGAAAAGTACAAACCAGGAAATCGGAACCATGGCATACGCAAAAAGCACCAGGATGGAGTATTTACCGAGAAGGGTGCTTAGAATCGGGATCTTTGAAATGATGGGAATTTCAATCACCGGGAGCATCAGGGGGATATTGGGAGTAACCGTCGTTGAATTATAGAGTGCATTTGCCAGAACTGCGGGAACCCCGATTGCCAAAAGGTTGATGGCTGTGGCACTGACTACCTGGTCTGCCTGGTATCGAATACTGGCAATACCATGAATGTGGGCAACCACCCCTCCGATCAACATTGCAGACAATACACCGTACCAGGGATTGCCGGTTTCAAATGCGACAACGGCACCGGTGAAGGCCCCGAATATCATGATTCCTTCCAGGGCAATATTAACAACGCCCCCACGCTCGGAGAACATTCCTCCCAAAGCTGCCAGAATCAATGGTGTTGAAAGCCGAACACCCGATGCAAACAATTCAAGATCCAGTATTTCCCACATGATCGTTATCTCTTGTTATTGTTAAAGTTCGTAATTTACTGCGCCTTTTTCCCCACTTTTCAGTCCACATGCAACACGGGAATATCGGCCGTCACTTTGTCATAGTAATCCAGACACTGTCGCACGTAGTTTCTTTTCTGGGAGTACCGTCCCGGGAAAAAACTGCGTTTAAAACCATAAATAATACAATTCCGAAGCGCCTTCTTATCCATTTGAAAATTATTGAGTGCCAGCAGGATTTCATTCGTGACATTGGTTTTGCTGACGGTTCTGTTGTCCGTACAAAAAGTTGTCGAAAGATGATGTTCCAGCATTTTTGAGAAAGTATGGTGTTCTATTCTTTCCAAAGAAGGATTGGTCTGCATGTTTGAAGTCAGGCAGATTTCTATGGTAATCCTGCGGTCGGCGATATACTGGGTAATATCGGAAATATAGGCGTCCTTGTCGGTGATATCGTCCGATGCAATTCTCGACGTATCAAATAGTGAGTAGCCGTGTCCGATCCGATCCGCATGGAGTTCGGTTATGGCCTGAAAAATGGACTCCGGGCCGTAGTCTTCACCGGCATGCACGGTTTTATGCATGAATGCCTCGTGAACATACTGAAAGGCTTTCCAATGATCTGCCGCCGGATTTCCCGCTTCTGCACCGGCCAGGTCAAAAGCCATGATGGGCAGTCCGACCTTATCCCGTATCTTAACAGCCCCCTTGGCCAGTTCCAGCGAAGCCAGTTTGCAAATGTCGCTCCTGTCTGAATAGGTGAATGAAGCGATAAAGTTCTTGTAGAACAGTGACCAGGGGCCAAAATCCCTCATGGCGCAGACAATGATGCTGTAATGAAATGGGGGCTCCTGTTTGTTTTTGATTTCCGGTCTTCTGTTGAACTCCTTTTCCGCTTTTTCCAATCCGGCATTGACCGCTTTCAACACCGCTTCCAGTTCCATGATCTCGTTAATATGTAATTGCGGTGCAAATCGGATTTCAATGTAGCGGACACCTTCCTCCTGATTGTCTATTGCCAGCTCGTAAGCAATTCTTTCCAGATGCTCTGGTTTTTGCATCACTGCCCCGGAGTAACCAAAGGTCTTCAGATACTCCCCCAGGTTTTCATACTGGTCTTTGAAAACCAGTTCATTCAATCCCTCAACGGTGAAACTGGGCAGTTCCAGCCCTTCCTTCTTCGATAAGTCGATGATGGTTTCCAGGCGTAGGGATCCGTCGAGATGCACATGAAGATCATTTTTGGGGATCTTCCTGATGGTCTCTTCTATCTGTTTATGATTGTCCAGATTGATCTGATTGTTCATCAGTTACAACCTCTCACTCGGGCGCGACTTCACCTTTAGGTTTGAATTTGAAAATATTGACAAATTGCTTGAAAAACTTATCCGTGGCTACAAAGAGAACAATAGTTCCCTGCAGCACCATGACCAAGTCCTTGGAGAGCGAATCAAAATGCAGGTCAAGAAAGAGACTGCCCCGGTTTAATGCTCCAAAGAGAAGGGCTGCCAGAATCACGCCGATGGGATGATTTCTGCCCAGCAAGGCGACTGCAATTCCCACAAAGCCGGCTCCCTGCGAAAAGCTGTCATGGTAGCAATAGCGATAACCCATCACTTCATGAATGGCAACCATACCGGCAAAGCCACCTGCGATGAACATGGCCATCACAATGTTCTTATTAACGTTGATTCCGGCATATTCCGAAACACTTCCACTGACTCCGACTGCCCTGATCTCATATCCCCATTTGGTTTTCCAGAGCAGGAGATAAACCACCAGGCAGGCCAGCAGGGCGACGAAAAAACCAAAATTCAAAGGGATTCGTTCAGGGAGAAAGGGAAGTAAATCATGCATTCTGGGGATACGCGCAGCTTCCGGGATAAATTCCGTTTCCAGGATCTGGGTACCTTCCCTGTGAAAAGGCCCGACCACCAGGTAGTTTACCAGGCTGTATGCGATCATGTTCATCATGATGGTGTTGATCACTTCGTGACCGCCAAATCGCGCTTTCAGAAATCCGGGAATGCCGCCCCAGATACCACCCACCAGAAAACTGACGGCAAAACAGACCGGGACCAGGAAAACAGCCGGAAGCCCTGCCAGGTATATCGCTGCCAGGGTTGTTGCCATGGTCGCAACATAGAGCTGCCCTTCAGCTCCGATATTAAAAAGCCCACATTGAAAACCGACTGCCACCGCCAGGCCCGTGAAAATCAGGGGCGTCGAATAGAACAAGGTATAGGCGATTCCGCTGACGGAAAAGAGCGAATTCTTAAAGAAGATGAAATAGACCGCGAACGGATTCTCACCAATAGCGACAATCAGGACCGACCCAACCAGTAATGCGGCTATTACCGATATAACGGGCAAATATAAAACATCAAAGGCTTTTTTAAACATGGCTTTAAATCGATTTTATCTGCGTTCAGTTGATAGGTTCCTGACTCTATGAAATCATTTCGCCGGATTTTTTGCCGGATTCGCTCTGTCCGGTCATTAGCAAACCCACTTCCTGGATATCAAACTCTTCGGCGCTCACTTCTCCTGCTACCTCACCTTCCCACATCACCAGGGTCCTGTCCGATAGCGACCGGATCTCTTCCAGTTCCGCGGACACCAGGAGGATGGCAACTTTTTTCGCCTGCAGATCCAGGATCTGCTGATGGATGAATTCTATTGCGCCGATATCCACGCCCCTGGTCGGCTGGGCAATAATCAGCAATTTAGGTTCCCTGTGAAATTCACGGGCAACAACCAGTTTCTGTTGGTTACCCCCCGAAAGTGAGCTGGTGGGGATTTCAATAATGGGAGGCCGGATATCGAATTTCTTCATTAAAGCTTCGGCATTTTCTTCAATCACCTTCTGGTTAAGAAAACCATTGGTATTGCAGAACGGCTTCATATGGTGAAAGCCGAGAATCAGGTTGTCTGCATTTGAGTAGTCTGCAACATACCCGTGTGCTTTTCGGTTGGCCGGTACGTGTGCCGTTTGTGTTTCCCTCAGATTTCGGGCCGATCTGTCGGTCACCTCCTTTCCCAGGTACCAGACTCTACCGTTGCTTGAGCTCTTCAGCCCTGTCAGGGCTTCAATCATTTCGGTTTGACCATTCCCTTCCACTCCGGCGATTCCGAGGATCTCACCTTCCCGAACCTCAAAGGAGACATTCTTGAGTTTGATTTTTCCGTCAACTTCAACACTGAGGTTTTCAACCTTGAGGATGACTTCGCCGGGTTCCACATGTGGCTTGGTGACCC
>JANQGX010000029.1 GCA_028282885.1 SAR324 cluster bacterium
GGCTTGAACTTCCCATCAGATTTCCGCCGCTCTTTAGGATAGTGCCGATGGGCATTGTCAAAGCGCTTGTCCCTTTGGCGGAATCTTAAATCGGTGATAAAGGCATCGATTCCGTTTTTCGCAAGATACTTCAGGTTTGGCTCATCACAAAATCCACTGTCGGCTGACAGCCGGGCTGTCTTGAACGGATCACTTCTAAAGCTGTTTCTTGTAACTCCCACCATGGGAATCAGCGATGGTTGTTCATCGTTTCGGCCGGCAGTATCGGCACATACAATCACCTGATGTTTGTCGTCGCTGATGGCCAGCGCATTATACCCCTGGATCACACCACGAGATGATTTCGATTTTGCACTGTCGTTGTCGGTGATATTGCTCTGAAGCATTTGTTTACGTTTACCGGGTTTGTCTTTGTTCTCTTTCAGCCATTGTTTAACCTTCCGAGCTTTTCGTTCGATCGTTTCAATCTGCTGCTCCCGCTTTCTCATATCAGGTGGGGGTGCCTGATCATCTGAATCTTCATCCCGGTGTTTTCCTAGAATCCGGCGAATGGCCGCTTCCATCTTTTTCTTTTTTTTCTTGAACTGATTCCTTGTGCCACTCCACTCCTTGGAAGCGTTAGATGGGATCTTACAACCATCAATGGCAAACATTTGCTTGCCGATTAGTCCCATATCATCACAAATCAGCAACACATCCCTGAAGATGGTCTCCATTTCCAGTGGCAGTTTGGATATGAAGTTGGCAATGGTGGTGAAATGTGGCTGGGAGTCGCAGGAAATAACTATGAAGATGATGTTTTCCTGACATAGCCTTTCAATCTGTCGGCTTGACGTGATGTCTCTGGAATATGCCAGTAGAACAATCTTGAGCAGGATTTTCGGATCATAAGCAGAGGCCCCGGTTTGATCATTGTTATATCGATAATCAAAGATGGAAAGATCGAGTTGCTCGTCGATAAGGTAGTCCAAGGTATGTTCAAAAGTGCCGGGTGCGAGTTGGAATTTGAAGTCAACAGGGACCATTTTGATCTGATTATAGTCAGTTTGCTTAAATCGAGGCATGGTCTATAGTGGCAATGTGAGCGGAATAAAGAAGGTGTAATGTATTTTTACCTTGTAATATCAGTTATGTAAAGGTTATTCTACAGGCTCAACACCATGCTAAGCCGCCACAATTGCTGCCTTAGCGGCGATTGTGGTCGGTCTTAAGCAATTTGTTGGCTGATATTTTGAGCTTTCTAAAAAGTCTTATATACAGAGGTTTTCGGATATGTCGTCTCATTTGGTTGAGTAAACCCATTTCTTTTAAAACAGCCTCAATCATTGATATTTTAAGATATTTTCCAAGCCTAATATATTCTTTACAATATCCTGTTTGATGATCTTCTTTTTCTTCATAGATTGTATAGTCAAGTCCGACGCTTTGATTTCCGACAATCATACCAACAAGCTGATAATCTTTTTGAGGGCAGATCACTGGTCCACCAGACATTCCTTTGATAAATGGAAGTTGAACAAAAACATTTGTATTTGATACTTGGCATGAGCTTGATTTGATAGTTGTAGCATTTATATTGTAAAAATCAGGATTTTGAGCTCTTTGTAAGTGATCTGGTGGATAACCGATCCCCAATATATCGATGTCGCTTCCAATACCTTGATCTATTATCGGAATGACAATAGCCTGTTTTACCTCTCTAGAAAGTGTAATTATTGCTAAATCCAAATCCTCTTTGAACAATATTTGTTCCCCAGTAAATCCTATTTCAATTCTAGTATGATTTTCAGAGGTTCTTCCAAAAATCAGAGTTATAACATATTTAGCGTTCTTATCTAACGGAAGGTCACCAAAAATGTGTAACGCTGTAAGTACTATTTTATTTGTAGCAAAAAAACAGGAACCCAACGGAGCATTCAAGTCGATTGAATGAACTAATCCAGCAAAATGATTAGCATTGAATGTCATATCAGATTTATCGTTTTTCACGCCAACATTATATTTAGTGATCAAATATGCTGTTTAGATAGATCTCACAAAATATCGATGTTATCAATAACGTTTTGATATTTTTTGACATATCGTAAGTAGAAAAGATTACAAACACTGTAGTACAGCTGTCTTTTCGCGATTCTGCTGTATTAGGTAACTATTTTGCTACATTTGACGCCTTAGCACTGACTATTGTTGCCGTGTATTAACTGTTTTTTGTTCGCCTGTGAATGGTCGTTCACAGTCAACTCATTTAGACGTAACCGCCAATTAACCCCCACCTTGTTTTTCACCAGATGGTGTTGAATCATGATAATGAGGGAGTAGGGCCTTCAACTGATCGTTATGTTCAATTAAAGGAAGTTTTTCAAACAGCATCTTTAGATAATCATAAGGATTCAGGCCATTGGCCTTTGCCGTTTTGATCAGGCTATATAAGGCTGCACTTGCCTTTGCCCCTGCAATCGTATCACAAAAGAGCCAGATGGTATGACCTTGATACGGTCTTAAATTCAATATAGTGTTTCCAAAAATCAATGTCCTTACTTCTCAAACATTACAATTTGGAGACGTTATGAAATCGAAATAAACTACCCCGCCGCAAGCGGACGGGGTATTCTGAAAAGCGCGGAAGCGCCCCAAGCGGACGGGGTATTAGACCCCATGCTTCGCAAATAAAGGAATTACTTTTTTGATCAATGCACAAATCAAAGAAGGGAAGTATTCCGGGGCAATCCCAAGAGCAGTAGAGCCTTTGAAAAAAGGCCGCAAGTCATTCGTAAAGAGATTTAATCGGCGTGTAACAGAAATTAGAGTTGATTATGTACAGCATGCCTTAAGTGCAATGATTAAGTATGTTCAAATCTTAAAAGCAGATTCAAAAACCCAATAGCTGATTGTTTTAAAGCCATTGGTAATCTGACTGATAAAGGACAACGACAAAAGCGAGTTTATTTTGTCCTCAAGTTTTTCAAACACATCTCCCTAAATTGAAGAAATTCACTGTCAATTCCGGTTGAGTTGTTTTTGGTAAACCCGATCCAATTGAACTTGGGTTTGCGTCTTTGATTTTCTGCAAAAAGTTATTTGTTAGATAAATTGTTCCTGAACATTTTCTGTCAGCAGGTTTCTCAATTGGAGTAGCTGTGTTTCCAGCTTACTTTTGATGGACGTTTCCAGGGAGCAGTTTTCCAGAATATAGGTTGCGGTCATCAATACTGTTTTCCAGCGTGGTTTCTTGGGAAGTGTTGACAAATCCAAATACTTGTCCATGGTTCGGACGGTAAAAATACCCCGATCCAGGTAGACACGCCACAGCTTGGATTCTTCCGCCAATTCCACTTTTGATTTGCCTGTATACATCTCCCAAATTGAGACGGACAAAGATAAAATCTCCACCAGTTTTTTCCTGAGTTTCTCATTTTGGGAAAAACCATTTGGTTTTGAACTATGATTACTCGGAATTATTCTCTCAAAAAACTCTGTCCCATTGTTTTTAACAAAATCAGTGACAGCTTGAAAAAGGTGTTCCAGTTTCTCTATACGTTGTTTGTTCTGAAGTACTTCACCTCCCAGGCTAACCATTTGATTTGGATGCTCTCCGGCAAAGTCTTTCTGATCACTGACAAAAGGGTTGCTGGGATTAAGTTTTAGATTGTATGGATCACCGTTTTGAATTTCTGATTTCACCCGGTGAATAATCAAAGTCAGCATGAAACCACTGTTTAGTTTTAATGAAACAATGGAAGCCTCTGCAATAAACTCGGAATTATCTTTTCGCAGACCAATAACTTTGAAATTTTTCAGGTCCTCAGGGACTACCTCTAATTTGCCGGACGATGGCAGCACCCTCTGATACAGCGATTGGATGAAGGGGCTGGGAAACAACAGACTCAACTCCTCACCAACCACCTCTTCATTCAGATAGCCGAACAGGTTTTCCGAACTATTATTAAACAGTGTGATTTTGCCCTCGTCGCTCAAACAGATGATTGATTCTTCAGTATAGTTAATTATGTGTACCAAGTTCTTTTGATAGGCCAGTAACTGGTTTTTAGCTGCCTTGTGCGTTACTATTTCATTTTTTAACATCTGGTTTTCCAACAGCCGCTCTGTTGCTTCTTTAGCCCTTAAATGGGTATTAACTCTGGCGAAGAGCTCTTCTTTGTGAAACGGTTTGTTCAGGTAGTCGTTTGCACCGACTTGAAAGCTGTACACCAGGCTTTTTATCTGGTGTTTTGCGGTCAGTATAATAATTGGCAATGTCAGCAAATCGTATTGTTTCCTGATTTTTTCGCAGACTCGGTAACCACTGATTTTCGGCATCATCAAATCCAAAAGGACCAGATCAGGCACTGACCTGTCGATCGATTCCAAAGCGCTAAATCCATCGTGGGCCAGCTCAATCTGATATTGCTGCAAAAGAAGGTAATTATGCAAAACCTGGAGATTGATTCGATCGTCATCAACAATCAGTATTTTCTTCTCCCTGTTAAACAGCAGTTGCTCATCACTGATTGTCAATTCACTTGGGGTAATTTGATCATCAGATTTGAGAAAGATCCCGGAGTTGGAACACTGAATACTATTTCCCCCGTTAACCGGCAGAGACTCCATACCGGGTTTTTCAGAGATCGGCAAAGTAAATGAGAAGGTTGAACCCAAATGCTCTTCGCTGTTGATTTCCAGTTTTCCACCGTGCAATTCAACCAGGTATTTGGAAATTGAAAGACCCAGGCCTGTTCCGCCATATCTTTGCTCAACCGTCTCGGCCAATTGTTCAAAGTTGAGAAAAACCCGTTCCTGATGCTCTTTCTTTATCCCAATACCAGTATCTATAACCGATATCCTGACGATCCGGTCCAGCTTATCCGCCCTTAAAATCACCTTTCCTTCATGGGTGAATTTTATCGCATTACCGACCAGATTATAGAGAATCTGTTCCAGTCGATCTTCATCCGCAAAAACAAACAGAGAGTCATCCGCAATTTCATTAACCAGGGTTATCGGTTTTGCCCCCAGCGCATAATGCGAAAGCTCCAAGACGAGACTCGACAGACTCTTTAAATTGACACTTTTTCGATAAATCTCCAGATTTTTGTGCTTCATCTTGGAAAAATCCAACAGATCCTTTATCAGTATGGACAATCGTCTTCCACTGGTAATCACCATTGACAAATTCATCGATTGCTGTGACGAAAGCTTTCCGGCAACACCTTCAGCCAGAGATTCTGCAATCCCGATGATACCGTTTAAAGGGGTTCGCAGTTCGTGCGATGTATTGGCCAGGAATTCATCTTTCAACTGATCGATATGTTGGAGTTTTTGGTTTTGCTTTTCAATCAGATCAACCTTTTGGGCCAGCGAACGGTTTTGCTTTTCAATAATCAAAGTCTGATCCTTGATAACCTCTATCATTTGAATAAAACTATCTTCCAGCTCCTGAATCTCTGTCGTTCTCGCCCTGACCAATTGCGATACTGTTTGATGCAGATCTTCCGAAAACCAACGGCTAAACAGGTCGATATCCTCTTTGGTTTGCTCTTGGTGTTGGCCGGAAAATGATTGAAGTAATTTAGGTCGGTTGGACAAGGCCTCCGAGAAATCCATCATCAGATGAGAAAGCTCGACAAGCGGAAATGTATATCTGCGAACGATAAAAACAGAAGCATTCATGGTGATAACCAGTACTGCGAGGGCGACCAATCCCAGCATTAGCAGCGTTTCCTTGATTTTTTGAGCCGTCGCCTTTTGGGGAATGGTGACAGAAACATATCCAATGATTTTGCCACCATATGTCAACGAAGACACCAAGCCGTCATAGTGCTCTCCGTTTCGATCCGAAATCGTGACGATGTTGTTTTTGGAATCCAACTTTCCCGTTTTGTCCAGTTCCAAAGGATACATTGGCACGGCACCGTCTCCGGGTTGTCCTGTTACATCATAAATATTGAATCGCACCCCCATCCGGTTATCCAAATCTTCCAGTTTGAGTCCAAGTCTTTTTTTCAAAATGAAATAGCCGATATGGCTGTTTATCAGAACATCAGAATCCAGGCCGTGGTAAGATTGATTCGTATAGTGGAAGTGAGACTCAAGGATTATGTTATCACCTTGAATCACCAATTGATGTTTCTGGTTGGAAGGTGAGTAAATTTCAGGGAATAGTTTCGGATCTTTTATGATTTTAGAAATATGGCTGATATAATCGGCGTTCCCCTGGGTGAAAAGAACATGTTGCCCCGGCACCTTTCCGTAATCGACAGCGACAATCCCCTTCAAATTGGAGCTGTAATAGTATCTCAATGCTTCAACATTGCTTTTCTTCGTCTTAAAGTAAAAGGCTATTTGTCCAGGCATCAGGTCTTTGGAAAATTTCTCGATTTCACGGCGAGGAATTTCCTGCAACCAGGGATAATTCATGATGGTGAAGACAAAAACCCGTGTTCGCTGACGATCACTGAAGAAGACTTCAAATTTTTGATCGAGGTTTTTTATCTTTAAATTGAAGTCCTGCTGAAACCCGATCAGTGCTTTTTCCAACCGATCCTGGTTCTCTAAACGCGTTTGTTCCAATATTAAAAAAGAGGCTCCGATAGCTGAACCTATTGTTGTTAATACGATTAACACTATCGTATATACGATCAGTTTTCTTCTAAAGGTCGGTTTCATGCGGAGTTTCGCCAAAAAGGATTAATCATGACTTCATTCGCTCTTGCAGACAATGGAAAGATATATTTTGATTGAACGTCGATTGTTAATAGTTCAAAAAAGAACCAGTAGACGAATTATCTGCGGCACACCAGAAAAAGCTCTAGTTTTGCCCGGTTAGGGAATGGTTTTTACTTTTTTTGCTTCGGCCAATCTCCTGATGACGTTATAATCCGCCGAAGTCATCGGAATAAACCCATCGGAATTGACATTGTTTAAAAAAGCCGTAGCAGAAGACTCCGTATGCAAAGTTAAAAAGGCCTTTTTTATTTTGCTTTTAATATCGGAACATAGCGATCCACGATAGGTAAATGGATCCTGGGGAAGTGCCGGAGAGGTCCACAAGAAATTAAAGTCTGATTTTTCAACCAATCCCCTCTTTATTACATTATCGAACCGATGGCTTGCTACAAACGCCGCATCAATTTTACCTTCATATACCGTTAAAGTAGATAGATCATGGCCGCCGGTATAGACAATCTTTCCAAAGAAACTCTCCAGGTCTTCTTTAATCACATCGATAAACACAACACGAGGAACAAGGTTCCCGGAGGTGCTGGCGGGATCTGTCAAACCCACTATTGCCCCTTTTAGAGACCTTATACTTGTGTAGCGGGAACCTTTTTTGCTAATGAGAACGGCCCTGTAACCCGGACCTTCTTTTTGAAGATAACCGGGTTTTTTAGCATAGGTGGCAAAAACCTGAATGTTCTCATCTCGATTATTGGCTAAAATATAGGAATAAGGACCCATAACCGCAATATCAACCCATCCACCCAGCATGGCTTCAACAACAGTGGAATAGGACGATGGCATGTAAAATTCGATTTTCTTTCCCGTAATCTTCTGCAAGTGTTTTATGACAGGCCGATAAAGGGTCAATTCCTGAATCGTATCTTCGGTTGGGGTTATGGAGAAGGTCAGGGTATCAGGATTCTCACAAGCATTTGCGAAAATACTGCACGATATCAAAAACGCAAGCAAAAGGCCCAAAAGGGAGGAAGATTTCACAATCATGACCTTTACGTCGATCTATAGGTTTTATGACATGTAAAACGGAATTCCATTTCTTCGGCCACAGGTTTTCTTGAGTATGATGCGACCAAAAACACCTTTTCCAAATGGGGTTTTATCACATGTTTCCCTATTAAAAAACGCCGGAAAATACCAGAAGTTTATCCGTCAAAAATACGTTAAATATCTGTTAAAAACCTGTCAAAGAAAACCAATGTGGAGAATGATCGCGAAGTCGATATTTGATTATCAAAAAGTGTTGAAGATTGAACACGGCGAATTCAGCCGGGTTAACAGAGGTTGCCGGATATATCGAATTTTAGGGAGAATGGCTGGCCGGATATTTCAATTTCTCTGTTTTGCTTGATTTCCGGTATGAGAGAATCGGATATCTCCATGACTTCCAGATTCAGTGTATCCCGGATATGAACAATCCTGGCCGAATCAGCCGTAACCGGGCCTATGCAGTTCAAGGCCTGATTAAGAGCAAGACGGTCGTTTTGATAATAGCAGGGTATTCTGGCCAGTTCAGGTGCATAGCCGGTGAGGCAGTTGAGGTAAGTTGAGGGTAGATCGATCGATTTGACCAGTCTCTGGGTGGTAAAGTCCGCGTTGCCGATTCCCACGGCGTTGCCCATGGTTTCATCGCTGAGATCCCTGACAAAGATGCGTTTGATCCTCGGCAAATCCGGCGTTTCTGAAAATGAGGAAACCGTTCTGCCAATGACGTTCTGGTCCATTCCCGTGCCGGAGATCTCTTTTCCGATTCGGTCGACAATCAAAAGATCAATCTCATCAAAAGGCAACTTTGCCAGCATGTTTCTGGCCTTGTTTAGAAGAGATTCCTCCTCTTTCTCGATATCTTCACCGGGTATGGCCTTGATTAGAGCGGTCTCATCCTTCCGGTTTTCCAAAACGGCAATTCCAAAACCGATCCGTTCCTGTCGGATCAGTTCGCGAGCCAGGGAGACAATCACCTTGTAGTGCCCATGATTGAGAAAAAGCTTATGGCAGGCTTCGGCGCCAATCTGTTTGCCCAGACCCACCGCAACCATTTTCATTAATCCGCTTTCTATCCGGGCGTTGAAATCGGTGTGGGGTTTGATGCGATTCACCGGAATGATATAGTCCGCTTTAGCCGCATTTCGGTCAAGATATACCGGGAATCCTTCAGAAGTGACCCCGGTATTAATCACCTCCATGGATGATTTGATGGGAATTCCCAGTCGCTCCTCAGAGGCTCCGAAATGCCGGAGCAGCATTCGTTGCCCTTCCGCTGTACCTCCGCCATGACTTCCCATAGCCGGCACAATAAAGGAATTGCATCCGATTTCTTTCAATACTCGGACCAGGGAACCGACAATCGTTGCCAGGTTGGCTATTCCCCTGCTGCCAACGGCAATAGCAACAGAATCTTTCGGTTTGATGATCTGCTTGAATCCGGCTTTTTCGATCTCACGGAGAACAGCGCATGACACATCCTTAATACCGTTCTCCGGAAATCGCTGATGGATTCTGACCATCCGAAGTTTTTCGATCAATTCCATTTTTCTATTGAGACAGCTTTCTCTATTGCTCCTCAGACACAGTAAAGGGGCTTTCCGGTCTGAAAATAGCTGAGTACATTTTTCGCAGCCTTGGCCTGGAGTTCGGCAATGGCCTGTTCCGAATACCAGCTCATATGGGGTGTGATCAAAACCTGTTCAGGATAGTTCAGTAAGTCGGAATTCTGATAATCCGTATCCGGCAAATCCAATACATCCAGACCTGCCATACCCACTTTCCCCTCTTCAATACCCTTTGCCAGGGCAGCTTCGTCGATCAGCCCTCCCCGGGAGGTATTCACGATGATGACACCGGGTTTCATCTTATCAATTGCCGATTTATTGATCAGGTATCGGGTCTGGTCGTTCAGCGGGGCATGAACGGAAATAATATTGGAGCGGGACAGCAGCTCCTCAAAAGAGACAAAATCCACCCAGTTGAATTTATCCTGTTCGGTGAAATAGGGGTCAAAAGAGAGAATCTTCGACCCGAAAGGACGCAGTTTTTCAGCCACCCTGCGTGCAATATTGCCAAAAGCCAGCAGACCTATGGTCAGATCCTGAAGACGGTTAATCGGTTTGATTCTGTCATAGTTCCACGCCTTCGCTTTCAGGTAATCCCCGGCAAAAGACAGTCTGCGATTACAATTAAGAATATGAGCGATTGCCGTGTCTGAAACTTCTTCGAGACAATAATCGGGAACATTGGCAACAACAATACCCTTTTCCTTTGCCGCGGCAACATCTATGGTATCGACGCCGATGGCGTAGCGGGCAATGATCCGGCATCGTTTCAGCTTTTGGATCACACCGGCCGTGATGGGAGCAAATTGTGTAATGATAGCATCCGCATCTGCGGCCTTCTCTATAACCTGATCTTCGGTTGTCAGGCCACCGGAGGACTCCTTTACACAATCCACGATTTCAACTTCCCCGAGCTGCCGCAGAATGTCAATTTCCCTGAGGTTGTCGGGATAATAGTAATCCGTGAAGACAATTTTGATTTTGTTCATGGTACCAGATTCGATTAGTGTTCAACTCAAAAGTGAGGTCGAAAAAATTGATTTTTGACGGACAGTAGATGGATTCAAATCAATCCCGCTTTTTCCGCAATATGCAAAGCCCCCTGGATACTGAGCAAATCGATTTGAGCCGTATCCGACAGACAACGATTGACCACCCCGTTGTTGGTTTTTCGGGAAAGCAGATAATCGTATAACCGGCATCTTTTCTGATCTCCGATAATCACGAAGCTGGTCTCATTTGGGAATCCGAGTGATGAAAACTGGTTCAAAGCCGACATATCTTCGGCGGCAATTGCAGCCTCGACAAAAAGCTTTCGCTGATACCACTCCGTCTCAAGCAAGGTATCCAGAAAACGCGGCATCATCAAAGATCTTAGAAATCCGGTTTTTTCGATCAGTTCATCCACGATGTCAATCAGGTCTTCTTCAAAAAAACTGCTGTCATCAAAACCACCGGTTTCCCGAATCGACTTTCCTATAAACGTCTGATTGATTATGGCCTCATAAATCTGACCCGATATGGTGGTCACGCTCCCCAAAACCCGGCCTTTGTCATCAATAGAGATGAATTTGGTATGGGAGGAGAGGATTACAACCGTCGTTGGCAGTTTTATCTCATGACTCGAGAGCAGGCCGGCCACCTGGACCTCTTCACCTCTCATGAAATCCAGTTGAGCCACATCTCTTATCCTGGCACTGTCGGGATTGTACCTGTTTTTGATACCCCGGATGAAATACATCGGCAGATCCACCGGAAAAACAGAGAGGTCATGGACTTTCTTTATATGATCCGCCAGATCGTCCAAACTTAACGGTGCCCAGAGATGGGGGATCTCCAGCAACCCTATTTCCGAGGTGATCATTCCCGAAGAAAGCGCCAGGGCTACATCTCCGGTTTCAAGTCCTGCCTGAGCCAAAGCCTGTTCAAAGGTGGCTTTGATACCATCCTTCAACACCTGGTTATTCCCGGCGATAGCCGTATCTTTAACCCCGACTTTCTTTGTTGCCTTGGACAGAATTTCCGCCTGTTTGTTGACGATATATACCCGCGAGTTGGTGGTCCCGCAGTCAATAGTTGCTATATTCATCAGATTACCTTCAGCTCAAGCAGGGCATTCCTGATGCTGTCGATTTCAGCACGCGATGCAGGAATAAAAGGAGAGCGCGGATAGGCTTCCACAATACCGCGAATTCCCAACATGGCATAAACAGCCAGTTGGGTGGACTTGGCCAGGTACATGATATCCCGCATTTTGTTCACCACAAACTGCGTCTCGCGGCAGGCAGCCACATCATCCTTCATCCCTTCCCGGTGCATCTGTCGACAGATTTCCGGAAAAGCGTTTCCCAGCCCCGGAATATAAGCTTCGGCCCCAAGTGCTCTTGCTGACGCCCACATGGATTCGGTTCCCAGAACCACGTCAAAATTGTCGTCTGCCAACTCTCGCATGTAGGTCGCAAAAATCATGATATCAAAAGTGGCATCCTTTACACCGCAGACACCTGCATCTTTCAGCCTTTTCAGGGTATCCAGGGAGATCGCATAACCCGAGAAAGCTGGATTATTGTAAACATACACCGGGTAATCTGGTCCCACGGCACTGAGAATGCCGGTATAGTATTCAATCACACTATCGGGACCGTGATGGAAATAGAAAGGTCCAACCGAAGCAACACTGTCACAACCGACCTCCCTGGCATGCAAGGAGAGTTCAACCGTATCCCGGGTACTGGTGGTTCCGGTATGAGCTACAACGGGAATGGCTCCATTAACCACTTCGACAGTGATTTCGGCAACCTTTTTCCTTTCCTCGATGGACATCATGGGACCGCTACCATAAGAACCGCAAATAAAGAGTCCATCCACGTTATCCCTGAGATAGGTAACCAGTTTTCTCAAGTTTTTTTCATCCAAGTCACCATTGCTTTTGAATGGTGTTACCATTGGTGGGACTACCCCATTTAACTTAAACATCTCTTAACTCCAATATAGTTTTTTATCTCTAGAGCAACTATTCAACGCGTTTTGTGTAGGGGATCAAAATTCAAATTGCCGGGAAACAGGATGATTGATCGCAGTTTACCGGATGAATTCGTTCAACACCGCAAATTCCGTATCGCCGGTTACGAGGTATGATCCCTTCGGTTGATGTCATGTCGAATAGTTCAATTTCAAAATTTTTTACTCAAGTCAGTTTGGCTGATCCGGACCACCGCACAATTGTCCCGTCGTTAATTATGTAAGTACCTGCATCATCTATGTTGATCAGAATCGTGACGGGTCCTGAAAACCGTTTATTCCTGAAATGATGGGTTTGTTTTTTTTCCGCGCCATCCTTAATATCCGTCAATCCAGCAGCCCAAACAGGCCGGGAAGATATAAAGAGACAGCAGGTATGTAGGTGACAATACCCAATACAAAAAAATCGGCAATCAGAAAGGGAAACAACTCTTTCAGCAATCCTTTCAATGATGTTTTGCTGATGGCCTGGGCTGTAAACAGAGTCATGCCAAAGGGAGGTGTTAACTGACCGATCATGAGGTTAACCACCATGATCACACCAAAATGGATACCGTTAATCCCCAATTGCTCGGCAACAGGCGAAAGTATCGGCATCAGGATGACAATCGCCGGGGCTGTATCCAACCACATTCCCCAGAACAGAACAAAGATGTTGATGATGAAAAGGGCCAGAATAATGTTTCCACTTTGTGCCAGCAAGAGATTGGCCATCATGTCCGGTATACTCTCCATGGCTAAAATCCAGGAGAAGACACTGGCGAAGCCGATAATGAGATATATTTTGCTGGTCGAAAGAACCGTGCTTTTCAGACAGGCCATGAACTCGCCCTTTGATATTGAACGATACGCCACCCCTGTTAACAGCAGTGCGTAGAGTACTGCCACGGCAGATGCCTCTGTCGGCGTGAAGAGTCCGCCCAGAATACCACCCAGAATAATCAGCGGTGTCATCAAAGGGAAAAAAGCCCTTTTGGCAGTGGCCAGAAAGGCTTTAAGGGTGATTTTCGTTTCGTTTCTCGGGTATTTTCTTTTGTTTGAGAGAAAGAAAACAATGATACAACAGGTCAATCCGATGATTACACCGGGAATGGCACCACCCAGAAAAAGGGCACCCACTGAAGTACCGGTGGCAGCACTGACCAGAACCGCAGGGATACTGGGAGGAATGATGGGTCCCTGAATCGCCGAAGCCGCTGTCACAGCAGTGCTGAATTCCTTATCATAACCGGATTCTTCCATCGCCGGAACCAGCATGGATCCCAAGGCTGCAACATCCGAAAGGGCCGATCCGGTGATCCCGCCGAAAAACATGCTTCCAAGAACATTAGCATAGGCCAGACCGCCCCTCATTCGACCGACCAGAGCATTGGACAACGCTACCAGGCGATCAATAATCTCACCCCGGTTCATAATCTCCCCGGCAAAGATGAACAGGGGAATAGCCATCAGGACAAAGCTGTCCATCCCCTCAAACAGACGGCTGGGGAGAATATACAACATTTCAAGCTGACCGGAGGAAAAGAAATAGGTCAGCGAAGCAACCCCAAGAACAAACGCCACCGGCAGTCCGAAAAACAGCAGGAAGAAAAAAACGATAAAGGTAACAATCATTGGAAACATGACTTTGACCGGAACAGTGTTGATGATTAAGATGAAGAATTGTCACGTTTTCTGCCGGCAGCATCCCTCATCCATCGGTTTAACAACTGGATCAACATCAGCCCTCCACCGATCGGAATAGACAGATAAGGAAAGGTCCACCTGATACGCATTGCCGAGGTGTAATCATCCCAGGAAAATATACACAGGGAGATTCCCTGCTGGATAATGAATACCAGGAGCACCATTATGAGGAAGTTGAAGAGGAGTCCGATCACCCTTTGTGCCTTTTGAGGCAACATCTCGAAAATGGTCTCGATACGCGGATGCACATCCTCAAGAACAACCACACTGGCCCCCAGTAACACAATAAAGATGTTCAGATACCTGGCCAACTCCTCTCCCCAGACCAGACCGTAACTCAGGAGATATCTCAGACCCACCTGCACGGAGATAATGGAAAACGAGATAATAAATCCGGCATAAACGATTAACAGCACAATCCTGTTGATACCGTCGAATAGTGATTTCATCTGAAGCTCCCTGAAATTGTAGCCCTGGACCCGAGGAGTGACTCAACACCTATTTGTTGTAATAGCTTTCAGCCTGCTTGATTTCATCAAGGATGCGATCCAGCCACTGCTTGTCATCCAGGCTTTTCTGGATATACGGATTCACGCTTTTCTGTGAAATACGAGCAAAATTCGCCAGTTCATCCTGGGATAGAACCGTGATGGTGATATCTTTTTTCTGCAGCTTTTGCAGTCCCACAGCCTCTGATACCTGGGACATTCCCCGGTTGGTAATGGCGGCTACTTCTGCAGCCTGAATGATAGCGCCTTGAATATCGGATGGCAGTTTGTTGAACCACTTTTCATTAATGACCCAGGTGTTCAAGAGAGTTACATGACCATCCAGGGTCAGGTATTTCTGGACTTCATAGAGCTTGGCATAAAGAATGTTGCCGATAGGGTTTTCCTGACCATCAATAACACCGGTCTGCAGGGCACCATATAATTCCACCCAGGATATGGGAGTGGGAGTGGCACCAAAAGCTTTAACCATCTGCATATGCGCCGGAACCTCCATCGTTCTGATTTTCAGCCCTTTCATATCCGCCGCACTTTCAATGGCCCGGACATTATTGGTGAAATGCCGCTGTCCCTCGATAAAAAAGGCAAGCGGGCGAATGCCGATCTCTTTTGCCATATCTTCGGAGAGATCTTTAAAGAAGGGGCTGGAAGGTCGCAAAACCCGCCAGGCAATCGATGTGTTTTTGAAAAGATAAGGGATCTCAAAAACATTCAGATTCTTATAATACCGCCCTGCAATCATCCCGCTTGGAATACTTGAACAGGACTGGATAACGCCTCTTTTTACCTGTGCCAGCATCGATTTGGCATCTCCGAGCTGGGCTGCCGGATACAGTTTTACTTCCAGTTGACCCGCTGTCAGGTTTTCAACATAGTCCTTGAACACCGTCATCGCTGCAGAACCGGGGTGACCATACGGATCAGCCGTCTCAGCCCAACCCATTTTCATTTTATACTTGGCAGCAGCCGACGCACTTGATGAAACTGCAAACAGCACGGCGATTGATAAAGCGAATATAAGCTTTTTCATTTTTCTTCTCCACTAATGAATTGGTAAAGCCTGATCAATTATCAGGAAAAGTGAAAGCGGGTCGCTCCAGCGCCACACTTTCAAATCTCTGTTTTCCAACTCCCGATCACCAGCTTAACAGGATACCTTCTTCTGTCTAAACCTTGAAGAGTTTACCCATAATTACTTCCCTTATGGCGAACAGCTCGTCCGCTGCGGCCTGTATGGCTTTGTCATCGGGAAAATCGGTTATCAGTCCGGTGATGCTGATGGCTGCAATGATTTGACCTTTCTCATTGAGAAGCGGGACGGCAACACAACGGATATCCTTTTCATGCTCGGAATTATCAATGGTGTAACCCCTTTGCCTGATATCCTCAAGCTCCTGATTCAATCCGTCTGTTGTTGTGATGGTATTTGGCGTATAACGGTTTAAGCCGTGCGTATTGATAATCCGTTCTATCCTCTCCTTTGGGGAATAAGCCAGCAAAGTTTTACCTTGCCCGGTACAGTGTGCCGGTACCGAAACCCCTACTCGCGATACCATTTTGATACCACTCAGCGGAGCCGCTTTGGCAATTATGATGACGGTAATCCCATCCAAAATTCCAAGATGAACGGTTAAATCAAATTTCTTCGAAAGTCCCTCCATCAGAGGTTCTGCCACGATTCGTAACTGCTCCTCCAGAGAGATTCTATTGCCCAACAGAAAAACCGAAAGACCAAGCTCATACTGCCCCATCTCGTTTTTTCGCAAATAATCATTTGCTACCAGCGTGTAGATCAGCCGGAACAGGGTTGACTTGTTGTAACCCAGAAATTTCTGAATCTCGGTAAAAGTCAGATTGCTGTGATGATTGAACAGATCCAGAATGTCCAAGGCTTTCTGTATGGTTGATGAATGATATTTTGACTCCATTGTTCCCCTGCCTGTGAATTGAATACTCAACTTGAAATCAATACGCTGTGTATTGCTAGACTCCTGTATATCACCATTCCACCTACAATTGAAAGCCTTATTGCCATTAATTAACTAAAATAATTAGCAAACCTGTTCAACCTGATTCAGCAACTAGGTTTTATTATTCAAAACCTAGTTTTAATATAAGAATCTATTTCAAATTTTGTCAAGAAAAATTTGAAAAACAGAATACAGCCACACTTTGGAGATAGTCTTATAAATTAATCTTTACAACAACTACGGTGATTTTTAAAATTCAATCAATCAGGTTTTTAGATCTCCGATTCCAAAAGCGAGTTTTAAATATTAAACCTGAAGGTTTAATATTTAAAACTCGCCGGAAATAGCAGGTCAGATTTCGTTTTTGTTGACTTTTGAAGGGCACTTACAATCCAGATAACCGGTGGGTTAGGTTGGCGCACATTTTTCCCTCGGGAGGTTCCGTTCAATCCATGCTCTCTGGTGCATTTTCTGAAACGGTTTGGCCTTGGGGTCCTTCAGGAAGTCAACGATCTCCCGTCCGATAAGAGAAGGAAGCAGGTGGGCGAAAAGAAGCAGAAAAGGAGATCAAACAGGAAACCTCCCGGTGGAATAAAATTTATCGAAACCGTGAAACCATCGTTGGTGTAAAACCAGAAGAATCCGTCTCAGCGGTCCACAACTGGGAAGGCCCCCATCTTCAAAAACACTCCGAGTGAGATATGCGGTCGGGTGAATGTGTGTTGGATATTCAATGGTCAGTGATTTTTTCTATTCTCAAGCTCTTCAATGGTTTTCGGCCAATCTTTTTTTAGTAGTTTTGACAATGCACGATCAGCCAATAACTTTCCGCTGGTTTGGCATCGGGGACAGTAGTTCGTTTCGTTGCTGGCATAGCGTATTCGTTGCACCTTGCTTTGGCATACCAAACACGGTTCACCATATTTCCCGTGAACGGCCATTTCAGAGTGAAATGCGGTGATTTTCTCTGGAAACTTATCACCGAACTGGTTTCGTAACCTGTTGGTCCACTCTTGCAGAACTTCTTTAGTCGAGTGATAAAGCCGCTTCACTTCGTCGGCAGATAGCTTTTGCGATTGTTTAATTGGTGACAGACGTGCATGGTGCAAAATCTCATCAGAATAGGCATTCCCAATACCGCTAAAAACACGGGGATCGGTCAATACTCGCTTTAAGGTATGATTAGAACGAGTCAAAAGTTTGGAAAAAGCTTCTAAATCTAATGTGTCGACGACCATTCCCCCGGGATCTTGCAAAGACAAGCTCTTTTCACCTTGTAACAGGTGTAACGATGCTCTTTTCTTTTTCCCGGTCTCTGTTAGATATAAAAAGCCTCCATCAAAGGTCATGATAATCAACGCGTTTTTTCCCGGCGCTTTTTGGCTAAGGCTTTTCCAATGAAATCGTCCCGCAATCATTAAATGAAATACCAGCCAATAATCATCTTCAAAACCAATTGCTATTCGTTTGCCGATTCGGCGCAGCTCAACAACACTTTTGTTGATAATCCGGTCAAAAGAAATATCGGCAGTACGCAATAAAAATGGACTTTGCAGCTTTACATCGTTTAGCCTGCTACCACTTATACGTGTTTCCAATGCTTCAATATAGACAGTTATGTCAGGCAGTTCCGGCATTGTTTATTCTCCTTTAAATCGATTCTTGGGCATCTAAACAAATTAGACTCTTCGTGATGATGAATTATAATTAATGATTGCTTTCCCTTGTTTTGTGAAATAGGCGATATCCTGGAGCATAATCGACACGTAATTCTGATACGCCTTCACCGACTGACTTAACATCACCCGGATTGCCTTGGTCCAGACGGTCTACTCTGACCAATATTCCGGCTCTAGCGCTAATATCGGACAGCCCATCTATCCACTTTGCGAATATTTCTGTTTTTCGAATCTCTATCAATTGTTAGCTCACTGAGACGGTTAATGTTTTGGGTGAATGAGTTTCAGCTTAGGAAAACAGGTTGTGTATTTTCCTAAATCTCTTGTGATTAACACAAAATCAGCTACAAGAGCATGGGCTCCTATGAAAAAGTCTGGTAAAGGAGAATGTTTTGATCTCTTGTTTTTTCTGTGTTTAAGAAAAATTTTTCCAGCTAGAAATAGCGCTTCTCTTGGAATTTCTAATACCTTTATACCAAGGCTTGAGATTGATGATTCAAGCTCTTCGATGGCTGTAAAGCCAATTGATACCTCAGTATATACAATCGAGTTGATGTATAAAGTATTTGTTTGGCTATATTGCTCAAGAATGTTTTCTGACCAATCGCCCCAATGTGGATCATTTGTGAACAAATCCAGAAGAACACATGAATCCAGCAATATACCATTCATTATGCTTCTCTGGTTAAGGCTAAAATCTCATTCGTTGACATTTTTGCAGTCGCAATACCTCTGAATTTCCCAAATTTTCCCTTTTCTTCTGGCCCATCCACTTTGACAATATAAAACTTTCCATTGTCCTCAACGAATTGGATTTCTGTTTGTGGGGTAATTCCTAGTGTTTCTCTAACATTTTGAGGGATAGTAACTTGCCCTTTTGTAGTAACTTTCATATTTACCTCCTTTGCTTGGTAATACTAATATAGTATTACTGCCGGGAAAGTGCAATGCGAAAATCAAAACATGATGGTTTTTTAAAGCTAACGCCCGATGTTGAGCGAGCCGTCGGTCAGCATTTGAGCGGATTGGCGGTATGTATCACATAGCTCGAACGACATTGATAGGCAGACCCTCGCAGAGTCTATCAGTCCAGGGTTATTATCAGACCCGCCAATCATGCCCGATTTTCCGAAGGAGATTTTGTATGTATCCGCTGATGATGGCTGGGGGCAGCCTAGTTCGGACTATGTAAACTGATTTTTCCGAAAAAAGTGCTTTTTTGAGGAGTGCCGAATTTTGTTCAATTTTACGCTATCTCGGAAATTATCCTAGTTTCATTCCTTTGTCTTACCATTTTCCGCAACTTTCTTTACTTCCCAACACTTACCCTCCCATATTGGACGAAAAACGACTTGACGCGCAAAAAGCAAATTCTTATCATCTGTCGCTGGTCATTTTTTGAAAGGTACGTCTCGGCTTAAGCCCGTATATTAAATCCCTGGTAACCGGTATTGTGGGTTGTGTCGGACTCGGCGTTACTGTCTCAGCCTGATTGATAATCAAAAAGGAAAAAGCTGCCAACTCGACATAAAAAAACCAACTGTAAAACAACCCGGGTCCGGCATCTGTACCAAACCATGATTACCCACTTAACCGGTCACAAAAACAAAGGATGATTTCCAGTTTATCACACTACTACTTTGCCAGGGAAAGTAGATAAGATTGGTTAGCATCCATTTTTTTTGTCCAGATACCGACCTCTTTATAAAATTTAACCGCACCGTCATGGTATGGGATCACTGCGATATCTTTAGCCATGTTATTTTCATTAAAATGTTTAAGAAATGAATGACCTTTCTGGATGCTATTCATGTCATTATAAAAGGTTTTTAGTGTGGTATAAATAAACTCATTATTTTGTATCTCGCTGGTAACAAGATAAAGATCGTACCCAAGGACGAATATGTCTTCAAAAACGCCGGTAAAACCAGGCGTTCCTTTTTTGACTTCAACAGCATAGCTGCCTGGGTAGATTGCCGCCATCGCTTCAGCCGCTTTTGCATTGTTTTCAAGTGAGAGCAACCTGACTCCTCCGGGGATGGTAGCGTTAATTTCTTTCAGCTTGGCTGCGGCAACCGCAAAGATTGTAGCATCAACTTTGTTTTCAAGCAGATATTTGAGCCCCTGGGCCATATTCGGAACAGGTACAGCCCTTACATCATCGTATGACAGGGCTTGGTTAGCCAGAATAGCTTTCGTCAACGTGTCTCCGGCTATTTGGGCGGCGAAATTACTACTAATCTTTCTCCCCTTGATGTCGGCGACTGTTTTGATGTCTGAATCATTACGAACCACCAAGCTCACAAAGACGGGAGAAACGACAGAAACCAATCGAAGGTTGGGGCTGGGGACGAAAGGTTTTTCACCGATCAATGCCAGACGGGCATCATTGCAGCCATTTATTGAGAATTCCAGTTTTCCATTGTTAACAGATGGTAACAGTGCACTGGGACCTGAGGCCGGCTGTACTCTGGCCTTGATAGGGGAATTGGTTTGCAGGCTTTTAGCGAACACGCTGTTAAGCGTATATAGCAGTGTCCCTTGAGGAGCTGATCCAAAGAAAGCGATTTTGGGAAGTTCGGCCGTTGCCGTCCCAGGAAAGATAATAACCAAAGCAAACGTAAGGAGCAAAACAACTCTTTTCTTGTTATCCATTTTTCATTCCTCCGAAGTTTGTCCGTATGCAGACACAATTTGATTTAGGCCTTTACCGCACTCTTTACTGTGCTTGAATGATTTGATTTGCAACAAATTTCATTGATCATAAATAGTAGTATGATATTCAATCTAACCGAGTCCAACTGCCGTACATTAATGTCGGGCTGCGAGGTCTGTTTTCCAAAGGCTGCCTTTTAACTCTTTTTTTGTTGTCCATTTTGTTTCATTCCTCTGTAGATTGTCCGCACATAGTACAAACGTAATTTAATTTAGGCCTTTGCTACACTTTTTTCAGCTTTTGAACTATTTGATTTGATACGGATCTCATTTATCATAAATAGAAGCGTGATCAGTAGTCCGACCAAGTCCGACTGCCATGCTCTTATTCCAAAAGACAAATCAGGAATTAGCATCAATAGTCCGGCGGCGATAAGAATCGCTCTGACCGGTAAGTAAATGGGTCTAAATAAATAGCCGGCCAGACCAACACCAACAAAAAAGCAGCCAATTGCTCCCGAGAAAAAGGCCAGGATAATGTTCATCGGTGTGCCGATCATCATCAGGTTGGGATCAAAAATAAAAACGAAGGGGATTATCAAAGCGCTGATGGCCAGTCTCACCGCGATAAATCCCAGCTTTATCGGGTGAGTTTCAGCGATGGCTGCAGCGGCATATGCGGCGAAGCAGACAGGCGGCGTAATCATCGACATCATACCGAAGTAGAATATGAAGAAATGAGCACCCATCGGTTCAATACCCATCTCAATCAAAGCTGGAGCAACCAGTACTGCAAGTAAAAGGTAGACCGCTGCTGTAGGCATACCCATTCCCAAAACAATGCAGACAACAGCCGAAAAAAGAATCAAAAGAAAGAGGTTTGATTGAAAAGTTTCAACCAGCCCCATTGACAAGCCAAACCCCAATCCGGAGACGTTGAGAACTCCGATGATGATTCCGGCCGCCGCCGTGATGGATATGATTTCGAGCATGCCTCGACCAGTTTTTATAACAGCTTCATGATAATGGCTGGGCTTCATTCTGTTTTTTCTATCAGCCAAATTCAGCACTACCAGGATAATCACGGCTGTGAGCCCTGCCCTGTCTGGCGGATAGTGCAGGAAAAAAAGGGCGATGAGCAATACAGCCAAAGGAGTGAACGCAATCCATCCTGCTTTGAATACTTTATGAAATACGGGAATCCGATCTTTGTGAAGCCCCAGTAAATGGTTTTTGGCAGCCTCAAGGTCAATCTGTACAAATAAGGCTATATAATAAAAAGTTGCTGGAATAACAGCAGCCAATGCGACTTTATAATATTCAACCGCAAGGAGCTCGGCGATTAAAAAAGCAGTCGCTCCCATTACAGGAGGTACTAATTGGCCGCCAGTAGAGGAAGCCGCTTCAATGGCCCCGGCGAATTTTGCCTTAAAACCGTTTTTTTTCATCATGGGAATCGTGATAACGCCTGTAGAGACAACATTGCCAACCACACTTCCGGAGATGGTGCCAAATAGCGAACTGGAGATCACCGCCATTTTTGCCGTACCACCTCGATACCTTCCCATCATAGACAAGGCTATATCCATAAAAAAGGCAGCTCCGCCGGAGTAAGTGAGTAGATTACCCAGAAGAATAAAAGCAAGGACTATTGTACTCGCAACAGTAAGCGGGACCCCAGTAACTCCATTGGTATCCAAATACAGATAGTTTAATAAGTCTGGCCAATCGATGGACCTTCCCATCAAAATACCGCTGAAACAATCTGCAAATCTTCCGTATAAAATGAAGAATAGTAAGAGAAAAACCAACAGCTTGCCGGTAAGTCTTCGCATGGCTTCAATTATCAGGATCATTGTAATCGATCCCAAAATGATCCTGGTCGGATTTATAACAGACAACTGATACTGAAGCTCCTTGTAAAAGATGGCGATATACAGACCGACTATTATTGAAAGCACCGCGAATAATTTATCGTACAACGGTACATGGTTCTGGAATCTGCCGGCAAAAGCCGGCACATCCCAATAAATGGCAGCCAAGCCAACTCCCAGAATCAAACCAACGAACTGCTTTTTCATGATGACCAAGCCCAAATAGTGTGCCAGGTCGAAAATCCACAGAGCCCCGGTGATTATCATGAAAAAGTACATGAAACTAAGAATGCTTTTTTCATATCCGGTTAATAGTCGGTATTTTGATTTTTTGGTTGTGCTGTCAGCCACTAAGATCTCCTTGTTTACATATTGTAATTTCCACTGAAATGTCTGTTAGCCTGCCGGATTGAAACATTCACGAAATTCCCATGGATGCTACTACTCAAAGCAACATCATGTTTTACGAACACCACCTGTTAAGAATAATTATGGATGATCCGTATTATGGACCATAGGTCCGCTATTTGCAAAAGAAGGTTATCCACAGCATCTGATAATGTCAATACATTTTATATATTACGAGGATAATTATTTTTTAAGTGCTATCAAAACAAAGTGATATAAGATTAATACAACCGGGTCATTGGTTGAGCAATCCTAATCGGATTTTTAAACATCACCTGTAGTGCGGAAGGGTCGAGAATGCACCTACATTCCCTTTCACTAAAGGATGAGGGGAAGGAGGAGTGGGGAAGTGGGCTGACGGCGCTCGATTGATCCAGAGATTTTCAATAAAATATTTTGAGGTATTCGAGTCCCCGGCAGAAAAGCCGCCATGACACTCAGCGACTCAGAGGTGCACATATCCGCCACAATAAAAAGGATCTTACCGGCAACCCATAAACACTCAGTCCTTAAAAATCCAAGTTCCCTTTCTCCATCCGCTTTTGTATAACTATTGATAATCGGGGAGGGTCAAACACCGCGATATCAAACTGTAAACCATTGAAATCAAATTGGATGTATAGATTATGGGTTAATAACCTTTTTCTATCAATTGTAATGGAAAGGGGGGTTGCAAAATCCCAAACACTCCAGTATCTACCTAATTAAGGGATCTCTGAAATAGTAGGTTCTTCACATGGTTGGTTTTTGTCGGATCTTTTAATCACTCTGAAAGTATTCATTTACAAATCAAAGCAAAAAGTTTTGGCCTTTGCTGCCTTTTTTTAGTGCTTTCTCTCGTTTCGGGCGGCACCAGTCTCAGTAGGGACTACATGTAAAGCTGTAAGCTGCGAGCTTTAGGCAGGTTATATTGGTTCACCTAATGTTGATGATCCTGTAAAAACTCTGATTTCCAGAAAACCTATAAAACAAGCACTGATATCATTCGGCTATTTTAGCGAAGAATTCAAGTTTTGGGATTTTTACTGTTTCATCAAATGTTAAGTCAAATAGTGTATCGTATTAATTCAGACCAACTTAGTTTACGGATGGGGGAATAAGACAAATGGTTCAATCTTTAACCAGAGCATTTAAATTGCTTGAAATAATTGCTATGAACCAGCCAATCGGCATCAGCGAGATGGCCAGGACAAGTTCTCTGAAAAAGCCCACCGTCATCCGGCTACTCACCACTCTTAGAGAATTAGGTATGGTCAAACAGGACCCGTCGACAAAGGCATATTATCTCAGCATAAGGGTGTTTGAACTCGGTTCCAGAGCATTGGACAACCTTGACCTGCGACGCATGGCCCGCCAGCCTTTGGAAGAATTTGTCAATGAACATCAAGTATCTGTCCTTTTGGGAGTGCTGGATGCCCTTGAAGTCATCTACATCGACAAGGTTTCCTCCAACGAGATTTTTCGCATCAGCACCACCGTCGGCGGACGAGCGCCTGCCCATTGTTCTGCTGTCGGAAAAGCCATGCTTGCTTTTATAACGCCGGTGGAACTGGATAACCTGCTGTCGAGCAATTCGCTGAAGCCATATACTGATCGCACCATAACCGACAAGAAAATACTGAAACAGGAACTGGATGCAATCAAAGTCCGCGGTTTCTCCTCGGAGATTGAAGAAAAAATGCAGGGACTCTCTTCTGTTGGTGCGCCGGTTTTCGACCATGATAACCGGGTGATCGGGGCGGTTAGTTGCCCCAGAAACTCAGCCGCCACAAGTCCGGAAGATTTAATTGAGTTAGGCCACAAGATTTTAGATCTGGGCCTGAAGATCAGTCGCCTCTTGGGCTGGAGTCAGCCTTGACGACATCCTGACGACCAAACAATACCTCTTTAAGTCCGCACTGGTGCAGTCAGCACCACCTTGACAACCGGCTCTCTCCCGGTCCCTTCCATAGATCGATCAAGGTGAAATGATTAATCGAGAGTTTCGTGGTTTAACTCTCCCCTTCCATTATCACGAAAAACGCCGTTTCTGGTTCAACACGTGTTGAATATCAGCTCACTCAATGTCCATATTGACTTGGGTCGGCAAATGGAAAATTCCCTTTGACATAGGAAAATGTATACTATAATGTATGGTCCATATAATGGAACATTGGTCCAAAAAATTAAAAATTGTCATCAAGTCAACATCCGACTCCATCAGTAACCGAATTATACTCACACAACACAGCTTTCAATATTAAAAAGAAGAAACCCTAAACGAATACGCTTTCATCATAAAACGTGATCTATCAATTTCTCGTCATTTAATTTGATAAATTTACTTGGATCGAAAGGAGGTTTTTAATGATCGATCAAAAAATCCGGACTGACGTCCTCATCATCGGTGGCGGAGTCTGCGGACTGAATGCTGCTATCACCGCCAGAGAGGCTGGGCAGAGCGTCACTATCATGGAAAAAGCCGTAGTTGAAAGGAGTGGTCACATCGCAGGAGGTGTAGATCACTTTTTGGCCTATCTGAACACTGACAAAGCGTGGGACACCCGTGAGGCCTACCTACAATTTACCGCAACCAGCGCCAAAGGAGCTACCAACTTAAAAGTTGTCGAAAACGTTTACTGCGACGAACTAGAAGCTGCAATCCAGCGCTTTGAAGACATAAAGTGTACCCTCAAACAACCTGATGGAACATATTTCCGCACTCAATCCTATGGCCAGCCCGGTCCCTGGTGGATCAATTTCAACGGGAAGAAAATGAAACCGTTATTGGGTAAGTACGCTAGAAAAAGCGGTTGTAATATTTTGGACAGGGTCGTAGTCGGAGACCTGCTGGTAAATGACGGACAAGTCTGCGGAGCTGCGGGCTTTAACATCCGCACCGGTGAGTTTTACGTGGTTCAAGCCAAAGCCGTGGTTGTTTCCACTGGGGGAACCAACCGTCTCTATCAGAACCCTTCAGGCCTTAGTTTCAGTTGCTGGATGTGTCCTGCCAACACCGGTGACGGTGAAGCAATGGCACTTAGGGCTGGAGCCGAACTGGCCAATGTAGAATACTTGAGGATGACCGTCGTCCCCCGTGCCTTTAGCGCTGCCGGCCTTAATGCCTTGGTTGGCATGGGAGCAAAACTGGTTAATGGTAAAGGAGAAGAGTTCATGGAGCGCTACGATACGATGGGTATGAATGGGCCTCGATATAAGCTTGTTGAAGGTGTCCTCGGTGAACTCAAGGCTCATCGAGGGCCGGTTTACATGGATTGTCGACACCTCGAACCCAAAGCATTAAAGCATCTGGTAACAACTCTGGCCTATGACAAAGACACCTTACCCGATTATTTTGAACAGAAGGGACTCGACCTCAGTCGGGACCTGATGGAAATCAGCACCTCGGAAGGCATGCAGGGTGGACCTAATGAAGTTTGTGGCAGTGGTGTGAAGATTGACCACAATTGTGCAACCAATGTTCGCGGTCTGTTTGCCGGGGGAAATTCCGCCGATCAATGTCGAAGTCTGCATATGGCTGTCACCTCAGGACTGCACGCCGGTCGCTGTGCCTCTGAATATTCCAAACACTTCAACGGCAGTTCTCCTTCCCCTTCTGAAAAACAAATTAAAAGCGTCAAACAACGCCTTTTCGCTCCAATGAATGAATCCAGGGACCTGGACTGGCGTGAATTTGAAGATGTTTTACAAAAAGTTTTGACCGAAGGTATGGGGCCAGTCCGCTCCAAATGGTCAATGGAAAAGGCTTGGCAAAATCTGGACCTCCTTGACCAGTGGAAAAACAAAGTCAAGGCCAAGAATTTTCATGATCTTTGCCGTACTCAGGAAGTTTATAACATGATGACTGTAGCCCGATGTATGATCACCGCAGCCGGGTATCGCAAGGAAAGCCGGTTTGGATTGTGTCACAATCGCCTTGATTATCCGGAACCGGATGATGCCAACTGGCTGGGCCAGATCGCTGTTCGTGATGAAGGCGACCGGATCGTCCCTGTGTTCGTGCCGCTTAATTACTAATTTAGGATAAAAAGGAGGGAATAATCATGCCTGCCGTCATTGACCAGGAATTATGCATCAGTTGCGGAAAATGTGATAAATCGTGTCCGCTGGACGTAATACACTTTAATCTCGAAACTGAAATCACTGAAGTCATCTACCCCGAAGAATGCTGGCACTGCGGCTCGTGCCGCCAAGTTTGCCCTGAAAAAGCAATATCAATCAGATTCCCGCTGCGCATTCTGGTTTGCGCCGGGACGAGCCCATACTGATTCGGTGACAATACCGACTAGTGTCATGTCAACCGTCTAATATCGGATAAAGCCTTTTGAGTTTTATCCGAGCATCATCGGTTGTGAATTGCCAATTTACTTTAGCTTGTCTGGTATTCCTGGCTTTCTGCCAGGCAAGTACCTCTTTTTCAATATCGGCAATGTTATCAATTCGCCGGCTCAGACATTGCCCCGTTAAAACATTCAGATTTATGAGAATAGAGGTAGCATTTTCTAAAGGATTCAACAGAATTAATGAAGCTGATTGCAAATGTCCCAATTAATATGGTGAATTCTAATATACTGGACTTCGAAGTGTTTTTCATTTTTGAACTCAACTATTTTGCCTTCCAATCACCTGGCTAAGCTGCCATACCCGCCGCTTTTGGGCAGGTATGGTCGGTCTTTAGCCTTTTGTTCAACTACTTTCTATTTGAAAGCCACTCTCTTATTTTTAAAGCTTTTTCATACCGGCCCATCTTAATATAAGCTTTAAGCTCATACTCTAGATTCAGAACCGGTACTTCCATACTATGACAGGGGATCAGTAATTTTTGTGATAATATATCAACTGGTGAGTCCCAGTTATCGGACTCTTTGTACTTTTTCTGAATATCTCCCATTACCTCGACTTTGATTTTTTCAATTTCAAATTCTCCGAAATACGACTGAATCTTACCAGATGATTTAAATTTTACTTTTTTCACACAAAACTCATTAAACAAATCTGCAAAGAGATACGCTCCAGCTTTGTCTGTTTGTATGTCAATATCATGTACTTCAACTATCATTCCCTGCAAAGCAAAACCGAGGCTGCCTGTCACAACCCAAGTAATATCCGTAGTGGACAGCCTTTTATAAATATATCTAAGTACGTTTATATATTCGGCTTGTATCATGATGTTTTACGCCGGGTTTCAGTGGCCGCCCTGTAAGGTTTTGGTGTTCATGAAGGATTTGCCAGGAATTTGAATATTTGACCTCATCGACGGCAGCATGTCGGTCCACTGCAAACCCTAGTTACAGTTTCCTCACTTTTTTCTCAATGATCTTATGGATTTTATCAAATGACAACGGCGGCCCCTGGTAAATGTTCTTGTCGTCAACAAACAATCCGTCTGATAAACCCCATTCGTGCACATTCTCTTGACGGGTCATATCGATCTCTCGATAGATTACTTTGTCTCCAAATTCACCACAGATTCGTTTTGCACGTTCTATCATGCCATTGATTCCGGAACACCACCCGTTTGCCAAAGCTGTTACTACCACCTTACCGGGAACCGTTTCCGGTTTCTTTTTCACCCTGATCCACCGAGGAGGAATTGCGTCATCTGTGAACGTTTTCCACAACAAAACGCTTATGCCGTTTCTGTCCGCTTTCCGATACCCGTGCTTTTTAAACCATCCTGCGCGCATAAAAAACGGCAGCAGCAATCCCCATACGACCAGTCCTTTTGCCTGCAGGTTTTTCACATCGTCTTCTGCTGCGCGCAATAAAATCGTTCCCGCGCCGTGTTTTCTTAAGTCCCCGCGTCCCTTTTTGTGTCCGTGTACCCATATGCAATAGACGAAATAGAGGTTTTCCCCTTCAACCCAGGAATATTCAATCGGAGCATAGTGAATCATTCCGGCAACAACCCCCGCATCATTTCGTGCCAGTTTCACCCGCAAGCCTTTTTCCCGCATGTTATTATACCAACACTCCTTGCGGCAGACACCATCTTTCATTTCATCTGACCATTCTTCCAGACAAGTCAAATAGTCTTCTTTAGTGTTTTCTGACAGGTCGATGATATCCATCTCTTCCTCCTTCACTATTTTTCAAAAACTGTAACGCCTTTATAACCAGCCGTTGCACCAGACTTGTATTCATGATATTTTTATCAAGACCACATGACTTGCCCTCAACAGCGGCGATACGCGGTCCGGTTGATGAATTTGCTGGGAAAGCATTGGTTATTTTTTTTCTAAGGGCCAAATTCCCCTTGCCTCAAGTGCTTCCGTGATCAGTTTTCGTAGCATCCAAGCAACAGTTCGGTCATCCTTCTTGGCTAAAGACTGAACTATAGAATTCATTTCTGCATCGACTCTCACCGTTAAAACAAGATCTTTTTTCATAAAACATGTATTCTTTGATTTTTTATTTAGATGACAAAGAATACATTGAATACGAATTCTATTGACTTCTCAACATTATAAAAGTATTCATTGAATACTAAGAATACATACTTTCATTTCATATAAGAAACCTATGGGAAAACATGTCAAAAAATATTCAGTTCTTTTTGTGGACGATGATGTAACGGTAGCCAAAGTGGCACATGAATTGTTTGAAGCATTAGACCTGGATGCAACAATTACAACTTGTAGCTTAAAGGCATTAGAGATATTTAATACTGATCCCATGAAATTCGACTTGGTAATTACCGACTATGAAATGCCCAATCTAAAAGGTGACGGATTGGCTAAAAAAATAAAACAAATGAGAAACAATGTGCCGATTATATTATCTACTGGTAATAAAAACATATACATGAAAGATATTCAGAGCTGGGGGATTGATGATTTAATAATTAAACCATACTCACCTGAAGAAATTGATGGCCTTATTCAGAGGATCATTCCGAAATAGCGACTAGCCTTGTTGTGGTACCCTCCCAACGCCCGATGTTGAGCGGGCCGCCGGTCGGCATTTGAGCCGACTGGCGGTATGTATCACATAGCTCGAACGACATTGATAAGCAGACCCTTGCAGGGTCTTTCGGTCCAGGGTCATTATTAGACCCGCTCAACATCGGTCGATAAGAAGGCCCGGTCAGGGTCTGCTTATCGCCTGTTTGAGCCGCGGCCTAGGCGACAGTTGACTAACGATGACTTTGCCATGAAATTTGCAAATGTGAATCCACCGAGGGCGTTATACGTCGGCTCTAAACTATTGTTAGGACAAGAGATCTGGCCTCAAAGTAGTGATTTCATCTCTCAGTATTTTTTCTATTTCAGGAAAAAACATCATTGAAATAGCTTTATTTGGTTTATCATATATGTATCTCATTTTAACAAATACAGAACTCCATGAATCCAAATTCCCCTTTAAGTCAAGAGGAATGGTTTCTTTGCTGCCAGCTTCTATTTTTGACACATCACTCATGTCTCGATTGTCGATAATCCGACTGAAAGCGGATTCTAGTTTATCTTGAATGTCACTTGGTAGCTCATTAAAGAGATCTAGAAAATCATGAGAGTGTCTAAAATCTTTTTTATAAACTATGTAGTATAAAGACTTGAAATACAATTCTATTGCTAATGCAGCATTCACATGACCTGGTACATATAAACCAATATCAACTTGAGATTCCTGGTTAAGGTGTTTTGCAGCTCTAGAATAAGAACTTGCTACTACAAATATATACTTGCCTCTGTCATCCATTTTAGTTATCTATTTTTAAGTCCTAACGAGCCTGTAGAAAAACTAATTTCACAGACTTGACCGTTGGTTGATTATGTTGTCTACTGGCCGATTTTTTCTGTTTGATCATCTTCAACGATCAA
>JANQGX010000035.1 GCA_028282885.1 SAR324 cluster bacterium
TTCGCCAGTGCAAACCCGGCGATAATCACCAAAACTTTCCACATCGGGGTCGGCTGATTCTCTTCGCCCATAACCCAGCTGGCTGCAAGCATAATCAGGTAGATCGCATTCAAAGCCAGGCTTTGATTAATGGATAGGTTTAACAGGCCACCATAGCAGCCGCAATCATCCACACGACCGGCTCGAACACCCCATGCTGCCAGAACGGATAGGAAAAAGATCATTATCATTAATAGCGGTATCAATTCCCTTGGAAAAGCTCCCAGAATCATTGATATGCCAATTCCGCATTCCATCTGGATAAACAAAGAGGCACCAATCTCATTTGCTACTTTGGGTAGGATTTGCAGCCTTCTGACATGAACAATGAATGGACGAGCATAATTGACCTTGACCAGTCCGGTAATGAGAAAAACACATCCAATCAAAAAAAGAAGAACTGGGGATATCATCGGACGAACGAATCCATTGTTATATTAGAAGCATGGTATCGGGATCATCAGATAAAGAATGCCGATTTCTCACCCGAATCCGGGGTCATAGCTGTCAACTTCATCTCTTGTTTAATTGACCATCCCTGTTTATAATCCGCAGGAAGACAAGTTCGGAGAGATACCGGCAGCTTTGCCACGAGGTCATTTCCGAGCAAACGTTATTCACAGGTTTCAGAAGAGATATTTTAGTTGATATCCACACAAAAGCAAACAGCTCACCTACGCCCACAGTCAATACTACATGCCCGACAATCTTATTTTTCTCGCAGGTGAAAAAGCCTTTAGCCGAATAAAAGATAACGGCCTCAAACCGGAAATGGTCAGTGTGATAGCTGGTGCTGCCGGAGGACCAAAATGGCTGGTTCTTAGCAGCTTAGATCGAGTACTGTTTTCAAATTGGTTAAGACATCGTTCGACGCCATTGTTTCTCGTTGGCTCATCAATAGCTGCCTGGCGTTTCGCTGCGATAGCGCAAAACAATCCATTGGATGCCCTGGAGCGATTTCAAACTGCTTACCTCAATCAATCGTACTCTGCCAAACCGACAGCCAGGGAGATTTCCGAGGAAACATGTCGGATACGAGATGCCTATCTGGATGATCAAGCCGTTGAACAGGTATTGGAGCATCCCACGATGCGACTCAATTTCATGGCGGTCCGCAGCAAGGGGCTGAATGCATATGAGAATAAAATACTTCTTGGAGCCGGTTTGCTGGGATCGGCCCTGGCGAATGTCATCAATAGGAAGTTGTTGAAGCTCTTTTTTGAACGAACACTTTTTTATCATCCCAAGACTCAACCCCCCTTTTTCGAAACAAGCGAATTTCCCATCCAGAAAGTTCCATTGTGCAAGGAAAATATTAAGGATGCTTTGTTGGCATCCGGATCGATTCCGCTTGTAATTTCAGGTGTAAAAGGTATTCAGGGGGCTGCGGACGGAACTTATAGAGATGGTGGGGTCATCGACTATCACATGGATATTCCGTTCTTACCGGCGTCGGATGAAGGTATCGTGCTTTACCCTCACTATTCCAGGCGTGTTATTCCCGGATGGTTGGACAAAAAACTTACCCGCAGAAAACCAAATCCCTCACATATGATTAACGTACTGCTTGCCGCACCGTCTGAATCGTTCATCGATTCTCTTCCATTCGGCAAAATACCGGATCGAAACGACTTCTGGACATTCGCGCAAAAGGATAGGGATCGTATCGCATATTGGAATACAGTGATTGAGAGGAGCACAGAGCTCGGAGAAGAGTTTATGGAGGCTGTTGAGAGCGGAAGTATTGTTAACCGAATTCAACCAATGAAACTATAAGCATCGCTTGCAACCAAGATAAACGATATTATTGTGTGGATATCATCCGGAGGAATAGGCATAAAAATCAAATCATTACGCCGAACGACCTGTCTGTTCTGCCTGATTCTAGCAGCGGTGACTTTAGCAGCTTGCACGAAGCTCAATGCCAAATTGGATCGATCCTATTTACCTCAAGGATACCAGGTCGGTTCGATCCGTCCGGAAGATATAGTCAAACCATCGTCAGGCGTATACTTCATCGAGCTTACAAACCAAGTCAACCTGACCTCGACAGTAGGAACGCTGTGGCGAAGAGGCGCTTTTCATGATGCGTTTCATGATATTCAGCCACTTTCCGTTATCTACCAGGAAGATATCTCCAATTTGTTAGCCTTCATTGATAGATTATACACAATCTACCTTGTTGCTATTGAATCCAATACACCGGTCACATCGACTCAGCTGCGCGTTATTGCAAATGATCGATTGAACTGCAGTCCGCTGAGCAACATTGAGATCCGATTTCAAATGAACACCAGTCTATCGGTTCCTTTCTCAAAAAAGCCTTTGACGATGTTGCTGATTTCGACACATGAAATGGCCCTGCGAAAAGGAGCAAAGCCGATTTATCCGCATGTTCTTTCCCCACATTTGAGAAAACGATATCAATTACCGCCATTAAAGGCTTTGGAAGACGCCAATCTGTTTGCCACAAAAAATGGAAATAGGGTATATTCAACAACTACGAATGGCTTTGTCGTATGTAAGAGACGCTCGGATAATATCCAGATAAATTCAAAAGGTCGATAATGATATCGTTTTCCGGATACATTCACCTGGAAAAGGTCTACGAATTCCCAAATTCCATTGTATATCGAGCACAGCGTCAATTAGACAATCAACCGGTCATTATCAAACATTTTCTGACCGAGTTAACACCCGCTCAACAAATAGGAATTGAAAATCAGATTCAATTTCAGCAGCAACTGGAATTAACAGTCATACCGCCCGCCGTCGATCTAATATTTTCACAAGATACGGTTGCCGTCGTCATGGAAGACAACGGTTTTATGTATTTGTCCGTTATTCTGCTAAACAATCCGTTAAGTCTTCAGCTCTTTCTTGAATACGCTGCGAATATCACGCGCAGCCTAAGTAAACTTCATCAGCACCAACTCGTTCACAATGATATCAGACCGCACAATATCCTGGTTAATGAAAAATCGGGAGAGGTCTTCCTGACGGGCGTTTGTATACAAACCCATACACCGGGAACGGATCGGATAAAAAACCCGATTAATCTGGATGATGATCGATATGTTTACACTTCGCCCGAACAGACCGGCCGAATCAACTGGAGTATTGATCAACGCAGCGATCTCTATTCGTTAGGATCGATCTTCTACGAAATGTTGTCCGGAAAGGTGCCGTTTCAGTTCAACAACAAAATGCAGACCATTCACGCCCATCTTGCATACGATCCCGAAAGTATTCTTGTGTCCAGACAGGCACTTCCATTTACGGTCAACCAGATCGTAATGAAGTTGATGTCAAAAGGTGCAGAAGAAAGGTATCAAAGCGCCTTTGGCCTCCTAAAGGATCTGGAGAACTGTCGTACACAATATAAAACAGAGCACTGGATCAATCCTTTTGAGCTGGCCAGCAAAGACAATATAGACCGCATCCATATGCCTTCCAAGCTTTACGGTGCAGAAGAAAATCTAGTCGCTTTGTTCAGCGCCTTCAATCGAATCTGTACCGGCAGTGTGGAGATGATGATTGTCAAGGGGAAAGCAGGGATGGGCAAGACATCCCTCGTGAAGGAGTTGTCTAAACTGGTTCACCAGAAAAAAGGCTATATGGTCTCCGGAAAGTGCGAGGAACAATACCGCGACACTCCATA
>JANQGX010000089.1 GCA_028282885.1 SAR324 cluster bacterium
GGGTGCACCAAAATTATGTGGGCGACGTCACGCCGCCCTTAAATACTTATCGACCACTTCGTCCCATCTTCCTGACTCATATCTAGCTCTCACTGACGCGATAGATTGTACATTTTTCTTTTTCCAATGCATACCCGCTTGCTTCATTCGGGATTGAATCAAGGTCCTGTGAGTACTTTCGATAGCACCACTTCCAACTGCGAGACCTTGGTTTTTATACTCGTTGTATTTCATGCGGCTTTGATTGTTCATAAAGTAACGATGACAATCTATCACCTCTTTTGTCTGAGGCTGTTTTTCTAAACGTTCGATGATTTGTTGTACCTCACCATTCTCAAGTTGTTTGAAAAACTCATTTTTCTCTCGCTTACACGCCTTTATCGAGGATAAGGCGTTCCCTAAGTATTCGCTAGCGTGATAGTAATCGAGAATCTGGATCGCATTGGGATGATACGAATCTGCGTAATCCCATATCCATTTCGCCCCATCCCCGATAATTACTGGTTTCTCATAGCGCTCGAAACCAAACTGGCTCGATTCTGTCGTGGCTCTTCTCTTAAACGCCTCAAGAGAGTTTTTATGCCTATTGAAAATACTGAAACAAGTCTTGTTTTGAATCCAATGGTGGTGTTTATCTATCTCTACCCGGTGGTCTTCTGCGAATAGAATTCCGTTTCTAATCTCTTTCCATCCTTCCTCTCGGGTCTGGACCATCATCCCGTCCATTTGAAGATAAGCCGCTCCTTCTTTTCGTTTCGAATCGTTTGACTCGCGCTTGACGAAACCCTCTTCGTCCACTGTTTTTCTTACCAGGCGTAAATCCTCCGAATGAACTTTCTCACCAACCGACTCAACAAGTGTCAGTATTGACTGATCACTGACACTGACGCCTAAAAGGCGATATAGATAGTCACTGGCCTCTTGAAAAGGGATACGCTGTCCTAAAAGAAGTGCCGCTTTTCGAACTTCGAGACTAAATTGCCCTGCCAAGTTTAACTTTTGATCTAATGGGTAATAGTAGATGCCACAACACTCACAGAGAAAGATGCGACGACTTATCTCATATTGCGTCAATCCAATTATTTGCCGAATTCGTTTTTGCTTAACGCGAGTCTTTTGCCCACAGATGGGGCAATAATACTCGTCACTATCTTGTTCTTGGAAATATCTCTCCGTAGCTCGTTTTCTGATGGCGGAGAGGATAGAGGTTAACTCGTTTTCTACTGTGTCTAGGTTAACTCCCTCTCCGTCAGGCAGTAAGGATTGGAGTGTTTCTGCTATCTCTGTGATTCGTTTTTGGGCCTCGATTTCCTTTTCTGTTAAATCTTTGATATTCTGGTTTGGCATTGCTGATAACTCCTTAATCGAATTAACAATTGGGTATTTTTTCGATTTTTAGGAGTTATCAGTTTTGTCAAGCCTTTTTTATCAACATATTGCGCTGTATCTAGCTATTTTATTTGTCTTTTTAACTTACCTTCATTCTTTTCTAAAGCCTTACCCACACAATTTTGGTGCACCCTGCTGCGATGCAGTCTCTTTTCGTTCAAATATGGCAGGCCGATATGATATACCTGCCTGCGCTTCGCTGTTCGGAATGGGGATTAATCTGAAACTAACTGGAAACCAGGGTTCCAATAGACTTCCCTGTAAGGAAATCGCCCAGATCGTTTTGATTGAATATGGAGAGAACACAAAGAGGAAGGTTGTTTTCTCGACACAAGGCGATAGCGGCTGCATCCATCACCCTGAGATCCTCTTCCAGAATCGTGGCGTAGGTGAGATCGGTGTATTTAATTGCGGTGGGATCTTTGACCGGATCTTTGTCATAAACCCCATCAACCTTGGTTCCTTTGATAACAATATCCGCCTCGATTTCAAGCGCTCTCAATACTGCAGCCGTATCTGTCGAAAAATACGGACATCCCGTCCCCCCGGAAAAAATCAGTATTTCGCCATCGGCTATAGACTCAATCGCCCTTGCTTTATTAAAACTCTCGGCAATACCGGGAGCCTGCAAACCTGTCAAAACCCTTGCTTTTTTCTTATTCGAGCTCAAAGCCTCTTTCAGACAGACCCCGTTCATCAAGGTTGCCATCATCCCGATGTGATCAGCCGCCACACGATCCATCTTGAGAGGTATGCTTTTGGCACCCCTGAAGAAATTGCCTCCACCCAGCACAATTCCAATCTCGAAACCATCGTCATGTATACCGCTAATCAGTTCGGTCAGGGATTGAATCACACCGAAATCAAATCCTTCACCTTTATCGCCTCCCAGAACTTCACCGCTAATCTTCAATAATAGTCTTTTATATGTGCTTTTCATCTTTTTCAGGCAAAAAAAAGGGGATTTGAAAAATCCCCTTTATTCGGTTCTAAAACGTAACTTTATGAAATCGCTTGGCGACCAGTTTTGCACCAAGTGCTTTTCCCGAATCAGCCAGATACTGTTCAATAGTCTTATCCGGCTCCTTGACATAGTTTTGGTACAGCAGGCAAATCTCCTTCTTGAACTTTGCCAGTCTGCCCATTACCATCTTTTCGATAATATTGTCCGGCTTTCCCGATTCCTTGGCCTGATCGACCAGAAAGTTCTTCTCTTTCTCAACCACTGCCGGATCAAGATCCGACTCCTGAATCGCTTCAACCTGTGAAGCGGCAATATGCATTGCAATATTTCGGGCGATCTCATTCAGTGTGCTGGAATCTACTGCGGACTCTGCTCCGATTTCGATCATAACACCAATCTTGCCATTGGTGTGTGTGTAACATCCGATCGTGCCATTTTCATCGGTTTCCCAGTCCAGACCTTCGAGGAATACAATGTTCTCACCCAGTTTGCTGATGGTCTGAACGAATTGTTCCTTGATTGGGCCTTCAGACCCGGTTTTGTCTTCCAATCCCTCGGTTCCCACTTCTATTGCCTGCTCGGCAATTTTTTTGAGAAAATCCTTAAATTGATCGTTCTTGGCTACAAAATCGGTCTCACAGGCGATCTTAACCAGGGCGGCCTTTTTATCCTTCTCTGCGATATAAATCGATCCCTCTTTGGTTTCACGGTTGGATTTCTTGTTGGCAATCGCCTGCCCTTTTTTTCTTAATAACTCCTTTGAGGCTTCAAAGTCGCCGTTACATTCGGTCAATGCCTTTTTACAATCCATCATCCCGGCACCCGTAATCTCACGCAACTCCTTCACCATTGCTGCGGTAATATTGCTCATGTCTTCCCCTGATTGAAATGGTTTTCGAGCCTTGAATGACCGCCCGCCTCCTCTTTTAGAATCGACGGCAGGCTGTTCGGTTCAAACCTTAGTCTTCTTTTTGTTCTTCGGTTTTTTCTTCTGCATTAGCCGCGGGAGCTGCTTCCTCAGCCACCTCTTCTTCTACCTGCTCTTTAACTTCCTCAACCTTTTCAGCAACGGCTTCGGCTTTTTTGGCTTTTTCTACTTTCTTCTCTGCAGGTTTGGCAGCTTCGTCCTTACTCTCAGCTTTCTTTTCTGCAGGCTTGGCAGCTTCGTCCTTATTCTCGGCTTTCTTGGCTTTTGCCTTGTCCTGTTTTTTCTTCTCAGCTTCCGCTTTGGCCTTATCCTTCTCTTTCTTCATTTCCGCCATTTTGGATTCATACATCTTTCGTCCTTCAATGGAGGCAGAAGCAATAACACTGGTAAACAGTTCAATGCAGTGTATCGAATCGTCATTTCCGGGAACCAAAAAGTCAATCCCCCGTGGATCACAATTGGTATCGACAATAGCAATAATGGGAATCCCAAGCTTCTTTGCTTCGTTGACCGCGATAAATTCCTTCTTAATATCAACAATAAATACTGCTGCGGGTTTCTTTCTTAATTCAGTAATTCCACCCAATACCTGCTCAAGTTTTCTCCTTTCCCGCTCCAGCCTGACGCCTTCCTTCTTCAGGACACCAACGTAATCCCGCTCAGGTCCGGCGACATCTTCCAGTTTCTTCAACTTGGATATGGACTGTTTGATGGTTGCAAAATTGGTCAGCATCCCACCCAGCCATCTGTAATTCACATAAAAATTGGAGCTTCTCTCAGCTTGTTCATGTACTACATCTCTTGCTTGATATTTGGTTCCGACAAATAATACCTTGCCACCATTTGCCGAAAGATTAAGAACATATTCATATGCATCCTTCAGCTTTTCCAATGTTTTTCGTAAATCGATGATGTAAATTCCCGATTTGGAACCGTAAATGTATTCTTTCATTTTGGGATGCCACTTCTGTGTCCTGTGACCCAGATGAGCACCAGCATCAAACAGATGCTTAATCGAAATAACTGCCATTCCTTAATTCTCCATTAAACAGGCAATTTGAAAAAGGTTAACAAAATTAAGTATTTAAAATGAATGAGTCTCCAAAAACTCGTGTTTTACCAAATTTTGTTATCATATCTAATCAGGAACTGTCTGACAAGCATTAAAATTCGGGTTCACCGGTCTATCTTCATCGGTCAGATTCTAAACCCTTGACCCCGAACAGTCATTCTCCTATCATCCATGCTTAGCCGTTTCACACGACCTCAACCCAAATCGTCAAAAATCCGTCAATGTAAAGGAATCCATGAAAGACTATTTAAACGTGGCCAATAGCAGCTTTCTTGCCGTTCTCGGAGGGCTGGTGTTCCTGTTCATCCTGAGCCAGAGCACCCTCTTTCTTCTGAAAGCCTGGAGACGAGGTGTTCATGCCGGAATAGACAAGGAAAAGCTCAAAGCGGCCATTCGTCAAAGTGTTATTTTTTCCATCATTCCCTCCTTACCCATTTTAATTTCACTAGTCGCGATGGCACCTGTATTGGGCATCTACTTTCCCTGGATCAGACTGTCCATTATCGGATCAGCTCCATATGAATTGATGGCTGCGGACGTCGGAGCAAAGAGCATGGGTGTAACAGGCTTGGGTGCCGAGGGTTATACTGCTGCGGTCTTTGCCAATTCCATGTGGATTATGTCACTGGGTATTGTCTGGGGGCTGGTTATCGTCATTTTCTTCCTCAATCGCATTCAGGGCACCATATCCAAAGCCAAGAAGAAGGATGCCGGTTGGGTCCCGATCATGATCGGAGCGCTCTTTGCAGGCTTACTTTCGGTTTTTCTTGCCGATGTTATCGCTCCCAGTATTTTGCAATTGTTTGCAGACGAGGTTGGCAAACCGGTATTAGGTCTGCCTGTATTGCTCGTGAGCGCTGTTTCCATGGGATTTTTCGGCATACTAATCAAGAAATTCAAAATGAACCGACTCCAGGATTTTGCCTTGTCCTTCAGTATGGTTTTCGGAATGGCCTCTGCCGTTCTGATCTCATTGTAATCCGGGGAGGTAGAGATGAATTCATACGATCATTATATCAGTTCAATGCACAGAATTGGCCGGATTACCGGGATTATCGCCCTGTTCTTTATTGTCGGTGTGCCGGCCCTGACCTGTTGGAAATTCGGTATTTTCCCACCAATTGGAAATCTGCTGGCCGGTTTGGGCTCCATTCTGGTGGTTTTTGTTCCCATCGCCTTTATCGAAGTCATGATGTACACCCCCATGGCTGGTGTTGGTGGATCTTACCTCCTGTTTGTAACCGGTAACCTGACCAATCTGAGAATTCCTGCACTGATTATGTGTCTGGAATCCGCACAGGTTCAAAGCACAACCGAGGAAGGAGAAATCATCTCCACTATTGCCATTGCGGCTTCAGCTCTTACCACCACCATAATCATCGGGTTGGGAGTTATCCTGCTGGTACCTTTGACACCTATCCTGCAGGATCCGACTCTGAAACCGGCATTTGATAACATTCTGCCGGCGCTCTTCGGAGCCTTGGGCGTCGCCTGGATGGGAAGCAGCACCAGCGGATTTTCCCAATGGAGAGTAGCCGTTGTCCCCGGAATCCTGGCTATCGCGGTGATACTCGTCATGGGAGGCCACGCGGGCAAGTTCATCGGAATTCTGATCCCGGGAATGGGGGCTATCTCCATCCTGGCAGCTCGAATCTTATATAAAAGAGGCTGGATTACGACCGATGCATCTCACGCAAAACAATAAATCGAATAGTTTCAAATCGAAATTTCACACCTCATTAAAAGGAAAACGATGGGAACCTATATTTTTATTATTATCCTGTTGCTGTTAGGATATACCTTTTTTCGGGCTGCAATGGTTAAAAAACCTGAAATACCGGAAGTCGATGAACAGACAGCACCTGAGGTCGATGTTAATGCAGTCGCCGAGCGACTCTCCCAGGCTGTCAGGAAAAAAACGGTCTCTTATCCGGATATCTCCAAAATCGACTGGAAACCTTATCAGGAGTTCATCGACCTGTTGGCAAAGAATTATCCCCTGGTGCATCAAAATCTGGAGCTGGAACTGGTGAACGATTACGGCCTGATCTATCACTTCAGAGGCAGTAACAACTCTCTGAAACCGGCCTTGCTGATCTCCCATTATGATGTTGTACCTGTGGAAAAAAGCACCTTGGACCAGTGGGAACACCCACCATTCGACGGGGTCATTGCGGACGGATTTGTCTGGGGACGTGGAACCATGGATATGAAATTTCACCTCATCTCCAGCCTGGAAGCGGTTGAGATGCTGCTTAAGAATGGATTTACTCCCCAACGGGATATCTATCTCGCCTTCGGGCAGGATGAAGAGACAATGGGAGAACGAGGGGCAGCGACCATGGCTGCTTTGTTTGATGAACGGGGAATGGAATTCGAGTTCGTTCTGGATGAAGGGGGCTGTATTACCGAGGATGGATTTTCCATGCTGAATCAACCCCTGGCTTTGATTGGAATCGCAGAAAAGGGACTGGCCAGTGTTCGTATCACGGTCGACGGAACCGGGGGGCATGCTGCCATGCCACCCAGAAACACTGCAGTGGGAACTTTGGCTAAAATTGTAACCAACCTGGAGAAAAAGCAGTTCGGACTACGCATTTGCAAACCGGTCAGACAGCAATTCGAAACAATTGGTAGCGTACTGCCCTTTTATTTCAGGATTTTAACCGCCAATCTTGGCTTGTTCGGTTCGGTATTCAAACGATTGATGGCCATATCCAACGTTGGGAACGCCATGATGAGAACCACCACTGCCGCCACGATGTTTGAGGGCAGTATGGCTCACAATGTACTACCACCAAAAGCATCCGCGGTCGTTAATTTCCGTCTTCTGCCAGGCGAGACCGTGGAGGATGTCGTCCACCATATTAAAACAGCGGCCGGTAACCAGGATGTAAAGATCGAGCCGCTGATGGCCAATGATCCTTCGATTGTCTCACCTATTGAGAGCGAAGGTTTCAAAAGGGTGAAAGACTGTATTTATCAGTCTTTTCCGGGCGTATTGGTCACTCCCTATTTGATGATGGCGGCAACCGACTCCCGACGATACCAAAACGTCTGCTCCAATATCTACCGTTTTTCTCCCATGCAGATTCGGCAGAGCGATCTGGATCGTATTCACAATGTCAATGAGAGAATCTCCTTGCAGAACATCGAACGATCCGTCCAGTTCTTCTATCGTTTGATCAAAGATCTCTGATCATGTAATTGTGTCTCGGCCCATCTGCTCCCGGTTTAGAGGGCAACACCATCAAAAGGTCTTCTAAATCTTAGCCCTTACTCCTTTTCAGGGACGCGAAATAGTAAAGAATTCCGGCAACAATCCAACCGACAAAAACGATTGCTGCCCACTTCTTCAGCAATGAAAGGGCTATCAACCAGGTCGGGATCACCGCCACGATAGCTATAATAGGTACTGCGGGATATCCCCATGTTTTATAGGGTCTTTCCATTGAGGGTTCCTTTTTTCGTAATCTCATGACACTGACAACCACCAATACGTAGCAGATCAGAATCGCTGCAGATGCTGTGTCAAACAGGACAATCAACTCCCGGACATAGCTTCCCGCGACACCCATGGCACCCAGGAAAATCAATCCCACCGATGGCGTTTTAAATTTAGGATGAACATAGCCAAACGGTGATGGTAACTGATGATCCTTCGCCATCGCCATTAACAGTCGGGAACCACCCAGAAGAAAGGCATTCATGGTTGTTAAAAGTCCGCAGATTCCTGCCACCATAATAATAGTGGCACCCTTTTCGCCCATGGCAATGGTAACCGGTTTGAGAATTGGAATATTCTCCTTGCTTTGGGCCAGAATCTCCCAATGCTGGATTCCCGAGTTGGCAATTGTGACGATGATATAGAAAAAAGCAACAAAGACTATGGAAGCCGGTATCAGAAAAACCATCTTCCTCACCGGAGCATTGATCTCCTCAGCAGCCTGGGGAAGTATATCAAATCCCATGAAACCTAGCATGGCAATCGGAATCATGATAGCCACCCCCCCAAGACCGCGACCAAACACCGGTTGAAAATTGGCAAGCTCCAGCTTGGGAAGCGCAGCGCCAAAATAGAGGAAAATTCCCCCGAACAGAATCAGCGCAAAAAGGAACTGGATTCGTCCGGAAATCCTGACCCCCAGCAGATTGATAATCGTAAAAATAACAGCGGTTGCAGCTCCGGTCAGGGCCGGAGGAAATGCAGGGTTAATTCCATTGAGCAATCTTCCGATGATAATACATTCGCCCGGCATCATTGAAGCATACGCCAGAACCAGAATCCATCCGGCGAAAAACCCGGGGAAATTTCCAAGACCTCTCTTGACGTATATATATTCACCGCCAGCCTTGGGCATGGCAGCACAAAGCTCTGCATAACAAAGCCCTACAAAAATACAAAGGACTGCTGCAATCATCATGGAGATAACAGCAGCAGGGCCGGCTCTGTCCAGAAACACATTAGCCAGAATGGCCCAGGCCATGCCGACCATGGCGCCCGTCATCAATGTAAACATTGTAACCAGGGTCAACCCACGGGCTAATCCGTTTTGAGTATTTTCCATTACGTCTCCTTTTTTATGTTTAATTACTTACCAATTTGGGCTTTCTCGATTTCGCTCTCCAGCCGTTCTCCGTAGGGAGTCAACATTTTGAAACTCCTCCCTTTGATGAGAACATTTAATGCCTCATCGTACCGTCCTGCCTGGTTGTATATCGTGCCAAGAAAGAGGTAAAGATTCGGCCAGAGCCAAAACCGGAAAAAAGCCTTATGAGAAGCATAATAATCGTTAATTTCATCCTCCCTGTTCAATATGCTCTCAAATGCGACGATACCGCTGTTGAGGTTTCCCGGTGCGATATGCATGCGACCATACAATTGGCCGGTAATGTAACGGATCATCACCCAGTCATGTAAATCATTGGTTGGGCTATGATCAGCGGCCTCCAGTTCCCGGACGCAGAGATTGGTCAGCTTTAAAATTTCGTAGGGATCATCGGATTCCATGATTTCAAATCCGTGCCAGACAGCCATGAAGGCTCTTCCAATAGCATAATCCGGGTGTTGCTCCACCAGGGAAGCCAACTCGGTTTTAATCCGATTCTGATCCTGTTTTCGCCTCATAAACCGTCGATACCAAATCCACCGAAGTTGCGTCTCCGGATCATCCGCCGCAAACCTTCTTATTCGCTTGAGATAACGAAGTGAAGGTTCCAGATTTCCCAAACAGCTATACGCCAAGGCCAGATCATTCAGTTTACGCTTGTCCTTCGCCCTTGGTTTCAGGGTCTGTTCCAGTTTCTCAATCAGGGGTATGATTACGTTGGATTGTACCGCAAACCCCTCATCGGCGGACGCCAGAAAGGCATAATCCAGATCGCTTCTGTATCGGGTTACAATGCTGTTCAATGTATTTCTACGAACCCGATTGATGAACTCATGCAGCGTTCTTTCCTCCAGTTTCAGAAGATCGTGAAAATCTTCCGCCGGATTGTTAATAACACCCGACAACAATGCCCGACATTCCACCTCAGCAATTTTCTCCACCAGTTTCTGGATGCCCTCCAGGGAAGAAATCACTTCTCCCCAGGAAATCCCGTTATCATTCAAAGCGGACAATAAGGAGATCAATCGACGGTCCCTGCTGTCCATAACGCTGTTCCCTGGTTCATCTTCGCCGGAGCAGACCAGTTTCTTTTTTTTCAGATCAGCAAGAACCTCTCTGGGCATCTTTGATAAGCCCGTTTTTGGTTTTTTGGGCTTCGGATTGGATGTTCGGGGATTTTCGGAAAAACCGGAAACTTCTGCATCATCAAGCGAAGAGTAATCAAACCGGTTTTGTTCCAGAATTTTACGAATCACCAGCAATGGTAGAAAACGCTCTTTCTGCGCTTTTTTTATCGCCTTGATTTTTTCCACACAGTCAGGGCTGTACAGTGCAAGATTCCGCTGTTTGCGTTCAGGTTCCGGAAGGAGTCCCTCCTGCACGTAAAAACGGATCGTCCTGGGCGTAACACCAGCCTGAGCGGAAAGGTCACTGATCCTTAACATTGTTTTTCTGGAAGCCATCCTTATGTCCAAATCACCTGTTCGTTTTTCAAGTTTTCAATTTCCTCATCCTTCATTCCCAGGATCTCTTTCAACACGTCCCTGCTGTGCTGACCGAATCCCGGTTCCAAAGGATTTTCATCCGGAAGAATCCCCATCTCGTGATCAAAAAACTTAATGGGGAGATTGAAGGTTTTAACCTGTCCCAATGTGGGATGATGAACATCGACCACCATATTTCGACTCTTCAGTTGCGGATCCTCCAACAATTCGTTCACGTTTTTGACAACACCATTGGGAATCGACATTTTCAACAGTGTTTCCTGAAACTCGCCAACACTTTTGGTTTTCGCCCAATCCGCAAAAATGGCGTTGAGTTTCAATAGATCCCCAGATCGTTTTTCAGCAGCTACCTCGTCAAATCCGCCGTACTCATCAACAATGTCATCTCGACCAATCATCTTATATATTTTGTCGAAATTATTCGGGTTCAGATTGCAAACCATTACCCAGTGACCATCGTTAGTCTCGAAGGCATCCCAGGGAGCTCCCAGGGGATCGGTATTACCGCGCGAAGATCCGGGATCACCGGTCATGCTCGTTCTGATCACCGCTTCTTCCAGAACCGAGAAAACGCTATCCATCATGGCCACCTCCAGCCTGGAGCCGACCCCCGTGCGTTCCATTTTGCGCAAGGCACTGACAATGCCCAGGGCCAGGTAAAGCCCGGAGAGAGAATCTGCTACTGCCGGGCCTGTTTTCAAAGGTGGTTGTCCGGGAAAGCCGGTGAGTGACATGAGCCCGCCCATGGCCTGCGCGATAGGATCAACGCATGGCATATGGGAGTATGGACCGTCACTGCCAAATCCGTTTATGGAACCGTAGATAATCCTGGGATTTGCCTTCTTTACCTCTTCATAGCCCAAACCAAGTGTATCCAGGGTACCCGCCTTGAAGTTTTCAAGGATTACATCGAACTCTTTAACCAAATCAAAGAATATCGCTTTTCCCTTGTCACTCTTCAGATCCAATGCAACGGATTTTTTCCTGCGATTCAACATGTAAAAATAGCCACTGTTCCCGTTTTTTAAAGGGGGTGCCAAACGAACCCAGTCTCCGAAAGGAGGGCCCTCCAATTTGATCACCTCTGCCCCCAGATCGGATAATAGCATACTGGCAAATGGACCTGCATATACCCAGGTCAGATCCAGAATTCTTACTCCTGCTAACGGTTTGTCGCTCATATATCTATTCCTCCTCTGTTTGATTTAACACTCCAACTCTTTGTCACTCATAGCCAATAAATAAGTCCCCATTCAGAAATTCCCTTTGTTATCAAGAGTGTACCTGCCCCATTGAGACAAACTATTTAGTCTTTCAATATACATTCCCACCGACACATAACCCCTTCTTCCGGTGGATCCGGATGGGCATGAAGGCAAGTGGTTTCGAATTTCTCATTAATGACCGTCGCCATAACCTCGTAAACCGAAGGAATCGCAAGTTTGCAAGGCAGAAGATCCAAGCCGGCCGCTGTTCGAAAAGTTCCCATGGGGCACTTGTTAACGGTCATAACCAACTTTTTATCCGAGATTTCCGTAAACTCCCATTCGAACCCGGCTGGAGCCCATTGGGGAGCTGTGAACTTGAACATGGTGGCCAGGGCCTGTACATCATCGCCAAGACTCAGAGCTTTTTTTACACGGTAAGCCTGGACAGGTCCGACCTTCTGCCAGATTTTGTGATCCATCAGTGCAGCCGTTTCGAAATCGGCATGCTCTTCGGTCAGAATCATCCAGTGACCCTGAAGACTCCAGAATGTCTTCAGCCAGACATTTACCAGGTCTGCCAGAGTTTCCTTGGGTAATTCCACCAGTTCATTTTTTAAAACATCCCAGTTAATTTTTCCAACGTCCGTTGGCACCTCGTATTTATCCGTCATTTTTTTCTCCCTGATGGATGTGATCAATTAGCAGATCCGATGTGCATTCCATTGCATGATTCAACGATCTGATGAGAATACTCCGATACAAAACAAGCCGATCTCTTTCATGTCAGTTTGTCATGTTTTTGCAACTCCTCGAAAAGACACAAATAAACTACAACTAGATACCATAGTTCAAACTCATCTAATTAGATCTATTATTACAAAGGATTAAATGGAAACGTATTTATCTTCAATTTATGATTTTTTATGTGACGTGTTACGTCATTCGTTCTATAAAATATTAATAAACCCGTCAACAGAAAAATGAAATTGAAGATTTGGTCAATCAATAACGCAGGTTAGATGATTTACAGTTGCCTGAAAGATGGTTCAGATATGAAGGCTGGATGTCAGGGGAAATCTAATGATCTGATGGGCAATATCTAAATCGAGCTAAACCACCCGACTTATATGGAACAAACCGAAATTTACCTCTGGGTGTCTGGGTGTTGATTTTTGAACAAAATTCGAATCGGATTCTCAATTACCAAGGAAATCGTCATAGCGGATCACCGAATAGAGAAAACCCAAATGTCCTAATCTAAAAAAGGAACTTTCAATACCGAATGTGGAAACATCAGGACCGAAAGTGAATATTAGTTGTCATCTTATTTAAACGGTTTAAGATCTGGTCAGAAAGAGGGTTGATGTTACCCGAGGGACCTTGATCGGATTCGGCAATGTGTAGGGGGAAGGGGTCACATTGAAACCAGTGATGTTTTGATTTTGCGGCAATACCTGCGACTCACCTTTACCTTTATTTCGGATTTACCGTTAAGAATCAGGTGTTTATTATCAATCAATTCAATGAAATGTGCTTTGTTTGCAACCATGTTTTTGTAAACATACATGAACTGATCAGGATTGAGGAGTTTGAAAAATCCCGACAGCGAGAATTTGATCGGACCGTGGACATTTCCATCGACTGTATTCACCTCGATGTAATGCGGATCAACATCGGCTGTTTTAACATATAATATGTCATTTTCACTGATAAAGGGGCTCCTGGTAATTCCGAATTTATCTTTGTATTTGATTGGCAGATGGCCACTGGATTTCTGTTGGGATGTCAACCGCCCCTGGTGTTTTCTCGCATGATAATCCTGGTATGCGTTCTTCAGTGCGCGATCCAGTTTAAGCGGATCGATGGGCTTGACGAGAAAATCTGCCGGTGAATGATCAAAGCTCTCTAAAGCAAAACCGGCATGGGCTGTGACAAAAATAATGATAGGGATCGGAAAATAAAGTTTTTGTAACATCTCAAATCCATTCAGTACCGGCATTTCGATATCGAGAAACACAAGATCCGGTTTTTGCTCATTGATAAAAACGACAGCATCCGTTCCCCAGTTGAAGTCGGCTACAATATCGACCATGGAAGAATAGGACTTAAGAGCGTCCCTTAAATCAACGATTGTGTAAGCATCATCATCAACTATAATAGTGCGGAGCAAGGTATCCATGAATTCAAAACCGTTTCAAAAAGGTTTTTTTATCTGTTGTCTGGCTATCTTAGTAGTACTAATTCACCTTTTTTTGCAACCAACAGATTCAGTTCGCGACATCGACCAGCGTCTGCTTACTTTTGGATATGACTTACGATTCGCGTTTGGTAAACGGGATACCGGTGATTTGGAACCTGTCCACCTTCAGCTCGATGAAATCATGCTCCCTGCTCATCTTTCCGGAAACCCTGTTGATCGTCTCTGGCTGGCCGGCATTATTGAACGGATTGCCGAACTAAGCCCTAAACTGATCATCCTGAACCTGGTCTTAGACAGACCTTCCATGGAGCTACACGATCAGGCTTTGGCCTCCGCCTTTCAACAGGCAGGAAACGTCATTCTGAGGGAGAGCAGTATCTCCCCAACCCTGCCGCTGTTTAAAAACTCGGTGCTGGGAACCGGTGTTTTGAAATTTAAGGAAGATTCAACCTCCACAGTGCAAATGGTCTGTAACTCGGCCGAAACTTGCGGCGGAAGAGAGATTCTTCATAAGCAGATTTGGAAAATTCTATATCCGGATCAACCTTACCTGGAAATCTTTCCCGGTGAAGACTGGCTCACCATCAATTATCACCCGCTCTCGGGAGAGAAGCTGGGTATGGATCATATAAACCTAAATAGCCAAAAATCCGAATCTGCTCTTCCTATTCAAAACAGGATTATCATAATCGGGAGAAATACAGAGCCTGCCGCATCCGGATTGAAAACACCGCTAACCCTGTCCCAATCGGACCTTTCCACTGAAAGCCAGATCCTCGGGCAGGTCGTCCAAATGCTGATATCTCGGACACCTGTCAAAAGAATAGCCGTTGGTTATGTGTCTGTCTTCCTGGTTCTAATTCTACTGGTGTTGGGTTTGCTTTTTTATCTCAGGTATTATGTTGCCGCCTTGGGATTATGGGTTGGATCTGCAGTTTGCTGGATTATCATCAGTCTTTGTCTCTTCGCATTTCATCAAACGGATCTGCCGTTTTTCCTGCCAATAGTAGGATTGAGCCTCTTCACAACCGTAATGCTGTTGATCTCTCTTAACCGTGAAAAGATCGACAACCTCAACAAGGCACTTGCCATTGAAAAGCAGAACCTTCTGCTCAAGGAAGCCAAGATCGAACAACTGACGGCACAAATGAATGCCCACAATGTTTTTAATGAGTTTTCCAGAATCAAGGGAATGATCACTGTTGATCCGGAAAAAGCTAAAATCTACCTACTGAACTTCGCCAATATGCTCCGTTACTCGCTTTCATACAGCGATAAACCTCTGACATCGCTTGCTAAACACATTGAATTCATCAAGTTTTATCTTTCACAACAGGAATCGCTCAATGAGCGGGTAAGATTTAATTTGCGGATGGATTCATCGAGGAAGGATATTGAATTGCCGTGGAATACCCTTTTCCCACTGGTGGAAAACGCAGTCAAATATACAGAAGTCCTGGGCAAGGATAACCAGGCTTTTTTAGAGATCGAAATGAATCTATCCGTAAACGCCGATAATCTTGAGTTTACAGTTACAAATCCTTATGACAAATCAATATCCCCGGCATCCACCAATATCGGAATCAAAAACCTGAAAGAGAGACTGGAGTTTTTTTATAATGAAAAGTCGTTTTACCTGGGAGCAGAGCAGAAAGAATCCAGTTGGATTGCTCGACTCAGGCTGCCTATCGGCAACTCAACCTCTAACTCACCTGATCGCCATGAATAGGTTAAGAATGGTTATGAAGTCTTTTGTAGTTCGAATTGGTCTAATCGTGTTTTCAATGCTTTTGTCTGCCAACGGCATGGCTGAAAAATCGGGAGACCAACTTTCAATTCTGTTTGTCCAGGGGAGTGTCGAAATAGTGCCGAACGGTGTTGGTGAAGCGGTCAAAACACTTTATACCGGTCAAAATCTGTCTTTCAATAACGACACCTATTTATCACTTTCTGAAAACAGCAATCTGATCCTGCACCATAAAGGGAAATGTTTTCAGACCGCCAAACCGGGAACATATCCTTTGACATCTGTTCTCAAGGAACATGGTTCATTTCTCTGCAGGACTCATCTTTTTCTTAGCCGCATCACCACTCCAAGAAACATCGTTGTCGAGCATCATCCCAGGGGTGAAAACGAAGATTTCAAACTTCAGAAATACTTCAATAATTCCTGGCAGACCATCAAGCAACAATATGCTCAAAACGAAAAAATCAATCAAAACGAGATGATATTGGCGGCTGCATTTTTCGAAAGGGAGAAAGAGTATACGCGGGTTGCAGCATTGTTTGGTATTTTAAGCGAAATCAGTCCGCTCTACCGACAGCTTTACCAGGATTCTCTCCTTCGAGCTGATGATAATGCGGTAAAACAGGAGCTGGAACACCTGCATCAACCCGAATTCGGAAAAAGCGATAACCATGCGCTTCTGATCGGAATAGCTCAATACCGACACGGTGAATGGCAAAACCTGGATAATGCGATCAATGATATTAACCGCTTTGAGGAAATTCTGGTCGGGAACTACAGATTCCCCAGAGAGAATATTCACAAACTGAAAAATGCAACCCGGCTGGAAATCCTCAATAGTCTGGAGAGGCTTGCCGAAGAGGCCGGTCAATCAAGCAATGTTTTAATCTATTATGCCGGACACGGATACTTTGAGCGTGAAACGGGAAAAGGTTATTGGGTACCGTCGGATGGGGCGAGCCCGGATTCAAAAAGTCAATTTATCGACAGTGAAACCGTCCTGAGAAAGACCGAGCAGATCCCGGGAACCCACACCCTGTTAATAGCAGATTCGTGCTTTAGCGGTGATTTAATTAACAAATCCAGGACTTCCATCATCCCGCCCAATCGATATTTCCTGTCCCTGACTAAAAAGCCCAGTCGACAAATCATTAGTGCAGGTGGATTGGAAACCGTTTTTGACAAAGGAGAAGCAGGCGACCATTCCGTATTCGCTGAAGCTCTCTTTGGAATCCTCGATACCCCACGGAAGACTCCTTTGAGTGCATCGGAACTGGCCTTGTTACTCAGAAAAGATATCAAAAACCGGGGGCAGCAACAAACCCCGGCATATGGTCGATTTGCAGGATTGAGGGATAAAAATGGTGAATTCTTCTTCATCAGGAAAGATCAATCCCCGGGAGACCTCGGAGCACAGCGCAGCATTACTGTAGATCAAAAAATTATTCCCAGGGTGATGGTCGCCAATGTTAGAACCAGCGGTTTGGAATCTGAAAATGATAAATTGCTCCGTAGCCTCGTTAAAAACTCTCTGGCGGAAACCAAATTATTTGAACTTTTGGAAATCCCCGATTCGGGTGAATCCGTATCTGATCCGCAAATGAACTGTGATGACAAGCTTTGCGCCATATCCCATGCACAAAAGGCAGGGGCGGATGCGATCATAACTGTCACGCTGCATCGTTTTGAAAAGAAACGTTATTTTATCACTGCCAATATTCTTAGTGTTCATGACGGCTCTGTTCTGTTGACCAAAACCATTGAGCACGAGGGAGAGCTGTCGGAAATGAAGGCATCTCTCAGAAAACTGGCATTTAAACTACAGGAAGCGGATGGAGCCCTTGATATCAGGTCCAATCCATCAGATGCCGAAATTGTCCTGGATGGGAAAACGATCAAGGAAAGATCAAACACGATCATCAGGGATCTTGAACCCGGAATCCATACTTTGATTCTACAAAAAGGAGAATTGTGGGCCAGCCAGACAATCAAACTGGAACCCGGAGAAAGCAAGAATCTTGAATTGGACCTTAACGCCTTGCCTGTGGCCTGGAAGATCGAATCCACTCCGACAGGTGCTGAAGTCAGAATAGACGGCGATTACCAGGGACAAACCCCGTTGACCATTCTCAAGCCCGTCGCTCAATACGACCTGGAGATCAGTTTGGAGGGATATGCTTCGGTACAGGAACCTATCAACGTCCTGCCCTCCACAAACTTTGTCACCTATCAGGAATTGAAAAAAGCGGTTGCTGTCAGGCTCAACATCACCCCTCCGGATGTTGAAATCCGGATCGATGGTCGAATGCCGGAGATGGAATCGGAGCAGATATGGTTTGATGATATCAATGAAACCAAGACTTTGAACATCATATTGGGTGAAGGTAAACACCAGATTCTGGCAACCCATAAAGGTATGTCCGGCCCTTACAAGATTACGCCTGAACTTAAAGCAGGCGATGAATACCAACTTGACATCAATGTGGACTTAACAGAGAGCTATCTCATTAATCTTGAATATGAAACAAACCTGATGAAATTCCAGGCTGCAAAAAAGAGAGCACATACCGCCCTGAGTCTGGGGACAATAATGTTCCTTTACTCCGTAGATCAGTATCGGCAGATTCTGGATCTTGAAGATAGAAAAGAGAAAAGCGAATCCGACATGCTGAACGCCGCATCCAAAAAAGAGTCTTTGGAATACTACTCCGCAGCCAAATCCTACGGAAATCAAATAGAACGTCGTAACCAGCAGATGATGACCTCAGCAGCTTTGTCGCTGGTCGCTTTTGCTGCCTGGTACTGGTTTGATCCTGAACCGGTTGAAAAACCTGTGGAGTTGTCAGTGCGTCCCCTTATCATAAATGATTCATCCTTTGGTTTGGGAATGAGTCTCAAGTGGTAGTGAAAATTCCGGGATCATGAGACCGATCGGATTAAATCACTGTAGTCTGATGAAATTACTGGCAATAGCTGATTATCGGCTAGCGGTTTCAAACAAAGCTTTTCATGAATCCACAACGCATCATGGGTAATAAAATGAAAAATCGACTTAAAATATTAATCGCCATCTTCAGATATTTGATGATGGAATTTCAGTGGATACGCTTGAAAAAGGTTAATACTGTGTCTCTTGATCCATTAGCCATTCAACGAATACATCATACTTCAGGAAACGGGAAAACGGGTACGATACAATCCCCGCTCTTCACGCCTCAATCAGAGTTGAGTTCTTCCCGAAAAACATTGACCATAAATATTACCGGGAGTCTGGGTAGAACAGGATTGATTTTTCTCATAACAGTGATCGCTGTTCTATTCCATGCCTGCAAAACCGGGGATTCATCGGTAAATTCTTCAAACTCCTATGTGGATACCACCAGCCCCACCATAACAGAAATTTCACCCGCCAACGGCTCCAGCACGATCAGGGGAGGAGCCATCACGGTGATATTTTCCGAGGAGATGGACCCTTCTACCCTCACCACCAACACTACGGACAACACCTGCTCAGGTACTATCCAGGTATCCAATGATGATTTCACAACCTGTATTCAGATGGCGGCGGAACCTTCCTCTGATACATCAAACTCCGTTTTCACCATAAAACCCGCATCCGTTCTGGATCGTTCGGAAACCTACACTATAAAAATCGCTTCGACTGCCAGCGATATCGCCAACAATAGAATGACAATCGATGCAATGTCTTCATTTGATATCTCTCATGCCACAGATTTATCGATTCATTTTTTTGAAACTTGTGCCTTGATGAATGATGGATCTGTCTATTGCTGGGGACGTGTTCTTAGATCAACAAAATTCTGGGAACGAATTGTAGAATCACCGGAAAAAATTGAAGGCACTTCCAATGCAAGACAGCTTTCTGTTAGCCGGGAAAAATGCATAATCGATGGAGATAGTAAAGTTAAGTGCTGGGGGACTTGTACGGACGAAGTGTCAATAGAACCAAGACTCGTCCAAAACCTCAATAATGCAGTGGAAGTGGCATCTGGCGAGTTTTGTTTTGCCTGCGCCAGACTCGATGATGGCACAGTTAAATGTTGGGGCAATAATTTTTTCGGTCAATTAGGCAATGGAGTGGCAACTATTGACGAAACAGACACCCGCCATGAAACACCTGTCAAAGTAGGCGGTATTGAAGATGCCGTGCAGATTCAGGCAGGTTACGCTCATGCCTGTACACTCCACGAGAATGGGACTGTTTCCTGTTGGGGAAATAACATTGAGGGACAAACAGGATCGCCTTTCGCTTCATCTGGAGATGCAATCATACAGCCAACTCCAGTTCGTGTTAACGATCTTTCCGAAGTAAGAAAAATATCTCTTGGCGACAATTATGCCTGTGCCGTCCTGGAAGATGGCGCGGTAAAATGCTGGGGCAGTAATGCGGGAGGACAGTTGGGTAGCGGAATTGCATATTTGAACAGCAGTTATGTACCGATAACGATTGAAGGGATTTCCGGCGCAGTTGATATATTCACCGGAAGAAATCATGTTTGTGCTCTACTTACAGACGGATCGACGAAATGTTGGGGAGATAATTCCTACTCACAACTTGGAATAGAAGATACTGATTCTGACAGTATTCCCTCAACAAAAATTGAGTTATATCCAGTAACAATACCCCATACATCCGGTATGACACAACTTGCCACAGGTGGACATAACACCTGTGGTTTGTATGAAGACCATAGTGTCAAATGCTGGGGTTCAAACAGCTATAGACAACTTGGAGAAGTTGACATAACCGAATCAGTACTCCCGATTACCATTGAAGAGTTGTAACACCTGGCAAAAAAACCAGTAACCCTAAATATCTCTCGAAAACAGCAATTCTTTCGGAGAACAAGATGAAAAATCAACATAACTCATTGATCACAATAGTTCAGACTTTATTAAAAATCACATGCAGATTTAGATTTCTTTGTCGGCCTTTTCACAACAATCAGTCCGAAATGGATAGTCAAAAACTGGCATTCAGTATTGGCAGCATAATTGTGCAGTCATTATTGTTTGTTTCGATCTGCATTTTGCTTAACGCCTGCAAAACCGGGGATTCGTCGGTACGTTCTTCAGACTCTTATGTGGACACTACCAGCCCCACCATAACAGAAATCTCACCCGCCAACGGCTCCAGCACGATCAGGGGAGGATCTATCACCGTGACATTTTCCGAGGAGATGGATCCTTCTACCCTCACCACCAACACTACGGACAACACCTGTTCAGGTACCATCCAGGTATCCAATGATGATTTCAGCACCTGTGTCCAGATGGCAGGGGAGCCAACCTCCGATGTTCAAAACGTCAGATTTAGTAGTGTACCCATGACAGGATTTGAGTATGACGGGACCTATCAGATCAAAATCGACTCCACAGTTAGTGATATCAGCGGTGAAGCACTGGAAAACAGTTTTAACTCAAGTTTTACCATTTCCCATGTAAAACAATTGTCGGTAGGAGGCTTGAGAACTTGTGCATTATTGAATGATGGGTCCGTCTATTGTTGGGGAAGAAATCCAAAATGGGGAACTGATGACTGGTTTAGAATCTCTAAAAAACCGGAAAAGGTGGAAGGGATTGCTAACGCAAAAATACTTTCCGCACATATCGAGAAGTGTATTATAAATGATGAAGGTGAGGTGCAATGCTGGAGTGGTGTACCTGGTCATTTCCTCACTGCTCCCAGATTGATATCAAACATCGCCAATGCAATAGATATACAATCCAGTACTACGTTTTCATGTGCCCTGCTAGCGGAAGGAACTGTCAAATGTTGGGGCAATAATTTTTTCGGTCAATTGGGCATTGGAGTGACAGCTATGGACAAAACAGACACCCGCCATGAAACACCTGTCAAAGTAAGCGGGATTGAAAATGTTATTCAAATTCAGACTGGTTCCAGTCATGCCTGTGCACTGCATCAGAACGGAATTGTTTACTGCTGGGGGGACAACTTTTATGGACAAGTTGGGGCTCCCTTCACATCAACCGGAGATCCCGATATTCGGCCAACCCCGGTTCGTGTTGCCAACCTTTCCAATGTCAGCAAAATAGCTCTTGGCAGCAGTTATGCCTGTGCCGTCCTGGAAGATAGCACGGTAAAATGCTGGGGCAGTAATGAGGGAGGACAGTTGGGTAGCGGAATTGAACATGTGTACGGCAGTTATGTACCGATAACGATTGAAGGGATTTCCGGTGCCACAGATGTTTTCACCGGCATGAAACACGTCTGTGCTCTCTTGATTGATAGGTCAGTCAAATGTTGGGGAGACAATTCCCTCTCACAACTCGGGATCGAAGATACCGATTCTGATAATGATCCCACAAAAGAAATTGAACTATATCCTGTGACCATGCCTCATACATCCGGTCTGACACGACTCGTTACTGGAGTATATATCACTTGCGGTATATACGATGACTACAGTGTCAAATGCTGGGGCTCAAATGATTTTGGACAACTTGGAGAAGTTGACATAACTGAATCTGTTTTACCGATTACCATTAATGAGTTGTAACACCCGATAGAAAAAATCGGTGTCACTAGATATTTCTCGAAAACTGCACCTCTTTCGGAGAATAAGATGAAAAATCAACTCGATTCATTGATTATAAAAACTCAAACTTTGTTAAAATTTATAAGCAGATTTCTTGATCGACCTATTTACAACAATCAGTTTTGCAGAATAAGGGCCAGGATCTCAATACAAAACAAAATAGACAAGCATTCCGAAATGGATAGTCAAAAACTGGCATTCAGTATTGGCAGCATAATTGTGCAGTCATTACTGTTTGTTTCGATCTGCATTTCGCTTAACGCCTGTAAAACCGGGGATTCATCGGTAAGCTCTTCAGACTCCTATGTGGACACCACCAGCCCCACTATAACAGAAATTTCACCCGCTAACGGCTCCAGCACGATCAGGGGAGGATCTATCACAGTAACATTTTCCGAGGAGATGGATACTTCAACCATCACCACCAACACCACGGACAACACCTGCTCAGGTACCATCCAGGTATCCAATGATGATTTCAACACCTGTGTTCAGATGGCAGAAGAGCCAACCTCTGATGTTCAACATATCAAATTTAGTGTGGTACCGATTTCAGGATTTGAATATGACGGGACCTATCAGATCAAAATCGGCTCCACAGTTAGTGATATCAGCGGTGCAGCACTGCAAAATAGTTTTAATTCAAGTTTTACCATTTCCCATGTAAAACAATTGTCGGTAGGCGTTTTGGGAACTTGTGCATTATTGAATGATGGTTCTGTCTACTGCTGGGGAAGAAATCCAAAATTGGGGATTGATGACTGGTTCAGAATTTCTGAGAAACCGGAAAAGGTGGAAGGGATTGTCAACGCAAAAATACTCTCTGCGAATATCGAGAAGTGTATTATAAATGATGAAGATGAGGTGCAATGCTGGAGTGGTGCACCGGATTATTTCCTCACTGCACCCAAATTGATATCTAATATCGCCAATCCAATAGATATACAATCCAGTACCTCTTTTTCTTGTGCCTTGCTAGCAGAAGGAGCTGTCAAATGTTGGGGAAATAACTACTATGGTCAATTGGGCAATGGGACGTTAGAAGCGTCTGAAGGTTCATATCACGAAGTACCTTTTTCGGTTCTTAGTATCATTGACGCTGTCCAGATTCAAACAGGAACTTTGCATGCCTGTGCTCTTCGTCAGAATAACACTGTATCTTGCTGGGGAGCTAATGACGCAGGTCAAATCGGAGTTACCAGAGACCCCACCATAAATACTCCGAAACATCCCACGCCAGTTCAAGTTCCAAATTTGACAGATGTAGAGAAAATCGCCCTTGAAGGCGATTACTCCTGTGCCTTACTAAAAGATGGTACGGTAAAATGCTGGGGCTGGAACGATTCAAGAATTCTTGGAGCCGGTACAACTGACTCCTCCTGTGACACTCCAATTGCCATAGAAGGAATTAACGATGCAATAGATATATATGCCGGTTATTTGCATGCATGTGTAATAACAACTGATGCTTCGGTAAAATGTTGGGGTGGGAACTTCTATTCTCAACTCGGGGTAGAAGATACCGACTCTGACAATGATCCGGATACTGAGTTTGAAATCTATCCAATTGAAATGCCTTTCAGTACAAACTTGGTTCAACTCGCTCTCGGTAGTAATGCCACATGTGGATTATATGAAGATCACTCTGTAAAATGTTGGGGTTGTAATTATTTTGGACACCTAGGCGATATTAGCATCTCGGAATCGCGGTTGCCGATCACAATTGAAGAGTTGTGACTTCACTGGAAATGATTGGTACGAGAGATTAACTATTTGTCGAGAACGAAACAAAAAAATTCTTTATCTACGTGAGCTTGCAGCTCGCGTAGATAAATGAGATGAGTCAGGATAAACATGGCTCGGTATGCCAATATCTCAATTATGGTTTTTGACTTTACTCAGCACCACATACATCCTGGAAGCATTTCTTTCATTGGCGGGAAACAACCAGAACTTGTAGATCCTATAGAGTAGATTCTTCAATTGTCGTTGATTGAGGATGAAGAGGGGATTTGTCAGGATCTTGTTCATCACTTTGGCGACAATCGCGACTTTTTCAAAATAGACAACTTCATCAATCCTGAATATTCCCGACACCGCTTTCTCCAGCATGGATATATTAAAATGTTGAAAATGCTTCTCTTCCAACGATTTGTTGATATGGGGCACCGTAAGAATCATTTTCCCATCTTGGTGTAGGAGGTTTGCGGCTGCCTTGATGAAATCTCTTACCTGATCGGGAGGAATGTGTTCCAGAACCTCAACCAGAGTTATCAGATCTGCTGTCTCTTCCAAACGTGTTTTGGTTATGTCCATTTGTTCAAAACGAACCATCGGATTCATAGCCCTTGCCAGGCTTATCGCTTTTTCTGAGTAATCCACTCCCAGGATTTTCCTTCCTGGAAACTCGATAAACAGTTCCCTGACAAATCGACCATCTCCACAACCAATATCGATAACTGAGTTGAACTTAAAGTCTTTTATTCGGTTTATCAAAAATTCGACAGAGCTGGCATGGTATAACCCCCAGGTCCAGTTGAATGTCTGATTAAAACCTCCCCGGAATTCTGAAATATAGTGATAGGGAAAATAGTATTCAAATTCCTGAATACTCTGTTTCGCAAGAGCTGTTTCCATCTTTCCGGAGTGAAGAGTGTTTGGAAGTTCCCTGTTTTCCAGGCCATATTTCCGAAACTGTTATCGTTGATTCGTAGCGTAAGATTTGATGATTCAACTACTGTTATCCCAATATTAGAACTTGGTTAGAAATCTGAGCCGGCATTGAAAAATGATGAATTTTATCGGATGCTGGTAAAAGATTGGAGTTGGTCTGGCTTCTGAAACACAAGATGTATGAGCTCACTCAATAAGCATCATCAGTTTCACGAGCTCGGTTGGTCTCATTGAATTGCGCTATTGAGCGATAAAACACATAAACAGGCATCAAATCTCATGAAAATAGGATTTTTCGACCTGGGATTGAAGAATCCAACCACAAAAGCTTCTTTCCAGGGAATGTATCAAAGCTTTTGGAATGCCCTCGAAGAAGTTGGAGCGAAAACCGAGCTTTTTTTCTCCGCAACAGATTCCGAATTAGACGTGATTGTCGTTCCACTGGGATCAGGGCAAGAGGTAAAGAGTGCACGTGTTCTGGCTAATAGTCGCTGTCCGGGGATCATTTACGTACCTCCTGCCAAAACCTGGTTTCGCAAATCATTTTTGCAACGTTGGAGACACAAAATCCTGTTTGCATACGGAACTGATGTCTCCGGTTATAGTGATGCCCGGTATAGATCATTGGGGATTCCCTACCATCATTTTCCCTTTGCCAGCGACAAACAGGTATTCCGTCCCCTGGAAATAGAAAAATTGTATGACATCATCTTTGTAGGTAGTGCATCTTCCGGTGAAGGCAGACATAAATATATCGGTCCGCTCATGCAACGAGCCCGGGAAAAAAAGTGGAAGGTACTTCTGCTGGGAAACGGCTGGGATAAATATGGCTATACCACCCAGTTGGTCTCCCACGGTGAATTGCTTAATGCTATCTATAATTCCGGTCAAATCTGCATCAATATCGTCAACAAAGACCAGTTCTATAGCCCTCATCTTAGGCTGGATACCAACAATCGCCTGTTTGATCTGGCAATGGCGGGCTGTTTTCAGGTTGCCAATGCCCGCTTGCTTACCTCCAAGTACTTCGAAAGCGATGAAATCGTATCGGTAGATAATCCGCAACAATGGTTGGACCTTGTTGACTATTATCTGGATCACCCCGATGAGAGGACTGTGATTGCAGAAAGGTCAAGACAAAAAGCGTTGGCCGATCACTCCTGGGAAAAGAGATCCGCTGAGTTTTTGGGACTGGTTTATCACTATCTGAAACTGGCAAATACCTCCGGTGTTAAAGATAATCGGGGCGTTTCTGCCTTGCAAAAGCTTGATACTGTTTTACCCCCGGGATATTGGATCATGTCAAAAGCCGGTAAACTGTTGAACAAACTCACCTGAAATCATTGCATTACAGCCAGCGACTATTAGTATTGAGAGCTTTATGCAAAGCCGAGGTCTGATCTGAGTTGAACAGATTAGCCTGTCCCTTTTCCCCATAGTTCACCTCCCACATCCATATCAAAACAACTATTGTGGGTTACTCCCCCTGTATCTCCTACCCTATGCGTGAATTAGTACACCTGCGACAATCCGTTTATTGAACATCAAATAATTTTTGTACATATTTGTTTGTGAATGTGTTACGGTATGAATAAGAACATCCGTTGAAGTAAAGGCATATCGGGCATTTCGAACATCTAACGACGTATTGGTACATCACATGCAGTCCTTAGCAACAGTTCGTTCCATAAAAAAAGCAAAAATTCTGATAGTGGAGGATGAAGCCATTGTCGTTGAGCATATTGAAGTAACCCTGAAATCATTCGGTTATGAAATCGCAGGAAGAACAAATACCGGTGAAGAGGCCATACAAATTGCCCAAAAAAACTCCCCTGACCTGATTTTAATGGACATCCGCCTGCGCGGAGAATTGGACGGCATTGAAGCGGCAAAACAGATTACAACCCTATCAGATATCCCTGTTGTTTTTCTTACTGCATTTGCTGATGATCAACTGGTTGAGAGAGCCAGGACTGTTCTTCCCTACGGTTATATTGTCAAACCGATTCAGAAAGGAACGCTGAAGGCCACCATCGAAATGGCCCTGTACATGGCAAAGATCGCAGGTGAAAGACAATTTATCGAAAAAGAACTCAGAGAAAGAGAGCGCTGGCTGAACAGTACTTTTCAGCAGGCTGCGGTCGGTATAGCCCATGTCGATCTGGAAGGCCGTTTTCTGAGAGTTAACCAGCATTATTGTGAAATCATGGGATATGAGCAGGATGAGTTGGTGGGGATCGGTTTGGAAGACATCTCACATCCCAAGTTTTTGGACGAAGAGTTTGAACATTTCAACAAACTGATCGAGAACAGAATGGATTCCTTTACCCAGGAAAAGATAAACATCAGAAAAGATCAGTCAGAGGTCTGGGTTCGTCTCAGTGCATCATGCGTCAAAGACCAGGATGGCAAAATTGATTTCATAATTGTCATCATCGAAGATATAACCAGAAGAAAAAACCTGGAAAAAATGCTTCAACAAACCCAGAAAATGGAGGCAATTGGAACCCTTGCCGGAGGTATTGCTCACGACTTCAACAATATTTTGCATCCGGTGATCGGGTTTTCAAAACTTGGCATACGCGCAACAGAGGAGGATGAAAAAACCCACAGCTATTTCAAAGTCATTTACGATGCCACCAATCGAGCCAAACATCTGGTTAAGCAAATCCTCACCTTCAGTCGTCAAAATGAACCTATCCTACAACCCGTTCTACTAACACCAGTAGTAAAGGAAACTGTCAAAATGCTGAGATCCAGCCTGCCGACCACTATTAATCTGCTCGGTGAGATATCGGATCAAACAGACCCGATCAAAGCTGATGTAACACAAGTACATCAGATCATAATGAATCTCGGAACCAACGCATTTCATGCTGTTGAGGATAAAGGAGGCGATATTAAGATTGTTTTTCAGCCTCTGGAAGTCGAAATCGAAACCGATGCTTACCCGGACCTGAAACCTGGTCACTACTATCGTTTGTCAGTCATCGACAACGGTCACGGAATTCCCGACAACATCAAACACAAAATTTTCGATCCTTATTTTACAACCAAGGGTCAAAATAAAGGGACTGGACTTGGCCTTTCGGTGGTGAAAGGGATTGTGGATTCGCATAATGGCAAATTAATCGTGAAAAGCTCACCCGAAACAGGAACAGAATTTAATGTTTTGTTTCCTTTGTCCGAGGAACAGATCCCACAGAAAAAGAAGAAGGCGGTGGCAATCGAAATAAAGGGGAACGAGCGGATCATGGTTGTGGACGATGAGGAAAACATTGTCTTCCTTTTGTCTGAATCACTCAAATCAATGGGTTATAAAGTCAGCGCTAAAACTGCTAGCCGGGATGCTTTCGATGAATTTAAAACCAATCCCGCCAACATCGATCTGGTCATCACAGACATGACCATGCCCTACAAGACCGGATTCGAGCTGGCCAGGGACTTACTCGAGATCAGGCCTGATCTGCCCGTCATTCTTTGCACGGGCTACAATGAGAGAATTAGCGAGGAAAAAGCAATCTCAATTGGTATCAGAAAGTTCTTGAATAAACCGATTGATCAGGATGTTTTGGCAAGTGTTATCAGAGAGGAGCTGGATCGATGTCGCTGATTTTCGGCACCCAGATCCGGACTTACTTTTCCTTGAATCCCTTTTTCATATTCTCTTCTTTTTTTCGCCAATCCGTATATTCATTTAAACCCACACTAACATCAGGACGGAGAACTGGTTTTAGGATGCTGGTATCGATCCCCTCAATCAGGAACATCGCCTTGGTTTCAGAACCCAGGGCAGGTTTCAGACTATTCATATATTCCTTGTCGGCAATATTTTTTTGTGGTGTTGACAAACCGGATGTTTTTAGTGAGGAGGATGGAGGATGTATGGCAACCGGCGAATTGATATTGATGATGTCACTTTAGTTGAAGGAGGATTTTTTTCACCTGCTGAGAGATATGAATAAGATTCTCAACAAATCAGGAGATTTGGTTCGAATAGTTTGTAAAAACAGCGCTTAGCTCCTTTCGAACAAGATCGGGTTCGTTTTTTAATTGGCTGGCCAATCCGGCAAATATGTGATCCGCTCCACAAAGGTAGGCCCGAACTGCTTCCAGTCCCCAGGTAGTCAATCCTTCAATCCCCTCGGCCACTTCCTTGTCGATCAGCATTGACATGGTCCTGTCAAACACGGATTTCAGGCTGGTAAATCGATTCTCTTCCAGGGCATACCTTAAGACAGTCGCTCGAACAATCCTCTGCGGATTATGCGAAACCAGTCGGTTTTTGCGGGTTACCGGATAGAGGAGATTGAACAGATAAGTATCAGGCAAACCCTTATAGATTGGCTGGACAATTACATCTCCTGCACAAGTGTTATCATTCGTGTCTTTCTTTCCCGGTAAGTCTCTTTCTTTTTCAGTTTGAAACCGGAATCGTATCAGCCTATGATCCAACTCTCCCGTTTCACCATTTATAAAACGGGTATGAAGCTCGAGGACGGAGTCTCCTATTACAACTAGCCGCCCGGAATGGCCCTTTTTTAAATATTTCGCGTTTTGTAAAATGGACTTTAAACGAGACCTGATATTATCCGGCTCATCAAAGGTCCAGAGCTTGAAATTATTTCCCCTGAAAGAATTCCAGAAATGATCGGCGGTCCGGCCTTCGTTATTCAGGGAAGGATTTGTTGAAGCTGATTCCGGAAGAACCACTATTCCTGATATGGGGTCTTCCAAGCCAGCTTTTCCTTCCATTGTTGCCGGCTCGAACTTGATTTTCTTACTTGCATGATTTCTAACCTCTTCCGGAAAATCACGAGGCTGCAGATAGTCATTGTTACATAAGAGAACCGCTCTTTCGGTGAGATTCTGAAGTTCACGAACATTTCCGGGCCAGGGCCATTGTTTAAGGATATCCAGTGCTTCCGAACTGATTCCTTTGATTCGATCAGCGGCGCCGTTTCTGCTGATAAAATAACCCACAAGCGGCTCGATATCATCAGTTCTATCCCTTAGCGGGGGGATTTTCAAAATGAAGGTATTAAGACGATAAAACAGGTCGCGACGGAACTGGCCAGTCTTCATTTTCTCTTCCAGATTCTGATGTGTTGCGCTTATGATACGAACATCCAGGTTCACAGCGTCACTCAGTTTGTTACTACCAACCGGAAAAAACTGTTTCTCTTCCAGAACTCGAAGCAGTTTGGTTTGAAGTTCGGAAGGCATATCCCCAACTTCGTCCAGGAGAAGGGTTCCTCCATCGGCAAGTTTGAAATATCCCGCCCGATCCCCAACAGCGCCGGTAAATGATCCTTTTTTGTGTCCGAACAGTTCGCTTTCCAGCAATCCGTAAGGAATTGCACTACAGTTAATCGGAACAAAAACCTTGGAACCACGGGAACTCATTCGATGAATCTCTCTTGCCACAAGCTCCTTGCCGGTGCCGGTTTCTCCGGTTACCAAAACGGTTGTCATGCCGGGTGCCACTTTTTTGATAAGTCTTTTCACCTCATCGAACGACTCGGATTGCCCGATAAAATCCGGTTGAACAGAAGCATAGCGATTCCTGAGCATATCAGATAACCGATACTCAGCCGATAATGCCTTTCTTATCTCCGAAAGTTTCTGGCTTCTCAGCAGAGCGTTTTTAAGCTGGGTAAATTCCTGGACATCTTCCAGATCCTCTTTTATTAGAAAATCATCAAACTGGTGATCCCTGAGAGCAATGATAACTTTTTCGATGGTGGGATAAGCTGTCAGCATGATGGTTACTATGCTTGGATATTGTTGTTTCAACTTTTTCCCTGCTTGAAAACCATCAATGAGCGGCATTTGCATATCGATGAAAGCAAGGTCAAACGAAGACAGAACCTCCTCTTCAAGACCTGTTGCTTCGCTGAAACTTCCTGCCTGTACAACCTGATACCGGAACACATCTTCCAGTATCGAAGCCAAGTAAAGTCGAAAACTGGGTTCATCATCAATTATTAGAATTTTCATCGTCGCGAAAACAGGGATAGAGGTTTTGTCCCGGATGACAATCGTCTTTCAAAAGTCAGCGTTAAAAGACTTTGCAGCATTTATCATCAGTTTCAAATCATCAAAATACTAAATTGATTTAAGATGATCGCAAACAGCGTATTGACGTTAGATATTTCTATTGTAGCAAAAGTTATTTCTTTTGTGTCACATTATTTTCTATTGTTTTCCCGACGTATCTTTCCCCGGTTGATTATCAAAACTAATTTTATCAATAATTTCATAATGTTAAACTTGCATACATCTACAAAAATCAATGGCATGCAACGTGAAACAGATTGGATAAATCGAAATTAATCCAATCAAGATGATCGGCTTGACAGAATGATTGCAGAAATAGGGTTGATCACCTTCATTCGGGAGAAAATCATGAAACTCAAATCGAACCGCATTATTCTTTCGGTTATAATCATTATCGGCATAACAGCAATCGGCATGGGAGTGTGGCAAAACATGAGCAGTGATCAGCAGATGTTCAAAGTGGGCGCCATTATTTCACTCTCAAGTCCATCCGGACCTTCCTTCATCGGAGAAGAGGTTCGGGATGGAATGCTGCTGGCAGTTGATGAGATAAACGCATGGGGCGGAATAAACAATATGAATGTTAAACTCATCCTCAAGGATTCGAAATCAAATCCACAACAGGGAGCATCAGCTTTTGAAGAAGTTGAAAAGGCCCACCGCCCGCATGTCTATATATCAACCCTGAGCTCGGTTTCACTGGCCATTGCCCCCCTGGCTGAAAAATACCAGGCACCTTTGTTCAGTCTTGTGGCAACGGCGCAGGAGTTAACGAAGAAAAAAAATTGGGTGTTCCGCTACTGGCCGACTGCGCAGGATGAATCCTTTTCCCTGGCAACGATGGCCAGTAAAATGGGGATTCAGCATATGGGTATTCTGCATCTCGATGATGAATACGGTAGAAGTATTCTAAAGCATGTTGAGTTAGAATTTCAAAAAGAGGATCGAAAGGTGGATTGCTTCCCTTTTAAGATGAGCGAAACCGATTTTACCCTCCACTTGAAGAATAAGGATTATCTTGACGGGATTTTGATTATCGGATTTCCAAACCATGTTACAAAAGCCCTGCAACAGATCAGAGAAAACGAATTTTCGGGGAAATTGCTGAATAATAATACTGTTTCCCTTCCTGCCATCAGAGAGCTGCCGGAATCGGAAGGTGTCTATGTCACCACCCCTATTATTTATAATCCAAACTTTCGATTTGCCAATGAGGTCAGCCGAAAATATGAAAATCGATTCAAGAAGCCGTTTAATCATTTTGCTGCCACCGGATATGACGCCATGAAGTTACTGGCAGGATTGTTGGATGATAACGCTATCAGCCGACAAGGAATCAGGGACCTGTTGCGGGAGGGATTCAATTATCCCGGTGTATTCGGAGAACTGCATTCGAAGCCGGGACAATATGACATTTCATTTCCCATTCACCCGGGAAAAATCAAGAATGGGAAAGTGGTCTACCTGAGATAAAAGGGCCTCCCCGGACCAGCAATAAGGCCATCGAAAGATTCCGATTCCAAAAGATCGAATTTTAACAGCTTATATGACCTTTTATCGAGACTCGATACATGAAACTAACTATCGGAAAAAGACTCGCAATAGGTTTCACCTCCGCGTTGATCATGCTGCTGGTTGTTACAACCTATGCACTCATGGTCAGTCAAAGATCACTGGAACAGGCAGTCAGTAAAAACTCCGAACATTTGTCGGAGGCGCTGTTGTTAGACATAAAAAAAGCGGTTTTTTACACGGTCGAGGCAATGAAGCTTGAAGTCAGGCAGGAGTATATCCAATCCGCCTTATCCGGGAAGTCTGTCGGCCTCATAAAGAAACCTGTTAAATCTGAACCGGGTGGATCAGCAAGTCTGAAGACCCGGCCTCAATCGACAATCATCACCCCATCCCGAAACAATTCAGCCGCAAATAATCAATTATTATCACAACAACTGGAGGAGCGATTTTTTAAATATTATGAAAAAACGCTGGGATACAGATTGATTCGCTATTTAAGGTTTCTGGACCGACAAGGAGCAGAAATATTGACTGTAGGCAATACCGGGGATTTCAGAAAAGTCAGTAACACCCATCGGCGGATCGCCGAAACCGAAGGATTTCACATTGGCGAGGTGAGATATAATCAGGAGAGGGGAACCGGTATCTTGCCCCTCATCATCACCGTTCGGAACAACAAGGATACGCTATTGGGGTATTTACACCTGGGAATGTTTGCCTCCCATTTTTTTCATATTGCCCAGTTGGATATCCCCAAATACAAGAGCACCCGAATTCATCTTCTATCCAAATCAGGAAAGAAACTTCATTCCACCCAGGCATTCAAATTTATGGAGGATCTCTCCAAAACCGAGATTTTCCTGAACATCAAATCAAACCAGGGCTCCTTTAAGTCGCTGAAAGGAAATCGAATCAAGTTATTCTCCTATATAAGAACACAGGGTAACACCCCTGAGAATCAATTGGACTGGATACTCCTGATTGAAAATGACGAAGGTGAGGTCCTGGCTCCCATTTCTGACTTAAGAAATCAAATCTTGCTTGCCCTTGTCATTGTCATCCTGTTTTTCGGTTTTATGAGTTTTTTCATCTCCCGATCCATTGTCCGACCCATTTTAAAACTTAATAGGGGGGTGAGCATTATTGGGAGAGGGAATCTGGATTATTCCCTGGAAACAACGTCTCGGGATGAAATTGGTGATCTGAGCCTTGCTTTTAACAAAATGGCAATAAACCTGAAGCAGGTGGACCAAAAGCTGAGACAGAAGCAAAGAACGCTCGAGGATGAAAACCAGATCAAAACCCTGCAAACCGAACTTAATAACAAGATGCAAGGCGAACTAAACCCGATTCACCTGGCAGAGATAATTATCAATTACCTGGCTGAATTTCTGGATGCGCAAACCGGTGCTGTTTACCTGCTTAATGATCAGAACGAACTAAAACTGACCGCTGGCTATGCCTACTGGAAATTAAGCCAAAATGACCACTGCCTGAAAATGGGGGAAGGGATCATCGGTCAAGCGGCGGTGGAAGGAAAAACGCTTTCAATAGTGGATATCGAGGAAGAGTTCCTGGTCGTTGATGCCGGAATCGTCAAAATTGTGCCCCGTAACTTCCTTGCCTGTCCCATCTTGTTTCAGGGCAAAGTATCAGGGGTTGTATTTCTGGGCGCCGTAAAATCCTTTTCGCCTTTTAAGAAGCGAATCCTGAAAACAGTTTTGGAAAACATCGGTGTTACCATCAACTCATCACTAGCCAGAATCCGTCTGCAGGAACTACTGGAAGAGACCCAGGCTCAGTCGGAAGAGCTCCAGGAACAACAGGAAGCGCTGCGAATCGTCAATGAAGAGCTGGAAGGGCAAACCCAGGCACTGCGTCAATCGGAGTCTGAGCTTCAATCTCAGCAGGAAGAGTTACGGCAATCCAACGAGGAACTGCAGATACAGCAAGAAGAATTGAGACAGGCGAATGAAGAGCTGGAAGAGAAATCCGAAGCTCTGAAGAGCCAAAAACATGAGGTCGTGTCAAAAAACCAGGAACTGGAAAAGGTGGGAAAAAAATTGAAACAGCAATCTTTGGAGCTGGAGACAAGCAACAGATACAAGTCGGAATTTCTGGCGAACATGTCTCATGAGCTCCGAACACCATTGAATGGGCTGCTTATCTTCGCCCAACTCCTGTATGAAAACAACCAGGGCAATCTCACGGACAAACAGGTGAAATTCGCCAAAGACATCCACTCTTGTGGCATAGAGCTGCTTCATTTGATTAATGACATCCTTGATCTCTCGAAAATAGAAGCCGGGAAGATGGAACTGAAGCTCAATCTGGTCCATTTTGCAGACCTTGTCGAATACCTTAATCACACCCTCAAACCTCTTGCAGATAAAAAGCAACTCGGTTTTGAAGTCAAGTTGGTAGAGGATTTTCCGAAAGCCCTCACAACCGATCACCAGAGACTGATACAGATTCTGAAAAACCTGGTTTCCAATGGAATCAAATTCACGGATCAGGGCAAGGTAAAGGTGAACTTTTTCCTTCCCGAGAGTTTGCCGGAACCCCTAAACCTGAAACAGGGTAAATTCGTCGCCATTTCAGTTTCGGATACGGGGATCGGTATTTCCGAGGACGACCAGATGATGGTATTCGAGGCATTTCAACAGGTTGATGGTAAAACGGATCGCCAGTTCGGCGGGACAGGATTGGGCCTGTCCATATCCAGGGAACTGGCCAATATCCTTGGTGGAGAAATCTTCCTGCAAAGCAGCCCGGACCAGGGCAGTACCTTCACTCTATTCCTCCCCCTGGAATCAAAACAGGAATCCCCGAAGGAAATCGTTCCGGTTGAAGTCATCGGGGAAAACCCACAACCGAGCGTAATACCTGAACAGCCGGTCGTGAAACAGGACCCTGCGGTATCGTTAAGTGAGAGTGAAAATCACCCGGGTCAGGCTGATGAAGAATCTCCCGGGTGGGATGACCGTAACTCATTGGATTCATCCGATAAAACGATCCTGATTATAGATGATGATCGACGATTTGCCGAACTACTTCTGGACCTGACAAGAAAAAGTGGTTTTAAAGGGCTCGTTACCAATAACGGAATCCGTGGTTATGGTTTGGCAGAAGAGTACGAACCCGACGCCATCATTCTCGATATAAATCTGCCCGGAATGACGGGCTGGGAAGTTATGCAACGTCTCAAAAGCAATCCAAAAACCCAGGCCATTCCCGTTCATTTCCTTTCGGTCCTGGACAAGAAAAAAGTCAGTCTGAAGATGGGTGCCATGGGATTTTTAAGCAAACCGGTCAGCGTCGATGAACTCAATCAGGTCTTTGCCAAAATCAGCCATCTGATCAACAAAACGGTTAACCATATTCTGATTGTTGAAGTCCACAGAGACAAAAGAGAAAGTCTTAACGCAGTGTTCAAGAACAAAAGGGACATTACTCTGCACTATGCTGCCGATGCATCGGAAGCTTCAAAGATCCTGAACAGCAGCAGCATTGATCTGATGATTCTTGATCTCAGTCTGCCAAGCCTGTCCGGAATGGATATACTGCAAAAACTGGAACCGGAAGTAACGGGTTCAATGCCCCCCATCGTTGTGTATACAGGCAACCACATTACCCAGAAAGAGGAAGTGGAACTAAGAAAGCATGTCGAAAGCATTATCATAAAAGGTGAAAATTCACCTGACAGGCTTCTGGACGAAGTAGAGCTGTTTCTTCACCGGGTAAAAAAGGATCTCGCTCCCGAAAAGAAGAACATGTTGGATCTGTTAAACAATCACGATGAAGTGCTAAACGGGAAAACAGTCTTGCTGGTGGATGACGACATGAGAAATGTGTATGCACTGATGAATATTCTGGAAGAATATGGGCTAACCGTCAAAGTTTCCACCAATGGCAAGGAAGCTTTGGAAACATTGAATGCGGAAAACGATATTAACCTGGTGTTGATGGATATGATGATGCCGGAAATGGATGGTTATGAATGTATCCAAATCATAAGAAAGCAGAATCGCTGGGAAAAGCTTCCCGTCATTGCTCTGACTGCCAAGGCAATGAAAGGGGATCGTGAAAAATGCATTGATGCCGGTGCCAATGACTATCTTTCCAAACCGATAGATACCAATAAACTGTTTTCGCTACTGAGGGTATGGCTCTATGAATAAGGTTGAAAACGGAAATCACCTTACTGTCGATGAAATTGAGATCAAGCTGCTGCTGGATGCCATCTTCCTGAAGTATGGATATGACTTCAGAAACTACTCCAGGGCCTCGATCAAAAGACGAATTACCCAACACAAGACAATAGCGGGCTATCAAAAGTTGTCTGATCTTCAGCATCAAATCCTGGTTGAAGAGCCGGCTTTCAGGAAACTGCTTCATGATCTCTCCGTTAATGTTACTGAAATGTTTAGAGATCCCTTGTTTTATAAAAAATTCAGGACGGATATCGTTCCCATTTTGCAAACCTATCCGTTTGTCCGCTTATGGGTCGCGGGCTGCTCAACGGGTGAGGAAGTATACTCACTGGCTATCATCCTTTATGAAGAAGGGCTGCGGGAACGGTGTCAAATCTATGCCACGGATCTGAATGAATCGGTTTTGAAAAGGGCAAAAACCGGAATTTTTCCCATCAGCAAAATCAAAGAGTACACAACCAATTACATTCAGGCGGGAGGTTCAGAACAGTTTTCCGATTACTACACTGCCCGGTACGATTCCGCCATCATGAAAAAGTTTTTAAAGGACAAAATTGTTTTCTCTTCTCATAACCTGGCGATAGACGGTGTGTTTAATGAAATGCAGGTCGTCACTTGCAGAAACGTCATGATCTACTTCAACAGGAAATTGCAGAATCGGGTGGTCACGCTTTTCAGAGATAGTCTGTGTACTGGCGGATTCCTGTGTCTGGGCAAGAAAGAAACTATGAAATTTCTGTCCTGCGAAAAGGACTTCATCGAAATTGCCGATCAGGAACGAATCTACCGGAAACATAAATCATGAACCGCCAACCAAAAGCGATTGTTCTGGGAGTCTCCACGGGCGGGTGGCAGGCGTTGAACCGGACCATTCCGGAACTGCCTGAGCATTTCCCGGTACCATTAATCACGGTTCAGCACATGGCTTCTTCATCCGATAATATATTGGTTAAAACCCTGGATCAGGCATCGCACCTGACCGTCAAGGAAGCTGACGAGAAAGAGACGCTCAATAAAGGAACCGTCTATATAGCGCCTGCCAATTATCATTTAATGGTGGAAAAAAACATGACATTGAGCCTTTCGACCGGACAACCAGTGAATTTCTCCCGGCCTTCAATAGATGTACTGTTCGAAACGGCAGCAGACGCTTTTGGAGCAAGCCTTATCGGCGTTCTGTTAACTGGGGCAAGCAAAGATGGCAGCCTTGGTATGCTCAGAATCAAAAACAGAGGAGGTTTGACGATTGTACAAGATCCGAAAACAGCCGCCGCACCTCTCATGCCCCAATCTGCAATTGATTTGATTGAGGCCGACTACGTCACTGGACTGGATGAATTAGCAAATCTGCTAGTGGAGTTAACATGTTAGACGAAATGCAGCCCAAAATACTCCTGGTCGATGACAAACAGGAAAACTTAGACGCCTTGACCAACCTTCTGGCCGAATTCAAGGCAGATCTTTATACAGCCTCAAGCGGAAACAAGGCATTGGAACTGACCTTGAAACATAATTTCGCACTGATTCTGCTCGATGTGCAGATGCCCAAAATGGACGGATTTGAAACGGCGAACACTATGCGTTCCCGGATAGATTCACCGATCGTCCTCGTAACGGCCTTTAGCAGCGATAATGAAAATATTCGAAAAGGATACGAAAGTGGCGCCATTGATTATTTGGTTAAACCCATCGATCCGGTCATTCTCCGGGGTAAGGTAAAGATATTTCTGGATCTTTATAAACAGAAAATGCTCCTGGAAGCTTCCAATCAAAGACTCCATCAGGAGGTTCAGCGAAGGAAAGAGATTGAAGAGGAACTAAGACATGCTTATGAGATCGTAGAGTCAACAGTCAAAGAACGAACAGCAGAGCTTAGAAAAGCCTTTGAGGAACTGGCACAGAATGAGAACCGAATGCGACTGGTGATAGACAATATACCGGCCATGCTGGCGTTAATTAACCGCGACCGGACTTATGAATACGCGAACCAACAGTATATCCGTCTCGCACAGTTTGACGGAGATCCCCGATGTAAACATCTCCAAGAGGTTCTGGGAGAGGATGTCTATAGCAGTTTGAAACCTTACGTCGACAAGGTGCTTCAAGGCGAAACCGTTTCCTTCGAGACCGAATTGCAGGATGGAGAGCAAAACCTCTTCGTCAAGTCGGATTATATCCCCCACAAAGTGGAAGAGCGTGTCCTGGGCTATTTCGCACTGATTCAGGACATCACCAAACAGAAGGAAGAGGAGGAAAACAGGCTTTTGATTAACGCACAAATCCAACAAATCAAGAAACTAAAAGCACTTTCAACACTTTCCGGCGGTGTTGCTCATGAATTCAACAACCTGCTGGTTCCCATTATCGGATTCAGCAAAATGGTTCGCAAATCTGTATCAGATGCAAGCATCGAAGCCAATTACCTGGACCGAGTTGTCAACACAGCCTACAGAGCGAGAGATATTGTATCACAAGTCAGGATTTTCAGTCAGAAGTGGGAAATACGAAAAGAGAAAATACAACCGGAGTCACTGATCAAAAATCTGTTAGCTGAAATCGAGAAAGCAAAGAACAGCAACATTGAGACCTCCCTCTCTGTCACCAGACCGGTACCGCCTATTACAGGAAATCGGCTGCAGCTCAAGCATATCATTTCAAACCTGTATGCCAACGCCAACGAAGCGATGTCGAACGGCGGCAAACTTAATATCAGGCTTTTCAAATCCAAAATTGGACCGAAGTCGCACACCAACCATATTGTTTCACAGCACTCCAGCCTTTGTTTCGAATTTCAGGACAACGGCCCGGGTATGGATGATGAAACAGTTGAGCAGGCTTTTGTTCCCTTCTTTTCCACCAAAGAGCCCGGAAAACATACAGGCCTGGGACTCTCCGTCGTGATGGGGATTATCGAACAAATGGGTGGGAGTATCGAAATGGAGAGTTCGCCGGGAGAAGGCTCCACCATTAGAATGTTCTTTCCTATAGCGGATTCAGCTGAAAATGAGATCGGACCTGAAGAGAAAACGACAAAACAGAAAAATCATGTCCTTTTAATAGACAACAATGAGGCCACCCTGGAACTCCATCGTTTGAGCCTGGAAGAGGCAGGTTACCAGGTGGATATTGCTAGAGATGGTGAAAGCTTTCTTGAACTGTTTGAAAAACAGCCATCCTATTATGATGTTGTTGTTGTCGAGCAACTGCTTTCAGCCAGATCCGGTTCGGAATTGATAAGGAAAGTCAAGAATATACGTCCGGATATACCATCGATTCTCTGCACAGGTTTCGTCAGTAACGAAAACGAAGAGGAGTTGGCGGGATTGGGCATCAACCGCATTATTATCAAACCGTTCGAATGCGAAGAGTTGGGAAGGGAGATTAAAGATGTCCTGGTTGAAGCATAATTTGTTAACTTACTTACTCTGGTCCGACAGGGCAGAAATACATTAACCAAGTAGGCGCCATGCAAAACAACAATACAGACCTGATTTTAGGAGGCCGAATCCTGGTGGTTGAAGACCTGGAGGATAGCAGGTTCTATCTGCAAAATCTCCTTGAACAAAAAGGATTTATAACCGAAGCGGCGGAAAATGGAAAAGTGGCCTTTCAAAAATTCAAGGAGGGGCGTTTCGATCTTGTCATCACAGATTTAAAGATGCCGGGGATGAGTGGGATAACATTGCTAAAAATGATCCGGGAAACTAATCCTGATATACCGGTCATCATGATTTCCGCTTACCGGGAAATTAATGACGTGGTGGAAGCACTAAGAATTGGTGCCTGTGACTACATTGCCAAACCATATGAAGAGAAGGACCTATTCCGGAGTATTGACCGGGCAATCCGATTAACGGATCTGGGTAGAACCCAAAAGATCTGTGCCAGCTATGTAACCTCGGAAATAAGAAGATTTGAATTTGATAACCAGCCCGAATATATCAATTCGATGGCCCGATTTCTCTGCCGGGATCTGGCCCTCCAGGGAATGCACGCCGAAATGCAGTCAATGCAGGTTTCCCTGATAGAAGCACTTAATAATGCGATTTTTCATGGAAATCTGGAAATCAGTTCCGATGTCAAAGATTCGAATGATATCTCCAGTTTCAAACAGTACCTGAAGATAGCCAATAAAAGAAGGTCCCTGAATCCATATAAATCGCGGAAGGTGACCATTGTTTATACTCTAAACAGTGAAAAAACCGAATATGTAGTCCGGGACGAAGGACCCGGATTCGATTTCAAAACTTTGCCGGATCCCTTAGATCCTGAAAGCTTCATTAAACCGACTGGTAGAGGTATTTTACTGATTCAGACTTTTTGCGATGAGGTGACCTGGAATGAAAAAGGGAATGAGATCACCCTGGTTAAATACCGGGATAACAGGGGTCAGGATTGATCAAGGTTAAGAGGATTCATAGTCCGGAAAGCATTTGAAACTACCAGTAGAGATTAAACTGTCCAATATCAGGGTAAATATTCACAAAATAAACCAAGACATCATCACTGAACAGGTGACCGAATGAACAGTCAGGCAGATGCGGCTTCCCAACAAATAAAAGGCTGGGTGTCGGGCCAAAATCCGACATTAAGATATGCCACCCTGGGATTTCTTATGGGGTTGGTATTCCCTCTTTTCAGCACCTTAATTGAAAGCTGGAACAGATTTTCAGTCATCAGTTTCGACTATATCCTGAGAGTCCAAAGCGAAACCCCCCTGCTCTGGGTAATCGACCTGGCACCGGTTGTTCTTGGGCTGTTTGCTGCGTTCATGGGGATCAAACAGAAGAAAATTGCAGGTATCATAAGTACCCTTAGACAAACAATTAAAACCCAGACTGGTGAACTCGTACAGGCCAATCGTCGGCTGGCAGACATCCTTCAATCCATGGGAGACCTTGTAATCATCCTGGATAAGAAGGGTTGGATAAAGGAAGTCAACATAGCGGTAGTTAAATCCTTTGGATTGGAAGAGACCGACCTGATCGACCAGCCGGTTTCGATTCTTTTTGGAGTGGAAGATCATAAAAGAATCAGCTCAAATTCTCCTGTGGACATGTTCGATTTCGGATTCCAGAAACACATCGAAGGGACCTATCAAACACGGTACGGTCACAGTATCTGCTTGGAAACAACGGTAACCAATATATTAAACAGCCTGGGAAAGGTGGAAGGTGTGGTGTGTGTATCTCACGATATCAGTGACCGAAAAAAAAGGGAGGAAATGCTGGAGAAAAGCAGAAAAGCGTATGAATCCCTGTTTGAAGCCTCTCCTATTCCCATCATCGTCGACCAGGATAACGGGATCGTTTTTCATAACCGGGAAATCGAAAACACGCTGGGATTTTCGGCTGACCAGATTCAAAGCAAAACCCTAGAAGAATTCATCCATCCTGACGACAGGGAAACAGCATTAAACGGGCACTCAAAAGTTGAATCAGGCGTTCAAAACAACGGGAAACCTGTTTTTCGCATCATTACCCCTGATGGCGAAACCCGCTGGTTGGAGGTCAGGTCGACAAGTATGACCTGGAATGATAGACCTGCCCTGCTCAGTTTCATTATCGATATTACCGATCGGCACAAAATGGAACTTGAAATACAGGAAAGTGAAAAGCAATATCGCGGGCTAGTCCAGTCGATCAATACCATTGTCATGAAAGTTGACAACCAGTTTCGATTTACCTTCCTCAATAAATTCGGGCAGGAGTTTTTTGGATACAGTGAAGAAGAGGTATTGGGATTAAGCGTTTTGGATACCATCACGCCCAAGAGAGATGCGAAAGGAAATGATCTCCGGTCAATGACCCGGAAAATCCTGGAAAACCCTGCCGAATTTACGGAAAACGAGAATGAAAATATCCGCAGCAATGGAGAACGGATTTGGGTCGCTTGGCGAAACCGACCCGTTTTTGATGAACAGAACAACCTGCTTGAAATCCTGTCTACCGGATATGATATCACAGAAAGGGTAAATGCCGAAAACATTGTAAAACAGAAAACCGCACAACTTGAAGACAGTATTAAGGAGTTAAACTGCCTCTACGGAATGTCCAAACTGACAGAGTTGCACGGAAAATCACCTCAAACCTTCCTGCAGGAGACAATTGAACTCATTCGATCATCCCTACAGTATCCGGAGTTGGCCGGAGTTAAACTGCTCCTCAAAGGAGAGGAATACTTTACTTTTGGGTTTCAGAATTCCCTCGTGAAGATATCTGAAGTCATTTATAAAAATCAAACACATGTCGGCACTCTCGAGGTTCACTACCGATATGACGAATCGAAACGAAGCATCGTTGGATTTTTGACCCGGGAGACAAAACTGTTGCAGGTCATTGCAGATCGGATCGGTAGAGCCCTGGAGCACTTTGCCCTGGAAGATGCCCTTAAAGAAAGCGAGACCCGCTATAAGCTGGTTTTCAATAGCGCTCCTATACCCCTGCTTGTAACCCAAGATGAAAAGTTTTGTTTCGCTAACAAACAAGCCGAAGCGCTTTTTGGATATTCCAGGGAAGATTTGTTCTCAAGGCCCTTTATTGAGTTTGTTTACGAGGAGGACAGGAAAATTGTCTTCGACAGATACCAGAAAAGAATTCGGGGAAAAGAGGCAATACCGAATTATTCCTACCGAATTCTAAATAGATTAGGGGAAGTCAGGTGGGTAGAAATCATATCTATCCCTCTTGCCTGGAATAACAGACCAGCCACCTTGAGCTTTCAGATGGATATTACCGACAGGCTTGAATCAGAAAAAAAGATCAGGGAGCAGAATCAAATACTGGAACAAGTGCACAGCCAGATGACAGATGAACTAGAGCAAGCCCGACTTGCGCAGCTCACCCTGCTCCCGGCCAAAATCCCCAAACTGCAGAATATCAGGGTCGCCAGAAGATATGAACCCATTACACACATTGGCGGTGACTTCTATGACCTTTTTAACGAGAAGGACCGCCTGGGAATCCTGGTGGGCGATGTTACAGGGCATGGTATTCCGGCCGCGCTTCTCTCATTCCTTTTTCTGACAACGTTTAAGAATCACCAGCAGAACGGTAGCAAACCCGATGAGATTATCAATCGAACCAACACGATGCTTGCGGGAAACCTGCCACAGGGCAAATATGCCAGTATGTTTTATTGCAGCTATCACCAGTCTGAACGAATACTCAGGTTCAGCAGTGCCGGACATCCTCCGGCCATTCTGCTGCGACCGAATACCGGTGAGCTGATCTACCTGAAAACCGGAGGCATGGTCGTAGGCATGTTCAAAGACCCCATGCTGCCTTTTGAAACCAGGGAGATCGAGTTACAGCCCGGTGACAAGGTTCTCATTTATACGGACGGGATTATTGAGATTTCCGACAAACAGAACAAGATGCAGGAACCGGAGATCTTCGAAGAGTTTCTTAGCACCCAGATGCAGATTCCTATCGAAAAACTGCTGGACAAAATCTATCGCTATTGTCTTAGCGTCACCGGTTTCGAGGGATTTGACGATGATATAACCATGATAGGACTGGAGATATTCTGATTCCGGTCTTTCATGTTTTCTAAGTGTTCTGATTTTATTATCCGGACTCGGCAGCTCCGGCTGCCTTACACTAAACCCAATCAAAAAAGAGGTATGGCAATGGAAAAAATAATTATGGATAAAAACAACACCGTTGTTTGGGTTCCCACTGATGAATTAGAGGATCCGGCCAATCTGAAATCTCCACTTGAAGAGTTCAAGAAAAGTGGAATGCAGCAGGTTGTTCTCGACCTGACCGCAAAAGAATGGCTGACCAGTTCCGAAATAGGAGCGGTGATGTGGGTATTTAAGGAGCTGGAAGCTCTGAAAGCCAAACTGTGCCTGGTTGCAGTCTCTCCTTTTGTTTTAAAAACCGTAAAACTGACCGGTATTGACCAGTTGCTGGAAGTCTTTGATTCCAGAGAATCAGCGCTGAATCAAACCCATTAAGCCAATTGAGCGATGGAAGCATTAAAAATTGATAGCCGGCTCTCTTCGGATATTGACGAGGAGTTTATTCGCCATTTGAAAAACCTTTCGATATTCAAAGAACTGACCCTTCCCCAGCTCCAGATCATCACCAAAGCTGTCAAGCTGAAACAATTTGAGCCGGGGGCGGAACTGATTATCCAAGGTTTCCCGGTCACAGCCGTCTTTTTTATCAAGAACGGTCTGGTGGATGTACTGGTTAATGACGATCGGGTGGCCCAAAGGGGTGAGTTGGACACCATTGGTGAAATGTCCTGCCTGTCGGGAGAACGTTTTGCCTCAGCAACCGTCAAGGCCGTCACCCGCTGTCAGGCCTGGGAGATTGAACGCGAACTTTTTATAAGTATAATCAATTCGATACCCAGTTTGCGATCGCAAATGTTTTCCTTGATCTCCAGTCGGTTGCAGCAAATCAGCCATCGATTCTCAGAAATACTGAAGCACATTCCCCATGGAATTATAAAAATCGATGTTCAGGGGCTCATCACCGACGAGTTTTCCAGCCGCTGCATCGAGTATTTCGGTGTCAGCCGATTGACGGGCAAAAGCTTTGGCGAATTGTTATTCGTGGATGATTCCAAATTGAAAAACCGGTGGGAAGAGACGATTCAATCCATGGTGGAAAACGGAAGCGATATCACCTCAAAAATCAGAACATTACCAAGTGAGGTAACTTATCCTCATCCTGACGGAACAAATCGGATCTTTGAACTGTTTTACCATGATTGCAGGGATGAATCGGGAAAACTGGTCGGTTTTGATATCGGAATGGATGATGTCACCCGTAGCCGTTATTATAAAACACAGCTTTCCTCATTCAAAGACCTGCTCACCAGGATGGAGCAATTGCTCATTCTTTTCGATTCGGAAAGCGGTTTGGTGATACAGGAAACCATCAGCAAGTCAAAAATCGGTCAATTACACTTCCCTTCCTGGAAAAATCTGAAGGGGAGTAACATCCTGTCCAGCATATTAAGTTATCGAAGCTCTGAAGAGCGCCAGCATCTGGACCGATGGCTGAAAATGCTTCAAGACCCTTTTGTTTTGGAATCCATGGATGGAAATCAACTCGCCGATTTGGCCCCCAGGTTTGCGATTGAAACAGCAACCGGCGATGTTGCCGAACTCACCTTTTCATTAGGTAGAAATACACCCAAAGGTTACAGGGAGATACTTTGCAGTCTGAAATTCCTGGAAGCGGGCCCTGATTGCGGACCACCCGTTTATTCTACCATGCAGCTCATGGAGGAAATCACTGCGGCTGAAAAAGAGCATTCCAGGAATCTGCCTGAAGCATTGAATGAAATGCAGACGTCACTGGATATTGTCCAATCCTTGATGTCGACGCCGGACAATCTCTTAAAAAACCAAAACCGCATCGCTGCAATCATTCATTCGGTGAAAGGCCTGGGACAATCTTTCGGTCTAAGCACCATCGCCACCGCATCTCATGAGTTCGAGGATGTTCTTGGTGATACCCTCAAAGGCAATCAAAATCCCGAAACATCCGAACAATTGATAGATTTATTCAAATCCCTTTTATCGCTTATTCTGGTTTCCAGGAGTCTCTGCAAGACTGAGCGGGATTTGGACTTGGGGGTAATCCGGAACAGAAAACCCGAGATTCAAATATCTCAGAAGAATTACAAAGCCTTGCACCAGCACTTTGCCCGAATTGTGGAGAGTTTTCAAAAATCACCTCACAACCAGGATGATCTGTCTGCATTGATGGTTCTGAAGAAAGAAATCGAATCATATGGTCAGACCAAACCTGGTGATGTTTTTCCCAGATTGCAGCGGATCGTCGCTGATACATCCAACCTGCTGAATAAAAAAGTAGAGTTCATCATCCACGAAAAATCCACAGCAATGATTTCGATTGAAAAGGGCCATGTGTTGAATTCCTGCTTGATCCAACTGGTAAAAAACGCCGTCTGCCATGGGGTTGAAACCAAGGAGGAGAGAAAATTCCTGGGCAAACCTGAAAAGGCCCTGATTGAACTGATTATTGCCCGAAATGGGACCAATCTTGTCGTCTGTGTCAAAGATGATGGCAAGGGGTTGAATTTTAAAAAAATAGCTGAACGGGCGCTACTGATGAAACTGGTGGATGCGGAAACCTGCCAGAAACTGCTGGAAGAAAAAAACCACGAACATATCGCCAATTGGATCTGGGAAACCGGATTCAGCACTTCGGAATCGATATCGCTGGCTTCGGGTCGAGGCGTTGGAATGAGTATGGTTAAGGAAGAGATAGAAAGACTGGGGGGAACAGTCCGCATAGAAGCCACGGAAGGCAAGTGCAGCCGAATTACCCTGCACATTCCGATAAACGATGATTAAGGGCTTTGAGATAACCTGTTTTAACGTAAATCAATGTAAACCAAGCAAGGGAAAATCTAATGACTTATCTGGATTTTAGTAATGATCGACATCTCGACCTGCTTTCATCGCAGAAGATTGATCCTTCAAATCTGAAGAAAACAATCATTCAGTTTAAGCAGTTCAATGATCGATTTTACCATTCCACAAAGAAAAATGAACATATTTACACAATGCTGAGTTCGGGTGAAATGATGCTGAACGGCTACCTTCCCTACAAGAACATGCCGCTCAAAGAAAAAAAAGAATGGGAAACAATCAAAGACCTCAAAACAGGAGATAGGGGATATGTCAACCGCTACCTGGTCATGGAACTGGAAAAGATCATGCCTAGACTTTACCGGGAAATCATCTACCCTCTCTACTCAATTCAAGTATCGGAAAACCGGATTGAAGCCCCCGAGTTATCAGACGATATCAATGCCCTGCTGGTTACTTCCAATATACCGGGATGTTTCAGATTCCTGGAAAAAATGGGGAACTACAAAAAAGGTGTCTTTAATCCCCTCCGCAGAAACTACATTAGCTTCATTGAAAACAAAATATTAGACACAATTACCCAGTACCTTAAATCCGTGGAAAACGAGCTGGATAAGCTTGATCTGGCCCTATTCGGCAACAATCATCAAACAAGCTGGTCTTTTATAGAAGATATAATTCTCAAGTTATGCAGTCGTGCCGATCCCAATCACGATGATCCAATCAGCACTGAAGCTATCAACAGTCTGAGATCCATTTACATCTCCTTATTCAACATTGCCATGATCTGGTTGATCGAAAGAGATCAGGTCCCCATCTCTTTTCGTCGATTACTGCCCGCAATACCGGATCGCCTGGACTTCTCAAAAGAGGGGTTGCAGGACGACAATGCCTGGAAAAGATATCAGGATCACCATTTCCTGTTCATGCGTCTTCCCAAAGATCAGAAAGAAAAGCTCACCTCCTGCCTGGGGACACTTACCGCGGCTCAAAGAGTTATGTGGATGGGCTGTCTCGGTAAACAGGAAATTCAAGCTCTGGTTTTGCCCATGGTTTCACAAAGAGGAAGATTCGAAAATCTGGCCACTGCAGCATTCCGACTGAAGGATCCGGGTGAGGAGGACAGTTTTTTCGGTTCCAGGGTCTGGTCGGTACTCCAAACTATATACAGCAAGTATTTTTCAGGAAAGGACATTGTTTCAAATGAAACGCATCACTTGTTTGGAAGTGCAAAGCAACAAAACGAAGCCCCGGTTAATCCGAAAATCGAAATTGGACATGAAGGTGAGGAAACCGATTTTTCATATATTCGAGACCTCAGGTTTCTCGTTGTGGATGACTCCGAAAAAATCCGCAAGATGACCATCACTGTTCTGGAAAAAGAAGGAGTGAATCAAATACATGAAGCAGCAGACGGGGAGCAGGCCTGGGAAATCATCAATCGACAGCCGCTTGATATCATCCTCTGCGATTGGATAATGCCCAACTTAACCGGAATCGAACTGGTCCAAAGAATGATGCAGGTGGAAAACCTGGCCAACAATGTCGCCTTTCTGATGCTGACCACCGTCAATGACAAGGCATCCATCGTTGAAGCCCTGAGTGTTGGGGTGCGGGGCTATTTGATCAAACCATTTTCCAGAAAGCAATTGCTGGAGAAAGTTGGTTTTGCATCCAAATGGCTTAGCAAAGAAAGACTGGCAGGGAAAGTACCCGTTCAAACCGATCCGACGCAACCCGCAGCTTTCTGATGACCAGAGCAGATTAATCAAGGAGCCATCCATGAGTCAGGAAATCGAACAGGAACAGATCGAGAAAAAAGAGCAGGAACGGATTCGGAAGGGGTTATTTAAACTGCAGACGGATCGACGTTATCTGCTTCATTTGCCGGGTGATCTTTATGAACTCTACCATGCCGCACTTGCCGAAAGAATGAAATCGATGCGAATCAAGCTGGAGATTGGCAAAGAAGAGTCAGAGAACCACTCAAAGGGGAACTGGCATCAAACTTTCAGCTATCGATGTTCCCAACCCGATACCATTTTCAAAGATGCTCCCGGCCCGGAAGATGACCCGGAGATTGTCATCGACGAATTGTTCGATGTTGAGGGAAGCCCGGAAAAAGTCCGGATGGAACCGTTTCCCAGGGAATCAAACCTGCTGACTGATCTGGAGCAGCGGTATCTGTCCCTTAAAGAGGCCGTCGAAAACAGGGAGGATAACACTCATCTCTGGAAACTGGCAGAAATGCAACAACGAATACGACTGAAAATCAAGGAGATTGATAAACTGAAAAAGAATCTGGCCCTTCTTGATGAAGAGATCTGCAAACACGATGAGGTGTACTTCCAGATTCTCGAACATCTGCTCCGGGAAGCCATCGATTTTGTGCTCGATTTGAAACGACTTGGGGATGTGATGAAGCGATATATCCGGATTCTCATTGTCGATAACCTGGGAGACCGCGCGCTCGACCAACTGGAAGAGAGGGGCTTCAGAAAACGATTTGTCACCATCATGAGCCTGAACCAGTTCAATCGTACCTATTCTGAGTTCAAACAGCAGTTCAAGGAACGGTATCCGGACAAGGAGGCAACCTACCAGGACTTTTTCACCAAGTGTTCCGTTTTTAACGAATATGAGATCGTTTTCTATAATCCATGGAGATTTGGTGAAGAGGGCCTGCCCGTTCAGTTAAGACTTAAAAAAACCCCCGAGCTTTCCAAAAAAGAGATCCGAAAAATGGAAGAGGATCCTGAGTTAAAGGCGATTAAAGTTAAAAAGATTACCGAGAAAAAAAGTGAGTTGGAAGCAATACTGCAAAAAACAGAGCAGGAAATGCACATCTCTGAAACCGAAGGAGGGGTTGGTGAATCGGCCTATGTCGCACTCAACAAAAAACGAAAACGTTTGTTGGCAACGATCAAGAATAATAACGCCGAACTGGAGGAACTACAAAAAGAGATTAGCTATAAACCAAAAACCTTGTTTTATATTCGAAATTTTGCCGACCTGCTTAAGGATCGAAAAATATCAAAACAACTATCGGGACAGAAAGTTTCACAAACCAAAGAGTTGGAATGCCTTTCAAATCTGGCAAAACGGAAAACTGCCCAGGAACAAGTCATCAACAGGCTGAATGCCCGGGTTAAGAGTATTTTAAGGGATATGAATATCTACTCCCGCCAGAACCCACTAGATCCTGAAAAAAGCTATCAACAGGTTCTAGGCATACACACCCTGGATAAAATTGAGATGTCGATTCTCGGCAGTAGTATAGCGTATTCAAACAAACTGATTCATAAGCATCCGAGGCCAAGACTTGGCAGTCAGATGGAAATGGGAGCAATCGACTGGCAAAATGAAGCCGTCTCCTACAGCTCCATTTACGTGGCATCCAAGCTAATGTCAATTGACACCTCTCTGCTATGCCGGTTCTTTCGAATAACTGAGGATGACTATACGGAACGATTGACCGTATCCCCCGTATTGCCACAGAAAAGAGATTTTGACGGTAATATTTATGACCTGGTTATCTTCAATCACGAGTCCTTTTCCCACTCGGAAATCACCGAGTGTCTGGAAACCAGAAAATTGGCCGATTATTCAAAGACACCCGTATTGATTCTGGATCCACACAAATCCGTCGAGAAGAATCCGAATCGGTTAACCCTGGAATTAATGCTGGGATTAACGGTTGATGAGAATGGATTATTCAATTTTGAGATCCCTCCTTATAGTGTCACATCTCTCACCAAACCGGAAAAACTTACACCTGCGCTCTGTGAACTGATGGGGATTGATGATGAGACGGTTCCGGAATTTGAAGAAGATGCAGACTCAGATGAATATCAAGTTTCAGGGGCCATCCAGGTCGATGTTGACAAAACAGCTTCAGAAGAAGATATCAACCCGGATTTTCTGTCTTTGTCGGATACCGATCAATCCGATGCCGTGATCAAGCCCCCCGAATCAAATGATCAGATTCAGATATTTCCTCCCGAAGAGGAACCGGAAACCATCTATTCGCTGGGCTCCCTTTTCTCATTCGACGACGAAAACAAGGACTTTGTAGCCAGTACTGAAGATCATTCGGAAGGACTCAAAGTAAATACTGAAACCCCCGGGGAAAACGAAGAGGAAAGAGTTTCCGGATTAACAGAAGAGTTCGCCAACCCGCATCCTCAACCTGAAAAGAAAGAAGATCAGGAACCGGCTAAAGGAGAGGATGATTCCGTTTACGACGCGTCACATCTTTTCTAGCCCGGAAAATTCGGGCAAATTATTGAGGCAGACGACGGGAGGTACCAAAATGACCGAACAAGAAACCAGCGCCGGTACGAAAACATATGAACGACCCGGTATTGTCGATCCCCAATTGATAAAACGGATCAAAACCGCTATGAAGATTGCCGCTCCCGAAAAAGATTCATATTGGGAAATAGAGCCAGTCGGTCAGGATGAGCAAAAGAAAAAGAAGATTCTGGGTATCTTCAAAAGACCGACCTTAAGCGAAGACCTCACCCGGGAACTGAGGAAGGAGGTCGTTCAGACACCGGGTAACACCCTCTCGAAGGTTAACAGGTTAAGGAAGAAGTATCCGAATGACGGCCTATTGGTTCTGTTCTCATCCATCTGCGCCTATGGCAATGCCATCAATTCGGGAAGCAAGGAAGGGGCGTTTCACAGCTTCAAATCTGCTGTTCAGGACGCTGCAATAGCCATCTACAGTGACCAGGTTTGTCTGTACAGCATGGAGATGTTTTTCAAAAACTACTTTGCCTATCTCGACAGGTTCAGAAGATTCCAAATCGCCGTTTACGAGGAAATGGTTCAGGATCCGCAACTTGATGGTTATAAAAAAGATTTTCTCAATGCCATACAGATTTCAGAGCAGTTGTTCGCCGAAAAAACAGGAGTCCAGAAAGTCATCAACCAGTTGAAGAAGCGCATCAAATCCTCTATGTACAATACCAACATTGATGCCCCGTTAATCCGTGAGGCAGCACATCAAATCGTCAATGGGAAAGCTTCCGAAAAATGCAGGATGGGTACCGCCAGCGAAACCATCGCCTTTGTGCATGCCATGGCGTCCACTTTCGCCCGGGTTCCCATATTGTTCGGTGTGGTAGACAAAATACTGGGACAGCTTCCTGATCTGCACAAATCTTTTGTACTTAGAAAGATCTCTATTTCTTCCATTCGCAATTTTGTCAAGCTCAGAATGGCTGCTGCAGAGGGGGACAAGGAACTGATGTCCAGGATCAGTCAGACCATATTCAAGGAAAACACCGCCGCCATGATCAAATTAGAGGGGCAATCGCTTTACCAGCCCTATGAAACCGATCCCTTCTTCAATATCGCCTACCTGGCCGAACTAAGCCATGGCTCACGAGGGGATTCTTACTATCAGGAATTAATCACAACAGCAGTTGATGCCATGGAAGAGGTGATCAAGCGGGACATGTCGAAAAACAATGTCTTTACCGAAACTGCCACCAAACTGTCCCGAAAACTGAGTATTCACAAAACCCCCGACTCCGTTGAAGAGAACAGCTCAGCCTGATCCCTGCAACCGATTAAGGTTTGGGCACAGTGCAACTGAATAATGGATAAGGATGTTCTTGAGTATCATTTGAATTGAAAACGACCAACTCAACTAACCAACAGGATAATCATGGGAATCCCCGCATCAAAGTTAAACTCGGAACAAACCACCTGGTATGCCAAGATGATGATTGCCGCCATCCTGGCTGATGAAGAAGTAAGTGCAAGCGAAATTGGTTTTTTAAAACATATTGCAGATATGATTAAAGATCCGGAGGAAAAAAAAGCACTCCTCTCCATGATCAGCAACCGGGAAAAACCGGCGGTTTATGTTCCTGAAAACACATCCAAAGAACTGCTGGCCGCTGTTTATCTCGAGTTGATATCGATTATCATCTCTGACCAGGAGTTTACCAGGGAGGAGCAACAGTTTTTAGACCGGGTGGCCAAAGTTTTTGATTTTAGCCCCAAATACAAGAATGAGCTGATGAAATGGGCGGAAAGCGGACTTCAACTGAATGAACAGAAAAGAAGACTGCTTCCCAATAATTCCCAAAATGTCAGTATCGTCGTTCCCGTTGATAAACTGAACTCTGAGCAAAAGACCTGGTATGCCAGTATGTTGGTCGCTGCAGTGATGCTGGACGGGGAGGTAGATAAATATGAGCAGGCATTCCTTAAGGTCGCTTTGAATATCGTCGAAAACAAGACAGACCGGCAAAGACTCTCCGGGCACATAAGGAATAAAATAAAACTCCCGATTACCGGTCCTCCCGACATGCCCATGAATGTGCTGATTGCGGTAATGGTGGAAATCATTCAAATCCTTGCTGTCGACGAAGCGATCAGTGTGACCGAGCATTCACATCTGCAACGACTTGCCCGCTTATGTCAGATCCCCCCGAATCAGTTTGATATAATGTTGGAATGGTGTAATCGAAGTATCCGCTGGAAGAAGAGCAGATCATCGTTGATTGGCGATTGCTCACTGAATAGCCGGAAAACAAAAATCGGCCCGAGGATTCTTGTTGATAATCCCGATAACTCATCGATTCAGAATCGCTACTACCATTGCTTTGTTTGCGAATCCCCGGACAAATTCCCAGCTTTCTTTTTAAGACCCCTAAGCCAGGAATCCAGACAGAATATTTTTGGCATCACTACTTATCAAACGGCTGCTCCCGGTTTTGATTTCATCGATTACAACCTAGTCAATATGATCATCTGTCCCAACTGCTTTTTTGCCAGCAAGGAAAAATCGCTTTTCCGAAAGAGTCCCGCCGATAAACCACCTGAGATACTGGATGAAGCTCACTTCAGAAGGGTGTGGCTCAAAGAAATAGAAAAAAGAAGGCGTTTTTTTACCAAACCGGAAGAGATCACCAGCCTGAATCGTTCTCTGCTAACAGTGGTCAATTCCTTCAAAATGGCCATTGAGATTGCAAAGAAACTCGGAGAACTGAAAAAGAACGATGCAATGCGTTGGGAAGTAATCCATCTGCTTATGGTACTCTCCGAAATCCTGGTCTCGAACAACAGAATGAAAGAAGGTTTACAAACCCTGAATGATGCCTGCATCAGGGCCAAATCTCTTTTTGATACAACCGTGGTTAACAGCATCTCATTTAAGTGTGCACGTCTTTTGATCCTGTTCGGACTCTATAAAGGCGAATTCAGGGTGGCTTCACCGTACCTGGAATTCCTGCGTGACCTGAAATTGAACAAACTTGATCAATTGAATCAGAAAGATAAACAATTGCTGAATAAAGTTTTCGGGGAAATGAAGAGGGCCGTTGAGAACAGGAGCGAGTATCACAAAGATCATCTTGAAGGGTTTCATCGGTATTGTTGACGTTTTAACAGATCGTCTAAATTGTCTTCAGAGAAGTTGTAGCGACCGGAAGCAAAAAACAGTGTTGCTGGAGCAAATTCATGAATCTCATAGATATTGAAAATTCCAGGGATCAGCAACTGTTGAAGCAATATGGCATCACTACCGAGCAGTACGATAGAATGCTGGTTGTTGTGGAACAGGCCAATGAGAGCTATTTTCGTCTCACTCCCAATCATGAACATTTTTACAAGATGTTAATGTCGGACGAAACCCTGTTGAGCTCTGAACCCGGTTTTACTCAGCTATCCGAGAATGAAAAAGAGGAATGGTGTAAAATAAAAAACACCCGGTCAGGTGATCGCGGCTTTGTTTTCCGCTGTATTATCTCTATCCTGGAATCCGTCTGCCCGAAGATCCTGGATGAGCTTGTTCGACCGCAGCTTGCCTCTTCTCAAAGCGACAATGCGACTGACCATCTGGATTTATCCAATGAAATCGATACCCTGCTGCTGGGCTGCAATATACCGGCCTGTTTCGAGTTCCTTGACAGGCTGATCCAGTACAAGACAGGAATATCTCAAGCTTTACGCAGATCCTATTTCACCTACATACAAATACGAATTCTAAACCTCATTTCCGAATTTTTGAAAGCATTCGAAAACGAGTCAGGGGTCATGGAGACAGCATTGCTGAACGATAAACTCCTTTCAGCCTGGTCGAACATGGGGGAAGTCATTCGCAGAATCTGCCAGCAAGCCAGTCCCGGTCACCATGACCCATTAAGCCTGAATTCGATCAATTGTCTGCGATCCATCTACATATCGTTGTTTAATGCAGCCACGAACAGGTTGACAGAGAAGGGATCTGTTCCGAAACCGTTTCTTTCGTGTCTGCCAATCATACCCGATGCCATTGATTTTTCTAACAAAAAACTGGAAAAAGAGAATGCCTGGATTCGATATCAAAAACATCGTTTCCTCTTTTTGCCTCCTCCCGGCGGGATTAGATCCGCTCTGATCAAAACCGTTTCTACCTTTACACCATCGCAGCGAATTACCTGGTTGGGGTCGCTGGGAAAATCCGAAATAAGAACCCTGATTCAGCCCCTGGTAGCTGAAACCGCAGTCTTCGAATCTCTGGCAAGACAATGCAAGGAGAGTCCTGAAGACGATGAGCAGTCTCTTTTTTTTAAAACCAGGGTGTGGGACGCCTTGACATATTTCTACACGGAATGTCTGGCTGGAAGTTCAACTGTCTCGGAATCCCTGCACGAATTGTTTGATCAACCAAAAGGGAGCAGATCCGGGCCTTCAGATTCCGAAGGTGAAGCCGATCTGTCAGTTATCAGAAATTTATCGTTCCTGGTCGTCGATGATTCCGAGCGGATTCGGCAGATGACGATCAAAGTGCTCCGGGAAGCCGGAATTGAGAGAATAGCCCAGGCTGCAGACGGTACGGAAGCCTGGAGGATATTGCAAAAATATGCTGTCGATGTCGTCTTGTGCGACTGGATTATGCCCAATATGGCAGGCATAGACCTAGTCAAGAAAATGATGCGGGTTGAGCGGATCGCCCAAAAAACCACCTTTTTGATGCTGACTACTGTGAACGTAAAAGCTTCCATTGTCGAAGCACTTAGCAGCGGCGTCAGGGGGTATCTAATCAAGCCGTTCACCCGTCATCAGCTTCTTGAAAAAGTATATTTCGCAACGCAATGGCAAAGAAAGGAGCAACAATCAAAAGCCAGGGTAGCCACTTCAGCGGTTTGAGAACTCATGTCATCAATCATATGATCAGAAAAACATGACAAAGCGAGAGATAAAAGCAAGGAAATCTTCAGTGCCTTCAGGAATCACGGCAACGCAAAGCCGATCCACAAAACCATCCTCAGGAGAGGTGAGTGACTTGTTCCGCGAAGGATTGCAGCTTTCCGTTGAAGAAGAGACTCAACTTGCGCAGGGCCTGGAAAAAGGATTGGCATATTTCAACCAGTGGAATGAATCCCGGATGGAGCTGGCATTCGATTCCTTCGACCTCTCTATGAAAAGAGCTCTCTACGAAATCATCTATCTGCTTCATATCAACGATCCTAAATTGGAAAACTGGAAATACAAAACCTATCAGCCATCCAACCCCAGAAACCATAATGAACAGGAGAAGACCGCCTGTCTTTATTTAAGAGACGCACCCTTCGGAGTAAAGGCAATTGACAGGATCTCTTCCGTCTTCAAGGAGGAGTTTGAGGATTATGTTCTGGAAACCTTCGGGGAACCGATTCCCACCCCACAGGATAATTCAAATCCAGCGATTGAGGGCTTATATAGTATTGGTTCCATCGGCACCGTGGGGCATAAAAACATCGATTCTGATCTGGATCTTCAGGTCCAGTACAACCTGGAACCCTCGGACACAAACCCTGCGGACTGGAATGATGGTCTGATACTGGAAAAACTTAAGCGTGTACTGAAAGGCTATCAACAAAAAGTGCTTAAGCAAGAGACAATTGCAAAAGAAGTGATGCCACCGGAGTCTCTGAAGAGAAAAGCTGACCGTATGGCACGACATAAGCTGAAAGCAGCCTTTCCCTTTCTGTACCAGCAGTTGATAACCAAAGAAAGGAATATTTGTACTGAAATAAGGAGAAAAAACAGTCAGAAGCTGAAAAGGCAACTTGTTTTCGAGATAGTGAGATTGATGAGTGACACCAGTGATGGTGAGGAACTGAAAAACCGCGAAGAACTGCTGGTATCGCGAATAAAATCCATTCAAAACTATGTCACTGATAAGTTTCCGGACGCGGAAATCTACCTGTTTTCCTTTTCCAGGGAGAACCTGCAAAAAGGGAGTTTCGGATCAACGGTTGAATCAAAAGAGTCATCGGGTGGTGCTTACGAGCTTATATTGAATTATGAAACCCTGTTTCCGGGGATCTTTTTCACTCCGGTTGTACCCAGCCATTTTTTGTTTTCTCAGGACATCAACAACGCTCCTGATCAGTTCGCGCGTCTGAATGAACAGATCAGGTTCGGGCTGTTAAAAGGCTATGACAGTGTTGCCGGTTTGATTAACGACCAGGGTCCCACTCCCGACTTAACACCTGGGTATGTGGCAGATCATTCAGCCGCGGCATATTGGGAAGCTTTCAAGGGTTCTTCCGGCAATCTTCCCAAAGCCACCCTGAACCTGTTGCGATTTGAAATGCTCCTGGAAGCGGATTTAAACAAAACCAATATCCAGATGGTCAAAAATCCGGACTGCATCGACGGGTTGATCCTGCCTTCCAGACCCGAACAGGAGAAAAAGCATCACAGATCCGAATTTCCCTTCCCCATAGGACCCTATCTGTTTTCAACCGACGAGACGAAAATTCCTGTTGAATATAACGATGCGGGCCAGGAGATGATCTTTCCTCCGGACAGGATGAAAGACTTTGAGGAAAAACATCCGAAATTGAAACAGGATCCCTGGTGGTTAAGATACAAATCGTTGAAAATTGCTTATGGTCGTCCCGGATTGGTTCCGGATGTGCCGGACAGCGCCATTCCCAAGATTTCCGATACCATAGACCTTGCATTCGCCCTTCATATCCGAATTTCCGATGTTTTTACAAAACCAGGTAATACCGGGGCTTCTTTACGTCATCGGGAACAAGTCTTAACGGATTACCTGGCGGAGGTTTTTCCGAACGACTCGCCCCAGAGACATCGACTGCATGCCACTTTTGTCGGTGATGTTAAAACCGTAAATGAGTTCGAAAAGGACCTGCGTGAAATCTTTCAAAGTAGTGTGGATCGCATACATGAGAAAGTCTCCAAACCAAACGCCGGTGAAAAAAACAAATCCAGCGATGAAGAACAGATCTGGTATCACTACTACAAGAAAAGCTTCCAGGCTCCACCCAATGTGATTCAAAAATCGATATTGAACCACCTCCAGGTTCCACGAGGAAGATTGCAGATTGGTTACAAGGCTGAAAGCGGATGGTTTTTTAAATCTTTGCAAAAAAGCCAATCAATGAACCGCAGGTTTCAATCCTCCGTTATCGACCTTCTGCCGGACGAAATTATATTGGTGGAACACCCACATTTCCTCAGCGGATTGGTCTACTGTGTCATCAACGGATACTATGGCATCTTTAACAGGGGTCGGCTGGACGAGACGAAAACCGCAATCGAATATGACAGGCAGAACATTAATGTGGGATCGACAAAAGACAATGAACTGGCCTTTCTGAGACCAGATCAAATTGATCGTATTATGGAAAGCATACTGGAAGCTTTTCCTGAACGCAAAGTCAGCTATCTTGACTGTATCAGCAAAGAGAGGGCGATAAACGAAGTCATGATTTTTCTGAACTTGATGAAGTTTGGTCAGCTATCCATCCTTTATCGCGACAATTTTAATACCTATTATGCGGATCAGTTTATCTTGGCAAACTTTGAAAAAAACACCAACACCTATATCGCTTCCTATGAAAAAATGTTTAAATCCAGTGAAATAAACCTGGTGTTGAATCGGTTTTTCCTTAGCAGATCCATCAATCCGGATAAGATTTCATTGAATGCCTGGGTGAATCCCAACAGTGTTCAGACAAGTCATGCCAGTCCGCAACTCAAAGCCAAGGAAATTATGCTCGCCGACGCCTTCAGGGAAACAATCAAGGCTTTTAAACAACCCGAATGAACGTATGATAATCATTAACCCAAAATCACACAAAACCTGAAATGAAAAAAGCCCTGTTTCAGGATCGATTGCGTCACAGGCTGGATAGCTTTTTCTCTAAAGGGGGGGATTCTCTATCTTTCTGACGTTGCTACTGTTATCTGGCATCGTGTTTCTGGCTGTGGGGTTCGTTCGCATTGCCCTGAATACAGTTTTTCCCGATCCTTTTGATAAGGAGCTGTGGAATCCGGGATAGATAATCTGGCGAACTGTACTGCAAGTGGTTGACATTGGCTCAATAGCGGAAGACTCGCAGTCGGCGTTTTACAACAGAAGCATCGGTAGTTTGACCGGTCTGTTCGGTTTTGCGCTGAGTTCAACCATGCCTGCCGGGATCCGGTAACCATCGTAGAGGCCTTGGAATTTGCGAAAAAACAGAGAGGCGGGTATTTTAATCCCGATCCGGCGGATCTCTTTATTTCTAAATTTGCAGATATTGTCACGATCAAAGCGAAGTTCCCGAACTAAGTCAACAGGCAGATACGGAAATCGCAAGAATAGTTTTCTGTCAGGGAAGTTTAAATTTAATCAAAAACCGGCTTCCCTCCTCCCCTGATACGGATAGTTCACCGTTTAATTGTAGATTGACAAGGATCCTCACAAGATGCAGCCCGAAAGAATCGGTGGATTGAAGATCGATCTCACCCGGAAAGCCAATTCCGTTGTCCATGACGATTAATTCACAATGCTCTTTGGTTTCCTTAAGACAAATCGAAAGCTCTCCGTTCCTGTTATCGGGAAATGCATATTTCAGAGCGTTTGACACCAATTCACTGATGATCAACCCCAATGGTGTAGCAGTATCCACGTCCAGGTGAACATCCTCTGTTTGCAGATCAAACGTTATCCGCTTGCTGTCTATACCATAGGTGCGAAACTGGATCTGAATCAGTTTTTCAATATAAGATTTGAATTCGATTCGGGCCAGATTGTCCGATTGATACAACTGGTCATGGATCATTGCCATCGCATTAACCCTGTGCTGGATTTCTTTGATAATGCCTATAATTCCAGCATCCTGCAAACGATCACTTTGAAGCTGCAGAAGACTCAAAATTACCTGAAGATTATTCTTCACCCGGTGATGAACTTCTTTCAGTAAAACCTCTTTTTCAGCCAGGGAAGCTTTGATTTTCTTTTCGGTCTCCCTGGCGTTAGAATCATCCTGAAAAACAAGGACAACTCCTGATGGTTTTTGACCTTCAAGACAAATCGGGGCACCGCTGTCTTTGATGGGGATTTCTTCCCCATTTTTGTTAATCAGGAGCGTATGATTAGCCAAGCCGATGATCTGGCCCGTCTGCAACACTTTTCTTACCGGATTGTCAACCGGTTCCCGGGTTTCCTCGTTGATGATGATGAAAACCTCTTCCAACGGTCTTCCAAATGCCTCGGATTGTTTCCAGCCTGTCAGATTTTCTGCAATCGGATTCATGAATTTTACTCCCCCTTCGGCGTCGGTTGCGACCACACCATCCCCAATACTGGCAAGGGTTTTAGCCAGCCATTGCTCACTCTCTTTCAGCTTGAGTTCGATTTTGTGCTTATAGATAGCAATTTCAATGGTCGATTGCAGTTCCTTGGTGTCGAATGGTTTGATCAGGTATCCATGGGGCTCTGTCAGCTTTACCCTCGCGATGGTCTTGTCATCCGCATAAGCAGTCAGATAGATAATAGGCGTCTGGTACAGCCTGTTGATTTCGGCTGCGGTGTCAATACCATTCATACCTTTTCCAAGCTGAATATCCATCAGAATTATATCCGGAGACTGTTTCTGAACCAGATTCAATGCCTTCTTGCCGGTCGTAGCGACTCCGACGACGGAGTAACCCAGCAGCTCCAGTTTGTGTTTGAGATCTTCCGCAACAATGCGATTATCTTCTACAATTAATAGTCTTGATTTCGTCATAAATTAGTTGTCTTGATTTTGTACTGGGAAAGAAACACAGACCCTTAACCCTTTTTCCTGGGAAACGGTCAACTGACCGTTAAGCTGATCCTCTGCCAGCATTTTTACCAGTTTAAATCCCAGTGTTTCAGCATTTTCTATCTCTATGTTCTCGGGAAGACCCGATCCATCGTCTTCAACAGTTAGTATGGCCTCCCGGTTGCCTTTTCGATGCAGAGATATGGTGAGAATGCCATTATTTTTTCCTTGAAATGCGTGTTTCAGGGCGTTAACCACCAACTCATTGACAATCAATCCGCAAGAAATACAGGTATCCAAATCGATGTTCAATGGTTTGATATCAAAATCCACAGTTACAGTTGCCGCTATGTTTGCGTATATGTGTGAAATGTAACCGATCAGTTCTTCAAAATAGGCCTTGATATCCAGCTTGTTGAGGTTTTCCGATCGATAAAGGGTTTCATGCACCAAGGCGATGGAATTGATTCGGTTTATGGAGTCCTGGAACACCTGCTCGGGATCATCCCTGTTGATATGTACAGACTGAAGGCTCAGCAGGCTCTGAATCATCTGCAGGTTGTTTTTCACCCTGTGATGGATTTCCCTGAGCAGAACATTTTTTTCCTCCAGCGAGGAAATCAAATCAGTCTCAGCCCGTTTTCTCTCGGTAATATCTTCTCCCGAACTGAGCGTTCCTGTTACCCGACCTTTTTTATCCTTGAGTACGGTGTGATGCCATGCAATCAATTTTTTTCCGCCATCTTTGCACAGGACCTGGTTTTCTGCATATTCGGTGTGAGTAACCTCTCCGTTTATTACCCGGAAAAAAACCTCTTCAATTCTATCCCTGTTCTTGGCCGGAACAAAGTGGTCAAACCAGTTTTTCCCGACCACCTCCGACTCATCATACCCCAGCAAACTGCACCCTTTTGTATTGATAAGTCTGACCTTCTTATCGCTATCAATAGCAAGCATCATAACGCCCGAGATATCCAGGTAGGTTTGCGCCCTGTCCCTTTCTTCAACCAGCTTTGATTCCGCCTTCAACCTCCTTTGCACTTCCCGATCCAACTCATCTCGTGACGCCGTGATAGTTTTAATATCTTCGATCATCTTTCTGAACGAATGTGCTAACTGTCCGATTTCATCATTGCTACTCACGTTTATGGGCGTGTCAAACTTTCCGGAACCAATTTTGCGTGCTGAATTTTCCAGTTCCAGCAACGGCAGGAAAATGTATTTCCTGCTGGTGATGACGACGGTAATAGCCACTGCACCGACCAACAGAATGACAAGGGCGAGATTGACAGCACTGTCCCTGAAGATTCTGTTCCGGGCATGTTTTCGGGTTAATACGAGTCTTATTGTGCCAATATTAAAATTGTTATATATGACAGTGTTTTCTCTGGTGATGTAGGTATCAGAGTTCTTGAAAAACTGAAAACTCCGGGTTTTTGTTTTATCACGCGATCTGGCTTTTATCGCCTTGTCTCCCGACAACACACCAACATAGACAATATCTTTGTATAGAAAAAGAGAATCAACAAAATCATTGATATATTCGTAATTGTATTGCCAGAGAGCACTGGTCAGGCTGGTGGTCGCCAACTCGGAGATGTCATTCATCTGGCTGGTCAACTCCTCTTCCAGGCTATTAAGGCTGAAAGTCAGATAACTGACTGTAAATACGACGACAATAAACGCTGCAACCAATGCCAAAAGTGCGACAAACCGTTTTTGAATGCTCCCCCGTTTAACTCGCGCCATGAACCCCTTGAATTATTTTCCAGTACTGTCCTAAAAACCAAGACAAGATTTTCCCCACGGCACCACTCTTGCCTATGCCTGCTGGTGATTCGTTGAATGACTGATGCTCAGACGGAACTATCGATTTTGATGACATTGATTTTATTGGTTTTTTATGATATTTCAACAGAATTTTCGCCTTCAACATCAGAACAAGAACCAGATTCAGGATGGTTTTATATTGTTTCAAACTCTCACTATAGCTTCGATACGGTTTGAACACGGACTTTGAACCAAAATTTTAGCTGATTCCAACCTGATTTACAATAAATAATCGATTCTATAAAATGTACTTTCACGTCCAAAGAAATTAAATATTGAATAACATCGTAGTTGTATGAGAGAATAAATCACGAAAAATACTTCACTATTCAGTCTTTTTTCTGTATCTGAGACGATTTATCGAATGAATCAGACAGACGTTAAATCATGAACTATCCAGATTTCAACCCCGAATCCAGATACGAGAAACTGGTTTTGCTAAACTGTCTCTCAATGCCGATAATCTGTTTTGCCCTCCTGATCATCATAATTGCAGCTCATCTCGAAGGTTCAGAGATGAGGACAATCAGACTGACCAGCGGTGAATGGCCGCCCTATACATCAGCTAGTCTAAAACACTACGGCATCATTTCCCAAATTGTCTCCGAGGCTTACGCAAAGGAAGGATATTTGGTGGACTTTGACTTTTACCCTGGGATCAGGAGCCTCAAGCAAGCAAAATTGAAATCCTGGGACGGTTCTCTGCCCTGGCAACCGACTAAAGAGCGCGAGGCCGAGTTTTTGTTCAGTAATCCGGTTCTGACATCCCGAAATGTATTCTTTCACCGCAAGGACCGGGACTTCCAATGGAAAAAACTGGCAGACCTGAAAGGGCTAAAAATTGGTACTGCAAAAGGTTATGCATACTCTTCCGGATTCAGAAAATCAGTTAACAAGATCGGGATCAATCTGATTGACAGTGATTCCGACCTTGTTAACATGAAACTCTTGTTGGATGGGCGGATCGATCTTCTTTTATGTGACATCAATGTTGGCTTATTCCTGTTGGCAAACCATTTTAAACCGCAGAAAGCTCAAACTATCACTTACAACTCCAGAGATGTTTTTCAAGTTCCATTGTCACTCGTCTTCCCGAAAAACAACCGACGCAGTTCTCAACTGAAAGTGGCCTTCAACAATGGTCTGGCAAAGCTAAAAAATTCAGGTAAATACAATACTATACTATCACCGGTGGAAAATGATAAACCTCTGTTGGTCGCGCTGTCCCATTGGCCTCCTTGGAAAATCACCCGTGGGGGAAAATTCACCGGGATAGATGTGGAAATACTGAAGTCCATCTCAAAGCGTACAGGTATCCGTTTCGAATACAGGGAATGCCCGTGGAAACGTTGTATTGAACTGGTTGGCAATGGAAAAGCTGATCTGATCACCAGTTTTGGAAAGACACCCAAGAGGGAGAAGATCGTCTATTACATCGAACCTCCTTACACTCTCAGCACGGTCGTCTTTTACAGGAAAAAGGGGAGTCCTGTAGAGATCAGCGACTATGATCAGTTACGGAATTATAAGATCGGAGTAATCAAGGGATCGGTCTATTTTGATCACTTTGATAAGGATGATAGCCTTAATAAAACAGCTGTAACCAGGAAGTATCAACTGATTAACATGCTTTTATCAGAGAGGATCGATCTGATTGTTGGTTATGAATATCCCACCGACTACTCCATCGCTCTTATGGGTAAATCGGACCAACTTGAAAAACTGAGCTTCAATGTCAAAGGCGTTTCCGAATCGTATTTTGCCATCTCAAAAAAGTCATCAGCATTAAAATCAGCGCCAGTTTTGGGTGCAGCCCTTCACAGGATGGTTCAACAAAATGAGGTACGGACCATTATCAAAACCTATCTGCGGAATCTGCCTGCAGACAAGGAATAACCTGTTAAACCGACTCCCGGACTTTCATATCAACTTATGCCGGGTTCAAAGGTTTTGTTGGCCTGAAACTGATCGATCAATTTCGTCAGTTCCTCGCGAGAGCCCAGCTTTTTGAAGAATGCTGCGTTTTTAAATCCGGACGCTTTACTCAACATCTCGGCTTGAGGATCATTTCAGTATCCAGGCCAACCGTATCTATGCAATAGCCTGCTGCCCGGAAATGATTCCCCCCAATACTGCTTTTCCTTCCGTTGACGAAACTTGTTAAAGACTCGAATGGCTGTTCTTCCCTTAACTATTCCAACATAACTGGAAATTGATATTTTGGGAGGAGTCACGACCACCAAGTGTATATGATCAATTTGGACATTAAGTTCAACAACTTCACATCCTTTTTGATCTGAAAACATTTTTATGCACCTGGATACTTCATTGGCCAGTTTGCCTTTCAGTATCCGATATCTATATTTCGGTACCCGAACTATATGGTGCTGGCAATGCCAAATGGTTTGTGATAATTTTCCAAAGCGGCTCATTGATTAGCTCCATAGTTAGAGTTGCGGGAACAACTTAACTACTGGATCTATCATTGAGTCGTCCAAAAGGCAAAGCCTATGGACTCTGCCCCCGTCCAGAGGACGGGGGAAATCGTTTTCGATTGCGGATCAGGCTACTTTCCGAATACCAGATATCCACCCACATGTCCCAATGTAGCCAGCATAAACATGGCTGACCCCATCAAAACAAAATAGACAAACGTTACCGGTATCATAACCGGATTCTCGAAGGGTATCACCCCTGCCGTAAATACAACCGGATGCAGGATCAATATAACAATTCCAATCCCGATAAACAGTCCGGATAACACCAGTTTCAGTGTTATCACCCTATAGGGTCTCCCCCCGTATCGTTGTTTCCAATCGAGGAAACCGGTCAGAAAGGTGAATCCCGATGACAGCACGGCTATAAACAGAAAAATCCAGGTAATGTTATCAAGGACGGGTGAAATATCCCTGCAGAATCCGCATTCAAGGGAGTTGGTTCCTGAAGCTTTAATATAAGCGGACGCAATCGTAATGATCAATGCACCCAGAAAGGCTAATGGAAACAGCCCAATCGGGAAATGCGTGGCAAGGGGATGTAACCGTTTTTTAGGTTGTGCTCGATTGATTTCAACATCGTTCACTATGGGAATCGAATGACCATAGGTCTCATGAAGTTCGATGACAACCCCACACAGCGGGCAAACCAAGTTGCCATTGACGTCGACATCATAATAGGACAGTTCCAGGTGGCAAACGGGGCAGAAGAAGGTTTTTCCATACAATCGTTTCTTGAACCCCCCCACAAATTTGTCCACCAGTTTCATTAAGTCGCTTATCATTATACCTCCCGAGGTCAGAATTAATTAGTGGACTTCTTTAGTACGCATGAGCTTTGCTACGATAATCATCTTCTGGATTTCGGCAGCGCCTTCGTAAATCTGGTAGATTTTAGCATCCCTGAGTAGCTTTTCAGCCGGCATCTCATTGGTGTAACCGTAACCACCAAGGATCTGACAGCACTCCACAGCCGCCCACATGGCTACTTCACCGGCATACCATTTGGCTTGGGCAGCCTGGCGGGCGTTGTCCTGCCCCTTGTCAAAAAGATCGGCGGACAGATAGGTCATATATCGTGAAGCATCCAGTTTGGTAACCATATCTGCCAATTTGAACGAAACTCCCTGGTTTGAGATCAACTTCTTATCAAAGCTCCTTCTCCCCTTGGCATAGGTGAGAGCGATATTCAATGCGGCCTTGGTGATGCCGTTTGCCCCGGAGGCAATACCGGGACGGGTATGATCGAAGGTTTTCATCGCTATTTTAAAACCATCGCCCTCTTCACCCAGTCGGTATTCCTGGGGGACCTTCACATCTTCAAAGGTAACCCTTACCGTGTTGGACGCATGCTGACCCAGGTTTTGCTCCTTGATGCCCCGGACGATTCCATCGGTGTCTGCGGGCACCACAAATCCGGTGGGCTTATCTCCCACCCTTGCCAAAACAAAATACCAGCTGGCAACAGAACCACAGGTGATCCACCATTTGACACCATTGATGACATAATCGTTGCCTATTTTCTCGGCAGTGGTTTTGATGCGGGATACGTCCGATCCGGCTTCAGGCTCCGTTACACAATAGGCTGAGAACATTAACTCCTGGGTCATCGGTTCCAGGAACTTCTTTTTCTGATAGTCGTTACCTGCAAAAATAACCGGGTATTGTGAAAGTCCATTGGATCCAAGGGCGGTTCCAATGCCTGTGCAGCCCGTACCGATCTCCTCCATGACCAGACAATGATTCAACACCGGCTCTTCCAATCCTCCATATTCTTTAGGGATATGCGGATTCATAAAACCCTGTTTGAAAGCCTCCGCACAGATAGCTTTGGGGAACTCGCCGGTTCGATCATGTTCAGCGGCGTTAGGCGATATCCACTCTTTTGTAAATGCTCTGGCTTTCTCAACCAGTTCCTTCTGTTCCTTGGTTAAACTGAATTCCATTTTATCTCTCCGTTAACAGGTCTATGTATTTTGGTTCTTCTTTTCGTTGAGCGGCAGCAGTCACCAATATGTCGATGGGTTCCGGCTTCATCAGGTCCGGAACATAAGATGCCCGGCCCAGGGATTGACGACCCAGTGTTATTTTCAATCCGTATTTACCCAGAAGAAAAAGAATGATGTTGTTCACAATTACAATCAAACCTCCAGTGAGTGACCATAACCCACTTTCTAATTCCGTCAGGTGAAGGAGCAACAGCTCGATGCCCAATACCGGAACAAGCAGTAATGAAAGAATGAGTTTTACTTTGTGGGTGGAATGCCATTTGGCGTAAATGTGATTCCGTTCAAACACACCGGTGAGAACAGAGGGAATTGCTGCAAGCAACATGATAATAATGGACAAATAGACCAGGTAACTCCAGGTAGCCTGGTCAAAAGAGAGGAAATTCAGTTGTAGACTGAAGAATATATAGGCAATTGCGGCCACAGGGGATAAAGCTGCTACCACATGCACGATCATGGAGTGTAGATGCAATTTTTGCGTCGCCATTGAGTCCTCTTTAATGGTTGATCAACTTGATTCAAGAAAATGATGATTGGATAAGGCAGATTTGAATTCGGCGTTGTGATGCCGTTGCAGGAACCTTCGATTATATCATGGCTAATTCGGAATTGGCTTTTTACCCCTTTTTTCCAGTCTTTCTGATCCACTATTTCAGGAAAAGTATATTCCGGTCAAAAACAAAAGTCCTTGCGAACGCTCGTTCTTAATTCAAACAAGGCTTTTTGCCCTTGTTTTCGGCTCTTCACAAAATTCAATCGATATTATTGAACCAATCACTAAAGTGTGAGGTGATACAGCAAAATAGGGGAAAATATTCTCTTTTTTTGTCGATCATTATGTATTAAACTGATGTCCAGATCTACTTGCCTTTTTAACAAAATCCGGCTGGGGTTATTATTCGTTTAATTAAGTTTTCAACCCAGGGCAAGAGTTTTATCAGGTCACTATTCATCACACACTAGATAACGATATCCGTATATCAATTCAGCTAAAGGTGATGCCATGATTCCGCAAGACCCAAACAAGAACGATAGTGATAATCGGTTGTCAGAAATATCCAGTTCCAATTCACCTTCGCATTATGTTGGTATCGGCGCTTCGGCCGGGGGACTTGAAGCAATCGAAGAATTTTTCAAACAGATGCCGCCACGTACGGGTTTGGCTTTCGTGGTCATCCAACATCTATCACCGGATTACAAAAGCCTGATGGGAGAACTGCTGGCCAAGCATACGGAAATTCCTATCTACAAGGCTGAAAACGGAATGATTGTTGAGACCGATTCAATTTATCTGATTCCACCCAAAAAAAACCTGACCATTTTCCATGGTAAACTGATTCTGACCGAACAGGATCATTCACAGGGAATCAATCTCCCCATAGACGTCTTTCTAAAATCCCTTGCCGATGATCAGGCTGAAAAAGCTATAGCTGTTATTCTATCGGGTACGGGGAGCGATGGAACCCGCGGTGTCAGAGCCATTAAAGAATCCGGGGGTATGGTCATGGTGCAGGATGAGGATTCCGCCAAATTTGACGGCATGCCCCGAAGCGCATCCTCAACCGGATTAGCCGATTTTATCCTGGAACCCGGAGAAATGCCAAAACAATTGCTGTCTTTCAGTAAGCATCCCTATGCAACCAAATCCGAGATATCCGATACCCTGCTTGGAGATGACGACGGACTGACCAGGCTGTTTGCATTGTTAAGAGATAAACATCGCATAGATTTCACCTACTACAAACCCAGTACAGTAGTGCGGCGGATTGAACGCCGAATGACCGTTAACCAGATTCACGAGTTGAGGGACTATGTTAAATATATGGAAAGCTATCCCCGGGAGATTACCAATCTCTATCGTGAACTGCTGATCGGTGTCACCAGTTTCTTCAGGGATCCCGAAGCGTTTGCCACCTTGGCGGAGAAATGGATCCCGCAGATTATCAGTAATGCAAAAGAAGACCAAATCCGCTTCTGGGTTCCGGGCTGTTCAACCGGGGAAGAGGCATACTCCCTCGCCATTCTCTGCCAGGAAGCCCAGAAACAGCTTTCAAAATCTGTTGATATCAAAATCTTTGCAACCGATATTGACGCCGAAGCAATCCAAAAAGCCGCAACAGGGATCTACCCTGAAAGTATCACTGCTGATCTGTCCCCCCATCTGCTGGCCCGGTATTTTTACAAACATGATGACTTGAGTTTTCACGTTTCAAGGAATATCCGGGAAATGGTGGTCTTCGCCAACCAGAATATCATCAAGGATCCACCGTTTACCAATATCAGCCTGGTTAGCTGCCGAAACCTGATGATCTACCTGCAGCCGGTTCTTCAGAAAAAAATCCTCCAGTTAATTAATTTTTCACTGCTCCCGGAAGGCATTCTTTTTTTGGGAACAAGTGAAACGACCGGCGAGATGACCGATTATTATGAGGCCCTGGATCACCGATGGAAAATATACTGCTCAAAAGGGCGGCAGAATCGGGTTATTCCCAGAACGGTACTGGGTCCGGCAACTGACATCAGCGACCGACAATATATAGCCTCAGCGACCAGGTCTCAGACCGTCAGATTCCAGGAAGAGGAGCGTATCCTGGACAGGGTGCTGCAATCCATTGCCGGACACTATTTTACCTGCGCTCTCGTTGTTAATGAGAACGGAGAGCTGCTCCATATATTGGGGGATGCTGGCAAATACCTGAAGTTCCCTGCCGGAAGAGTTTTGAACAAAATCTCAAAAATCGCCATCAAAGAACTCTCTATTCCGCTTTCCACCGGTATCCAGAGAGTTCTTAAAAATAGAAAAGAGGAGCAGTACCCTCGTATCAGGCTCAATCAGGACGACAGCACTGCCATCATCCAGATACGCCTTTGTCCACTCCCCGGAAAAAGGAACCAGGAATCGCTGGTTTTGGTCCTGATCGATGAACTGAAAGAAGAGAGCAAGGAATCGGAACAGCCCCTTCCCGCCTTTAACCTGGGAGTGGAAGCAGAACAGCGGATTTATGACCTGGAGCAGGAACTACAGTTTTCAAAGGAAAATCTGCAGGCAACCATAGAAGAGCTGGAAACATCCAATGAAGAACTTCAGGCGACTAATGAGGAACTTTTAGCCAGTAACGAGGAACTGCAGAGCACCAACCAGGAACTGCAGTCGGTTAATGAGGAGTTATTTACGGTCAACGCAGAGTACCAGAAAAAGATTCTGGAACTCACCGAATCCAATAACGATGTTAATAACCTGCTCTCAAGTTCCGATGAGATCAAACTGTTTCTTGACGAAAATCTGGACATCCGGGTCTTCAATCCGGTAGCAAAACAGATCTTCAAACTGCTTCAATCGGACATCGGTCGTCCCTTTGGGCACATCTCCCACAATCTTAAGGATATGGATTTAATGGAGCTTGCTAATAAAGTCCTGAAGTCATCGGAGCCCATCCGAAAAGAGGTGGAAAATGACCTGGGTCAGACTTTCCTGATGCGTATCCTGCCCTATTATGTTTCTCAGCAATACACCTCGGGTGTCTCTCTTAATTTTACGGATATAACCGAATTGAAAAAGGCTCAGGAAGAGATTAAGGAGCAGATTGAGACCTTAAAGATCAGTGAAGCAAAACACCGTATTCTGTTTGAATCCATGGCGCAGGGGGTTGTTTACCAGGATATTGGCGGTGATATTGTTGATGCCAACGACGCAGCCCAGAGAATCCTCGGTTTGGATCTGGACCAGATGAGGGGTCGAACGTCGATGGATCCACAATGGAAATCAATCCATGAGGACGGTTCCCATTTTCCGGGTGAGGAGCATCCGGCCATGGTGGCACTGGAGACAGGAGAGCCTGTCAATGATGTCATCATGGGGATTTATCATCCTGAAAAACAACAGCGCCGCTGGATAAAGATTAACGCGGTTCCCAAAAAGAATAAGGCAAACAACCAGCCCTTTCAGGTTTTTACGACCTTTGACGACATCACTGATCTCAAACAGAGTGAAAAAAAATATAAAGATTTATTTGAAACCATGACCAACGGGTTTGCCTACCATAAAATCATCACCGATGAAGAGGGAGTTCCGGTCGATTATCTTTTTCTTGAGATTAATTCAACGTTTGAAAGCATGACAGGGCTTCATAAAAAAGATGTTGTTGGCAGGGAAGTGACCGAAATAATCCCAAATATCAAGGAAGATGAAATCGACTGGATAGCAAAATATGGTAAAGTTGCCCTCACCGGAGAACCAGCCAGGTTCAAACAGTATTCCACAGTGTTGGAGAAATGGTTTTCAATCTCAGCCTACAGCCCTGTCAAGGAATACTTCGCAGTGTTAATCGAGTTGGTCGAAACGACGTAATCGTTTATAGGATTACGCGGATCATTCTCTTGAAGCAATTTGAAGATTTGATTTTGCAGTTTTTTATGGCATACTAAACAAAGCTCTTTTCAGATTGAGAAACAGGTTTGACGAAATAGACTGTTCTTCTACTGGTAGTGATCATTGGAATCGGCCGCCATTTCTATTAAAATCAAAACTGGGCACACAAAGAATCAGGTATGTCACCGGAAAGTGAAAAGTTTAAAAAACTCAGGAAAAAGGCTGAAAAAAGCCTTCAGGTTCGTCCGGTTGAAAACGAATCTGTTGATTTGAATGAAGCGAAGAAGCTGCTTCATGAACTGCGGGTTCACCAGCTTGAACTGGAAATGCAGAATGATGAGTTGAAACAAACCTATAAGGAACTGGAAAAAGCGAAGGACCGGTATGTATACCTGTTTGACAATGCTCCCACCGGATATGTCATTGTCAACTCTGCAGGGATTATCAAGCAAGCCAACAAAACCTTTGCCGATATGATCGGTCAAGATCTGTTAAACCTGAAGGAAAAGTACTTTACGACGTTGATTGCAGAAGAGCATCTGGCTCACTTTGTTAGCCGATTTAAAGCTTTCTTCAAACAGCCTGATCATAAAACCATTGACCTTCAACTGACCTTGAAAAAAAACCCACCTGTCTGGGTTTCGCTGGAAGCCAATCGCCCGGTGGATCAAAATCACTATTTTGATGAAGAAAACCTGCTATTATCGGTCGTTGACATCAACCAGAGAAAAGCTGATGAAGAGCAGATAGAAAGATCTCTGAAAGAGAAGACCACACTTCTGCAGGAAATCCATCATCGGGTTAAAAACAATATGCAGGTCATTTCCAGCATTTTGAGTCTGCAAAAATTATCAACCGAAGACGAAAACGCCAGGACGGTACTCCGGGACAGCCAGATGCGGGTACAGGCGATGGCTTTCATTCATGAATCCCTGTACAATGCTGATAATCTTCATGAAGTAAATCTGCAGCACCACCTGGGTCGATTGGTGAGTAACATTCAATCACACTACTCCAATATAGATAGTCCGATTAATATTGAAATCCAAATCGAACAGATTACTATTGATGTCAAACAGGCCACCCCTCTAGGCATGATTATAAACGAGCTTGTTTCCAACTGTTTTAAACACGCCTTCCACAAGGATCGATCCCGTGAAGTAAAAATCGAATTAATCCGCAAGAAAGGGAACGTTATCAACCTGATCGTCGCTGATAATGGGATCGGTGTTCCTCACGATTTCAGTCTGGAGCGATCCGCAAATCTGGGCCTCAGACTTGTCAAGATTCTGGTCGAAGAACAGCTTGATGGGATCCTGACAGTGACCGGTAATGAAGGAGCCCGATTTGACATCCAATTCAAGGACATGCGTTCAGAGAACCCTGAATGGTGAGAGTATCGGGACTGGGAACCCCATGAACCGCACTTGCACTCGCAATCATCGAAAGAAAAACCTAACGATTTGGAATATATTGCAAAAAGAGGACAACAACGATGCCATGTAAAAATTTCACTGTTTCAGAACCAAAGATGACCAATCCTTCGATATACCCTGAAAAGACTCAAGCACTGGACAAATCGGTACTGCTGATGGCTCTTGATTTTCGTGCTGTATTCAGATTGACAATCAAATTGAACGAACAGCTCAACGATTAAATCCAGTCCAATCAGAACATCTGGTATTTCTATAAACAACAACATAACAATTCCACTTTTGCTATAGCCACTAAAATGAGTGAAGGTCAAAATTATAACGAAATACTTCGTAAGAGAGCGGAGAAACAGATCAACAGAGACGAAACCGAAATAGACGACCTCGACCGTGAAGAGCTGAAGAAAAGGCTGCACGAACTCAAGGTCTTTCAAGCTGAACTTGAACTCCAGAATGAAGAGCTCCGTCAGACCCAAATTGAACTGATCAATGCAAAAGATCACTATTCCGACCTGTATCACAAGGCCCCCGTCGGTCACATTACAATAGATAGCCAGGGAGTGGTGAATGAAGTCAATTCATCCTTTGTGGAACTGATTGGCAAACCGTTGGAAAAAATAACCGGTTCCCATTTCTTTCGATACGTTAAAAGCTTAGATCAAGCGAGATACCTTGGTTGGTTTGATGGATTAAGCAAAAGAAAGGGAAGCGATTACCTGGAGCTTAATCTCGATCATGAGACCCAGCCGGAATTGCGTGTGCAAATATATGGCAGATGCATAGAAACTAGCTCTCATGATTTGCCAGTAACGCCCAAATCACCTGATGTAATGCTGACCGTTATCGATGTGACGGAAAAATGGCTCTGGCATCGAGAACTGGAAAGAACAAACAACTATCTGAACCGTGCCATTGAGACTGGAAATCTGGCTTGGTGGCATATGGACGCTAAAACGGGGATCGTTCATTTCCACCGTAAAAAAACCGATATGCTGAAATACCCGTATGAAGAGTTCGAAGGAAAAACCTACCACGTCTTTACTGATCTCCTTCATCCGGAAGATGAACCCGTCGCCGTACAAGCCATGCGAGATCATCTCGAAGGAAAAAAAACCGTTTATGAAGTTGAATATCGAATCAAGTCAAGCGATGGCCAGTATTACTGGTTTCGTGATTTCGGGAAAATCTCCGAATACTCAGATGACGGCGTTCCCCTTAGTCTGACAGGTATTGTCATCGACATCACCAGTCAGAAAAAAAGCCAGCAGATTTTGGAAGAGAGCGAACGAAAATACAGGCTCCTGGCAGAAAACACCAAGGATCTGGTCTGTCTCCATGAACCGAACGGATCTTATCTCTATATTAGCCCATCTGTAGAAGCTATGACCGGATTTACGCCGGAAGAACTCATCGGTCGAAACGCTTATGAATTTTTTCATGAAGCGGATATTGAAAGAATCAGGAAGGAATCCTATGAGGCCAGTCTTGAGAATCGGCAGATTGACAGCATCGCTTACCGCTTTCGGAAAAAAGACGGCAGTTATCTCTGGATGGAAACCAGCACTATCCCGATTCTGGATCCATCAGGAACAGTTGCTCAATTGGTGACTTCATCCAGAGACTATACGGTTCGCAAAGCAATGATGGACTCATTGAGCACGGAACGCTCCTTGCTTAATGCCACTTTTGATGCAATTCGGGGTGGTATCATTATTATCGATAACAATCTCAGAATCATTAAAATCAATAAAACCATGCAGGAATGGTCGGGAAATGAACTTATAGGTCTTCAATGCAGAGATGCTTTTCCCGATTGCCCCGGTTCCTGCGAAAACTGTCAGACACAGCAGGTCATGCAGAACCGGGAATACAGGCATAGAATTCTGCATTTTACCGCACAAAAGGGAGATGACAAAGTTCTGCATCTTCATAGTTACCCGCTGGTCGATGGAGAAACAGTTACCGGAGTTGTGCAGTTTGCCGATGATATCACCGAAGTTACCAGAATTCAAAAAGACCTGGAAAAAAGCGAGCATCGCTGGCGAACCGTCTTCGAAAAGTCAAAGGAAGGGATTGTCATGGCGGATCAGGAAACCGCTCATTTTCAATACGCCAATGCGGCATGGTCGGAACTGACCGGCTATGATCAATCAGATCTCACAAATCTGACGATTACTGATATTCATCCGATTGAAAACGCTAAAGAAAACAGGGAATTATTTGTCAAAGCCGCTAACGGTGAAATTGATCATCTGCCTGAAATTCAAATCAAACGCAAAGATGGTGAGCTCTGTTGGGTAGAACTGTCCACCTACCCCATCACGCTGGAAAATCAGAACTACCTGGTAGGCGCTTTCCGCGACATCACTGATAGAAAACTCACCAGAGATGCTTTGAAAAAGAGTGAAGCGCTCTCCCGTTTCATTCTTGACAGCTCACCGGACTCCATGTTCATCATTGATCGCCAGACAATGCAGTTTGTCGATTGCAACAAGGAGGCCTGCCACTCACTGGGATTAACACGTGAAGAGATGCTCGCCAAAGGTCTTCATGATATTGAACCGAATTACACCAAAGATGAACTGGCTGCTGTTTTTGATGAGATCATTGATTGTTCTTCCCGTAGCGGACGCATCGAAACCATACACATAAAGAAGGACGGCAGCACCCTGCCCGTCGAAATCTTTATAGGGGCCGCACGTCACGACGATCGAGTCCTCTTGGTTGCATCAGCACGTGATATCACGGATCGGCTTCAGGCCGTCTCAGCTCTCAAAGAGAGTGAAGAGAGATACGCCATGGCTCAGGATGTCGCCAAGGTGGGAAGTTGGGAGTGGATAATCGAATCCGGCTCGGTTTTCTGGAGCGAGGAAGCTTACAGAATCTTTGGACAAGACAAAGAGACGTTTGAGGTCACTTACGAATCTTATATGGAATGCCTGCATCCGGATGACAGGATTATCATTAGCGACAGCGTTGAGAAACGCTTATCCGGAGAAGGAGAATATGATGTGGAGCATCGTATCATTCTTCCTGACGGTAGCATTCGCTGGGTAGCATCCAAAGGGGGCCTGGCACTGGACGAACAGGGAAATCCTGAACGCATGGTGGGTATTGTGCAGGACATTACCGATAAAAAACAGGGTGAACAAAGAATGCGATTGCTCTCCTACGTGGTTGAGCATAGCCCGTTTCTGATTATTTTGACTGATCCGAAGGGAGATATTGAGTATGTCAACCCGAAATTCACTGAAATCACCGGCTATTCAGCAGAAGAGGCATTAGGTAAAAACCCGAGGATCCTGAAGTCAGGCATCAAAAAATCCGAAGAATACAAAGAGATGTGGCAAACGATCACATCAGGTCGTGAATGGCGAGGTGAAGTCTATAACAAGAAAAAGGATGGAAGTTTCTATTGGGCCCAGGTTTCCATCGCCTCCATCTCTTCAGGAAACAGGAAAATTTCCCACTATATCGGTATCCAGGAAGATATAACAGACCGCAAACTGATGGAGATGGAACTGATTAAGGCAAAAGAACAGGCAGAAAAAGCCAATCAGGCCAAATCCACTTTCCTGGCCAGCATGAGTCATGAGTTGCGAACACCCCTGAACTCCATACTGGGTTTCTCACAAATCCTCAGAAATAATCGAAACCAGACCCTGTCCGACAAAGAACTCACCTATGTCTCCAATATACTTATCTCGGGTCAACTGTTGCTGGAACTGATTAACGATGTTCTGGATCTCTCCAAAATCGAATCCGGTAAGTTCGATATCTCTCTTGAGCCTGTCTCTTTAAAAACCGTTGTTGCCGAGGCGTTTGATCAGGTTGGATCCCTGGCGGCCAAACACGAGGTTAAAGTCATTATAGACAAAAACACCCCGGATGAGTTTGTGCAAGTCGATAACAGGGGGATTAAACAGGTCCTGATCAATCTCCTCTCCAATGCCATCAAGTACAATAAAAAAGGTGGCGAAGTACGAATCGTCGGCTCTTTGCCCAATCCTGATCAGATCATTGTTGCTGTTTCCGATACAGGCCCGGGAATAACCGAGGAGAAGCTGGAACTGCTGTTCCAGCCTTTTAATCGCTTGGGTGCAGAATCTACCAATATTGAAGGAACAGGAATCGGGTTAACCATCACCAAGCGCCTCATTGAAATGATGAAAGGTGAAATCACGGTTGAAAGCGAACCGGGAAAAGGAAGTGCTTTCCAATTACTGTTACAGCGAGCTGAAAACCCGGGAATAGTGACAAAAGAGAAAGCAGCCCAACCGGATGAAACCGCTGGGCCTCGTCTCCAAGTGAAAAGAACCGTGCTCTATGTTGAAGATAATACGGTCAATTTGAAACTAATGGAAAGTATCCTGGGATCATTTCAGAACCTTAAGCTGATATCCGCTTCCAATGCCGAAGAAGGTATAGCAAAGGCCAAATCTCATAAACCGGATGTTGTCCTGATGGATATTAATTTACCCGGAATGGATGGATTCAAAGCCCTGCAAACGCTTAAGGAATCAGCAGAAACAAATAAAATTCCTGTTATTGCTGTGACAGCCAATGCTATGGTTGGGGATTCTGAAAAGGCGATTGAAGCGGGTTTCTACGACTACATCACCAAACCGATACAGGTCGGACGCTTCAAAGAAATCATCGGAAAGTTGCTGTTTGATTTTTAACGAATAGTTAGTGTTCCGGATATCTGGCTCAATTGAATGAAACAATAACTAATGGATTCAATACAAAAGTCTCGAATTCTCGTCATTGATGACAAAAAGCAGAATGTCGCCCTCCTCGAGGACCTGCTAATGGATGCAGGGTATTCCAATATTGTCGGCTCAACGGACTCCAGAGATGCTTTGGATCTCTACAAGGGGTTCGAACCGGACATTGTGCTTCTCGATTTGAACATGCCCTATTTTGATGGATTCCAGGTAATGAAGCAGCTACAGGAACTGGAAAAGGATGAATATGCTCCGGTATTGGTCCTGACAGCGATGAAGGAGGAGGATGTCAGGTTAAAGGCCTTAGGCTCTGGTGCAAAAGATTTTATTTCAAAACCGTTTAACAGAACGGAAGTCCTGCTCCGTATTCAAAATATGCTCGAAGTTCGCTTGCTAAACCGCAAGGTGAAAGAACAGAACAAGCTGCTTGAAAATCAAAACACTATCCTCGAAGAAAAAGTCCGGGACAGAACCCTTGAGCTAAAAGAGACCAGGTTGGAAGTCATTAACCGGTTGGGAAGAGCAGCAGAATACCGCGATAACGAAACCGGGTTGCATATCATCAGGATGAGCAAAATGAGCAAAATCCTGGCTTTGGCTTCAGGCATACCAGATGATGAAGCGGACATTATCCTTCATGCCAGTCCCATGCATGACATCGGAAAAATCGGCATACCCGATCGGATTCTCCTAAAACCGGGAAAACTCAATGATGAAGAATGGGAGATCATGAAGACCCATACCACCATTGGAGAAAAGATTCTTGAAGGTCACCCCTCACAGCTCTTGAAAACAGCCAGGGAAATCGCTGTTTCTCATCATGAGAAATGGGATGGATCGGGCTACCCCAAAGGAATTGAAAAGGATCAAATCCCTGTTTCGGGTCGGATCTGTGCTTTGGCTGATGTTTTCGACGCTTTAACTTCGGTACGCCCCTACAAAGCTGCCTGGTCTGTGGAAGATGCCGTGGAAGAGATTCGCAAAGGGGCGGGTAAAAGCTTTGACCCCGATTTGGTGGAGATTCTGATCAACGAAATCCCCCAAATGAAGCAGATCAAAGATCAATACCGGGAGCCGTAAAAACAGTTGATCCTGAAAAGCCGGCGACATCCGGCACTCCGAGATGGTTCATGTCCCGGTTTGATCGGCAGACAGCCATATCCCCATTGCCAGTTCCAGCCCCTGAATACAACGAAGCTCGGGGCCCTACTTTTCTTTAATCATTTTAATATAATCGCGGACGAACATTGCCACAGCTGTGGTGACAGGCACAGCTATGATTGCACCTATGATACCGAGGAAATGCCAACCAATAATCAAAACCATCATCACAATAATGGGGGATAGTCCAACAACGCGTTTCATTACCGTTGGCACCAGAATGTTTCCCTCAACCGTCTGAATAACAACATAAAAAATCAGCAGCTTAAGCACAACGATCCAGGATATGCCAAAGGCGATTGGCAGCGAAAAAGCCAGGAAAATGAGCGGGCCGATATAGGGGATCATCTCACCGATCCCCATGATTAAAGCAAGGGTTAAAGCATATTTCTCCATACCGATGGCAATCAGGCTGACAAAGGTCAACACAAACATAATCAGTGCCAGCAGGAATGTACCGCGTAACCAGGCACCCATTTGATCCTGAATATCCTTGATTCGAGTCGTGATAAATGAACTATAGCGTTTGGGAAAGAGAGACTGAAAGAAATCATAAAGGTTGTTTCGATCCACCACCATAAAAAACACCAGGAAGAAAACCAATACCAGGCTAAAGAAAAACTCGGCTATGGTGACAGTGACTGAGGTAACCCCAGCACCAACTGCACCAACAGTTGTACCCACGCCACTGGCCAAATCTTTTATCTGTTCGGTGAAGTTGGAGAAGTTATCGATTAATTGGGTAAATGCCACCTCAATATTGATTGACTGAACTCCGGTTTGAACATAAGTACGAATTGTTTCCGGCAGAAACTCCAGTCCCTCACCGGATTGGATATTTCGAAACAATTCTTGAAAATACTGTCCAAGACTGGTGGCGATCAAAGCAACCTGTTCGATTATAATAGGAACGGCTGAACCAATAACAACCACGAAAATGCTGAAGAACAGCAATAGAATTAAAATAACTCCTATCGAACGAGGAATTCGACGTTTCTCCAACCAATCGACAAATGGTTCCAAAGCAGAAGAGAAAAAGATGGATATAAAAAACAGAACCAACAGGTTGCGAATCTCATAAAGAAAATAGCCCAAAACGAGAATTGATAAAATAACCAGTGTCGATTTAGCAACCGACTTGGCGGAGACATGCACTGTCTGAACAATCTCCGTTTTATTCACCTCCTCCATCTCTTCAATATCATCCGTTTCGGGAAAGGTCAGTTTCTCAATCTTCTTTTTTTGGTGAAGCTCTTCCTGTATTTGCTGCAGCTTTTGCAAAAGCTCCTTGGTTCTATCGATAAATGTCGGCATGGATCAGTCTCTTTTTGATATTCTTATGTGAAATTAGAGAAATCTGTTTAGTCTTTTTCACCTCTAATACTCGGAAGACCTCCTTTAAATTTGACTGATGTTCCCGTATTCAGTCAAACAAACCTCCAACTGGGGCACAGCAAAAAGCTGTAGGTAACAGGAATCGTAAAGAGGACGAATGATTGGCACATCCGACCTATTACAACTCCCTTTAGAATCATGATTATCATCATCTCGACTATCATTAGCACGGGATTGTTGTAATCATCCGGATTATATCCTCCGGAACTGAAGCAAAGATACGCCGATCCTCTTCACTACGGGCAGCGAAGGCGGCTGAAGACAATATTGCGAGCCAGTTTGACTTATCGGCCACTCCCCCAAAAGGAGTCATATTTTGAGAAACCGGTCTAACCCGACTACCTTGATTTGGATTCTATGTTTAACCGGCCAGTTACCTCAGATAGAAATACAGAAGGACAGTACCCTGACCGAAAAAAAAACGAATTCTGAATAAGTGTTTTGAACTCTTACTTCATAATCAAACCGGGTTCCATATTAAATATTTCAGCACTACGGTTTTTTGAACTAATTCGTAGTATCTAAAAAAATCAATCCTTTATCGATATGTCATTTTATAACAACTGCATTCCATCATGCATAATCAATAATTCGTATTGACAAATTTCTAAGCCTTCAACTATTGTTTCCATAGTATTCTTATATACTAATTATATAATTCTCACATGGATATAACTAAACTCAAATCGTCAATACCGACGCATGGTGACTGCATTAAGGCAGTTGATCAAGAAAGTCTTCAAGAAATCCGTTGTAAAAAATGTCGGAGATTACTGATGAAAGGATCAGTCACCTACATCGAAATCAAATGTCCAAAATGTAACAGCATACAGAAATTCAGGAGTGTCTGAGTAGGCACTCCTGAATGACAAAAAGCAGAGCCCTTCGAGAGCCTTCCAACCAGAGGAATCTTAATTCCCAGCCAAGCTGTCTAACGGTATGTAAGTTTAAAACATCGACCTGAATTTCACCATTCTTCCCATCAACCTGTTTACTAATATTCAGAAGTACCTAAGTAACCAATTCTGAAACAATCCTGGTTTTATGGTGATTCCTGCTATCGAAAGAAACTGAATACCCTCAATCGCAAACATAGAATGAACCTGCAAGAAGAATTAACCTGGATTTTTAGTCAACAGACCTCCGACCCCCTGAGATATGCTTTTCCCAAGAAACGAGTGGTACACCCATTTGTAAAAGGAATGGAACCGGTTTCAAACCCCCATGATCAGTGGCAGGATTTGATATGTAGTCAAGATAGAAGCCCCAAACACATTGCTTACATCAACATTCCCTTCTGCCAAACACAATGTCTGTTTTGCGGGTTTTATCGTAATAACGCCAGGACCGGCCTGGAAAGTGAGTACATTGATTGTCTGATTAAGGAACTAAAGGAAGTTAAAAAAAACCATTTTCTGGAGAGAAGTCCACTGCAAGCAGTCTATATAGGCGGCGGGACACCTTCGTCCCTGAGTTCCGGGAATATTTTCCGATTGTTGGAGTCGATACATGAAAACCTGAATCTGGCCAATGATTGTGAACTCACGTTTGAATGCCGTTTATACGATTTTGACGACGATAAGATCCAGTCCTGTCTTGACGGCGGAGTCAACCGATTTTCCATAGGCGTGCAGAGTTTTAACACTCGCTGCCGCCAACTACTGGGCAGAATGCTTCCCGGGGATGAGATTGTTTCGCGGCTCAGCCACATTCAAAGCCAGGGTCAGGCCGCCTTGGCAATCGACCTGATGTATGGACTACCCGAGCAGACCATGGAGATTTGGGAAAAGGATCTGATGCGTGCAGCCCAATATGGATTGGATGGCATATCTGTCTATCAGCTCAATGTATTCGAAGGAGGCAGGCTCAATAAGAAGGTTTCCAAAGGAAAACTGGCAGAACCCTCAAAAACTTCCGAGCAGGCGATTTATTTCAAACGGAGCATCGATGTACTGGATCAGTGCAAATACCGGCGAATGAGCAACACCCACTGGCAGAATACCACTCGGGAGAGGAATCTTTACAATTCACTCAGCAAACAGCCGGACATTCTCCTCCTGCCATTCGGAAGCGGAAGCGGCGGCAAGGTGGAAGGTTTTTCCCTGGCGCTTGAAACCGATTTAAAACGGTACATTGATATCACCGGTCAAGATCGAAAACCCATAGCTTTCATGGCAAAACAACCGGAAATCAGTCCGCTTATTTCAGAGATCACATGGCAACTGGACCAAGGATATTTAGATTTGGAATTAATCGGTTCCAGATACGGGAGTAAATACTGTGAAAAAATGAAACCTGTTTTGGAAGCCTGGCAATCAAATGGGTTGGTGCAGTCAACGGAAGGTTTGGTTGATCTGACAGTTGCCGGATTGTTTTGGTACGTCAATCTATCCCAGGCTCTGGTGGATTGGCTCTCAAAACCCGATCAGGATGATACGCCCGATGTGGAAATTACCGGAGTTGCAGCTCAGGACGGATAGATGCTGTTAAAAAGCAGCAGACACCGGTGCGAAGAGCGTTACAAACGCCCTATTACAGAGGATTACGAATCTCAAACGATAGTTCAAATCAGGACCGCCCAGCGAGCGAATTCTGAAAAAAAAGAATCCTATAGGAGACCCTATGCAAATCAAAACCCACAAAAAAAAGCATCTTACCTTTTACTACCTTTTGATTGTCGCCCTGGTGTTTAGTCTGATGTTACTCGTCTCATCGTGTGCGAGCAGTGATTCAGACGACGATGACGATGATTCCGCTTCCACCAGTTGCACAGGTACCAGCACAGTTGAAGTTGACACCAGTTCCACCGCCTTTGGTGCGCCTCCTTCAATGAGCGTCAGTACAACCTACACCTACGATGATTCAACCAAGTTGTTGCATGCTGTCGGTTCAAATCCCATGGTCGGTCCGTTTGCCACGAAATTCACGGTATCAACACTCTCAGCTACCCAATTGGTTTTGACCGATGAAGATAGTTCCACGGATTACACCTACACCCGCTCAAGCGGTAGCCAACAAACCGCCGATGATATAACCGGTTACTGGGAAGACAGCAGCGGAAATGTTCTCCTCCTGCTCTACTTCGAGAACAAGGCTGTTTTTTTCAGTGCAATGCACGGTGTGACTTATAAGGCCTCAAATGGTACCTACACCTCTACCGACACAAGCGTAACATTAACGCAGTCCGCCACGGATTTCAGTGCTTCAGCAACCAGGGATGACGCGGGAGAATACAATGCTTCCCGTTCAGTCAGTGGAACAACAGAAACGCTGACCCTGACAATGTCCGATAACACGGAATACAGCTTTACACGTGAAGATCAATATGAACCGGGTTGCGGAATTGTTGGAACATGGCAATACGACACAACAGATATGAACGACGCCTGGTATTTTGAGTTCTTCGCAGACGGAAACTACCGCATTTACTCTACCAACGATCAATAACAATAATTCTCTAAATAGCCCGGTAAAGGGAGCCTGACCGCTTCCTTTACCCCATATGGATTTGAAAAGACCATGATTCAATCCCTGCTTAAAAAAACTGCCCTTTTCTGGGTTATTCTTCACATGACCGCTTTTGCCATCGCCCAGGAATATCTTGCCGAATCGCGGGGAGACGCCACCGGAGACGCAAAAAAGGCATATTTGTTTGAAGAGATCGTCGTGACAGGTACGGGTACAGAGACCGAATTCCTGGTCGCCCCGGCTTCTATTTCTATTATTGATCAGAAAAGCCTGGAGAGGAATAGTTACAGCCAGATATCAGACATTGTTCAGGATATCCCGAATGTCGAAATCATTGATGTTTCCATCCCGGGAATGAAAAGAGTTCGTATCAGAGGTGAAGCTGCATCCAGGTCGTTGATTCTGGTCGATGGCCAGAGGATCTCGGAACAAAAGTCAATGGAAGGAGCTCCTCTACTGGTGAATGCAAATGACGTTGAAAGAATTGAGGTGGTCAAAGGACCCAGTTCTGTATTATACGGATCTGACGCCATCGGGGGTGTAATCAACCTGATTACCAAAAAAGGAGGAGAAGAACCGGTGGAAGGTTCGATCGGAACCTCTTATGACTCCTCCAACGGCGGATTGGACCATTACGGTTCGGTACAGGGATTGGTTGATCACCTGGAGTACAGATTATCTTATGCGGTTGATGAAGATGGAGATCGCCAAACCCCTGAAGGCACACTTGAAAACAGTTCCTCCAGGAGCGAGGCCTACAGCCTGTTGCTGGGTTATAAATCCGAAGATATCAGGACAGGATTGAAGTTCGAATACTATAATGCTGATATCAATTCTCACACAGCTAAAGAATTGACAGCTGAGGGATCCGATTTTGACTATTTCCAGCTGGATCTCCCGGAATGGAGTCGGAGAAAATTGGCGTTTTACTATAACCGGAGTAATATCACTACCTGGTTATCTAAATTAAAGGCCGAAGTGTTTTATCAGAACACTTTCAAGGACTTCAAAAACGACATGGATATCGTTGTCGGACTTAAACTGAGAATCAGGACCAGAAATTATCTGGATACCTACGGCGGAAGATTGCAGGCAGAAATACTGGCTTCCGATTCTCACATACTGGTCACCGGACTGGAAGTTTCTTATGACAGGCTGTTGGCAGAAGGAGAAACACGAACCACATGGGGAACCTATGAGTTCCCTAGCAGCGACAAACGAAAAACTTCTGAATTTGAGGCACATCTGGCTACCTATGCCGCTTATTTGCAAGATGAATGGAGCTTCGCCGATCAGTTAACTCTTATTACAGGTTTGAGAGGCACATTTAATAGCGGCGGATTGGATCGAGCTGATATTAAAGAAAAAAATCTGTTGAATGGGTTTTCTGCCAATATCGACCAGGATACGGAGCAAAGCGAAGACTTTCACACAACCGGTGGAATAACGCTTCTCTATCAGGGCAGGGATAAATCATCCATACGCCTTAGCTGGGTCAACGGTTACAAATACCCTAATCTCCAACAGCTTTATATCGGCACCTCCCATGGAAGTGACAGCGCGGTTTATAGTAATCCGGATCTCAAGCCGGAAACCTCGCAGACCTCGGAAGCAGGATATCGTAACTATGGACCGAAGGGTTCTTTTGATCTGACACTTTTTCATACATTTGCCAGGAATTATATCGGGATTGAAGAGAATCCCGATGTTCCCAATACCGATATCTATACCAATATCAACACCAGCACAAGCCATGGAGCTGAATTCACCGGTGATATGAATATCGGTCTGATAAGTCCTTATCTGGTAGCCAGCTACATTAAACGGAAATACCAGACAGATTCCTATGAAACTTATGATACCGGCGTTCCGTCTTGGAGCGGCAAATCCGGCATCCGATGGGAGAGTGAAAACCAGTCCCGCCCCGTCACTTGGATTGATCTATATGTTAGAGCCGCTGACGATGCCTTTGAATATGATCACGATGAAAACACGACTAAAGAATATGAAGGCTGGGCCACTTACAATCTCGGATTCGGATGGAAAGGCAGTCTATGGAGCAATCCTGCAAGTTACAGCCTGGAAGCGCTAAACTTGTCGAATCTGACTTATCGGAGGGCCCAAAACAGTCTCTACGAGGCAGAAATGCATTTTGTTGCCAAATTGACCATGGAGTTTTAAATGACTGATAAATCGCCACTTGTCATCGGGATTTCGCAACCACGAAAACGGTACTGGCAACCCAGGGAGCTGGTTGTGATTGGTGTGTTTTCCGCACTTATTAAACTTTCATCCCTTTTAATTGCTATCGCGGGTGGCGGCATGAACCCGGTAACCCTGGGATTGAAGAATCTGGTTGCAACGATGCTTCTCGTTGTTCTGATAGCCAAAGTCCGGAAGCCCGGTACCCTGTTGCTTTTTGTCGTTATCAGCTCTATTGTGTCTGCCCTCCTCAATAGCGTACAACTGTTTTTATTGCCCGGGGCTATCATCGCAGCCCTGACAGGCGAGGTTGTTCTGTACCTGGTTAGAAAACACCATGAATTGGCATCCATCCTTATGAGTATTGCCATTTTTGATTTCGTATCGAGACTAATCTCTTTGACCCTTTCCTACCTTATGTTCCGGGAATCCATGGGTCTTTTTGTCATGGCCGCTATCATTATCGCAATCGGCTATATCGGTTGTGTTTTGGGGTTGGGCTCGGGAATACTTTTTACCAAGGAGTTGAAACATGCGGGCATCATACGTCACTAACTACACGACCGAATCTGCGACAAAAACTCCGGTGTTGAAAAAGGAATTTGCAGCAAATCTGGATGTCAGGGCAAAGATGCTGATATCCTTTTCAGTCTCACTGGCAGTTATTCCGCTGTATCACATCGAGGCCCTGGCGATTCTCCTGACAGTTTCCCTGGCCTATTTGCTTTCCATCCGCAGATTCTGGATCACACTGGTAGCTTACATTACGCTTGCGTTTCTTTGTGGGCTTGCCATTCTTTCATCCTTCATGGTGTCTCACCTGTTCCCAAACATGAAAGGTCTGACCCTGGCAACCTTTATCCTCCCCTTTATCAGAATAGCCATTCTTTTGAACGTAATCCTGGTGATGGCTATAACGTCTCGGGTTCAGGGGATGCTGCAGGGATTGAAGTCCCTCAGGCTTCCCTATTTCATCTACCTCCCTGCTGCTGTCATGATTCGCTTTATCCCTGTATTTATCAAAGACGTCAGTCAGATAAAGGACAGCCTGAAAACCAAGGGTTATGATATTCGGCCAGTCTTCGTTTGCCTGCATCCTTTCTTCACTGTCCGGCTGTTATTTGTCCCCCTGGTGATTCGCGCCTTGAGAAGCGCAGATGAACTGGGGATTGCAGCGGAATTAAAAGGAGTGGGACTAAGAGACAACATCAGCCATTACCGAAAAAAGCAGCTTGGAAAATCCGATTACGTCGTCCTCTTGCTAACCCTGGCCATCCTGGCTGTAGCATTTGGTATCCAGTATGGATTTGTAAGCTGACCAACCATCACCAACAGGCCACAACGTCACCCGGAAATCGAAGATGATCGAATTAAAAAACGTCACCTACACCTACCCTCATCAATCGGAACCGGCTTTGTCCAATCTGTCGATTTCTGTCAGCGAAGGTGAAATTGTTTTGTGCACCGGTGCAAGCGGTTGTGGCAAAAGCACCCTGATCAATCTGCTTAACGGACTGATTCCACAATTTTATGAAGGTCATCTGGAAGGATCTGTTTCGATAAACGGAGTAGACAACTCGACACGCCGTATCAGTGAAATAGCAACTGATGTTGGAACCTTGTTTCAGGATCCGGAGCAACAGTTTCTGGCCTTGAATGTAGAGGATGAGCTGGCATTTCCACATGAATGGAGAGGTGAATCGCCAACCAGGATCAGGGAAATGATCGACGGCATCTCAAATATGATGGGTATAAAGGATTTGATTTCCAAAGATATCCTGCATCTATCCGAAGGGGAAAAGCAGAAAACCGCTTTGGCGTCCATTATTTTGTTAACACCTAAGGTTCTGATACTGGATGAACCAACCGCAAATCTCGATCCGGAAGCCACTTATGAATTCGCAGTTCTACTGCAAAAACTCTCGTCAAAAGGAATGACGATATTTGTAGTCGATCACAGGCTATACTGGTTAAAGGAAATTGCAAACCGTCTGTTTATACTGCAGCAGGGAAAGCTGGTATATGAAGGAAGTTTCCACGATCTGAATCAGTCTGATGCATTTGATTCCTTCGGACTCAGGCAAATGGATATTGATGATCCGAGAATGAACCTTGAAGAGTGTTCTGAGGACTCAAAAAATGGCTTGACACTGAATGGGCTCACTTTCGCCTATAAAAACCATCCACCTGTTTTTCAGAATCGCTCATTCCAGCTTCCCTTCGGGAAGGTTATTGCTATGATCGGCCAAAACGGTGCGGGGAAAACAACCTTTGCCAGACTGATTACCGGACTGGAAAAGGCAAATAGCGGAGAGATTTTCATAGAAAAATCCAAAATCACACCAACACAATTGCTCCGAAAAAGCAGTATTGTACTGCAAAATACTGATCACCAATTGCACATGAAAACAGTTCGTGAGGAGCTGTTTCTTTCCGCCAATGCCGCCGGGATTGATAATGCTGGAGATAGAATTGATGAACTTTTGGACTATTTTGATCTGAAAGATCTGGAAAACAGGCACCCCCAATCACTTTCCGGCGGCCAGAAACAACGCCTGGTGATTGCTTGCGGAATCGTGAAAGAACCGGATGTTCTGATTCTGGATGAGCCAACCAGCGGGCTGGATGGACGAAATATGCGGCTTATTGCTTCGCTGTTAAAAAAAACGGCCCTGTGTAACACCTGTGTGTTAATTATCAGCCATGATCTTGAATTGATAGAGCTCTGTGCAGATCTCAAGTTGACTATTGCAGCACCGAACTGACATTAACAGCAGTCCGGGATTATCTAACGTCAATGAAATTACTTAACCGAACACTGAATCTGAACCGAAGTGTTCCTGATTGTTAATCTATTCCCCATACTATCATGAAATCTTTCGTTGTCTATTCAAGCAAAACCGGAAACACCAAAATGGTGGCCGACGCCATCTATAGTTGTCTGCCGGATCCCAAGGAAATCAGTCCTGTTGAAACAGCCCCCGATCCCGAAGATTACCAGTTCTTAGCTGTCGGATTCTGGGTCGATAAAGGTACTGCAGATCAGAAAGCCCGCGAATACATGACAAAAATCCGTAACAAAAAAATCGGCGTTTTTGGCACCCTTGGAGCTTACCCCGATTCAGATCATGCCAATACCGTGCGTGAGCGGGTTCGCGAGTTACTTAAAGAAAATGACATTATGGATCTGTTCCTCTGCCAGGGAAAAGTTGATCCTGAACTGGTGAAAATGATGGCTGAAACCATGAAGGACGATCCCCATCACTCCATGACCCCTGAAAGGAGGGCACGACTAAAGGAAGCGGAAAAGCATCCTGATGAAGATGATTTGAAAAATGCACAAAAAGTCTTCGAACAAATCATGGTCTCCCTGAACAATTAAATCGATTCCACTTCTGAATACCCGGATTTGCCTCCAGAACCGAATCACGGCCAATAAGATCTTAGATTCTGCTGTGATTCGGTAATCGTGTCTCTCATGATCTAGAATATGTCTTTTTCGATTGCCCCCCAAACGCAAAAAGCCCGGCAAGATCCATCTCTTACCGGGCTTTTTGCTCTTTTGTATCCGGCGGCGTCCTACTCTCCCACACGGTTCCCCATGC
>JANQGX010000002.1 GCA_028282885.1 SAR324 cluster bacterium
TTGTTGCATGGCAGCTGTTTTCACTGCCGTCATGGGCCCCATGGCCCAGTCTCAAGCTGTTTTTTGACGCACTTCGCCTGTGCGTTGTTCACTACCGGCCGCTTCTAAATAGTTTCGTACTACTGCTGTATACCGATTTATGCAGTTTGTCACTGAAGAGCAACATCCGGTATCCAGTTTTTACTATCCTTTAACGCGTTGCGGATTCGTATGATTCTCTGACGTGCCTCGGCTACAAGGATGAATAAAGGCAGATCACATCCAACCTTAATGACCAATCCGCGGCTTTTCTTAGTGACTTTGACTGCAACTCTGAACAGGATACTATTCAATCTTTTGATCCGACATCTTCGATACTACCGTGGCAGTATAATCCGAGAAAAGTCCATATAGCGCGAGAATAGCGCTTTCAAATAACGTGAGAATTTTTTCTAAATAATCCGGAAATCAACAGAAGTAATTTACACAAGACCATTAATCAACCATGCTTAGGTTCTTTGAAACTCAAATTTCCCAACACGAATTGGGAGTTGAACTCCCAAGGTATCCACTTTGCGAACCGCTTCATTTCGCCTCGGGAACTACAGCAGTACTATCCCCTCATGCGACAATCCGAAATCGGCCACCTCCACACCCTTTCAAAGCGAAATACGGATCTTAGGGCCTGATAAACCAACTCATCCTATTCATTTCTTGATAATTCCACTTTTATAAACTCCATTGATCCAATTTTGATGTTTGGGCTGGTAGAAACTTTCTTTCATATTTATTTGCATCTTGCAAATTTATTACTATATCTTCTATAATTTAACGCTTTTTGAAAATTTTATTGACGAAGGATCAATCTCTGATTTAAAATGACCGAAATTTCAGTCAAAATTAGCTATGGCAAAAATTGTCGATAAGGAAGAGAAAAAAATCAGGATTCTGGAAGCAGCCCTGCGGGTTATTGGGCAAAAGGGCATCGCCGGCACTAAAATAAACGATATCGCTGAAGAGGCGGGAATAGGGAAGGGAACGATCTATCTTTATTTCAAAAACAAAGAGGAGATCCTGAAATCTATTCTTAAGCAGCACATCGGTTCGAGTAATCATGCCATCGAATCAATCATGGAGGGAGCGGAATCGCCTGAAGAGAAAGTCAAAGCTCTCCTGGCCGATTTCATCAGCACGACTGAGCATAATCATTATCCTCCAAGCGTTCAACTTGAAATTCTGGCGGCTGTAATCAGAGATTGTTCCAACCTCCATTTAAGTCAGGGGATGTTGCATTTCAGGTCTCTGCTAAGCCAGTTGTTGAAAGACACGGATCAATCGGATGCCGTTTCGGAACTACATCGGAATCTTGCATCATCGATAGTCGCACTGCTGCACGGATTAGTCATATTGTCGTCAGTCGATCCTGAAAACTTCCAGATCAAACGGATTGTAACTGAAACAACCGATTTCATTCTAAAATCGTTGAAGAAGCAGTAGGCATTTTGGGACATTGAAAAATCAAAAAATATAGTAGTCAATTATTGACTGAAATTTCGGTCATAATAATCAAAATCCGTGAAAATCGGATTTGACCAATCAGTAAACAAACTATCAGGGATGTCCATGGCAAATATCCGAGTAAGACTCAATCGCTATTTTGAAAATATACCGTATGTTGTCCGTTCAAATCGATGGAAAACATGGATAGGTTTTATTCTTTTGACCGTTTTTATGGTCGCCGGTGTGGGACGATTTAAACTGGATATCTCCATGGTTTCTTTTTTCAAGGAAAAGGAACCGGTCAAGCTTGCATACGATAGATTCCGGGCTGTTTTCGGCGGCGATGAAATCGTCTACATCGTGTATGAGGCTAAAGACGGCAATGTTTTCTCCCCTCATTCGCTCAAAGCGGTTCGCGGTATTCAGGATGAACTACTTAACTTTCGTCTTTTAACCAAATCACCCGAGACATCCCCCTTCAACCGCATCACCGATGTTATCACGATCATCAACGCTTCATATCTGGAATCGGATAGAGATACACTGATTTCCCGTGATTTCATCGGGGATGGACTTCCCAAGACCGAAGCGGAAGTTAGAGGATTACAGCAACTTGCATTGAAACAGAAAGATTATCCAAAACGTTACTTTTCAACGGATTTTCGTTACGGCGGCCTAATTATAAAAACCGACTTTAATGCCGTTCCCATCGACGCTCTTCAGAATTCCGGCTCAAATGGAAACCTCACGGTAGATGACGAACCTGAATTCGAAAAAATCACCGACACGGAAGCCGACATCATCTCAACCGACATTTATTCAGAGGACTATCTTCCGAAATTTGAAAAAACCCAGATGAAGGAGTATCTGTCCTTTATGAAAGAGATATCGGTTATCCTGGATAAACCGGAATATTCGGATCATCTTGCTTTTTATCCTGTGGGAAATCCGCCGCTGATGTCCTATGCTTTCAAAAACATGATGTCGGAAATGGGCATGATAATGCTTGGTGTGCTGTTACTGATTATCGGCGTTATGTGGATACTCTTCAGATCGTTCAGCGCGGTTTTGTGGCCAGTTCTGATTGTTGCCTTCTCGCTGGTCTGGGTAATGGGCACCATCGGCTGGAGCGGTCTGGCCATGACGGAAATGTATAATGTTATCGTCTTCCTCGTTTTAGCCGTCGGTATTGCCGATGCCATTCACATACTGTCCGGTTACATTTACTATAGAAATCAAAGTCTTTCACACTCTGATGCCGTTCTGGCGGTTTACAAAAAATCCTGCCTGGCCTGTTTTCTGACCAGCATTACAACTTCGATCGGCCTGCTTTCCATGGTTCTGGTGCCGATCATACCGCTTCAACGATTTGCCGTTTTCGCCGCCTCCGGGGTAATATATGCATTCGTTCTGACCGTGGTTCTACTTCCACTGATGCTGGACATCTGGAACCCCGTATCCAAAAAGAAAGCTGAAAAAATCTCGCCTTCAGGGTCAAGAACTCACTTTATTCAACAGTTTATCAGGCGTTTTGAGACAATCGGATTTCGCTTTCCCAGAATAATCATCCCGATATTCACTGTGGTCGCCCTGATACTAATTATCGGTTCTACTAACGTAAGGGTGGAAAGCAATGCCATTGAAAACCTTAAGGACGGGATTCCGTTAAAAAACGCCTATAACCTGGTGGATCGTTTTATGGGAGGAACCGGCAACCTTGAGATACTGGTTGATACCGGAAAAACGAACGGATTGAAGGATCCGATCGTTCTAAAAGCAATCGATGATCTACAAACCTATCTTCAGTCTTCCTTTCCGGACCTGGTGGTCAAAACCTTTTCACTGGCCGACATGGCCAAGGATTCGTTCAAGGCACTTCATGCAGGCGATCTGGAAAAACACATCATTCCGGAAGATGAAATAACTCTTGCTCAAACTCTTTTCATGTTTGAAAGTGCCAATCCCAAGGATCGGCGTCAACTTGTTTCAGACGATTATCGTTTGGCCAGAATCGGCATCAACAGCAAAAACCTAGGTTCCATTAAAGGCCTGAAATTGATGAACGCAGTTGATTCTTATATCGAGCGCAATCTAAAGCCGCTTGTTGCAACCTACCCGGATCTAACCATCACCACAACCGGTCAGTTACCCCTTCAATTGAAGTTGATGGATTATATCAGTTGGTCCCAGGTTCGCAGTTTTGGAATTGCACTAACCGTAATTTCCATTATTTTACTGTTGGTACTGGGTTGCATTAGAATCGGACTCGTTGCGATTATTCCAAATCTGCTCCCCATAGTAACGGCTTTTGGGGTAATGGGGATATTCGACATGCCGCTGGATGTCCATACTTTATTGGTTGTCCCTATCGTCATCGGTATTGCGGTTGACGACACCATCCATTTTTTGACGCATTTCAGATTGGAAATGCAGGCGAGTGGAGATTTGAAACAGTCTATTATTCGTTCCTACAGGGAAGCCGGTCAGGCAATTGTTTTCACGTCACTGGTGCTGGCATTTGGATTTCTGGTTTTCCTGTTTTCCAGCAATAAAGGATTCAGCTATTTCGGAATTTTAAGCGCGGTTTCCATATTAACGGCAACCATCGCGGACTTGCTTCTTCTACCCGCTCTTTTATTCGTCGTTGAAAGGAACAGGCAGCATTCGGAAAAAGCAGTTGTACAACCTGATTAATGAGGAGAAACCCATGAAGGCGTTCACCACCGCATCCCTGTCAACCCTGTTGATCATGACCACGTCCTTGTCTTTTGCACAGCCCCCAAGGGAGATTATGAAGAAGGTAAACGAAAGGAAAGATGGAACCACCCAGTTCTCAAAAATTGAACTCTCGACCTGTCGATATACAGTAGCCAACAGAAAAATCAAATGCATCGAAAAGAGTCGGGTTAAAATTATGGAATCGGTACGCAAGGACTTTGGTCCGGCTGAACAGGATTCAAAAAGCGTTATTACTATATTGGAACCGGCCGGCGAACGAGGAATCGGCTTTCTCCAGTTCGACTGGGACGATCCGGATCGTGAAACCGATCAATGGATGTATTTCTCCGCCCTGGGAAAGGTTAAGCGAATCATATCCGGTAACGAAGACGAACCAAAAACCGGTAGTTTTTTCGGGACGGAAATCACCTATGAAGACATTGAAGCCAGACACCTCGATGATTATACGTATAAACTAATCGGCCGGGAAGTTTATCAAGAACGCGATTGTTGGGTTATCCAATCAACTCCGACACCCGAAAGATTGAAAAAAAGCAATTACAGCAAGTCGATAAACTGGATCGATAAAGAACGCTACCTGACCCTGAAGAGTATTCTGTTTAATCAACAGGGCAGACGACTGAAACGAATTACAAACAGTGAAATTAAAAAAATAAACGAAATCTGGGTAATGAGGAATATGTTGGTCAACAATCTGGAAACGAAAAGATTAACGACCTTCAGACTGCTCTCCACCGCATTTGATTTTAAAGTCGACGACCAGTTCTTCACCCAGCGGACCTTGACCGACAGTGTTTTCAGGGAACAAAACCTGAAGCAATATCGGTTAAGTCTTGGCAGCCGATAAGATGAGAGGATAAGAGCTTGCTTTTTATGTGTCAAAGTATCGATCATGCGTTTTGAAGAAAACGGCACGTAATCTTGGATTTGAGTCTTATCTTGCGCTTCATCTCATAAATCCAGGTATTTTAGAATCTTTTTAATTGGCATCATTCCTTTAATAAACGAAATAATTCTCATTTCATGATCCTCTTTCCAGATCTTCTTGATGCACTCTCTCCATGTCAGTGAAGGAGAGTTTTTGGAACGATGTTCCGAGACATCGAGAGTTTGGTCTTCAAGAGTCTTTTTGTCTTTACGCAAATTGTCAGTCACAGTTTCTGCCTTAGCACGCATTCCCCTCGACTCACACAAATACCAGCCATGGTATCTCACCATTTGAAAATTCTTCTTGGGACTATGCTGGGTAACGGCAGCGACAAACTCTTCAGCCGTGTAAACCACAAAGTTTTTTCAAATTTCCCTTTCTGCAAAGGGGCCAACGGTTTTTTAATTTTTTTGATGGTGGATCAGGGTAAGACTATCAGACAGTCAAGGAAAATAAGTTCACGTAACGAAAAGGCTTCCAAACTCGTTTACGCTCGTGATCTGACAAAAAACCGAAGCGGTAATTCATCCACCGTTTCTAAATCAGAAAACCTGATTGGACCGGAAACATCAACCGGGTGACCAGGGAACGAAGCAGAAAGGCCATCAGAGCCAGTACGAGAGGTGAGAAATCAATTTTGGATCTGGGTAGGTATCTCTGAATAGGCGTCAAGAGGGGGTCGAGTAAAAACCAGATCGCTCTTATGATGGGATTATTGAGCGGAGGATTGACGAGGGCGAAAACAAACCAGAGAACGGATAGAATAAGTACAAACCAGATAATGCTGGATGTGATATAGAGTGCTCCAAATATGATATAGAGGACAACATTGACAGCTCCGTCATTCAGTCCCATGTCGCCAATTGTCAACGCCCCCAAGGATCGGATAATACCCGGCAGGGCAATTTCACCATAGATGACCAGTAACAGGGCTACAATGGGTGCGAATGCCGTAAATTTGTCTGGTAGTCTGAATCTTACCCAGTTCCACATAGGCAACGTGAGGCGATTGATCCAGTATACAATCTGGTTATTGGGATCCGCATTTATCCACGACATGATGAAGGCGGCGATGTGAACCCAGGAATAAATTCTTAATACCCATTCAACAAGAACGGAAAACGAAACTATATGGTCCATAGTAAAATCGAGTCAATAATAGTTGATAGATCTCTTTTCGAGAACAAGCAGGTGGGAATCAAGAAGTGATCGGAAATCGGGTTCGGATCCTGTTGATGACACAACTCAGTTTTATTCAAATTCACCTGTTGCCGGGGGTACATACACTTTCTTTGTAATTTTAATCGCTTGATTTCCTTTGTAGCTGCCCTGGAATCCCATGAATTTCGGTACTCCCTCAACCTTAACCGCAAGCGGCTGGTTTACCTCCTGATCAAGCGGAATGATATCACCTACCTGCAGTTTTAGAAAATCTCTAACCGTCAATTCAGCATCCCCAAGTTCAACCAGCAGGCTGACGAAAGCTTCCTGAATGTTTTCGCGGAATCGATTACCCCAAACTGTATCCTCTTCGTTCTGATCCGCCTGGAAACCCGAATCCAATTTACTTCTAATGGGTTCGATCATGGAATAGGGGACGCAGATGGTCAGTGTCATTGGGGCCTTTCCCATCTCCACATCGAAAGTGATCACGACAACCACTTCACTCTGGGGAACAATCGCCACAAACTGCGGGTTGATTTCCGCCCGGGTATAGGTAATCTGAACCGGAAACACGGGTCTCCAAGCCACCTGGAGATCTTCCAGGGCACTGATAACGGTTCTTTTGACCAGTTTTTGCTCGATTGCCGTAAAATCACGACCTTCCGCCTTGACTTCCAGTTCGCCGGTTCCGCCATACATGATGTCAACCAGATTGAATACCAGTCGGGTTTCCAGTACCATGATGGCATTCCCTCGAAGAGGATTCATACGAAACAGGTTCAGGGAGGAGGGAACAGGAAGGGTTTTGAGGAACTCGCCGAATTTTATCAGTTCAGTGGAGCGAACACTGATATCGACAACTTTTCTTAAGGCACCGGAGAGGGTCAAACGGAACATCCTCACGAATCGATCGTGAATGATTTCCAGGGTTGGCATCCGCCCCCTGATAATTCGGTCCTGGCTGGTTAGGTCATATGGAATCACCGCGTTGTCATCGATATCGGGCATATCGAATTCATCTTCCATATCCCCGCCTTCAATCCCCTTTAACAACGCATCTACTTCATTCTGAGAAAGTACCTGTGACATATTTTCCCTTTTTCGTTAAACACCCGGTATTTTTACGGACGGTTTTCCAATTGTCTTTTTGGTATTTTACACTGTCAAGACAGTATTTGTCGGCCCTTATTCAATCCATCAGGCTATGCTGACCGGTTTTGATTGATGGTTGGTTCACGTAAAAATGATTTAATGCAAAGGGAATTCCAATCTTCTAACTCATTAGAGAATGCCAGATTTCCTCATCCACTTCATCGAAGAATTTACACCCTACCTTGTACTTTCCATTATAATCCACAACCCTTGCAACTTCAAACTCAAAATCCAAAACGGAAGTATCTTGTTCTATAGGATCTTTTATGGATGCAGTCAGCGATATTCCCACATCAAACGGTCGATTACTAATAAAACTCAAGCCACCGGCCGAATAATCAAATAACGGATAGATGACCTCCTTATCGCCATCAACCAAGCTGATATTGCCATTTGCGATATAGCGTTTGTGCTTCCTGATCTTGGCGTAATACTCTTCGGAAAAACCTTCATCGTCCAGGGGATGATCCCCCAATTCATCTATCAGCAAATCGTCGGAGGGATCGTCTGCTGCTTCAATAGATACTGAATCATCCAGATCATCGCCCACATACTCGTCATCATCCAGAATGGTAATGATAACATTAGTTTTCTTTTTAATATTTAACGGTTCAATCAGATGCAGTTTGTTATTTTTGAATACCCCTTTAATCGAAAACATTGTAATCCCCTGGTTAAATTGTATTAAACAACTGCGGTCGCAAACCGCTAATCAACGGGGATTCGGCTTGAATCCCCGGAATAGTATGACATTGAAACCTGTTCACAAATTCAGTGGTAGTTATTCTCATTTACCAAACAAAGCAAATATTTGCAAACGAATATGATTATACTCACTCTTGCCAACAAATCCAATCAAATTCAGGTGTGCGATTCTTCCAGTCCAGACTTGTCAGGAGTACTTGCAGCCGGGTACCAATTGAGATTCGATTTTTGCTCTTTCTGCCGTACAGACATACCAAGTCCGCATCAAATTCATAGTTGTCATCGCGGATGGTAAACAAGGGCACAAAACCTTCCACATAAGGGGATTCAATCTCCACAAACATTCCCTTATGAATAAGGCCACTGACCCTCGCTGAGAACAGTTCACCGATCCGATCCGACATGAAAGCCAGTCCATAGACCTTTACCGCCGCCCTTTCAGCCGCGGTAGCCAGACGTTCGCGATCGGAGGAAGTGGTCGCCATATAGTCCGGAATCCTATCCGGTTTAATTCCTTTCAGATGCTTTTTTATCGCCCTGTGCACCAAAAGATCAGGATAGCGACGAATAGGTGAGGTGAAATGACAATAGTGGCTAAAGGCAATACCGAAGTGTCCCCTGTTTTCTGTTTCGTAAACGGCCAGTGACATGGAACGGAGCATGGCAACTTCCAGAAAATCCTTCTCCTTGCTGTTTTTAATAGCTTCCAGCGCTTTATTGTAATCCCTGCCGGTTCGAAGGGAGGAGATTTTTATTTGGCGATTCCAGAAAAGCTTTGACAACTCCTCTCTCTTTTCCCGAAGAGGTTGGGCATGGTTTCTCCAGACAATCGGAATTTTATTGCGTTGACAATAAAGTGCCACGTTTTCATTGGCCAGTAACATCAAATGTTCAATCACTCGCATCGCTTCCGATTGATATTCCTTCTCTATTGCAACAATCCTGTTATCGTTATTGAATATAAAATGGGGCTCAGGCAATTGAAAATCAATGTATCCGGCTCTCGTTCTTTTATTCCTAAGCAATGTGGCAGTTTTGCGAAACACCCCCAGGAGATCGGGTAGGTCGGAATTGCTTTTCGCCTGCTTGATAAAACCTGTTTCATAAAAACGATCAACAGCAGTGTAGGTCAATCGACATGCTATTCTGCTCATGCTCGTATAAATACGGCAATAGTGGTTCTTCCCCTGATTATCTATCAGTATTTCACAAGTAAGTGTTTTGCGATTAACGCCTTTTTTTAGACTGCAAATCCCGTTACTGATCGATTCCGGTAACATGGGATATACCTTCCCCGGCAGATAGGTGCTGGTCCCCCTGCAAAATGCCTCCCTGTCCAACAGCGATCCCTCGGGAACATAAGCATCGACATCGGCGATTGATACCCAAATACGATAATGGTCGCCCTCCTGTTTTGCATATACGGCATCGTCAAAATCCCTGGCATCTTCGCCATCAATAGTGACAAAAGGAAATGATCTTAGATCCTTTCTTCCGGCTTTCGGGTCGAAGCGTACCGATTTTGGATGTGAAAGCGATGCCTTTTGTACTTTTGGCGGAAACCGCGAGGGGATTTTGTTGAGGGTCAGTATTTCATCCAGAGATCGATTTAGGTCATCATTTTCATCTTTTATCAGGCGAGCGCTACCCTCGGGAAGACTGCGGTTCATAACCTGCCCCGAAAGATCCAGCCATGCGGGTGTATTGGATATCCGCTTAAACCGATCGGAATTGGTCACATTGAACTTGTGCTTAAACCCACCTGATTTCGCCAGGAAAACGACCTGCCCTTTCCTGTTTGTCTGTAGAATCCCTTTAAGATGTCGAACTCTTCTCTCCACCAGCCCCACCAAACCTGCCGAGTCAGCGGCACCCTTTCCGCTGATGACGGCAAACCGGACAACGTCACCCTGCAAAAGATCCCTCAGATTTCCCTTGGATATCGGATATTGAACTAGATCCTGGAATGAGTGAATAACGCGATTTCTGCCGAAACCGATAATCATACCCAGGTTTTCGTTTTTCCCGGTTGTGCCATTTCTTATGTTTGGGTGAATATGGTTTCGTTTACTTCCTCTTCCCGATACCGGGGCAGGCTGATCGTGAAGATAGTAGCGGTTGTTTCGTTTGTAACAGACTCGATTTCTACTCAAAAGTTTCAGCACTTTTTTGAGCTGTGTCTTCCGCTTCTTCTTCTGCCCCATGGCAGCCAGGATTTCCCTGACGGTGGCACCTTTGTCGGAAACGCCTTCCAATACTCTGTAGATGTTTTCCTGAGAAATCTTCATTGGTCACGGGTTGGCTTAGACCTGGTCTTTTTGCGATTTGTTTTTTTCTTGTTTCTGCGGTGGTAGAGCTGCAGGAATTCATCTTTGAACTTCAGGAAGCGATTTTCACGGATTGATTTCCTGATTTTTTCCATCAGGCCAAGAAAGAACCTGACATTGTGGATTGAGGTCAGGGTAGCCCCAAGTATTTCATTCGCGGAGAACAGGTGATGCAGATAAGCCCTGCTGAAGTTGCTGCAGGTGTAACAATCGCAATTGGTATCCACCGGGAATTTATCATTGCGAAACTCCCTGTTACTAATACGAATTTTCCCCCAATGCGTAAATAATGTACCTGACCGTGCATATTTGGTAGGAATAACACAGTCCATCATATCAATCCCGCGTTCAACTGCTTCCAGAATGTCCTCGGGCAAACCGATACCCATGACATAACGGGGCTTATCATCCGGAAGACAGGGAGCTGAAAAATCCAGCACCTTTTTCATGTTCTCTATCCCCTCACCCACTGAAAGCCCTCCCAGTGCATAACCGGGGAGATCCATGTCAATCAAGGCCTTAATCCCTTCCTGGCGAAGATCTTTGAACAGCGCACCCTGGCTGATCCCGAACAGAGCCTGGTTGGGATTCTTATGATATTCCATGCAGCGTCGGGCCCATCTCAAAGTCCTTTCCAAAGCAGCTTTGGCGTATTCGTGAGTCGTCGGATGTTCCACACACTCATCAAAGGCCATAATAATATCGGCACCGAGACTGTTTTGAATTTGTATCGATTTTTCGGGTGTCAGCACAATCTGACTGCTCTTCTTGGTATATCGAAACGTTACCCCGTTCTCATCCACAGTTCGTCCGGGAAGTGAAAACACCTGGAACCCGCCTGAATCTGTTAGTATGGGGCCACTCCATCCCATAAATCCATGCAGACCACCCAGTTTTTCCACCAGATCCGGTCCGGGCTGCATATTGAGATGATAGGCGTTTGAAAGCACAATCTGTGCTTTGGCAGCCTTCAATTGATCCATGGTCATAGCCTTCATCGCCGCCGCTGTTCCTACCGGCATGAATATGGGCGTTTCTATTTTTCCATGACCTGTTGTGATTTTTCCCAGTCTGGCTCCACAGGGATCCGTATTCATCAGTTTGAATGAGAATCGTTCCTTCTTCATCGTCCTTTCGTAAACCGTTTGGTTTTGAGGTGAGTTAACAATTGATGCGGGATTGTCAGTTTATACAAAACTGTTCCGGTAAGCCCGATTTTTGGCCCTGCCTTTTTCAACCCTAAAACTGATTCTAAGCACAAAAACAAGGTTATTGAAGCCCACAAGTCAAAATATTCTGATATTCTTGCGGTTTATACGTTTTATAATTGTTCTATTACAAAATTGAAAAGATAAATACGGTTCTTTGACCAGGGCAGACAGATTAAGGAAAGATAACCCTGGCAGAGTTGAAAATAATCAGAATCATAAAAGGGATTGAAAAGATGGAAAAGATTGTGGTTATAGGTGCAGTGGCAGCCGGCCCTAAAGCTGCCTGTCACGCAAAAAGGCTGATGCCGGATGCAGAGGTACTTTTGATAGATCAGGACGATCTGATCTCTTACGGAGGATGCGGAATTCCCTATTTCATAGGGGGAGAGGTCGGCGATGAAACAGCTCTCAGATCAACCAGTTTTCACGCAGTAAGAGATGCTGATTTTTTCAGAGAAGCAAAAGGCCTGGACGTCATGACAAAAACAAGGGTCATGAAAATTAACAGAAGCGAAAAAACGGTGACCGTGGAGAACCTGACAGACGGTAAACAGGAAAACATCGCCTACGATAAACTCGTTGTTGCCACCGGAAGCAAGCCTAACAGATTGCCTATCAAGGGGATTGGCAACGAGAGGATTGTCTCAATCGGCAGTCTGCACAGTGCGTTAAAGGTGCAAAAGCTTTTAAAGGAGGCCGAAATCAATAAGGTGGTTATTGTCGGTGGTGGCGCTATCGGGATCGAAATGGCGGAAAGCATGGAAGATACCTGGGGAATCGAGACATCGATCGTGGAATACATGCCGCAACTGCTCCCCAATATCATCGATTGGCCTTTCGCCCAGATGCTGAAAAACCATCTGGAGGAAAACAATGTCCGGGTATTTACGGATGAAGCCGTCACTGAGATCGAGGAAAATGCAAAAGGTGAGTTGATCGGCGTTGTGACCGGGAAACGTAAACTGGAAGCAGATCTGGTGATCATGGCAGCCGGGGTTAGTCCGAGGGATCAACTGGCACGGGAGGCCGGATTACTGGTCGCAGCCAAAGGTGGAATCGTTGTTAACAACCGTATGCAGACTTCGGATCCTGATATATATGCAGCCGGTGATTGCGTTGTAACGACTAATCTGGTTAATGGAAAACATATGTTTGCTCCCCTGGGATCTTTAGCAAATCGCCAGGGAAGAGTGGTGGGAGATAATCTGGCAGGAATTCCCAGTACTTTTAACGGAATCACCGGTAGTTTTATTATGAAAGCCTTTGAAATCAGCATTGGTTGCACGGGACTCAGTCAACAGGCCGCACTTGCTGAAGGCTATGACGCGGAAAGGGTTGTCTCCATTCAATCGGACAGGGCGCACTTCCTTCCCAGCCAGGAAGCGATGCCTTTAATCATGGTGGTTGAGCGAAAAAGCAGAAAGGTCCTCGGTGTACAGGGATTTGGTCCAATGGGAGACGGTGTACTGGCCAGAATAAACGCTGCAGCAGGTCTGGTCGCAAAGCAGGCACTGATTGAGGACTTCAGCAACCTGGAAATGGCTTATGCGCCTCCTTTTGCAACCGCAGTTGATGCCTTGAATGCCACTGCCAATATCGCAGACAACCTGTTGAACGGGAGGTTCAGGCAGACATCTATCAAGGAGTTTATCGAATGGATTGAAAATCCGGAAACCAAATCCGATTGGGTGGCAATTGATACCCGATCTGAGGCTGATTCCAAGCCGTTCGTAGACCGGTTCAAAGATCGCTGGATCTGCATTCCCTACCCGGAAATGAGGAAAAGATATAAAGAGCTTCCGGAGGGCAAACAACTAATTATTGTCTGCGGCGCGGGAACGCGCTCGTATGAAGTTCAGGTATTTCTGGATAGTGTCGGAATCACCAATACCCTGGTACTGGGAGGAGGATTGATGGTACTGCGCAGATTGGGAATGCTGGAACTACCCGAATAGGTCAACTTCCACGATGATCGGTGAGATCCCGCTTCCCTCACCGATCCCTGTTTTATCCCTTCAACAGATCAGATATCAAAAACGCCAATTCCAGACTTTGCTGGGCATTCAGCCTCGGATCACAGGACGTGGAATAGTTGTTTTCCAAATGATGATCCATAATCTCTTGTGCTCCCCCGGTGCATTCTGTAACGTCCTTGCCGGTCAGTTCGAAGTGTATTCCACCGGGAATGGATCCTTCAGCTTTGTGAATCTCAAAATAGCTGCGAATTTCCTGGAGAATATCCGAAACGCTGCGGGTTTTATAATTGGAGTCGGAGGTGTAGGTGTTTCCATGCATGGGATCACAGCTCCAAAGCACATTACCTCCATGTTCCTGAACAGACCGAACCAGCGGTGGCAACATATCATTAATCTTTACCTTTCCAAAACGCGTGATCAAAACAATACGCCCGGTTTCGTTATCCGGATTCAGAATATCAAGCAACCTTCTTACTTCATCAAGATCGTGATCAGGTCCGATTTTGATCCCGATCGGGTTATGGATTCCACGTAAAAACTCCACATGGGCTCCATCCACCTGTCGAGTTCTATCCCCGATCCACAGCAGGTGCGCACTACAGTCATACCAGATCCCCGTTAATGAATCCTGCCGGGTTAACGCTTCTTCATACCCAAGCAGCAAAGCCTCATGAGAAGTATAAAAATCAACCTCGTTGATTTGTGGAGATAGCTGCTGTTCTATCCCTATCACCTTCATAAAGGTCAGCGCCTTCTCAATCTGGGTTGCCAGCTCTTCATACGATTTACCCTCTTTTGATTGGCGGACAAATTCCTTGTTCCAGGCATGCACCTTTTCCAATGAGGCATAACCCCCTCTTGTAAAAGCTCTCAGGATGTTCAGGCTGGATGATGCGTGGAAATATCCATCCAGAAGTCTTTTACTATCGGGTGTTCTGGACTCAACTGAAAAATTGGAGGAGTTCACCATATCTCCCCTGAAACTGGGAAGAACCACACCATCTCTGGTTTCTGTTGGGCTGGACCTGGGCTTGGCGTACTGTCCTGCAATCCGTCCCATCTTGATGACCGGTTTCTCCCCGGCAAAGGTGAGAATGACAGACATCTGCAGGATTACCTTCATCGTCTCCCGTATTGTCGGAGCGGTGCACTCACGGAACTCTTCCGCACAATCACCTCCCTGGAGTAGAAAAGCTTTTCCTTCGGCCGCACTGGCCAGCATCGTCCGCAGCTTTCTGATTTCTCCGGCAAACACAAGGGGAGGCAAAGCGGCTATTTGACGCAGGACATCTTGATGTTTTTCTTTGTTGGGCCAATCAACCTGCTGCATGGCAGGGAAAGATTTCCAGGAGTCTTTGCTCCAGTTAGACGATTCCATGACGTTTTAGGTTTTGAAGGTTATCAGGAAGGGTGAGTTGAATTTACTCGCAGTGAGGGTTTCAAATACAAATCTGATGATAATTCTATATCGGACAAAAAACAACCGCCGCCATCAACCTTTTCTGCCATGGAAAGTTGCACAATCAGGAAATCCAACGGATCGGATAGCCCAGTACGGCTTGACGAAACACTCTTCACCAGTTCCAATCCGGCCCAAACCACCGTAATTTCTCAATGCTGATTTTTAAAATCATCAAAAGAATATGATGGCAATGTTGGTTGATTTTTTGCTAAGATTACTTATAATTGGAGCTTAAACAGTCACATCAGTTCCTTACAATCGCATACATCATCTACCTAACCGAGAAGAGAGTATCTCCATGCGTAAGTCTATTTTGGTTTTAGAAGAAAGCAGGATGGTCCATGAACTGTTCGAGTCAGCACTTCAGGATGATCACATTGACTGGGAAATCAGTCATGAATCTTCACCGGACCAGTTTGTTCAAAAAGCCATGGATAACACCCCTGATATCATCTTCCTTAGTAATAAGGATCAAAACAGGGATTACAGTACGGTCAAACAGATCAAATCAACGCGTGAATTGAAAAGTGTCCCGGTGCTGCTGTTGACTTCCGCTAAAGACAAGCTTGATGAAAGATTTCTCCAATCGATCGGGGTCAGGGGATTTGTCAGGAAACCATTTGAAACCCTGACACTGCAAAAACAGATAGATATCGTTTTAAAAGAGCAGGAAAGGACCAGATCCCATTCATCCAAGGATGAGCTGAAAAACCTGAATGTTGTCGACGATGATTTGCTGGATCTGATGGCCGGTAATATCGATCATGGAGTCTCCGTTGATGATCTTGAAGAGGAACTCGATCCTACTTTACAGTTGATCCCCGAAGATAAGGACCTGGATGAGGAGATGGAAGAGACCGAGCTGATGGCCATGGACGATTCGGAAGACCTAGATCAGGCAGACTTCATAGATGATTCGGAATATGCTGATGATGTGGAACTGGAGCTGGATAGTGATTTTGAAGATGATGCAGCAGAATTAAGCGATGTTGAGTTGGAACTGGATGATGTGGATGAAGAATCCGATTTCATTGCTATCGAGGATGAACCCGAGGATGATGCCCTGGTATTGGGGTCCGCCCCTGAGGTTCAGAGTATCCAACTCGTCGAAGCCGAACCCCCAACCTTTGACAACCAACTCAGGAATGAACCTGAAGACGCCGATGATCTGGGCTATATGGAGCTCAGCGTTGTTCCTTTAAGATCCAAGCCGATTGAAACCGGGGTTATGGAGACAATTCCCGATGACTTCGATGATGAAAAATACGTTGAGCAGCATACACCAGCCGAGTTGGACCAGGAATTCATGCCCATGGATTCAGATCTTGATTTTGATGAACCGGTTATCACCGATTCGGATGAAATCGTTATTCCACACGAAGAGATTGTTGAAGATTTCTATGAAGATGAAGACGATTTTGAGGACGATGCTGAAAACCCGGAATTGCTGGAGTTATCCATAGAGGGTATCGAAGAGGAAACCGTGGACAAACCCGCAGATCCTTTCACTCAGATGCAAAACGATGAGGACGATGAAGCGGAGGTTGTTTTTGAAGAACTGGATGACGATGATGAAGCAATGGAGGAGACCCTCATTCAGGAAATAGACATTGTAGAACCCGATGAGGGAGATGTGGATACGGTTTCTCTTGTAGAGCAAGATTTAGAGGAAAGTGACGAGTTGGATGAAGCGATCATCGAGCAGGATGATACGGAAGACGTAGATATCGACTTTCAGGATGACTCTTTGGATGAGGCGGAAGGGGACGAGGCCGATCTGTTTGATGATTTCAGCGATAAAGATATCGACGAAGATTCACTTTCAGAAAGTGAGTTGGAAAAGAGACGAACCGATCAGCTTGATATCGATTTGGAAGAGATTGCTGCGGCGGGGTCAGAAGAGGCATCTGCTACAATTCAGGAAATGATCGGCTTCAGACAGGTGATGAAGGCAAAATATGAACTGCCGGAATCTGACCTTGGTGAAGAAGAAACAGGCGATGACTTCGAAAACGCAGAAGAAGAAGTGGAAGAATTGGCGCTAGACGGTGCGGACGACGATCCAGTTGAAGAGTCTGAAGATTTTATTGATGTGGAGCCTGTTCAATCCGATGAGAGCCTGGAAGAGATTGATCTTCTCGGCGATTTGGACGAAGAAGAAGGCTCAGATATACTGGAAATTGAAGATGATGAAGATGATGTTTTTGACGACGTCGAACTGCTTTCTGAAGATGACAAAAGCGAAGATGGGATGTTCGAGGAACCGGCAGAAGATGATGGTGAAGACCTGATGTTCGAAGAACCCAAGGATATTTCTGAACTAGATACTGATGGATCCGATGAAGATGAGGATGACCTTTTCTCAGATGCCGAAGAATTGAATGAGCCGGGAGATCTCATTGTTGAAGAAGACGAAGATCTTCCCATGGCTGAAACCGATCTCGTTCAAGATGAAGAAAGTGGGGAAGAGCCTTTTGAAGAGATCGAACTGCTGATTGAAGAGGAAAACGACCAGGAGAGGGAAAGTGAAGAATTGCTGCAGGTCGATGAGGAGTCTGATGAGGATGTTGTAGCCGTTTCAACAGATGAAGACCCCACCCTGGTGGAAACGGATGACATTGATTTTCAGCCTGCCAAAGAGGTATCTCCGGGCAGCGAAGAGGTATCTCCTTTTGACGATGAACCGGAGCTTGACACTGCTTCCGTTGATGAATCGATTGATGATATCGATTTCCTCCCTGTTGACGAAGAGGACATACTGGATTCGGATGAAGAAGACGAAATTGAAGAGATACCCATTCTTACCACTGAACTTTCCGAAACCCTGGCAGAAGAACCTGAAGAGGATCAGCAGGAAGAGGACATCGCCGCAATAGAGGATGCGGATGATATTGCCATTGAGGTTCCCCAGGAAACTTTTGAAATGGGAGATTTCAACGTCAACGATATAACAGAAGATGAAGATGTTGAAGATGATTCTGCTGTGGAAACGGAAGAGGACCTGAATCTGATGGAAGGTATCGAAACAGTCAGGATGGAGGGTGAGGAGATGGAGGAACCCGAAACAGAATCCTTTGAGGACCTGGAGATTCCTTCCATGGATGATGATCTACCCGACCTTCCCCCCATTCTTGATTCCGCAGAGCCCGGAGAAGGAGAGGATGACGATGATGATATTCAACTTCTGCAAACTGATGACGATTTTGATGAGTTTCCGGAAGAGGATACGCCAATCAGCATTCCTGATGATTCCCAGGAACAACCCCAGACCGAAACCTCATCCGATTTGGCCGCAGGTGAGCTGAAACAGAAACTGTCGGCCACTTCACTTTCTCCCGAGTTTCAAAAGAAACTAAGTCATATGATTGAAGGTGTTGTATCCGAAACTGTACATAATACTCTTCAGGAAAAACTGCCGGAGATGGTTGATCAACTCATGAAGGAAGAGATCGAGGAATAGGGCATGAGCCTGATTGACCGGATTCGGCAAGTCGTACCCAGACCGACCCCCTACCTGCTTCTGATACTTCTGGCTTTGACTACCATTGGCATTGTGATGATCTACTCATCCAGTGCCATTTATGCTGAAAAGTACTACGGAAGCCCCTACTATTTTATCAGGCGTCAGTTGTTGGCCATGGTTATTGGTATCGTTGCTATCCGCCTGGCGACCATGTTCCCATACGATCGCTATAAAAAGCTGATTCCCGTTCTCATGCTGATTACCTTTCTGTTAATGATACTTGTCCTGATTCCGGGAATTGGGAAACAGGTAGGCAACGCAAGAAGATGGATACGTTTCTTTGGATTCGGCTTTCAACCATCCGAACTTCTGAAATTCACTTTGATCGTCTGGGTTGCCAGTTTCCTGGACAGACGCAAAGAGGTCATTGGCTACTTTTCTAAGGGATTGTTGCCAGGGCTGATTGTTGCAGGGCTTTTCAGCTTTCTACTTCTTCTGCAACCTGATTTTGGAACCGCAGTTCTTCTTTGTTCCACACTATTAATCATGATTTTTGCTGCCGGAGGCAAACCAATTTATATGCTGGGGAGCCTGGGAGCACTCTCTGCGATTGGATTCTATCTGATCATCTCCACAGATTACAGGCTAAGAAGGATAACCGGATTTCTGGATCCATGGGCTGATCCTCTGGATACAGGATACCAGTTAATCCGATCCCTGACTGCCTTTGGTACCGGTGGGATAACCGGTGCAGGACTTGGAGATTCCAAGCAGAAACTTTTTTTTCTCCCTGAAAGCCACACTGATTTCATATTTGCAATCCTGGCAGAAGAAGCAGGATTTCTGGGGGTAATCCTGGTTATAGCTCTTCTGCTTTTACTTACCTTGAAAGGGCTTGATATCGCTTTGAGATGCAAGGATGATTTCGGTCGCAATCTTGCCTTGGGAATAACAGTTCTTCTGTTCCTGCAGAGCATATTTCATATTGGTGTCGTGGTGGGGCTATTGCCCACCAAGGGAATTCCCCTGCCATTTATCAGCTATGGTGGCAGTTCGCTCATCTTGAGTATGTTTCTGGTCGGCGTTTTGATCAATATCGCCGGAAAACAGCAAATGTCTCATTAGGCGGAGGGCTGTCGCTTGAAACCACTAAAGGTTCTCATTGCAGGCGGAGGAACAGGAGGACATCTCTTCCCCGGAATCTCCATTGCCGAAGAGCTGCTTGAGCATCGCCCCTGTGACATCAGGTTTGTTGGCACAAAAAGAGGCATAGAAGCCCGAGTCATCCCTGAATCTCCTTTCGGCCTGTATACGATTAGCGTAGCCGGTCTGTATCGTGTAGGTCTCAAAAAGAAAATCACCACCCTTCTCAAACTTCCCCTGGCCTTCATAAAATCTCTGTGGATCCTATTATCCTATCGCCCCCATCTTGTCATCGGCATCGGCGGTTACGCTTCCGGACCGATTTTAGCCCTGGCAATCATCCTCGGGAAGCGAACCGTCATCCAGGAACAAAACGCACAACCCGGAATGACCAATCGCGTACTGGGCAAATACGTCGAAATAGCGTTTATTCCTTTTGCCCAATCCAGCCACTTGTTCAAGCATCCGGTTGTGGTCGGCAATCCCATACGTAAGGCGATCTCCAATGCTGCAAAATCACCGACAGTTCCCCGGCCCCAAACCATTACCATCTCCATTGTGGGCGGGAGTCAGGGCGCGCACAAAATCAATACTATTATTCCGGATATCCTGCCACATCTGCACCAAGCAAAAACGAAGATCCGTATTATTCACCAGACTGGTGAATCCGATTTCGAATGGCTGAAAGGAGAATATGCAAAGTACCCGGAACTTGAAACCAGGGTTGAGGAATTTGTCAACGATATGGTGGAGCTATACCAACAAAGCCAGTTACTGATCTGCCGTGCAGGATCGATGATCAATGAAATTATCGCCATGGGCAAAGCCAGTATTCTGATTCCCATTCCCCTGTCCAGCGGAGACCATCAAAAAGAGAATGCACTGGTATTGTCTAATGCAGGTGCTGCTGTGATGATAGAAGAATCCCAACTGAATGCCGATCATCTTTTTGAAACCATTAACCATCTGGTTTCAACTCCTCAACAATTGTCGGAGATGGGAGAAAACGCCAAAAAGCTTTATCAGGGAGATTCTGCCGGAAAAATCGTAACCGCGATCCTGGACCGGTTCAACCTCTAAGAATCGGATTACGACTTTCTAAATGTGAATGGGGAAACGACTATCTCTATTCGTCCGTTTTACCGTCTGTTGCTGCAGGATTATCAGCTTCTTCAGCCTTGGCATCAGCCTGTGGAGCGGGTTGTTGAATTTCTTCCTCGGTAATGACCTCTATCACCGAAGACTTGGCCTTGTTTGATGTATCATAAGTTAACAGGAAGGATGTGATCATAAAGGCAACTGCCATCACAGTTGTAAATTTGCCAATAAAGGTTGACTGTCCTCTCAATGATTGTGCCTGTCCGGTTCCACCAAACATCGCGCCTGCTTCGGCCCCTCTTCCGACCTGGAGTAAGACAATAAAAATGATGACAATACAAACAATTACATGAAAGGTAATCAATAAAGTGTTCATATGACCCTGTGGTTAAAACACTGAAATAATATTTGAAAAATCTTCAGCCTTCAAACTGGCTCCACCGACCAATAACCCGTCGATATTTTCCTTTCCAAGTAATTCTGCCGCATTTGAAGGCTTTGCACTTCCGCCATAAAGAATACTGATCCCTTCGGATAGAGCCTCTCCAGCTCTTTCCCGAATAAGGTCCCTGATATGACGATGAATTTCTTCCGCTTGATCGGGTGTGGCTGTTTTCCCTGTCCCAATCGCCCAAATGGGTTCGTAAGCAAAAACAAGCCTCAGCCATGACGACATCTCCACAGCATCAAAGACTGATTCCACCTGGCTTTTTATCTTCTCCAGATGCGTTCCTGCTTCTCTCTCATCCAGGGACTCCCCGACACAGATAATCGGCGTAATTTTCATTTGTATCAAAGCACGGGTTTTTAGTCCAATCAAATCGTTTGATTCTCCGAAGATTTCTCTTCTTTCGGAGTGACCTACCAGGCAATAACCACATCCGAGGGCTCTTAACAATTCCGGTGATGTCTCTCCCGTAAAAGCGCCTGATAATTCATGCCAACAGTTTTGTGCCCCAAATTGTAGCGATGAACCGGATACCCATTCCCCGGCGTAGGGTATCAATGCCGTGGGAGGAAATACGACCACTTCAAGATCCGGCTTATTCTCCGTTACTGCAACCAGGGACATCACCAGGGATTCTGCCTGATCAGGCAAGAGATTCATTTTCCAATTGCCAGCTATTATCGTTCTTCGTGCCATATTTAATTCCTTTCGGTTAATGCTGCGATTCCCGGTAGTGGTTTTCCTTCCAAAAACTTCAGGGAAGCTCCTCCACCGGTTGAAATGTGTGACATTTTTGCAGCCAGATTGGCTTTGTTGACGGCAGCCACCGAGTCACCGCCTCCGACAATTGTAGTTCCGCCATTGGCGGCCATCGCTCTGGCAATTTCAAATGTCCCCGCACTGAAGTTAGACATCTCAAAGACTCCCATGGGCCCATTCCAGAAGACGGTACCGGCTTTGGCAATCTCATTGCAGTAGGTATCGACAGTCTGAGGCCCAATATCCATGCCAAGCAATCCGGAGGGGATATCTCCAGCAACCGTCCTCACCTCTATTTCGTTACTGAAGCTGGCGGCCGTCAGATGATCGTTCGGCAATAATATGCTTTTCTTCAATGTTTCCGCTTTCTTCAAAGTCTCTTCGACAAGACTTATATGCTCTTCATCCAGGATGGAATCTCCGATCTGATACCCCTGAACCTTGAGGAAGGTATAAGCCATTCCACCGCCAATTAAAACCGTATCGGCCTTATCGAGAAGATTGGAGATGACCTGGATTTTGTCCTTGACCTTCGCTCCGCCTATAATAGCGCAGAAGGGTCTGGTCGGTTTTTCGGTAATGGTTCCCAAAAATTCGAGCTCTTTTTTGATCAAATAACCACAGGCAGCCTGATCAAAGTACTGGGCAACTCCTACGGTTGATGCATGGGCCCTGTGAACTGCTCCGAACGCATCATTGACGTACACATCAGCTAAAGAAGCCAGGTCTTTGGAGAATTGTGTATCATTCTTTTCCTCTTCCGGAAAGAAACGAATATTTTCCATAAGCAGGCAATCACCATCACTGAGACAATCAATCGCCGTTTCCGCTACGGGTCCCAGAACCGCTGGCGAGAAAACAACTTTCTTCTTCAAAATCTGTTCCAGCCTCTCGGCAACCGGCCTTAACGAATATTCTTCCGATGGTGTTCCTTTCGGCCTTCCCAAATGTGAAATCAAAATCAGCCTAGCCCCGTGATCGAGCAGATATTGGATCGTTGGTATAGCGGCGATTATTCTGTTGTCATCTGTCACCTGCCGGTTTTGATCCAAAGGAACATTGAAATCCACCCGCAAAAACACCCTTCTTCCTTTCAGTTCGAGATCTTCTATCGTCAGCTTGTTCATGTAGACTTGCTCCGTTGATTAGCCTTGATTAGGTAGATAAGACCGAGTTATCGGAATCGTTCATCTGTTATTTTTTGCCTTTCCAAAAGGCTTGTCAAGCTGTTTACATTTTACCCAGTCGATCCCGCGACAGCTCATCGAAATAGTAAGGGGTATCGGTAGGATAGTCCAAAAGACTGCGACGCAGCATATCCAGGGCTGCAATCCCGATAAACGGATAAAATAGATCCGAATCGCGGTTGATAAGAAACTCTCGACTGGTAAGCAGATCCGGGGTTCCCCAGATAATCATCAGTTTGCCGGCTTGTCGGCCATCTTCATTTACAGGTTTCAATTCTATCGGACTGGCAGCCAGAACCCAGTCCAGGCCGGATTTTTCCAGAAAGGCTTTGACGAGTGCCTCAAAAGATGAGTTTGAATGAGACGGTATTTGATTCCGGAACTGTTCTGACGAGTTCTGCCATATTATCGATTCTTCAATGGATGAGAACTGTAAGCTAGCCTTCATGATTTCCCCGGCGTTCTCCACTGAGTTTATCATCCCGGCCAACTGCCCGGCCGAACCATAATCGATTGTCAGCAGGCTGCCGCCTCTTTCCTTCAGAATTCCAACTACCGCTTCCTGGAGAGTGGCTCCAGGCTCTACAATATCCTTTCTAAAGAGAGACCGCAGTTTTTCCTCAATGTGGTTTAACACGGGCATTTTCGATTGGTTGTCGATTGTCAATTTGACTTCCACCAGTGCGACTCCAGCTCTGAATCCAAGATCGACACCCTGCCATTCGCTTTTCGGAATGTTCTCGTTAATAATCTGCTGAATTCTGGATTCACCGACACCTGAAACTCTTATCTTGCGGGTTATGGTTGATTCGCCAATTTGAAAGATACTTTTGATATCCAGAAGGATATAATCGGTCACCATAACCTTCATCTCCCTGGGAACCCCGGGCGTAAAATAGAAAACAGCTCCTGCGATCTCGGTCTTAAAACCAACTGCCAGACCCACCGGGTTCGGAATAGCGGTAACACCTTCAGGCAAAAGGGTTTGCTTGATCAAATGCTTAAAATAACCATCATTTTCATCACTGATGGACTTGCCATAACGTTTTCTGATGTTTTCCTTGGCCTCCTCATTGGTTTTAAGAGGACGTCCGAGCACCCTGGACACTGCTTCTGCTGTTAGATCATCAACGGTGGATCCCAATCCCCCATTGACAATTACCACATCACTGGACTCCCCCAACTCTTTCAGCGTCCTCATGATTGTTTTCATGTCGTCGCCGATAACCGTCTTCCGTTCAACCCTAAGTCCGATAGCGGACAGTTCACCGGCTATAAAAGTGGAATTAGTATCCACAGTATCGCCACTTAATAGCTCATTGCCGGTTAAAAGGAGCTTGATTCGCATAGTCATTGTTTGTTAGCCTTTTGTGTTATTCTAATAAGTATTTGTTGCTCTACTGCTTTATATCCTATCCATATCCAAAAAAGCAGAAGCCGACCCCTCTGATTGCCTTAGACATTAAGTTTATATTGATTGGCATCATCAATCACTGACCTGTTGTGTCGATCTTAACGAAAATCCAAAAGGATTTTCTTAAAATACACCGACGAGAATGAGTATTGAAATCAGCGTCCGAATAATGGTTTTCCCTGGTGAGTAAAAATCAGCACGCTCACAAAAACCATACGTTGTCCCGCATTTAAAAGATCCAAATTTTACACAAAAGGATCATTATAATCAGAATTTTACAAAATAATTGGACAATTGAAAAAAAGCATAATAAAATGGTTTGTTTAAAGTAAAATCAGTACATGTTTTATCAAACGTCCTCACTTAATACCCTTTCACGGTTACCAAAAAATGAACGACCTCAATGCTACTAGAAATATAGGTATCTCTGCCCATATCGACAGCGGCAAAACCACCCTCACTGAGAGAATTCTTTACTACACCGGTGTGATTCACAAAATGGAAGAAGTCAGGGGCGGCGGATCCGGCGCCACCATGGATTTTATGGACCTCGAAAAAGAAAAAGGAATCACCATCACATCCGCTGCGACCTCCGTATATTGGGATAAGTATAAAATCAATATCATCGACACACCAGGGCATGTTGACTTTACCGTGGAGGTTGAAAGAGCTCTCAGGGTTTTGGATGGGGCTGTCATGATTCTTTGTGCAGTGGCTGGGGTTCAATCACAATCAATCACCGTTGACAGGCAAATGAAGCGGTACCGTGTTCCACGACTGGTATTCATCAACAAAATGGACCGAACAGGTGCTGATCCCTTCAAAGCCATTAGTGACCTGAAAGAGAAGCTGGGACATAACGCTATTGCCATGCAGATCCCCATCGGAAAGGAAGATGGGTTTGAGGGCGTCATCGATCTCATTAAGATGAAAGCGCTTTATAACGAAGGCAAGAAAGGGGAATCCATTTTTGAAAAAGAGATTCCCGAAGAATTGCTTGAGACAGCGAATGAAAAAAGGGCAGAAATGCTGGAATGCGTTTCCATGTATAACGATCAGTTGATGGAAGATCTTCTGGAAGAGAAGGAAATATCTGAAGAGTTGGTCTATAAAGCGGTATTGGATGGTGTGAATAGCATGGAGCTGACTCCTGTTTATATGGGATCGGCATTCAAGAACAAGGCTATTCAGCCTTTACTGGACGCTATCTGTCGTTACCTGCCGTCTCCGATCAGCGCCACTCCCATGTCCGCGCGTGATGTAAATGATGAAAGCAGGACAATGCAGTTGGAGCCGGACAAAGATAAACCGCTGGTTTGCATGGCCTTCAAAATAACTGATGAGCAATTCGGACAACTCACCCATATCCGTATTTATCAGGGGACAATCCGCAAAGGAATGAATATTTATAACTCCCGTACCGGAAAAAAGATCAGGGTTGGCAGATTGGTTCGTATGCATTCCGATAAGAGAGAAAATATTGAGGAGGCAAGTGCCGGCGATATTATTGCCATGATTGGTGTTGATTGTGCTTCCGGGGACACGTTTTGCAGTGATGAAGCCCGTGTTACCCTTGAATCCATGTATGTGGCACAACCGGTAATTTCACTGGCAGTTACCACTAAAGACACAAGTTCCATCGACCGAATGTCCAAGGCCCTCTCCCGCTTCATGAAGGAAGATCCCACTTTCCGTGTTGAATCCGACCCGGAATCCGGCGAAACGATTATCTCCGGTATGGGTGAATTGCATCTGGAAATTTATATTGAAAGGATGCTGAGAGAATACAACGTGCCCATCGAGGTCGGAGCGCCGCAGGTGAATTATCGGGAGGCAATTTCCAGGGTGGCGCCCTTTGACCACACCCACAAGAAACAAACAGGGGGCTCCGGACAATATGCCTGCGTTCAGGGCAATATTGAACCACTTAATTATGATGATCCTGATGCTGAAAACTTCGAGTTCCTTAACCTGGTCAAGGGTGGAAACATACCTTCCGAATATATATCCGCCTGTGAGGCCGGTTTCAAAGATGTGATGGATAAAGGACCGCTGGCCGGTTTCCCTATGGTGGGAATCAAGGTCAACCTGGAAGATGGGAAGTATCACGAGGTCGATTCCAGCGACATGGCATTTCGCATCTGTTCCCGGCAAGCCATGAAACAGGCCATACAAAAAGCCGGATCTCAATTGCTGGAACCGGTAATGAAAGTGGAAGTGGAAACTCCATCGGAGTATCAAGGCGCCATCATTGGCGATCTGAGTTCACGAAGAGGTGTTATCGGAAAGACGGATGTCAGGGATAATATCACCGTGATCACAGTGACAGTGCCATTATCGGAAATGTTTGGCTATTCCACAACCATGAGGTCCCTGACACAGGGGAAAGCAACATTCTCAATGGAGTTCGACAGCTACACGGTTTGTCCGAAACACATTCAGGATGAGGTTATTGAAGCTAGGAAAGAGAAATTGAAGGAAGAGTCATAAGGCTTGAATAGGGGGATGCCACATCCCCCGGACTTATCCGAGATACTGCAGCAATCCATGCCATAGATCCTCATCAACCGGATCCAAAAACATACAGCCGACCTTGTACAGATCATCATCTGTCTTAAACACCCCCCTGATCTCCATTTTCAACTCCATCAAAACCAGGTCAGTGTTTCCGGGATCGGTAATTCCGGCGCTGATCTCATGTCCCACGTTGAAAGGTTTTTCGGAAATAAAACTCAAACCACCTTGCGAATAGTCGTTGAGCGGCAATGTAGACTGTTCTTCTTCATCGATGATGGTGATTTTACCTTCAGCTTCTACCCTTTCAAACTCCCTGATGGATTTGTAATACTCTTCACTCTTTTCTTCCTCAACTGCTTCAACGGGAGCGTCTTCTAATTCGATCGGACCAACGGTATCGGTTTCAGCGTCGGAGATAAAAGTGATCAATACATTTGAAGACTCCGGGATGTTACGCGGGAGTTTTTCCGACAATGTGATTTTACCGTCTTCGTAAATTCCGTATAAACTCTGCATATGCTGTCACCTGAGAGGTTTGATTTCTATTGTTTCAGTCCCGGCCGGAATAGAAAATCGATCGTTCAACGGACTGAGGCGTTGGCATTAACAAGCCAGACCACCCACGACTGTTACTGCTGATATCAGATCATAACATAGTATGAAGTTTAGACAATGACAAGGTAATATTAAGCCCAAGATCGATCTGATACATCAAAAACAGACCCCGAATGGTGGAAAAAAGGAAAATCTGACCCAATTCCACTATTGATGTCTTTAGAATAATCCTATCTGAAATTCTTTCGAGCCACGAGCGTTGCCGTTTTCAGTATCTCACCATTGGAGAAAACAACGTCCTTCTCCTCATACAAAACTACCTGAAGTGCGATAAAAGAATGCAATAGCTCATTGGTTGCAAGGTAGCGATCCTTTTTGCCTTTGGGGCTTTTCCCGCCTGTCAGTTCCGGCTCCATGAATGTCTGAAAAATCAAAATGCCGTTGATCTTTAAACCTGTTTTGATTTGGGGAAAAAGTCTGCGTTGAAGAAAATTGATATTGACAATCAGATCATAGCGGTTCTTTCTGATCCGGTAGAAATCCAGATCTGTTTGAATGAGTTCTATATCCGGCCTGCTTTCCCGAATTAGCTCCAGGCCTGTTCCGGAGATATCAGCAGCCTCAACTGAAAATCCCTGTTCGGCAAGAAAGATTGAATTACGCCCATTTCCCGCGGCGATGTCCAATGCTCTGCCGCGTTTCGCCAATTCAAAGTGGGATCGAATTGCCTCATTGGGCTCAGTGGGATAATTGCCCGATGCATAACGCCTGTTCCACTTGACTTCATCGGCCTTCATTAGAAATCCGCCTTTTCTTTTCGGGTGGGTTTAGTAATTGCAGACAGATAATTAGCGGACCTTGCAATTATAAAATCCGGTTGTTTTCACCAGGCAAAGAGGACAAGTTACTTTAGGGTACGTTTTGCCACGCTTTTTATGATTGCCGTTGTGATAGTCACTCCCCTCTCTTTCATCTGCCGCAGTATTTCGTTTACTCGTTGCTCATGACTCCCGGCGTAGCAATAATGGCGAGCCCAGTTGTTGCACATTTCAAAGGATTCCAGGCAAATTGCAGGTGCTTCCGGATCTCTCGGTGCCTGGGATTGAGATCTTGGAACCTGTCTTGGAGGGCATTGAGCCAATGCTGTTCCGGCAAAGAAAAACAGGACAAAAGCTGTCAGAATAAGGCGTTTCATTGCGATTTCTCCGTTTGGATAATTCAAATTGCTTTTTTGGTTTTGCTGGAAAAATCAATGCAAAGATGTTGCCAATAGAAAATTCTGTTTCTCATTCCCCTCGACAGAAAGCATCGTTCACATTCCGATAAAGAAAATACACCATACGAAGGCTTGAAATCAGCAACCTATTGGTCTTCATCAGAAGAATCACAAACCAGGTGATTTGGAATTTAGCGGCAGGTAGCGAAGGATATTGCAATCCTTAACTCTTGCTCCAGATATATTCTGTGTGCCAGAATCTGGGCAGTGGCCAACAGATCGCCGTTCCAACACATTCCACTTGAATTGATGACAAACAACGATCAGATCGAATCCATAACCCGCCTGGTTGAAAACGCCATCCTGGATAAGGTATTTCCCTGTGTTGAAATTCTAGCGGCTCGGGGGGAAGAGATCCTCTATCATCAGGTTTTCGGAAACCGCATTCCAGACGATCCTTCCACTAAACTTGAAAAAAACTCACTGTTCGATCTGGCTTCCCTGACGAAGCCCCTGGCAACTACTAATGCGATACTGCATCTTTGTGAACAGGCATCAATCAGCCTGGAAACACCGGTGTATGAGATTATTCCCGAATTTGCAAACCAGGATGATAAAACACGGATCACCATCAGGCATCTATTAACCCACACTTCAGGACTTCCCGACTGGCTCGCTCTGTACGAGCCACGATTCGACAAACAACAGGGCTGGAATCTTCTCTTAAGCACACCGTTAATCAAACCACCGGGAGAAATAACGATATATAGCTGCCTGGGATTTATCCTGCTGGGAGAAATCATCAGAAGATTGTCCGCACTATCCTTAAACGAATACTGCCGGAAGTATCTTTTCAATCCAATGCAATTGCGGTATACCCGCTTTAATCCCGATCCGTTACATGTAGATATACCCATCGTTCCCACAGGATATTGTTCTCTACGCAAGGTGACCTTGTCCGGTATTGTACACGATGAAAATGCGGCACTCTTTGATGGCGAAGGGGGGAACTCGGGTCTATTTGGCACCGCTCAGGAAACTCACAAAATATGTCTTATGCTTTTGAATAACGGGAAGTTCAGTGATCACCGGATCTTACCTAAACGAAGCGTTAATTCGTTATTTCAAAATCACAATCCGTCTCCTTTAATCCCACGTTCCCTGGGTTGGGATTACAAAACGGGCGAGGCGGATTATTGGAGTTGTAGTCATCAGATGCCGGACGGAAGTATCGGTCACCTGGGATTCACCGGAACATCACTTTGGGTGGATCCCGATTCGAAGTTCATTTTCATCGCTTTATCCAACCGAGTGTTCATCTCAAGGGAGGATAATATCCCGCTGATGCAAATCTTTCGTCCCAACCTCCATCGACTCCTACTTGAACACCTGGGATAGATCGAATTCAACTCAGATGCTGTCCATCAGTTGTTCCGATTTTGTGCGTGGAATCGCGTCAGGTCCGTCCTTTGCTTTCTTTCTGAAGTTCGTTTGATCCTTGTCTTCGTAATCCTGCCGCATATACTTCAAAGTCAGCCAAACCTGCTGTGCATCGCTATTATCCCTTTTGTATGCCATCACCACATTGGCTTTGGGAAATTCAATCGCAGGATAGTAGTAGTTGTTCTTTTTGAGTTCCAGGAAAGGTAATCCATATTTCCTTTTCAGAAGAGGCAGCAGCTTGGCATACCACTCCGATGTCAACTGTAGCTCAATTTTACCCAGTCCGGCCTGGTCCAGAAGAAAAATTACACGGATCTTTTCACCGGAAAAGACGAAATCATCACAAGTGATAGAATCCAGATCGCCATTCGAGGTCACACTGATATTCGAACACATGCCTTCGAGCTTGCTCTTGATATCAGCTTCAACTTCTCCAAAGTCAAATTTGTCCCATCCGCTCACACCACTTTCTTCTTCGTCATCCAAAAGATCTGTCCTTCTTCTTCTTTCATCATCCCTGTTCCCCTTCCTTTCATACATATACTCCCATTCCCAGTTTCCCTGGTAAAAGAAAGTTGTGTACCGATACTCATCTCCGAGCCGATGAACCTTGTCTTTAAAAAGCAAATTATCCACCAAATTTGTAGAACCCGATTTTTTGAGGGCGGGCTTCAAAGTTACCCGGTAATTGAATTCGGGGTCGCGAATCAGGAAATAGTCTTCGATATGCTTTGATACAACATAGATTTTGACCAATTCATCTTCGGAAAACTCGAAAAACAGTCTGGCTTTGATTGCACCTTTAAATTTATACCCTGTGCAATCCAGTCTCTTAATCCACTCCCAGCGTGTATGCTGTGTCACTTTCCCGAATCGACACAGCTTGAGACCTACCTCTTGAATGGTTTCCGGCGACTCGCCGAATTTGAATTCACGAAATCCGTCTGCAGCAAAAACCTGAAAACAGGTCAGGATCATTACAAACCCCCAGATCAAAAACCTCATAGCACCTCTATCCATCTTATCTGAACCGGTTTGGGATGGCGGAAATTAAACCCGGTTCATTACATTATTACCGAAATCATTTACAAACGGCTGGCTTATGATTATCTTTGGTTATCCGCTTTCGACTTAGTATTTCATCAAAAATCAATGTAAATCAACAACTAATGCAACAATACCGGGGATGCCCGGTCGATTAAGTTCCTCCATGACAACAGATTCTTCCGATCAACCCCTGGCAGCGCTGGAGCAGGTTATCAGACGTTGCGGAAAGACCACCAATTGGATTCGACTCGAACCCATTAATCAGGAAATTATAGACGAACTGGGCTCCCTGGAAGGAAAAGGGTTGTTTGAAGTCAAATCAACCTCATCGGACCCACCAAAGCCGTTTCCGGAACCTGCCCTGAAACACAAAGATCCTGTTCCTCAAGCTGAAAATTCGAAGCAGCAGATAGCCGTTCCCACACAGCAAGAGCGAAGGGATACATCTCAATTAGACCTGAACCCTCTCAATGCGACGAATCTGGATTCGCTGCATTTCAGGATCAGGAACTGTGAGAAATGCAACTTGTGTCAAACCAGAAATACAGTTGTTTTTGGCCAGGGAAATCAAAAGGCGGATATTGTTTTCATCGGGGAAGGTCCCGGAGAAGATGAGGATCGCTCAGGAGTTGCTTTTGTTGGCAGGGCCGGAAAACTGTTAACGCAATGGATACATTCTATCGGTCTCAATCGGGAAGCGGTGTACATCTGCAACATCGTCAAATGCAGACCTCCGGGTAATCGAAATCCGAATGGTGATGAGATTGGCGCCTGTTCCCCTTTTCTTTACAAGCAACTAGAGTTGATTCAGCCGAAACTTATTGTGACCATGGGCAATGTTGCCACTAAGACCCTCCTGCCCAGCGCCATGGGAATCATGAGGATGCGGGGAAAGCTTGTTGATTTTAATGGTACACCACTTATCCCCACATTTCATCCCTCTTATCTTCTCAGGAACCAATCGGCTTTAGGAAATGTCTGGAATGACATGCGTCAAATCCGACAGTTGCTGCATCAACGGGTCCTTAATTCCCCATCAAAAAGTCATCCGCAGGAGGACGACTCTCTTTGAATTTGCCAATTAGTTCAGCATCATCGGGAATCTCCACAAGTTTGGTAATTTTTCCACCCCGTTTTAGATAATCCTGAACGGCACCGTCCAAGTACTCGCGATTAGGATTGAACCCTTTTGATTTTTTTCTTTTTTTGGATTTTTGAGTCAGTGTTCTACCCATTTCAATCTCCCTATATCGTGGCAATCCTGGCCCAACAACTCAATTTTTTGGCTAAAGCGGATTGTCGTTGAAAAATTAGGCTCCATGCCTATCAGGTGACCGTTATAAAAAACAGTAAACCTACCATCTGCTATCTCCGTACCATTTCTGTTTTTTGTTGATTTTATAAAACAGTTTTAACCAAATCCAAGCATAAAAGGACATAAATTCAGCATATTACCAATTAACCTAGATTGATGTGATTATCATGATCCGTTTTCAAATCCCTTCAAAATTGTCTTTTCTTCGAACAGGCCTGAAAAATAGCTGTTTCCCCGGATTTATTGCGTTTACATTGTTCTTAACGCGCTGTTAAAATAGCATATTGTTTTGTTCGGAGATTTGAATTGGCATATAATGGAATGATTGATTCTCGACCATGTCGTCGAAAACCGGACGGTAAACCACGATTCGATCCAACGTTTCCAATAACCTATTTAAAAAACAAACAGTTAACTTCAAAATCAGCCATGACATTAGATCAAACCGAAGGTTGGTCAACTATTAAGAGTTGGATGTGTATGTATCGGTGTCATGTCAACCCGCCTGAATTGCTGAAAACTGGGCAAAAGAGTTTAGCATGTATGCTGAACAGGACCCCTGATCTACAGATGGACAGCAAGAGGAAGGGCGTGACGTGATAACAAAAAAAATCATTCAGATCGAAGTTATAGAAGGCACTGTTTTTTAAAACTTTAGATGAAAACAATATGATCAGCGACAAAAATAATCCCGATATCAGAGTCGATCAGGTAATCAATGGATTCAGAGTAAAGAAAATAGATAACCTGCCCTTGTTACACAATGTCATGTACCAGCTTGAACATGAAAAGACCGGTGCAGTCATGATTCACCTGAGCAACGATGACGACAACAATTGCTTCTCTGTTGCCTTCCGAACCACCCCCAAGGATTCAACCGGTGTGGCACATATCCTTGAACATACTGCCCTTTGTGGGTCAGAGAAGTATCCGGTGCGGGATCCTTTTTTTTCCATGATCCGGCGAAGTATGAAAACATTCATGAATGCCTTCACGTCCAGTGACTGGACCATGTACCCCTTTTCCACCCAGATCGAAAAGGATTTTTATAATCTCATGTCCGTTTATCTAGACGCTGCTTTTTTTCCGCTTTTGAGCGCAGAAAGCTTCAAGCAGGAAGGACATCGATTGGAGTTCTCGGACCCGGAATCATCCGCTTCCCCTTTGGCAATACAAGGCGTTGTTTATAACGAAATGAAGGGTGCAATGTCTTCCCAAAGCTCAGTCATGCACGATCGTATGGGGCGAGCACTCTTCCCCACAACGACATATAAATATAATTCCGGCGGTGACCCGGAAGAGATTGCCAATTTGACTCATGAACAATTAGTCCGGTTTCACAAATTCCACTATCACCCCAGTAATGCCTATTTCTATACCTACGGGAACCTCCCCCTAGTAAAATCACTGGAGACAATTAACAATCAAGTGCTTGATCGATTCTCTAAGATTGAGATCGACACCTCTGTTCCTGATGAAGAGAGATACGAAGGGCCAAAAGAATTCAGTTTCCCCTATCCGTTGAATGAGCAGGATAATGACGGAGAACGCTGCCAGGTAGCCCTGGCTTGGTTAACCTGTAAGATTGACCAACCTCTGGAAATTCTATCACTCCAGCTTTTAAACCTAATACTTCTGGGGCATTCCGGAGCACCTTTACGCAAGAGGTTGATCGAATCGGGATTGGGGAAATCACTGGCCGATACAACGGGTTTTGAAGATGAGATCAAGGAACCCTATTTTAGCGTCGGGTTGCAGGCAGTTGCAGAAGACAACGTGGATAAGGTTGAGAAACTTATTCTCGACTCGCTAAGAGAGATTCATAAACAGGGAATTCAGAAGAATCAGATAGAATCGGCTATCCATCAGATTGAACTGGATACTCGTGAAATCAGCGGGGGCCATTATCCTTATAGCCTGAATCTGCTATTCCGTTTCTTCGGAACCTGGGTTCATGGTGGTGATCCGGTCACCGCTATCGATTTCGATGCGACCCTGGAAGAACTGAAATCCAGAATAGACCAAGGTCCGTTTCTGGAAAACCAGATGGAAAAATACCTGATTGAGAATCCCCATAGCGTTAAAGTTGTCCTGGTTCCTGATGTAAACCTGGAAAATGAACTCAATCAGAAGTTAAGCGCCGAGCTGGAAAATCTAAAATCAAAATTGAGTGAGCAGGAAAAACAGGAATTGATCGACGATGCAGCAATGCTGAAACGCCTTCAGGAAAAAAAGGAGGATCTGGGTTGTCTGCCCTCCCTTGTGGTTGAAGACATTCCAAAAGAAATAAGATTTGTCGATCCCATGAAAAAAGGTCTAGGGGAGTTTGAAGTCACTTTCTATGAAAGGCCAACCAACGGGATTGTCTACACCAATTTTTATTTTGAACTGACCGATTTTCCGGAGGAAGAGCGAATCTGGCTTCCGCTTTTGAGTTACTTGTTAATTAACACAGGCGCCGGTGAATACTCTTACGAAGAGATGGCAGAGAAGATAAGCCTCTACACCGGGGGATTTTCATCTACACCCTCTTTTGAAAACAGTGCCGTCAATAAGGGGGATTACCGGGAGTACTTCGTCATCTCCAGCAAAGCTCTGAACCGAAATCAGAACGAGCTGTTCGATCTTGTTTCATTGTTGATGGGACCTCGGGAATTCGACGAAACGGATAGAATTCGAAGCCTGATTGCCCAGCGGACAAACGGAATGCTGAACTCCATCGTACAGGTGGGGCACAATTATGCAGCGTCCCTAGCAAACCGGAAATCAGGAAGAGGACCTTTTCTTGATGAACTTTACAATGGAGTTCATCAGGTTAAGTTTATGAAAAAGCTATTGGCATTATCCGATGCCGATTTACAGCAGCTCAGTTCTCATCTGAAATCACTTTTGAGGCTGATCATCAGAAAAGACCAGCTTTCAACACTGGTTATAGGTGATGACAAGAGTATTAAGGAGTCAGAAGCTTTTATCCCGGTCTTGGCTGACAAACTTGGTAGCGGTGATAAATCGGATCTGCGGGGATTTTTTGGTACCCTTGCATCCGAGATTCATAACTCATTGCAAAAAGAAAACGGGGCAGAGGCCTGGATGACTACCACACCTGTCTCTTACGTTGCCAAAAGCCATAAAACCATCCCCTATTATCATGAGCAGAGCCCGAAAATTCTGGTTTTAGCCAATCTGCTTAAATCCTGTTTTCTTCACGGGGAGATCCGGGAAAAAGGTGGTGCCTATGGGGCCATGACCGGATATCAGGCAGACGAAGGACTCTTCAACTTGATCTCCTATCGTGATCCAAATTTAGCCAGAACCCTTGATATCTATCAACAGGCCTTTGATTGGCTGAAGCGGGGCGATTTTAGCGATCGAGACGTTAGTGAAACAATTTTGCAGACCTGCAGCAGCATGGATACACCCATGTCTCCGGCGGGAAAGGCAGTTGTCGAGTACCTGATGAGCAGAAGGGGGAAAACCAAAGAGATGAGAATGAATTTTAGGGAAGGCGTCTTGAACTGTTCCAAACAGGATCTGATTGAAGCGGGGCAAGCATTTATCGAGAACTCATCGAGCGTCGCTGCTATCACCAGTGAAGCAATCGTGGACAGGGATCAGAAAGCTTTAAAAGGCCAGCCTTTCAGCAAACAATCGATATAAGAGCTTCACATATTGGGATATCAAAAGGCAATCCGCTGTTACAGGGATTGCTCCTCACTCTTCAATCCATTTAGTCAGGTAGGCGAATGATGAGACTGGACTCCATGGAAAGCTCCAGGTGAAATCGGAAGTTCCCGGGGGTTCTGAACACCAGTCTGACGCAGGCGTGACCTTCACTTATTGTCGATTTGAAAAACAAACCAATTGGGATGGAGACTGGTAATACAGCCGGAATCGTTGCATTTGCTGAGAGATCGTACTCTTCCTGAATTTTGGCTCGGACGTTACCGATGATATGATTAACCAGTTCACCAATTGAACTTCTGACGTCATCGGCCATGTAATGTGAAGGAATCTCTTCATCAGGCATCCCCATTGCCTTCAATGATGAATTAACCAGCTCCAGAGCAGCCTCTCCTTCGAAATTCATAACCATTAGCCCGCTGTAATTGCCGTTGAAACTGACAAATGCTCCCAGGTCTTCGGAAATTTGAATTGTGGAAAGAAACTGGGCGTTTTTCGACACGGTAATATCCAATTGACAGAAATTCTTTGTCACCTCTTGCACTGCTTTTGCAAAGAGGTTCGATACATCCAGAATAGAAGTGTTGGTCGGGTTCATAGTTTGCTCATAGAATGCGTGAATCAAAAACTTTTAATAGAGTTCTCCCACATTATATACACATAAGGATAAACCTTGTCATATAACTTCCCTCAAAAACTGGAATTATCACTTGTTTTGATAGAAACCAACGCTCAAATTCACAAACAGATACAATGGCATGCTTGTTTTCAGATCGCAAACTGATCCTAACCATTGTAATAGTGTCCGATCAAATCCATTACAGTGCCTCTTTGCTCCCGTTTGCCATTTTGCAGCATGATAACAAACGGTTTCCAGTTATGATTCTCGGTCAGTATAAAACCAGCCAGGGTAAAGATATTACTTAATGTACCCGATTTGGCAAGTATCTTCCATTTTCTGCCTGATCTGGCAAGATCACGGTACTTTGAGGTACTGAGCGAAGGAAGCAATTCCTTTTTATCGTTAAAATAGTTGGTAACCTTGAGCATCGCCAGCAGATCCACCCTGTTTTTCATAGAAAGGCCGGAACCTTCCACAAGTTGAATCTCGTCTTTTCCGATATTGAGTCGATTTTTCAGAAAGTCATGAACAATTTCCACACCCTCCTGGATTCCAGAGCCTGCTCCATGGCTATGATAGGCAACACCCAATAATAGTTGATTCGCAATAAAGTTGTTGGACTCTTTTAACATCTTTTTGACCAGTTCTGTTAATTCAGAGCTGGAGCGGTGCACATAAATGGGGCTCAAATGATCGGGAATGCTTCCCATAACGGGTTTATTCTCATACGTGGCACCATATTCGCTGAATATGGCTGCAGCGAGTTCAGCGGAATAACGAAGACTTTCCTTTGCATCGAATGCCACACTGAAATGCTGATACCCTGGAGGCAGTCGTCTCGCTTTCTTTATGATCATCGAGGTCAACGGGGTGTACTCATCCAATACACTGATTCTTTTATTAGATTTAATCCGCACTTCGATGGTATTGTAGTTTGAAGGCAAGGCGGAAGGAGGAGCATCAAAATAATTTATAGTCTTTCTCCTGCCATCTATATCAAGTCTGTTTGAAAAAGCTGTGGAGTCGATAACTATTCTGTTGATGTCCTCCTTAAAAATTCCCTGCGCATTCAATACATGACCAATAGCATGCCAATCCCGGGATTCAAGCGAAGGATCTCCCAATCCCTTGATATAAAGGTTTCGCTTTTCATCAAAGTAGAATTCTGTTTTAAAACGAAAATCCTCTCCCAACACTTCAATGGCTGCTGCAGCCGTAACAAGCTTCAATAGTGAAGCCGGAACGTATTGTCCGGTATGATAGACATACTCCGGTTCATCAAAATCACCAATCGCAATACCTCCCTGGTCAACAACTTTTTCCAGAACTTTACCCAATTCAGCCTGATGATTGATACCGGAGACAATAAATTCTACTACCCCCGGTTGACTTCTCTGCTCGCCATCCCAAGCCTGGAAGGTCATGGAGTCTTTACCTGCAAAATGTGAATCGGGAACAAAAAGATGATGTTTTCCTACTTTTACCACTTTGCCATGATCAGGTTGTTTCGTGATTAGGAAAGCCAATTCATTGTTTTCTTTGTCAAATCCTTTGAACTGAAACTTGACCGGTGTGGAAACATTGGTTTTGAAAACGGAATTTTCTACCAGGGGAACGTCATTAACGGGATTGATTTTGATATTCACGGTTCCGGCCTGACTTTTGATTAATCCGTCATGGACAGTGAACTCAAAGAAATCTTCTCCGTGATAGTCATTTTCAGGAATATAGGTTAAAATAGGCGGATTGCCTGTTAACCTCCCATGCAGAGGATTTTTAATAATTGAAAAGGTTAGGAAATCCTTCTCTATATCCTGACCCACCAGCCTGATGTCAAGTTGCTTATCCTCCTCAACTTCCAACACCTGTCCCACTGCAATCGGCTGATCGTTGACCGAATAGACTTCGATTTTTACGGCTGCAGGATCACCAACCCTCTCACCGGATCTGAACCGGTATTCAAAACTGTCTTTTCCAAAGAAATCCTTACTTGGACGGTATTCGAAGCGTTTTCCGTTGCTGATCAAAACGCCGTTCTCAGGCATCTTGCTGATCTCTATCTCAAGATTCTCAATTTTCACTCCTTTGGAGACCAGTTGGATATCCATAGCGCTATCCTCTCCCACCACGATCTTTCGCTCCGGTGCTTCCAGATTTAGCCGGTTGACATAGAAACCGTACCAAACCACCAGGCAAATGAAAGCAACTGAAAAAAGTACTTGGTTTATCCTGCTCATTTTTAATACCCAATCCGCATAATCAGTGATTTAGAATCCTTGTTTGATCCACTTCCAATATATCCAATTGTCCCCAATCTCAAAATTCCTTTAATCCCGATATTTTGAAGATAATCAACAATGCAAAAATCGAACATATAATCCATTCCCCGGATTCCCAATCCCCCCAAACGCAAAAAGCCCGGCAAGATCCATCTCTTACCGGGCTTTTTGCTCTTTTGTATCCGGCGGCGTCCTACTCTCCCACACGGTTCCCCATGC
>JANQGX010000022.1 GCA_028282885.1 SAR324 cluster bacterium
GTTTGTAGGCCAACGTTGCCAACATCATGCGCACTTCGGACCATTTGATGATCTTGCGTCCTCCCTGTTCTCGTTGCTGACTGTACTCGCTGGCTTCATCAAACGAACTCTTCATAATACCGGCTGACATGGCAGCGGCAGCCAGGAGCATTCTATCGGACATGGTCTGAAAATACTCTCCGCCTTTTCCGTTTTCGCCCAGGAGTTGACAAGGGAGGTCTGAAAACTCAAGATCCACGGCGGGACAGGCGTGCAGACCCAGGCTGAGAACGGGATTGCTTTTCCGTACATCTCCACTGTTCAGATCAACCAGGACAAAAGAGTAGTCTTCATCCCCCGGTAATCTGCCGGGAAGAATGGCGTGGGTTGCCAAACCACCTAATACAACATAATCTGTGGTTCCCGTAATCACCATCCGGTCATCTTTCAGCCTGATAGCAGACGGTTGCTCAATTTCACAAGGATTGTCAAAGAGAGGATAGGCTATTAATAACTCCCTTGCCGACTCCGCACCATCGATTTTATCTTTGACCAAATCCAGACTACCGGCTGCGATTACCAGCTCCTGGGCCACTGAGTTGGTCAGAATAATACCTCCCATGGAAGCGTCTTCCCGGCAGACCTGGTGTAAAATGATGCAGAGAGGGGTGATATCATTACCGAATCCCCCCAACTCGTCAGGCAGCATGGTGTGAAAAAAACCGGCCTCGAAAGCCTTATCCAATGCGGAATCGAAAAAAGCTCCGTAGGGAAACTGATCATTCTCTTCCCAATCGGGCTTGAGGGCTTTTCTGGAAAATTCCCGGGCAGCTTTGTCCAGCATTTTCAGTTCTGTATTGTTGATCTCTATCATCAGTTTTTCTCCCATTGAATCGATTCATCAAACACTTCGGCTTTGGGCAGGGAATCCATGCAGACACTTCTGAAGAGAACCAGACGGTTCATCTGGTTGGTCCCTTCGTAGATTTGCAATAGTTTTGAATCCCTCAATAGCTTTTCCACTTTTCCATTATGCCTGATACCCGCACGTCCCATAATATCCAGCGCCAACTGGCAGTTTTTGATGCCGGCATCCGAACCGGCCACCTTGGCCAGGGAGGACCAGAGAGTGATATTGTTCATCTCCTCTTCCGTATAGTCTTCAAGCTGCATTTTTCTGAAGATCTTGGTACCCAGCTTTCCCTTCATCAGTGGGGCCAGCAGGATTTTAATCAGCCAGCCGGGAGAAGCCTTGACCATATAATACGCCGGCTTGGCTTGCAGGGCTTTGTAGAATCCGAATAGCCCGTTGGCGTAATTGGATTCCATGTAGATTAACCGGGAGGTGGCAATATTCTTGTACATCTCGGCAAAGATGGTTTGCGCCCATTCGTGGTTGATCAAAAGCGAACCGTTTACACGGGTCTCATAAGCATATTCGAGTGCTTCATTAAAGGCATGTCGCGCAATTCCGGTACCGAAGGCACAGACTGCAGGTCTGGTGACCGAGACCACGAAATCCAGAATCTGTTGATAGGTATGGCGGGAACCCCTGGAGAGCCCGTTCATTTGCTGCGGATCGATACAGACATATTCATCGGGGATGAAACAGTCCTTGAACACCAACTCGGTAACCGGACAGGCTTTCTGCCCCATTTTGTTCTCTTTTTTCCCAACCGTAAAACCTTTGGTCCCGGTTTTAACCATCATGAAAACACCGCTTTCGGAAGGTCTTTCCAGGTCGGAAAAGGCGATCAGCATGTGATAGGTGGAGACGGGTCCGTTGGAGATGAAGATCTTTGTTCCGTTGACTTTGTATCCTCCTTCAACCCTCTCGGCAAAACAGGTAACTTTACCTTTGTCGAGTAGATCGGTCTCTGCGGTATCCGTCCCCGAACTCGGTTCGGTCATGGCAAATGAAATCAGACAGGGCTTTTGCCTGCGCTCCCCCTCCACCACCTCTTTTGTTATTTTATGGATCAGGGGTATATTCCAGGAGGCGATCATGGATGAGAGTCCCAGGTAGTGTACGCCGATCAGGTTTCCGATACCGACACAACCCGAAGCGATTTCTTCAACAAAGTGGCACATGGAGGGGAAACAATAGCCCTTGCCACCGAAGAGTTTTGGCATCCACATGGTATAAAATCCCCGCCTGTTTGCCTCTTCTATAATCTCCATGGGAACATGCCCCGGCTCGGCGTGAAGCTTCTCATCCAGGGTGAGCTGATTGGGTTCGATCACCTCTTTTTTAAATTTTCTTGCGATTCCAATGACATGGCGAATCTCTTTTAAAACGCCTTTTGGCTGTTTTGAGACAGCCTGCAAACTGCACATCATGTCGTGAAAGCCGGGTTCTTTGGCGAATCCCGATTGGTTATGGGGTACTGACATCATCAAATCTCCTTTTTTTGATCGTGACTGGCAGGTCAGTCCATCCGTTGTTTCCCGTTCCCAGGCCCTTAATTCAGTAAATCATGCGAGGAGGCGCGGGATCTCCGGTATTCAGGGTTTTGTAGTAACCGGTCAGACGATTCGGTTCGTGCAGTTTTACTGCACCTTCAGGGCAGATGGCTTCACAATCACCGCAATAGACACACTCATTCAATTCCGACATGACCGGGATTTTGTCCTTTTTTTGTATGGCCCTGGCCGGACAAACCCCCATGCAATAAAAGCAACCGCTACAGGCTTCCAGATCGAAAACGACGATACCCGGTACGTTTTCAACCGGATCGTCATATTTTGGAATATGAAGCCTTTCCCTCAAACTGATCGTATCCATGTTATTCCCTTGGTTCTAAAAGATTGTTTTGGACTCGTTGTCTTCATACCAATCGATGGCATGGGTTTGTCGGGGTATCATCCCGTCGGGGTCCCCTTTACACCACCCTATGCCGATGCTGCTGATGAATTTGTATGGGTATTTGATCTTAAAGAAGTCGTTCCAGTTGTTCTTTCCTTCAAATGCCAGTTTTGCAAAACCAACCCAGCAGGTTCCCAAGCCGAGACTGTGTGCAGCCAGGACCATATTCTGACCCGCTATTCCACAGTCCAGATCGGGATTGGACACCCCGCGAACATCCTTGAAGATAAAAATCACTGTGGGTGCACCGTGGTATAGACCGAGAGTGCCATCGGCAATCATGGAGATTGCGCCGAAAGGTGCCGGGTGCAGTTCATTGCTTTTCAATCGAATTAATAAATTGGCAATGGGTCGCAGCCAGCCGAATCCGGGTCTGCGGTAATCGATGATCTTTTTTAGCGATTTGCACTTGTCTATCACAGTATCTGTTAACTGATCGATAATTTTGCCATCCCTGACCACAACAAATTTCCAGGGCTGGTAATTCCCTGCAGACGGAGCATATCGACCGGTCTCCAGAATCCTTTTGATCATAAATTCCGGAACTTGCTCTTTTTTGTAAAGCCTCACGCTACGGCGTCGAAGTATAATCTCTTCTGTTTCGGTACGGTTGTTATTCAGCCATTCAAGCCGCTCTGTTTTGTCCATGCTTTTCACCGCATTATGTCTTTGTAAAAGGGGTAAACATTAAGAAAATGAATCCGAATCCAACAATGTCAGGGGAGATATCAGCAAAATTAGTGCCAGTGGATTTTCAGATATGAGATTTGGCCGTATAAGCCTTATGAAGCGGATTCAGGAAATTGACTGTAAATCCGCTTCGAAGTCTGGCAAACTCAATCGACCATATATGGGCAGTCATGACTCTATAATTGACGGGTTGGTTCGATCAGGAAATTCATTTTTCCGTATCAATTGAATAGATGATTGATGCGGTAATGTCGATCAATAATATTCCTTGAGTTGAGCAAAGCCCTACACTTAAAGAGAATTGCCACAAATCCGGACGGTTGACAAACCGGGCTTTTTCATAGCAAACGTTAATTACACGTTTTGGCGGTTGCAATTGAATTAATCAATCCACTGTTTTTCGCTTCTGATTTAAAAGGAGCAAAACATCTGTTCAATTTCAAAATTGAGGACTGTTATGAAACATCAATCTTACCGAAATTCAATTGCGGGAATAATCCTGATACTCTTTTTACTGGCCGGGGCTGCCGGTTGTGCATCTGTTGAGAGTTTCATTGAAAAAGGCGATCTGAAGGCCGCGGAGGATTATTGTGCCGCAGAAAAAGCGGAAACGCAAAACCCATGCTATCTCAAACTGGCTGAAGGATACGCGGGCAGAGGTGATTATGTAAAAGCAGCGGAATCATATGAAAAAGGAAACAACAAAGCCAAGGCCGCTGAAAGCTGGATGAAGGAGGCAGACAGGCGTTTGGATCGTAAGGAGTTCGATGAAGCGATAGTATATTTCAAGAAAGCGGGTAAGGAAAACGAAGGAGTTTTAACGGTTGTGAGTGTTTTGTATTCGACCAAAAACTTTACCAAAGCGTGTGGTTATCTGGTTAAGTTTGATCTTGAGGATAGATTGGCTGATTGTTATCAGCGTCAGGCGAATCACCTCATCGGCCGGGAGAAGTACCAGGAAGCCTGTGAACTCCTGGAAAGTCATTCCCTCAATGCCAGGGCCAAAGAGTGCTGGATTCAGGCAGGTGATATTACGCTGGGGAAAATCGATAATTCCGAAAGCAGTCCGTTTGCGGTTGAAAACTACCTGGAGAAGGTATTCGAATTTTACCAGAAAGGCGGTCAGTCTAAAGAGGGCCATTTGAAACTGGCGGATTACCTGACGGAGAAATTCAAGAACGATGATAACAGCCTGTTCAAGACATCTGCCTGTGAACATATAAGAAAGGCCGGTCTACCCCAAAAACACCTGAAATGTTGGGAAGAGTTGGGTGATCATTTTGCCGCCGAGTTCGACAGTAAAATCGAACATAGCTGGGCGAGTGTTTCCTATGATTATGCCGTTGACGCTTATCAAAAAGCGGGAGCGGATGAGAAGTTGGTTGATTTGAAGTATAAGAAGAAAGTTCATAATGAAGACTGGGATTTCGAAGATGTTTGCCCGCTCTATGCTAAATTCGGGAAACCCGAAAGAGCCAGGCAGTGTTGGCTGAAGGCGGCGGAGATCTGTGTTAAAACAAAACACTATGCCTCTGCCGAGGGCTATTTCGAAAAAGCGGGAGAGGAAAAAAAGGGCAAACTGATCATTGCTGAAAAAGAGTGTGAGGATTATGACGGTTACGGATCAAGTAGTGTTTATCTTGAATTCGGGATGAAGGAAAAAGCGAAGGCATGCATGCTTCGTCAGTGTAAATATGAACTGGAGCAACACAAATGGTATAATTCGGGTGATTGTTATGCTTATGTCGGTAAGAAGTTCAAGGAGAAGAAATACGAGGAAAAATCCAAGCAAGTCTGGAAAGAATTTGCATCACATTACATCATGACAGCGTTGGCGGATTATTTCGACGTTATTGAGGAATACGGTTACAGCAACACCTTTGAAAACTATGTAAAAGCTGTTAAGCTGAGGCTTGAGAAAAAGGATGTGGGGGTTGAAGTGGCCACAGCGGGTGTGATGATAAATAAACTCGCTGTAAAAGAGGCCAAAAACAAAAACTGGGAAAAAGTTAAGCGGCTCAATAAAATGTCCGCTTACATCAGCAAGTTTATCAAAGAGGGCAAAGCCAAGTAGAAATCTTCTCTTATAATCCGTAGTAGACAAATGGCGCCCAATAATAGGGCGCCTTGTACTCCTCACCAAAACTTCCGTTGATAAAGTCCCGTTTGACATCCGTTATCGCCTGCAAATAGCCGTTTCGACCTTTTGCCCGTTTATACAATTCCGACATCAGGATGGAGGTGGATTCATCATCGACCTGCCATAAGGAGACCGAGGTAGCGTTAGCACCGGCAATTAGAAAAGACTGGGTTAAACCAACCAGACCCTCTCCCCCGTAGATACGTCCCAGACCCGTTTCACAGGCGGAAAGATTAACCAGGTCTGCCTGCAGGTTTAGTTCTGCAATCTCCTTCATATGCAGGTACCCATCTTCTTTTTTCTGTTTACGGTTGAGCTGGGAAAGCACAACGGCTGATAGTTCCGGCATTGAGGGAAGATAGAGTCCGTGGGTCGCAAAATGGACCACCTTGTATTGAGCCATTTCCCCGGAAAGGGACATTGCCTTGATCCTCTCTTCACTGACAGCTTCCCCGGTTAGAATGGTTGCATCGCTGATAAAACGGGAAATCTTCTTTACCTCCCTCAAGGTTCCGGGAAGATTGCTCCACTTGGCGTTTTTGAGAACGGCGTAAATATTGTCGACGGATCTGTTTTTAGCCGCAGCCAGACGGAATTCCTTTTCTAACAGGGTGAATTGACGATTGTTTTCAACAGACGATACAGCCAGTGCTGATTTTTCGTATATGGCTCCTCCAAAAGCGATAATAGGCTTTCTGGAGCTGTTGAAACGTCGATTTTGCAGGTAGCTCAGTACAGCCATGGAATGGGCGTATTTTATTCTGTATCGATCAACCAGGTATCTTCCCCGGGAATCGATCAGGGTTTCGAAGGGAAGTGTTGATAGTACTCCATCCGGTACAATAATGAGTTCAGTCTTCCCGGCCAGTTGATTCTCCATCGGTTTAATCAGGAGATCGTAGAGGTGCCGCCCCAGGCTGTAAAACACCTCTTTTGAAGAGACGCCGGGCTTCCGGGTAATTTCCATCCCTCGTTCCAGCTCATAGGGCGGAATGGAAAGCAGGTAATGGTAAAAACTGATGATTGTGGCAAGGTCGGTTTGGATTTCAGATGAGACCTGTTCATCGCTGTTTCCACCTTTTCCAAGAGGGTTTGAGGACTCCCTGAATTCCCCGATGGCTCGATGATAATCCGCGTTTACGGCTTTAATAAAAGGATCAACCGGACTTTCCTGACCAACAACGTTTGTCGATGACAAGCCGATTTGCGAGATTTTTTTCAAATTGGCATTGGCAAACATCAAAACGAGAGTGGAGTTGGGCAGTGTCGCTTGTACCTGTTTTACAGAGACCCGGGGAATGGAAGATTCATCTTTGACGAGTCTTTCAAGCAATCTTTTGGCCCGGCTTTGTTCCAGGGCCAGAAAGGAATTTTGCGGATCGCTTCGTTTCAGATGAGCTGAAATGAGAAATTGATAGGTATAAATCTGACTGTCCAGGTAGTGAAGTCGGTTGTCGCCGGTTGCTGTTTGTCTGATTTTGTCCTTTAGCTCCACCGAAGCACGAAGATTTTCGATCGCCTTTTGATATTCTTTTTGTTCATAGTATATCGTGCCGAGGTTGTTGAGCACCGTTGCCAGGGAATCATCGTTTTTAAGCTTGTTGTCGATTTCGAGGGCCTGTTGGTAATAGTCCAACGCATTTTGAAGGTCTCCCAGGCGATGCCGGACTGCTCCCAGGTTATTCAGTGTTGTGGAAACCAGTTCCGGAACCTTGTATTTTTGGAAGATTGCAAGAGCTTCCCTGTAAGCAGCCAATGCGTCACTGTATTGACCTTTTTGTATGTAAATATTGGCGAGACTACCGAGATCCTGTCCGATTTCTATTTCATTGCCCAGCCGCTTCTTAATCTCCAGCGATTGATTGATATACTGTAGCGCCTGTTCGAACTTTCTCTGTTCGAGGTGAATATTGCCGATATTTCCCAGGTTGATGGCTATCCGCATTTCATTTCCCAGCTCGCGATTGATTACCAGGGCTTTATTAAAGTACTCGGTTGCCTTATCGTAAAGGCCCCAGGAGTGGTATACGGCACCGAAATTGGTGTACATCAATCCGATGTTTTCAGGATCCTTCTTTTTCTCAAATAATGTTAGCGCCTGCTGGTAGTATTTAACGGCTTCGTCGAATTTACCTTGTGTATAATAGAGATAACCTATGTTGTTGGACCTTGATGCCACTTGGTCTTCCCGACCTTCTTCTTTGGCGATTTCCAGCGCTTTATTAAAATATTCCAGGGCCTGGTTCGCCTGTCCCAGGTCTCTCAACAATAATCCGATATTGTTATAACCGATCCCCGCATGGTTGCTATTACCCAGTTTCAAATCAAGAGACAGGGCCTGTTGGTAGTATTCGAGAGCCTGTTTTTTTTGTCCCTGGTCATCATGGATTTCTGCGATGCTGTTCAAATGATCAGATGTCTTTTCATCCAGGCCGAGCCCCCTGTTCAATTCAATTGCCTGATTGAAATAACGAATCGCCTCATCGAACTTCCTCCAGGATTTATAGACAACACCCAACCTGCCGAAAATGGTGGCAATGCCTTTTTCATCCTTCATCTCCCTGAGAAATTGCAGGGTTGTATTGTAATAGTGAACGGACCTTTCGTAATCCTTAAGCAGATAGTAACAATGAGCAGCATAATTCAATCCTGTTAAGATAGGTTGAAGACGTGGGCCGGAGGTTGCGATTTCCGTGGCAACAGCATTTTCAAACAAAATTGCCGCATTCTGAATGTTCTGCTGCTGGTACTCACTTAAAGCTTGTTGAAGATACGTATCTGTCTGGCTGTGAGTCTGGGCGGACAGGATTGTCACAGATAAGGATATGTGCAGGATGATGATCAGGCTAATCAGCAGTTTGGGTTTTAAAGTCATCGTTAATTATCCGGGTTTCGGAATCTGTTTTGGATTAGGATCATGACAGGGAAAGGCCTATCATTTCTTTTTCGGAAAAGGTCGAAATCGTATGCTGCAATCGACCGGGTGTTCGAAATTCAGGTTTTTTGGGCCGTGATATAGATTCGTCGGGTTTCATACTCAAAATCAAAAGGATCTCTTGTCGCAGCGGAGATGATTTCAAACCCGTTCATTTCCAGCAACTCGGTTAACTCCTCCTGTTGGTGGAGATAACAGTGATATTTTACACCCTTGTCAAACCAGTTTTCCACTTCAACTTCGCCGCTTCCCTGGTGACAGGAGATAAAGAGAACTCCGCCTGGAACCAACGTCCGATGCATTTCCCGGAAAACCTTCGGTAGCAGGTTCGGGTTGATATGAATGATTGAATAAAAAGCAACGATACCGCCCAGACTTGCGTCGGGAAGATCCAGATCCAACATATCACCTGTTTTGAAGTCGATGGATGGATTTCGTTTTTTCGCAAGGGCGATCATGTTATCCGACAGGTCAATTCCCATCATCTTTAACCCACAACCCTGCAGGTGTTTCGCGATATGACCCGGTCCGCAACCAAGATCGCAGACCGGTGATTGTGCGGGAACCATTTTCGCAAACTTCCGGAGTGCTTCCAAATCAAAAGGTTTCTTCCTCAACTCCTCACAGAAAGCATCCGCATACTCCGCCGCCGCCTGATTATATGAGTTCAATAATGATTCCCGGGTATCCATTCATAACTCCATGTTTTTTATCACGTTGCGGGCTCATGGATTCACGCAGCTCCTCCAAAAGCGGGTTCTCAAAAGACAGATCGTACATTCTCCAAATCATATCAAACAGTTTTCGAAAATAAAGACTTTCTTCTCGGAAGTCGATGCAAACCAAAGGCTGTAGTTGTGGAGTAAATGATGTTTCGGCGTTTCCATCCAGCAGAACAGATAAAACGGTATGCCCATAAGTGGTAGGTTGGCGTATTCGCAAGTTGATCAGCTTCAATTCTGCTGCTACAACAGCATCGGTTTCCTGGTTGATATACTTCTCACGCAACTTGAATGTACCTACGGGAATTACAAAATCACAGGAGAGTATACGATCAATATACTCATCAAGATTGGTTCCCGGGGGACTGTGCCAGCGATCAAGTAAAACGCTTATTCCCGCGTTTAGTAAGTCGTTTGCTAATTGTACGACCCATTTTTCATGTTTGGGGATTCCCCAGGAGTAGCTGATAAAACAAGACGGCTTTTGGGTTTTATCCCGATCTCTCAGCAATGCTTTGACCCGAACAAGGGCAGCTTCAAACGCTGTTCTGCGTACAGCTACGGCTTGCTCGGTATCTATAATAACCTGCTCGCGACTGGAGAGTTTTGTCAGGGGGGTTGGATCGGGCAAAGAAAGCCTGTTTCCGCATTTGTTGCAATAACTCTCAAGTTCATTTTCTGAAAGGAGTTCCATGACGACAGCTCTTGCCAGTTGCCTGCCACATTTCGGGCAGATTACAGCCTGGTACCTTAAAATCTCCAATTCATTTCGAGACAGGAAACGTTCAAAAAGCCCTCTGAAAGCAAGCCTCACAGGTTCGGGGGTAGGTTGCTCAAAATAAAGTACAAGTTCTATTTCCCCTTCACCATCACCGAATAGTTTGAAACCGCAAACTTCGTTCTCCCCCATCTCATACTGGGCTTGATTTTGCCATTGATGGGTTCGCACAAAAATATTGCTGTATCCCAAAAGCACAACCAGGGATGCATAGACATTTTCTACGGCACCTCTCACAAGATAGGAAGCCCCTTCGACAGGTACGAAATTTTTATCTTTTGGCCTTTTTTCATTGATCAGCGAGGGGAAAACCAGGAATGAATCTTCGTTGAAAGTCTCACGAAAACAGATAGTATGTTTTAGAAAAAGGACGGCAACTGCATCAAGCAGAATCTCCTTTTCTTCCTCGTCCAATTCTTGTAACTCCGGAAATGCGTAACCACCTTCCAGCAGACGGTTCTCTTCCAAAACACCCAGACCGCGAGGGTTGCGGCGTGCTTCCAGCACTACGGACGATGCCAGATTGGCGAGCAGGTCGGGTGTTAGCAGAATGGTTTGCGTTCCGTCGGAACGCCTTAGAACTGAAACATACCCATGATTCACCAGATGTTTCACGGCTGTCATCATTTCAATATCCGTGAATGACCAGTTCGGATCTGTTCTTTGGAGTTGCTTGCGCAATTGGTTCGGTTGAACAAGAATTTTGCTTTCAGTTGATTCTTCTTTAAGTTTGAGAACGTACTCTTTTATTCGTTTGAACGACTTTGTGGTCACTGTCGCTGTCATGTCTTCCCAGGGGACCAGCGCTTTCAGCCGTCTGATTAGTTCATCAATCCCAGCCCCGGTTTTTGCGCTGGTGAGGAGATAACCACCACCCATATCATTTCGTTCACAATATGCTTCCAACTCTTCAACCGTCAGTGTTGAAGAGCCTCTGTCGCTGCGTGCACCGATTAACAGGCTGTTGGCAAATATCCGTTTTTTCCCTTTCAGATGATAATTCCAGAAATCCACTCCGGAGAGAGGTTCTTGTCGATTGGTCGGATCATACAAAACAAGAGCGATATCTACGTCGTCCAGAAACAGCGAATGAACCAGGCGATAGTCTGGTTGACCCGCCAAATCCCACAATACGGCTTCACATTGAGTGCCGTCCGATCGTGTCGTACCGAGCTCATCTATCACCCAGAACTGTTGACCATGCGTGGACGAGTGTTCTTTATATTCACCATGAGCCAATCTCCACCCCAAACCGGTTTTTCCTACTCCTGAATCACCAACCAGGATGAGTTTGGCTGTAGTGTAGAATGTGGATTCAGTGGACTTACGTTCCAGTATGGTTTTCGCATCTACTTGCCAGATTCGAATTGACCGGTCTCTCTCTCCGAAGGTAGCCAGGTAGGGCAGGGAAGGATGGAATCCCGCATACTCCAGATTGGTATTCCCCGACGACTGTTCGGGTAGATCGACAAGCAATTCCCCGGTATCTGTTTTCCATATCTTGACGGTATGATCTCTGGATTTGGATACCAAAAGACGACTATCGGGAGAAAAATAGATGAAATTTATATTGTCGGTATGTCCTTCCAGGGTTTTGGTCTGTCGGTATTTCTCTATATTCCAGAAACGAATTGTGTTGTCAGTGGAACCAGACGCCATCAGCTTTCCATCCGGTGACCAGGAAATGCAATCAACATCACCAAAATGCCCGAGTAGTTTGAGTGTTAATTCTCCGGTACGTGGATTCCAAACTCTGATGATATTGTCATTGGAACCTGATATGATTGTTTTGTTGTCCGGCGACCAGGAAATGCAATTAATCGGTTGGTGAGTGTTATGGTTCATTGTCAATTCATGATTTCCGTTTTCAGTATTCCACAACCTGATATTGCCATTGTTGGATCCGGAAGCAAGAATGCGACCTTCTCTTGACCATGACACGCAATTGTTCGTTTCATAGTCGTCCCTGATGGTTTTGAGGAGTTTACCGCCAATAATATCCCAAAGCTGAATTTTACTGTCGTGAGTACAGGTGGCAATCAACCTGCTATCGGGCGACCAGGAAACACAGTAGACATCACATTTGGGGTGGGGAAATTCATTTATCAACTCACCATTTGCCACATTCCAGATTAGCAGGTTTCCATCCTCGGAACCGGATGCCATCAGCTTGCCGTCAGGAGACCATTGGGCGCTCCAAATCAATCCTGCGTGTTCAGATAAAACATACTTCAAAGTCAGTCCTTCCACAGGGCTTTCACCTATTGATACATCGGGGAACTGCTCCTGTTTATTATCCTGTTTTGGCTTAGTCTTAAATGGTTTTTTCTTTGCCATAAGGGGATGCAGTTGAGTTGGTTGGTTAGAATTAACTATTGAGCTGTTTTGAATGCTTTAACTGGTCATTTATAGTGTATTACGGACAAAAAGGCCATTTACAACAAAAAAACAGGATCACCTGGTATTCCGGTAATGCTAATCACCCAGTGAGACCTTCGATCCGTTTTTCGGACTTTTACTTAATATTTCATCGGCAACCGAGTCTTTGGCCCTGGTTGCTGCTCCGGACGAGATACTGCCAAGAACTTTATTCCCCGAATGGTTTTGAAAATGTTTGATAAAAAGCCCTGAAACCGTGATGGCAGAAATCAGATTGATATTGATGTTATCAACCCGGGAATTGGGCTCGAATTCCGAGATGGGGCCGATAGGATTAACGATCCCGGCGTTGTTGATCAGGATTATTTCCGAATAATCTGTTTTAGCAAGACTCCGGAAAGTAGTGTCAATGATCCCTGGTGCATTGTGTGGATCACTGAAGTCGCAATGAACGCTCCCATCAAATGTACCTCTTCTGGAAAACTCGACTACCCTAGATCCTGCCTCCATGTATCGATTAACCAATGATTTACCGAGCCCCCTGGATCCCCCTGTGATAATTGCCAGTTTCATATCTTAGATCCTTTAATTCAGTTATGAATCAAACAGGTAAATAATGGTCTCCAAGATCTTAATTGCCTTGGACGGCCTGATACTAAACATTTTGGGAGCCGTTAATCCTATTGGAATACGGGATGAATGAACACCCGGTGCGGCCAATAGAATATCAACCTGGTGTTATGTCACCTGTGGATCAGCGGAAACGTGTGTACCCGTTACGTCCCCTTACTTCCGCCGGATCGAAGCGAAAGTTGAGCGCTGACAGGATTCTGTGATGGGTTCAATGACAGAGCCTTTTCTCTCGCTGGTGTTTTATCTCTTTGCTTTTACCGTAAGCATAGCTTTTGTAAAAGAGTGGACCGGAACGACGTAAACTCAGTATGAACCGGGATTGACTCTCTTTGCGAAAAAACGCGGTGGCAACCCTGGTTGGTGTTAGGTCCGGTCTCCGTATTTCCCAGTTTATTATAAATAGCGATATTTTCTTGCATCTTTACATTTGTGTAAAGTCTTATCTCGGAGGGATTGGAGATTTTTGTTTACGCTATTCAAATTTGGGAATTTGGGTTAGCTTGCGAAAAGAATTCCTGCTACCGTGATGTGATCAGATGACCCAACTTCCGATTTTTATACAAATCCTGGTTTTGACTAAAAGAATCACTTGTAATGAAAAAAGTATTCTGTAAATTGATCGTGTTTATTGCCGGACTGATGCTTGGCTGCCAGGTTGGCTATTGTCATCCCCATCAATATGTTGAAACTTTCGTTAAAATTCATATCGAGAAAGAAGGTCTGACCGGTTTTGAGCTGAAATGGATTTTTGATGAAATGACATCGACGGTCATCATGATGGATTACGATCTCAATGGCGATGAAGTCCTCGATGAAACAGAGATTGCCGAAATCAGGTCCAAACTGTTTAATAAACTGGCTGATTCCAACTTCCTGGTTTATATTTTTGTCGGAGAAAAGGATTTTCCCGTCAGGGTTGTCGAACAATTTAATGCCGAGTTTCAAAACTATGAACTGATTTTCGAGTTCTTTGTCCCCTGTAAAGTACCGGCAATTGCAGAAACCCGGGAAGTGAGACTTTCAGTGTTTGACGAGGAGTACTACACTCTTTATGAGATTGATGAAGAATCAGTTGCCTCGAATCATCCGGACTCCATCCAACTGAGTTTTGAACAGAGGGTGTCCGAGGATAGATACTACTATTACGGACAGCTTCATCCTCAGGAGATTGTTATCCGTTTTCGCAATAAATAAATCAGTTCCAAATCTTTGTCGGGAGAATCATCTGTCTTTACTCCATCTCGAGTTTGGCGAAACACTAAACAACCAATAATCAGCTAATAGAATGATGTTAATGGCCAACAGAAAAAAAAGTGAAACCCTGGTGCTTGCCCTGGTTATTCTGAGTATTCCCTGTCTTTTTTTTATCTCTCGTCAGATCAGCAGCGAAATTAAGACACCGCAATATTATCCCTACCTGTTTGAAGAAGCCAGAATTCTGGCAATTTTGTCAGAAGACCTTAACAGCGATTATATTATTCCCAACCTGATGATCGGGAAACAGACGGTCTCTCTTGAAATAACAACCGGCAAGTATAAAGGGAGAAGCTACGAAAGCGTCAATTTGCTCAGTCGGTCCCATAATGTCCATGTTGTACCCGGAATGACGGTGGTAGTCGGGATACGAGAAGTGGAGGATGAACAGAAAATCTGGGTATACAATCATAAAAGAGACAACACTCTTTATCTGCTCGCAGGGCTGTTTCTTCTTCTGCTCTTTATTTTTGGCCGGTCCAAAGGAATCAGGGCGGCACTGGCATTGGTTTTCACCGGTTCCATGTTTATCTTTATCATGGTTCCTCTCATTTTCCGGGGGAACAACCCTTATCCGGTTTCGATTCTCTGTTCGGTGGTTACGGTGATAATCTCATTCACGGTGATCGCAGGCATCAGCCGAAAATCCCTGGCTGCAATTATTGGCACTATTCTCGGGATCAGCATCGCCGGTCTGGTCTCCTACACTTTTGGATCACTCGCACACCTGTCAGGAGTTAACATGGACAAGGGGGAACAACTCGTGAATATCGCCGGAGCGTACCGGATTCAGGTCAGGGGGTTAATGTTTTCCTCAATCCTGATTGCTTCTCTTGGTGCGGTGATGGACGTGACCATGTCCATTGCCTCTGCCATTCAGGAGATCCACGAATCGAATTCCCGTCTGGGTAGAATGGATCTCTTTCGATCCGGGATCGCCATCGGAAAGGATATTATGGGGACCATGTCCAATACCCTGATTCTGGCATTTATGGGGGGATCCCTGAGCCTGATTCTGCTGTTGTGGGGATATCGGATGTCGTATCGTCAACTAATCAGTATGCCGTTTATGTCTCTTGAAATCATCCAGGGATTGGCAGGGAGCATCGGGATCATTCTGGCAGCTCCTCTGACAGCTTTCATTGCTTCCTGGTTGGTGAAGAGAGATCCCTCCTCGCTTTTTACAGATCGGAATCCATAGTTTTGGCTTTTCAAATCCACCCTCCTGTGATACTTCTGCTTTGTTATAGAGAGCCGGATTTTTCAGGCTGCAGATTCGGAACGGAAAGACGAAATTCCCACTGGGCATGATTGTTCAACTTCCGATAACCAGGCATGTGAAAAAATCCGGAATGCAGTCCGGATGAAGCAGGCTGACAACGAAGTCTAGATCTGCCATCCGGATGATAACTCTATTGTGTCTTTGCCCAAACATAATGTTAATCTTGAGATAGGGCGGTTTTGCCCTGGTACTGTCTTTTATTAATACGGAGGAGGAGAATGAAAAATCACAAAATCACCAGGAGTCTTATTACGTTTTTCTGCGTAATGTCGTTTCTGGTATTCGCTGTCACAGCGGGCGCTGCAACAAAGATTACTGTCTTACAAACTTCCGACATGCATGGCAGGATTTATCCCCATGACTATGCGCTGGATTCTGCCGACAAGGATGCGGGATTTGCCAAAATTAAGACGCTGATCGCCAAAGAACGGGCTGCCAATGCCAATGTTATCCTTATTGATTGCGGGGACACGGTTCAGGATAATAGTGCCGAACTCTTTAACGATCTGCCGGTTCATCCCATGGTCAGCGTGATGAACGACCTTCAATTCGATGTCTGGTCATTGGGGAATCACGAGTTTAATTTCGAGCTCTCGTTTCTGGAAAGAAATATCAAGGCATTCAAAGGCTCTGTACTCTCGGCTAATATTTATCGAGAAGGGACCTCCAAGCGATGGTTGGAAGCTTATAGGATTTTCAACAAAGATGGTGTCCGAATAGCCGTGGTTGGTATGATTCCACCGGCAGTTCCAACCTGGGAATCGGCCACGCCACAGCATTTCGAGGGATTAGCTTTCACCGATCCCATGGCGGAAACCAAAAAAGTATTGGATGAGCTGGAAGGTAAATATGATGTTCTTATCGGAGCTTACCACATCGGTCCCAAAGGGGAACATGGATACGACGGCCTTGAGGCAATTGCACAAAATTTCCCTCAGTTTGATGTTATTTTCGCCGGCCACGCTCATGCGAAGTACAATAAGGAGATTAATGGTGTTAAAGTGATTGAACCCGGTAAATACGGTTGGGCCCTGGCTAAAGCGGAAATCACGGTCGAAAAGAAAGCAGGTGCCTTTAAAGTGGCTTCGGTTGTTACCACCAATATTGAAACCAAAAAAGTCGAGGCGGATAAAGAGGTCCTGGCTGAATACAAGTTTGTCCATGATCAGTCCGTGAAGGATGCCAATCTTGTTGTCGGGAAAATTGCAGGAGACTTCGTAAAAAGAGTGGATTATATCACCGGCGAAGCCAAGGTCACAACAATGCCGACTTCACAATTGGAGGATTCAGCCATTATCGACCTGATTAACGATGTTCAGCTTCACTATACGGGTGCGCAGGTATCATCCGCAGCACTTTTTAATTTCGGATCAAACCTGACTGCAGGCGATTTCAAAAAGAAGGATGTGGCTTACATCTACAAATATCCCAATACCCTGATTGGTGTGAACATCACGGGTGAAAACCTGAAGAAGTATATGGAGTGGTCAGCATCCTACTACAACTCCTTCAAGGCGGGTGACCTGACGATTTCCTTCAACAAGAAAATCAGGGGCTATAACTACGATATGTTCTCCGGTTTGACCTATGAGATCGACCTTTCCAAAGAGGCGGGAAGTCGGGTTGTCAACGCCAGGATTAAAGGCAAGGCCCTGGATCCCAAGGCGACCTATAAATTGGCTGTGAACAACTATAGGTTTGGCACCCTTCTCAAGCTCGGTCTGGTGACGAATGATGACAAGTATTATGACTCCGTGGCCCGCTACGCCGATATTCCGGATGGCAGGATCAGGGATCTTATTATCAAATATACCCGTGAGGAGAAAAAAGGAACCCTTTCTCCTTCGGTAGATTACAACTGGAAGCTGGTGGGCTATTCCATCGACGAGGCAAAACAACAAGTTGCCTTTGACATGATCAGAAAAGGTGTCATCAGTATTCCGAGATCAGAAGACGGAAGAACCCTGAACATCAGGGCGATTACAGCAGCCGATTTGAAGAATTAGTGGTCTGAAGCAAACAGTCTGACCATATTGCCCGTCGAGGGAACTCTCATCAAAACCACGGGAAACGGAATGTTTCCCTTAGCTCCAAAGATGGATTCATGCATGTTTTGAAAGGGTATCCCCTCGACGGATAAGGACTGCTTTTTAGGTCAGGATGTTTGAGTTAAACTCCTGGTGTATAACGCTGAACCCGCTAGTTCTCCGTGAAAAACAATTCAAATTGAAATCGCTGCTTTTACGGATTTCGCAGTTCGGTGAAGTTTGGAATCAGCTCTCCCTTCAGGTTCGAACCTCGTCTCTACGGGAAACCGGGTAGTCATACTTCGGTTTTACCCGCTTTCCAAAGAACAAAACAATGCTAAAAAGATTTATCAGTTACTACGGGCCCCACAAGTGGCTTTTTATACTGGATATGGGGACCGCCCTGGCGGCGTCCGTTCTGTCCATTTTCTTTCCCATTCTCACCCGCGATCTCCTCAAGACCCATCTCCCGGAGCGGGATGTGTTCATGATCGTATTGTTTCTGACGGCGATTTTTGTCATTCATCTTCTTAACTCGGTTTTCTCGTATATCCGCATGAAATGGGGTCATATCTTGGGGGTTAGAATCGAATATGATCTACGGACAGATATCTTTGCCCACCTGCAGAAGCTCTCGTTCCGTTATTTTGATAACGTCAAAACCGGGCATATCATGTCCAGGATCTCAAACGATCTTAATACCATCACCGAAGTGGCTCATCATGCGCCTGAAGATCTGTTGATCTCGGCTTGTGTCATCTCCGGTACTTTCGCTTACATGCTATTCCTTAATGTGCAGATGGCGTTGATCTCGATGATACCGGTTCCTGTGATGCTGATCTGGGGTACGCTGGTTGGAAGAAGAATGAAGGTTGGATTTCGAGGGGTGAGACGGAAAATAGCCGATATCAACAGCTCGGTGGAAAATTCCGTACAGGGGATTCGTGAGGTAAAATCTTTTGCCAATGAGGAGCTGGAATTTTCCAAGTTTCAGAACGTTAACCGACTTTTCCGGTCAGCCAAGGAGAACATTTTTGGTATTATGGGGCTCTTCTACTCTGTCATGCACTTTCTAAGGAATATTTATTACCTGACCGTGGTAATCGGCGGGACCTATTTCATCTACCAAGGTAAAATGGATGTCCCCGACCTGGTGGCCTTCCTGCTTTTTGTGGGGATTATCCTGCCACCCATTGAAAGATTGACGAATTTCGCCGAACAGTATTACGAGGGCGTGACCTCCTTCGAACGTTTTGTGGAAGTTATGGATATTGCACCTGATATTGAGGACCGCAGGAACGCAGTTGCCCTCGACGATGTGAAGGGGAGGATCGAGATCGATAATATCTCCTTCGGTTACGAAGCCGACAGGCAGCACGTGCTACGTGATATATCACTGAAGATAGATTCCGGACAGAACATTGCCATTGTAGGTGAATCCGGCGCTGGCAAAAGCACCCTGGTTTCCCTGCTGCCCCGTTTTTATGAACCGATCAATGGCCGAATCCTGATTGATGGTTTTGATATCATGGATCTGAAACAGAAGTCCCTGCGTGAGAATATAGGGATTGTTCAACAGAATGTCTTTCTCTTCGATTCCACCATCAGGGAGAACATTCTCTACGGCAATCCCGGGGCTGATGACGAGATGGTGATGGAAGCCGCCAAATCGGCCAATATTTACGATTACATCATGAGCCTGCCTGCCGGTTTTGACACCATGGTTGGTGAACGGGGATTGAAACTGTCCGGAGGCCAGCGCCAACGCATCTCCATCGCACGGGTATTTCTGAAAAATCCCCCGATTCTGATTTTCGATGAAGCCACTTCATCACTGGATACGGAATCCGAAGCGCTGATCCGGGATTCGCTGCAACGACTGAGTCGCAACAGGACCACAATTATCATCGCTCATCGACTCTCAACAGTAAAATACGTCAACCGGATCTTCGTAATGAAACAAGGCCAAATCGTGGAATCCGGAAACCACACCGACCTGATGGACCAAAAGGGATACTACCACTCCCTCTACTCCGGAATCCTAAAATGAGGGACGTAGTTGAAATATTTCGATTTGGTCAAATGTCAAAATGTCAACTACGTCCCCTATTTTGGTTAGTTGTGGCGGATTACCTGGCCTGTTTGGCCGTCGGTGGAGTAAACGCCGTTGTTCAGAACCGGGTTGCCGTTGATGATGACATGGGCGATTCCTTCTGAAAGTTGGAACGGTTTTTCGAAAGTGGAGCGATTATTGACTGTCTTGGGGTCAAATATGGTGATATCAGCGTATGCTCCTTTGCGAATAACACCCCGGTCCTTGAGTTGCATCTGTTCTGCCGGCAGGGAGGTCATTCTTCGAACTGCTTCCTCCTGGGTCAGAAATCCCTTGTCCCTGGCCAGGGTCCCCAATACCTTGGTAAAGGCGCCATGGGTAACCGGTGTATGGGTGTTATAATCGGCTCCCACAACATCGGTCATGATAGAGCATTTGGGATCGGATATCAGGAAGTTGACGACATCATCATCTTCGGGGTGATCAAACAGGCCCATGAAACAGAAGAGTCGCCCCTTCTCCTCAATCAGGAGATCTATTCCTGCTTCGTAGAAATTCTTGCCCAGTTCGTCTGCGATCTCCTGCATCTCCATGAATTCAAAGCGTCGATTTTCTTCTTTTTTGAATCCACAGACACGCATGTCCGGAGCAAACCATTTATCTGTCCAATAGTGGTTCTCCCAGGTCGGCCATTTGGGAACATGGTTTTTTAATTCGTCGATCACCTTTTTTCGAATATTCGGATTCTGCAGTTTTCTGAAAAACTGTTTTGCACCTCCATCCATTAATGATGGCGGCAGATAGGACATCAGGGCAGTGGAACCGGTAGTCCAGGGCATGTTGTCCCAGCCGAGTCTGAGTCCTCTTTCTTCAGCTTTGGAGAGCAATTCATCGGTTCTGGAACGGACTGCCATGTCGGGTACGAGCCCGCCCATGTGATGGGAGAGGTGGAGAGGGATACCGTGGTATTCGGCGATTTCTATCATTTCAGCAATGGCATCATCATAGGTGTAGCTCAACCCCCTGGGGTGGCACACCAGGGGCCTGTCGTAATCCTTAAGAACCGCTGCCAGTTGCATGACTTCATCTGTATTGGAATAGGTTCCAGGCCAGTAGTTGAGACCGACAGTCAAACCGGGAGAGCCGGCTTCCAGAGACTCATGCAATTGCCATTTCATGGCGCGAATATCTGCTTCTCCCGCAAATCCCAATCCGGTTCCCTTGGTGTTCAGCCGCAAGGTGTTGTGTCCGGTGAGAACGGTTACATTAAATGCCACGCCATTGTTTTCAAGATAGTCCAGGTATTCCGCCATGGAACTCCAGTGATACTCAAGCCCTCCGTCGGGTACGGCGAATTGCCAGTAGGTATTCAGATCATCAGTAATATCCGGATTTACCGGTGCCGGGCTGAATCCACAGTTGCCGGCAACGATGGTGGTAACCCCCTGGTGAGCCCAGCTTTTCAGGATTTCCGCATGGCGGGGAGAGGGAAACACAAAATCAAGATGAGTATGAACATCGATAAAACCTGGAGACACCACAAGACCATCCGCATCGATCACCTTGCAATCCCGTGCGTCGGGGAAGCCCCCGACATCAATAATCCGATCACCCCGTATAACTACATCGGAGCGGACTGCCGGTTTGCCGGTTCCGTCCATGACCATTCCGTTTTTAATCAAAAGATCGGTATCCATGTTTCTCCTTTTTGTTGTCAGCGTCGTTGGCTATTCTCACCCCCGACACCTTATACGGAATTGATCCGAATTAGCAAGCCGGTTGATTTTGAGCGTTCACATATAGGCAGTGACTGGTTAAGGCAATTGCAGAAGTTTCCGTCATTTTAGGACTATTCCGAAATCAATCATCCAGCGTTATAAAAACTGTATTGTTGACAAGCATGGATTCCATTGATAGTGAAAAATCCGCTGGGTTTGAAATGATTGAAGAATAACAAACAAGGAGAGGCCTATGATCACCCTATATCAATTTGAGACATCACCGTTTTGCGACAAGATTCGCAGGATTTTGAATTATAAGCAGATCACCTATCGGATTGAGGAGATCTCATTGCTCAGGTTTACAGGTATTAAAAAACGATACCCTGTCGGCAAGCTTCCGTTTATCGTACATGAAGGAAACACTATCGGAGATTCAACCGACATAGCCTACTATCTTGAGGAGCAGTTCCCGGGTAAACCCATTCTGCCCGAGGATCCAAAAATGAAGGCTATGGTTCATTTTTTCGAGGATTGGGCAGATGAGAGTCTCTATTTTTATGAAATGCGGCTGCGTTTCGGGATTCCCCACAATGCCAAGATGGCGATTCCCAAATTGTCACACGCTGACGGCTGGTTGATAAAGGGATTGGCGCCACTGGTTGTGCCATCGATGAACAAATCTGTTCTGAATAAACAGGGAATAGGACGAAGGCCGGATGAACTGGTTGTAAGAGATGTTCAAAGGCATGTGGAATCTGTCGGGAGCTTTCTGGAGGGTAATGATTGGCTGGTGGGGGATACCATGACCCTGGCCGATATCAGCGTCTTCGCACAACTTTTCTGTATCAATGACAGCAGGGAAGGCGCGGACATCATCTCCTCCAATTCGAATGTATGCGATTGGATGAAGCGAGTGGATGAGGCGACTTCCGTCCCTTCAAATTGAAACAGGCCGGTAAGGGTTATGAAAGGCACACCCTGACAACTTACTCACCAATGGTTGCTTGCTGTAGCCCGCCGGGTGCCCGAATCGATGTTGCTATTTTCTGAAGGAGAGTTGCAGCTCCATGGGATGGATGCGAAGAATATAAAAGGAAACATCCTTGTTGCGATAAATTTTGTGATGAACAATGAGCTGATCCGGATTCTTGATGTCAAACTGTGAGGGAGAAATGTTGATATCAACGTAAAAGGTTTCATCATAAAGGGAGAAGAAAACAGACTGCTCTTCAGTCTGCCCGGGTTGGGAAAAAGGGAAGAACATCTGAAAGATAAACTGGTCATTGTCGATTTCAGCAGAAAAATCGGTGATTTCATCCGGCCTATACGTTTTCCCCCTGTGGTAGATGTATGCGAAGTATTGTTGGTTGCTGTAGGTGGCTTTGAAGTAGTCTTTCAACCGATCCAGCTCGATGCCATTTACAGTCCCGTCAAAATCCATATCAAACATCAGCTTCAGCATGGCGCTTGACATTTCATCGACTTTCCAAAAGCAGCGGAAACCTTTCAGCCCTGTCCGGTCGAATTCCGGTCTGACGTGGGTATCGATAAACACGTGAGGATGAGCGGGCGCTTCTGCCGGTGTTGACATAAACAGTATAAATATCACCATAAAGAGGGCGATTATAGATGTGGAATCTCTGAATTTAGAAAACAGCGTCATTTCAGGTTAAATCACTGATTATGTTAACCGCTTCAAATCTGGCCGAGTGCGGCTTTGATTATTCACCATTCAGGTTTTCAATAGCGAGTTTTTGTTTACGGATTTGGATAAAATTCCAATTCCGAAAACATCACATTTCCATATTCGACTATAGCGCATCTAGCATGTCGTCCCCTGCTGTGACCAACCTTTCCAGGTTTTCGTAGGTCTGGGCTCCAACCGCTTTTTTTGGGACCGCAGAGATATGTTGGGACTGCCACGATTCCTACTTCCCGGCAGCGTTGCCAGTCTTTATCGACGGCTTCCCTGAATTCACGGTCCTCCAGAACTTCTCCGGCCCTGCTTCCGTCAAGCCCAATGGATTCGACGACCCTGGTTAATTCCCGACGGTCGGCCAGGTTGATCCCATCCACGAAATAGGCCCGATAAAAGAGATCGTGGATCTTTTCTCCCCCGGGTTGCTGCTCTGCCCATTTTGCCAGTTCCTGGGCCAGTCGACTATTATACGTCATTTTGCGTTCAGAAAAATCCAATCCCTCCTCCGTTGCCAGGTTCTGAAGATGCTGCTGGGCGGCTGCGATATCGATATCACGGCCCCTAAACAGTTCTGTCAGGTCCAGACCTTCGTCAGGAGTGTTTGGATGAAGCGGGAACAAGGTGTATTTCAGCTTGATCTCGTGATTTTGCTGTAGTCTTTCAATACGCACAGTATTGATATAGCACCAGGGTCAAATATAATCAGTGAAGATTTCGAGAATGGTGGGTTCAGTCATGGATGGTTTTAATTGGCTTAACCGGAAATTAAATTGCTTATTCTGCGTTCTCTGAGTGTTCGATTTTATCAACAAGTACCGATATAAGCCAGGAAATTTGGATTTAATCTTCAGGGGTATGGCCGGTGGTGTTATATCGCACACTGAGCCTGTCCCATATACAATAGCCTGCCAATCTGAGGCTCCATGTCATCGTTGATTGTACTTTATAATCTGTCACTATTGAATCCGGTTTGATCGATATTCCGGTTGATCGTTTTTTACGCTAATGATTAGTCAGAATTCCAATTTATTGCAGATGACCGATCAACAGTAGAAGCAGAGGTCAAGATATATCTCGCTGAAATGCGGGGACAGGTATCGAGCAAACGTCCCCTTGAATTTATCTTTGGCAGAACGGATGGAAGAACCCGTCAGTGCTTTTTACCGCGATTCAGCCTGGCGTGAATCTTCTTGTTGGCATGATAGATATTGATGAACTCCTTGAACATGTCGTCATAGACCTTTCGATTCTTCGGATCCGGTTCGTAGATTCGCTTGGTCTTGATACGGTCCGGGATATCATCAAAGGTTATATCTCCCAGAGCAATCCCGGCCAGAAAAGCGGAGCCCCTGGCATTGGCCTGGATGGGATCTTCGACCTGCCGGATTTTGCGGTTGAAAATATCGGCATGGATCTGACACCAGATATCGGAAATACCGCCACCTCCAACAAGGGTGATGGTTTCCATTTTTCGTTTCATGAGTTTTTCGACCCCGTTCAGCAGCCATTTCTGGTTAAAAGCCACTCCCTCCAGGCAGGAGCGAATCAGATCAGCGCGATTGTTATCCAGGGAGACATTATGCCATCCGCCTCGTATCAGGGGATCATCCACCGGAGTCCTCTCTCCGTACATCCAGGGAGTAAAGATCAGGCCGTTGGAACCGGCCGGTGCTGTAGCGGCAACGCGATCAAAAATCTTGTAAACATCCGGTACATTCTCTTCCTGGAGCAGCTCGTCCTTGTGGTAGAGAATATTCTCCTTGAGGAAGGTCAGTGCATTACCGGCGGTTTCCTGCTCGTTGGCGATATAGTATCGATTGGGTATTGCCGAAGGTAAGGCGGCTACACCGCAACCGATATCCGTTTTTTTGAAAGGGACATGGGCAGAGATCCAGGACGAGGTACCAAGGTAGGAGTGTCCTTCATAATCCCTGACAGCACCGGACCCGACAGCCGCTGCCGTCGTATCCGGAGTGCCGCCGATAACCACCACAGATTCAGACAGACCAAGATCACGGGCAGCCTCTTTGGACAGGGTACCGATAACATCTGTGGCCTGCGCGAGATCCGGCAACATATCCCGTTTCAGGCCGGTCATCTTTAACAGACCTGCGTGGTAATCCACCTTTGAGAGATCACGATTGTCCGTCACCCAGTGAAGCGTGATAGAGTCATAGGTTGCGAGGAACTTCCCGGTAAGTTTCAGATTAACGTAATCCTTGGGCTCCAGGAATTTATAGGTGTTGTTGAATACTTCCGGGAATTGCTCCTTGATAAACAGGATATGGGCAATGGGGTCTTTTCCCGTGGCACCGGGAGCACCCCCGGTAATCTTTATCCAGCGCAGGATTTTGCTGGCCCCATAACCGGAAATATTGATGAGCCCTTTCCGCAACCGGTTGATCTGGTCGGCTCCCCGGGAATCGAGCCAGATAATGCAATTCATGAGGTTCTGACCGCTTTTATCAACCGGCACGGTCCCCGACCATTGGGTGTTGGCGCTGACAGCTATGATCTCTTCCGGTTTGATGTTACTGTTTTGAAACAGCTCTTTGGTGGATTGGCAGATAGCATTCCACCAATCTGCGGGATCCTGTTCGGCACCGCCTCCCTGGATCAGGTGCAAGGGTACAGGACTAAAAGCAAAACCGGCATTTTCACCGTGGGTGGTGAAAAGGGCGGCTTTGCATCCCGATGTCCCAAGGTCAATGCACAAGACATATCTGTGTTTGCTCTGGGTCATTTATGGAAATCTCCTTTTTTGGGTTTTAGAATGCTTTGTACCCCTGTTTGTTACCCGGCTTTACGTATTTCTTCAAGCAAATTAACAATATCATCAGGTAACAAGGAGACCTCACCTCCGACGGAAAGAGCGCTGTAGTAGATGCGAGCCGTTTTCTCCAACAATTCCACATTGAGCCAGGCTTGTTCCAGGTTTTTAGCCAGGTTCAAGGCCCCATGGTTCTGAATCAGGTAAGCATTGCATTGGTTTCCCAGTTTGGAGACCACATTCTCGATCAGGTCTGGGCTGCCTGAAAGCGCATAGGGAATCACATCAACGATTTTACCCAGGTGCATGGTGACTTCATCAAATAACGGCGGGATGGGTCTGTTCAGAATAGCGAATATGCTGGCATAGACCTGATGAGTGTGGACCACCGCGTTTGTTTCGGGTCGGTTTTTATATACGATCAGATGAAATCCGGATTCGACGGAGGGTTTCCGTTCGCCCTCAATCGGTTTCTGGTCAAAATCGAGAATACAGATGTCATCCGGTGTCAACTGATCGTAGGGCAGGGTCGAAGGGGTGACGGCAAAGGCATCTTCACCTTCGATCCTCATGGAAACATTGCCCCCGGTTCCTCTCAGCGCCCCGAAATAACCATTGTTGGATAGCCATTGGGTGCATTCGATGATTTTTGTTTTATATTCCAGGTATTGACTCATTTTGTATCTCCGTTGATTACACTGTTTCTATTTTACTAAAAATGCGATCAAATCTCGTCAATGCTTCGTCTATGATTTCATCAGTATCCGCAGCCGAGGTATAAAGCCTGCTTCCGGCGAGGGTGACAATTCCTTCCGCCATGTAAGCAGCTCCCATCTCCTCCATAACATGCTTGCGGGCTTTTGCCTCCTTAATTGTTCCCGGTATTTTCCAGGGCTTGCGCCAATTAACGTCAAGCAGCATGGTGCCCACGGTCTCCAGGTGACAGATGGAACCCTGGTTAAAAGCAACAAAGGGTAATTTATATTTTTCAATTATTTGACAAAGTCCTTTGGTCAGCCGATCACCCGCCCTACCGGCTTTTTCAACGGCCCGGGTCTTTTCCATTTCACAGAGTGTGTAATAGCCGGCTGCAGCACTCAACGGATTGGCGGCCATTGTTCCCCCCACCAGGGCTTTTTTGCCGCTTCCGGCAATGCCTGCAGACAGAAAACTCATGTACTCCTTTTTTCCTCCCAACCCACCGGCAGAGGGATATCCACCTGCCAGGACCTTCCCCAAAACAGTAAGGTCGGGCGTTACACCATAGTATCCTTGCGCTCCGCTCAATCCTATTCTGAATGCGGTAACCACTTCATCAAAAATGAGCAGGGCTCCATATTTGTCGCACAAATCTCGAACCTGTCGGTTGAACTCACGATTCAGGGGTCTTGTTCCACTTTCGGGTCCGATCGGTTCAATAATGACCGCAGCAGTTCCTCCGCGTGCACGATTGCGGCGCAGCAGCTTCTCCAGGGATTTGATACGATTGGGGTAAAATTCCTGGGTGTATTTAAAACAGTTTTTGAGAATACCGTGAGATTCCAGGTGTTTTGTTCCCGGAATCCGGATTCCATAGGCCAATTGATCACTCCATCCGTGATAAGCGCCACCCATTTTGATAACATATTTGTTTTTGGTAGCCAACCGTGCTACGCGGATTGCCGCCATATCAGCTTCCGTACCACTTCCCAGCATCCGCAGCATGTCGATTCCCGGCATCAGTTCGGAAACCTTCCGGGACAGCTTCAGCTCATATTCATGAAAGAGTCCCGTTACCGGACCACAGGTGTTTAAAAGCTCAATGACCTTTTTGCGAACCGGCTCCGGATTACTTCCCAGCACAGTACATCCCCCCGCCTGAAGAAAGTCAATGTAGGTATTGCCATCCAGGTCATACAGATAGGCCCCCTCGGCTTTGGTGAAAGCGAGGGGGAAGGGATAATTGAAGGCAAGGTTATGTTGAACGCCGCCCGGGATGTAATTCATTGCCCTTTGGATCATCTCCTTTGATTTGGGACATTTCTCTTCATAGTATTTCAGATACCTGTCCATGGCGTCTCGTTTCAGAGAAAGAGGCGGCAAGCTCAACAAGGCATCCAACTTTTGATAGATTTTTCCGGTATCGTGGTATTCACTGATGGAAAACCCGTTACCTTTCATCGATATTGAACTGTTCTGATTCATATTTACCTCCTGAAAATTGGGGGACATAAGACCTGATTATTGAAATCAAAAATGACTCTATGTTGCTGTTAGATTCCAGTTCGGGCTCGAACTGATATATCTTTTGGGATCGTTTCAACTCTACTCTGGCTTAACATTAAACCCTGTTTCACCATTATGTGCCTGTTTTGTTGAATAACATGGATTAGTGGCGATCTACCGGATCAATATCGGGTTTTTATGCTAATTGCCGTTCTATTTGATACAGTGCATTAGAGATTAATCGCTGAGTTCACCGTGGAGCCACCGTCGACCAGATAAGTTCCTCCCTGGCAGTATCCACCGGCGGGACCTGCCAGCATCAGTGCCATTGCCGCTATCTCTTCCGGTTCGCCTACCCGGTTCACCAGATTTTGAAAACCAAGTTTCTCCCTGTGCGCGACCAGGTCGGCTGCCAGTTCGGTTCGGACAAGCCCCGGGCAGATGGCAACGCTTCGAATCCCGTCGTTTCCCCATTCGCAGGCCATCTGCTTGGTCAACATGATTAAAGCTGCCTTCGATGTGCTGTAGGCACCCGCAAATATATCGGGTTTGATACCACCGGTGGAGGCGATATTGATAACCACCCCTTGTTTCTTCTCCTTCATAGCCGGATAACAGAGCTGGGCCAGTTGCAATGCTGACCAGGCATTTACGGACATGACTTCTTCAAATTGTTTTTTTGACAGATCAGCCAGGGTGACGATGTGCGCCTTCCCCGCATTGTTCACCAGAATATCAACATTTCCGGTTTGTTGAACGGTTTTTCGGTGCAGGTTTCCGACCTGCTTTTCGTCCGTCAGATCGCAAGGAACTGTAACACACTTCACCCCGGTTTTGATAACCTCATCACTGACCTTTTCCAGGTGTTCGGCGGATCTTGCTGTTATCGCCACATTTGCGCCGGCTTTTGCAAATGTAAGTGCTATTGCCTTTCCGATCCCCCTCGAAGCACCAGTGATGAGGGCTGTTTTTCCGTTGAGGGATGTATCTGCGTTAATCATGTTTTGCTTATTTTTGTAGGTTTTATATTCGAAAACAGATGATTAATAATATTGCAAAAGGCGGCCTGGTTGCCGGTATTTCAGGAAACCCATGAATTCTCCCGGAGTTCTGCGAAGCCATCCCTGGCTTCAAAGGTTCCTGAAACATCATCAATCGGATTTTATTCCGGGCCGGTTATGGGTCTTGTTAAATGTTATCAAAACAGATTCATCAGTCATCACCCGAAAGTGTGATTTTCGGGTGATTTGTTTAGGTCGGGATTTGTGTTTTCATTTAGACATTCAATATCCGGCCACCTTCCCGGGATAAGGACTAACTATTTTCCAACGCTATCGGTGATTCCCCCAGGGATTTTACCAGCCAGGTGCTGATGAGTAACAATCCGATAAAGAAGTACATGAAGGGGGTGACACCGATGTTATTAATGCCCAGGATAAAGAGAATGCCGGAGATCTGACCGGCCAGCAAAACCAGTCCCTGGGCTGTGGATTCGGGTGCCGGGAATGAAACTTCGGCTCCGTACTGAAAACCGATAGGTGCGCTTATACCCAGCAGAAAAAATCCCAGTATAAAAGAGGCAACAAGGGCAGAGATAAATCCGGTGGACAAAGTCAGCCCGATCAGTCCGGCTGCTGCTCCAATGATTGCGACCAGTAGGAAGGGTTTTCTCTTTCGCATTTTATCCGAAAAGACGGGGACGGTGGCAGCACCGACAATCCCGGCGATGAGCATGATGCCTCCCACCAATCCGGTCTCTTCGATGGTCAGGTTCTTCAACTGGCAAATTTGATCAATGCAGGTGCTGATAGCATTGAAGACTCCCAGGCCGAAAAAGAAAACCAGAATCAGGAGCATTGAATCTTTTTTGGTGAAGATGTGTCGGATGCCTTTGAATACGGCAAACTGTTCATCTTTTTCACCCAATACAGGAGGAGTGGGAGGGTGCTCCCTGAGAAACAGCAACAGCAACACGGCGCAAGCAAGACTGATGATGCCGTAGGTCCATAAAGCACCTGACAGATCGTAAGTTCCGTCCGCTGTTTTGGATATCATTAACGGGGTGGCAATCATCACGATTACGATTCCTATAAACTGAGAAAGGGTAGCAACACCCACGGCGGTTGCTCTTTCATTGACAGGAAACCATCTTCCCGCCAGTTTTGTCGCCGAATTAAGCACAAAGGGCTGGGCTACGGCAAGACCGGTCTGTGAAACGGCAACAATTGTATAATCCGCTGCATAAAATCCTTTCAGAAAACCGAAGATTCCGGTCAACACAGCTCCCAATCCAATACCGATACGAATTCCATAGGTATCAATGACATAAGAAGCAGGGATGCAAACGATGAGAAAGACCAGCATGTAGATCATGGAGAAAAAGTCGATCTGCAAGGCGGTTGCGTTGTAGAACAGCCTGGCTTCCCTCGCGATAGAGGCAAACGAGAGCCATTGAATTTGAACAACAATGTTGATCAGGGTAAAAATCGCCAGAATAACCCATCGATATCTGTATATCCTTACGTTATTGTCTTGCATCGCGTTGCTCCTGATTAGTTTTGAAAAAACCTGGCTCGATTTTTTTTCGCATCCTAACAGATTGTAAAACTATGTCATCACCCAAAAGTATGAATTTTCATTTACCAGTCTTGTATCTCCGTTTTTTGTTGACAATGGAGAGGGAGATTTGCAACATAGGTTTACATTGTTAATTGATGTTGCATGGAGAAGAGAATGGAGATGAAAGCTGCAACGCTGACGGACATTCCGAAGGGAATAAAGGTAGTGGAAATGCCCGTTCCCGAGATCTCGGAGAATGATTTTCTGGTCAAAATGCACGCCTGTTGTTTGTGCTACACGGATATCAAAGCTTGTATGCATGGAAAGCACTTTTATATAGAGCTTAACGGCTTACCCTGGGTTCCGGGGCATGAGATGGCAGGAGAAGTGGTGGCCGTGGGAGAAAGGGTGAAAGATATAAACATTGGGCAGCGGGTGGCTGTGGCTCCTTTCAGCCCCTGTGGACAATGTCCGCCCTGCAAACTGGGTAGTTTTCGGTTCTGTTTCAAGGCCCCCGACAGTTTTGTGAAACCCGGGGGATTTGCGGAGTATTTCAAGGTTCCCGGTGACGGAGCCCTGCTGAGAACTTTACTACTGCCCGACAATGTGAGCTATGAGGAAGGTGCACTTGCAGAACCCGTAGCATGTTGCCTGCACGCAATTCGTAAGGCCGTAATTCCCCTGGGTGGCGATGTCGCCATCATCGGGGCGGGTCCGATGGGTTATATATTGATGGAACTCGCTAAGGCGGACGGGGCCGCCAGGGTGTTCATGATTGATATAGACGAGAACCGCCTGGAGCAGGCCCTGGCATTTGGAGCGGATGAGGTGATAAACGCCGCAAAAGGTGACGCCAACAGGGAATTGCGACTGCGGACTGGTTTCATGGGAGCAGATGTGGTGATTGAAGCGGTAGGGACTGCCGAGACATACAAAATGGCCCTGGAACTGGCAAGAGGCGGAGGCAGTGTCAGTTTTTTCGGGGGGCTGCCCGGGGGGTCAACTGTTGAGATTCCGGGGGAATTATTGCACTACCAGGAATTGACCATCACCGGTACTTCATCTTTCTCCCCGGATGATTATCAGAAAGCGCTGAAGCTTATCTCAACCGGTCGAGTGGATGTCAAGCGGTTGATCACCCATCGTTTTCACAGTCTTGACGGCGTCCTGGAGGCGATAGAGCTGAGCCTCAAGAAAGAGGGGATGAAGAAAATGATTCTTCTATAAAACAGGTTCCTGAATTTGCTTATTTCTAATTGAAGGGTGCTTATGGATATCGATAACAGACAGTTTCTGGCAGAAGGCCGTGTTTCACATGTCTATCTGCTGCAGGACCGACGTGTGCTGAAGTTGGCACATGATACGGTTTCTGCCCAAAAAGTCGAGGATGAGTTTCGTCGCTGTCAAATTGTGTCGGAGACGGGGATGATCTCGCCTGAAGCGCTTGAACTGGTCGAAGTGGACGGGCGGTATGGGATTATTTTCGAATGGGCCGGTGAAGAAGACCTGTTGACAGCAAAGCTGGGCAATCCCCTGAATGTCAAGTGGGGCGGGAGGTTTATGGCAGATGTTCATATGGATCTGATTCAACGCAGTACCGATAAGCTTCCCGATATAAAACAAGAGGCCTTAAAGATGAGCCGGTTGTTGCCCGAAGGGGTGATAAACACGGATCAGTACCCGCAATTGGAGAGGTATCTGGATGGGTTGCCGGATGGAAACAGCATTTGCCACATGGATTTTCACCCGGGAAACATCATCCTCAACCCGGAGGGATATTGCATCATTGACTGGGCAGAAGCCGTTAAAGGAGCTCCGGAAGCGGATTTAGCCATGACTTCCCTGATTCTTTCAATGGCGGAAACTTCGCCCGGAACAAGTCTGGTTCTGCGTATCCTCATCCCGATTTTTCGCAAAGCGTTTGAACGGAATTACCGTTCCCATCTCCTGACCAATCTTCATGACATCACCGAAGAAAAAATCAACAAATGGACGCTGGCGGTGGCGATATTTCGTATGGCGATGTGGAAGCTTGAAAGCGAAAGGGCCTTTTTAACCGGGTTGATCCAAGGGGAGATCGCAAATGAATAACGCCAGGGCTGAGATTCACTCCCGATTGGAAAAGGAAGAGTGGGACCTGCTGATCATCGGAGGAGGAATAACGGGTGCAGGTATTTTACGAGAAGCTGTGAACAGGGGATTGAAAGCCATACTCGTGGAACAACGCGATTTCGCCTGGGGAACCTCCAGCCGGTCGGGGCAATTGGTGCATGGCGGATTGCGGTACCTTGAACAGGGCAATTTCCGATTGACCTTTGAATCCGTCAGGGAGAGGGGCAAACTTCTGCGGGAGTTGCCGGGACTTGTCGATGAATGCGGAATGATGATGACATTCTATGGGAAAAACCGACTCAAATGGTTGATCGTCAGAGCAGCCCTGCTGGTGTATGACATCATGAACGGCAGTTTACGCAAACACGGGTTTCCTGCCGCTGATGTCAGCCGCCTGGCACCCGGTATTAAGAATAAAGATTTAACCGGCGGTCTTCAATTTCACGAATCGGTTACAGATGATGCAAGGCTTGTACTCAGGGTGTTGCAGGAAGCACGGGATGAAGGAGGTTCTGCGGTGAACTATTGTCGGGTCGTTAGCCTGATTCTTGATAATGAGAGGGTCTGTGGTGCAACACTGAAAGATGGGATTAACGGCCGGGAGATGAATCTTCAGGCAAAACAGGTAATCAACTCAACCGGTGCCTGGGCTGACTACCTGAGGCAGGGTATCCACCGGCAGAATCGGAACAGGATTCGCCCCCTGCAAGGCAGTCACCTGGTGTTCTCTGCCGATCGACTGCCGGTTAAGCAGAATATCGTTATAACCCATCCGACCAGCAAACGTCCGGGATTTGTTATGCCCTGGGAAGGTCGAGTAATCACCGGTAATACGGACATCGATCATCAACTCGATCCTGAGAGGGAGGTCTCGATCTCAGCGGAAGAGATTGATTATCTTTTGGAAAACATCCGACATCATTTTCCCGATCTTGATATCTGCGAAAAGGACATTATTGGCACCTTCTCAGGAGCGCGGCCGGTTGTAGATTCGGGGAAGAAGGAACCCTCTGCTGAATCCCGGGATCACGTCGTCTGGCAGGAGAATGGTTTGATCACGGTTACCGGAGGCAAGCTCACCACCTTTCGTCTGATTGCCCGAGACGCGCTTAAAGCGGCCAGCTCTGCCTTGGGTCGGTTTAAGGAAGCAAGTGGCCAAAACCCCTACTTCACAACAATGCCGGATATCGCATCCATCAAGGGAGCGGTGGATGAGGATGTCCTATATCGATTATCGGGGCGATTCGGTAGTCGGGCCAAAGAGCTGATCAATGCAGCTCAGAAGGGGGAGCTGGAGCGCATTCCCGGCACAATGACCGTCTGGGCTGAGTTGCGCTGGGCTGCTGAACATGAGCTGGTAGAGCACCTAGAGGATTTAATGCTGCGGCGAACCCGTCTCGGTCTTTTATTGGAGAACGGCGGTAAGACTTATCTTCCGAAGATCAGGAAGATTTGCCAACCCTTGTTAGGGTGGACAGACGATCGTTGGGATCAGGAGGAAAAGGATTATCTGGCCAAACGAAATCGCTGCCATGGCGTTCCCATGGATCAGTCATCCTGAAACTGCTTATAACCGGCTGCCAGGCCCTAAAATGAAGAGCTAACATGCTGGTAACCCTTAATGAAATACTTGAGCCCGCCGTTAAAGGGGGGTACGCGGTGATAGCACCGGATTTTTTAAATGCTTCCATGTTAAGTTACTACCTCGAAGTAGCGGAGAAATATCAGACGCCGGTCATTGCCAGCTATCCTCCATTGCCTGTAGACCGATTGCGCAACTTTGACCGCTGGACCGGAGTTTTGCGGTCTCGCTGCGATTCGGCCAAGGTTCCCGTATGCCTGCACCTGGATCATGGAAAGGATCCACAGACCTGTTTTCGTGCGATCAAAGCGGGTTTTACCAGTGTTATGATTGATGCAAGCATTTATGAATTTGAACAGAACCTGGAACAAACCCGACAAGTGGTCAAGGAGGCAAAAAAGCATGGTGTTAGTGTTGAAGCGGAGATCGGCCATGTCGGAGCGTACCGATTCGGTATCGAAAGCTCCACCACTGATAATCTGCTGACTGACCCGGATGAAGCAGGAAGCTTTGCTGAGCGGAGTGGTATCGATGCCCTGGCGGTGTCAATCGGAACTCAGCACGGTCAATATAAAGGCAAGCCTGATATTGATTTCAAACGACTGCAGGCATTGCAGGATCGGGTGAGGATTCCCCTGGTCTTGCACGGCGGGTCGGGTACAGGTGATGAGAACATTCGAAAAACGATTAAGGGGGGTATCCGCAAAATCAATGTCTTTACCGATATCATCAAACCATACCTCAAAGCCACTTTAAACGGCCTCAAGCCTTGGCATATTAAGAACAGAAAAATGCATCAACAAGAAGCTGTTGAAAGGATTCTGAAGAGTTATTTTGAAGTTTCAGGCAGTTTAGGCAGGGGATCTATATGAACTGATCTGCCAGCATCGCAGAATCAAAAGATTATTGTCCGATGATAGTTCAGCTTGGATGCTGCAGGTAAGTGAGGTTTGTCAGCTCTGTTGATCACCATGATCGGTCTGTTATGAACGGATTGGGAGTCAAAAAATCTAACCGGAGTGGTGAAATCGGCGACCGCTTTCGGAGCTGGGAAGCAATGAATTTAAAAACACTCCAACCGTGGCAGCATACTGATTTCAGTTTAAAAATAGACCATAAACGGATTTTCATTAACTACAATCTCCCAAACCCAAAGAATGAAAAATCGCAGACTCACCCTCAATTCTATCTTCAGAGGAATCGATAGTGTGGAAAGACGTAATAAATTGATCCATATGGCCCATCGGGAACATGGATACAGTGCCAGTGAGATAGCCAGGGAGTTGAATGTTCATCGCTCAACTGTTGGTCGGGTATTAAAGCAGGAGTCTGCTCCCATCCCGGACTCCAGGGCGAGTGTAATGGACACTCCCAATGTAATGCGGATTATGGAACACGCTCTGCAGCTTTTAAAAACCAGGGGGCGTGATAAGCTTAGTCTGCGTCAACTGGCAGGAGAAACCGGAATGTCTCCCACCAATCTCTATAACTATTTTAATGACAAGAATGATCTGCTGGAGGTGATCAGAATCTACGGATTTCGAAAACTGCATGATAAATTAGAATCGGAAATTGGCAAGGAGTTATCCGCCGAAGGGAAGCTGCGAGGTATTCTGGATGCGTACTTTGAGTTTGGCGTTGACCAGGCGGATCTTTATGAAATCATGTTTAATCGACGAGAAGTTCGCGAGAGCGGGCAGCGTTCCGACACTTTTCAGGAAGTAGTTACCCTGGTTGACGATCTCTATCACCTGTTGCGGGATGTTTTGCAGGATTATATGAAGCTTAAGGGAGAGGTTGCACCGGAGAATTTGCGGGAAACGGCCCTGTCTTTATGGAGCCGGATGCACGGCCTGATCTGTCTTTATATTGGTGGGAATTTCATCTATATGTCCAAGCTTACACGCCAGGATTTCTGGGCTGTCAGAGACAGGATGATCTCCACGATTTGCTGACGACAGTAAGGACTGGTTAGATTAACGGTTCACCTGTTTTTGTCTTCCAACTTCACTTTTCGAAAACACTTTTCCACTCCCGGCTTATAGCTGTTTCCGCAGAACTCTCTTTTCATCTCTTCCAAAACGCCGAATCGATAGTCCGGAGTTGTATTCTCCCAGTAATGGCGCTCTTTTTGATGAAAATGTTCTTTTTCACTTAACTTGACGACTCGACTCTTATCAATGCTCATTTTGACTCCAACTCGGAAATATCATATTTGTCTTTGTCTCTGCCCGAGGCACATTTGCCTTTAATCAGATCCGGTTTACTGATTATATTGATTTTGGTTCCATCATCGAGGGTGGCAATCACCTTGTTTTTGTATGATTTCTCAAAATCAATCCCGGGTGCGGACTTGAGTATGTCAATCCTGTTAGGTTCGAAACCGATTTGGATTATCAGATCGTCCAAAAAATCAGATTGTTTAAGATCTAAAGATTCCATTCCAAACTCTTTCAATACCGTTGTCATTTTTTCCGCATTAGACGGGTTTGGTGGAATCAACAGATCAAAATCACGGGTATATCTCTGAACCTTGTAGTAAATAACAGCGTATCCACCAATCAGCAGGTATTCGACACCATGTTTGTTGAGGAGGGTAACAAAATCCCTGATGTCCCGATCCAGTCTCATTTTGGGTTTGAATAGGGGTTTTATCTTTGATTTGATAAATAAATTTTACCTGATGTTCAGAAAATTCTCTATAAAAATCGGAGTTTCCAAAAGGGAGCGTTTTTAGGGGCACTCTTTAGATTCCCTTATGCGGTGGGGTAAGGATAATCGGAGGTGATATCGGTTTCCCATAAGTCATCACTAACACGACGACAACGGGTGAATCGCCATTCCAGGGATCCGGTCTTGAGTTTGCCCTTGCTGTCCGGGCCAATGCTCATGATGATCACCTGTCCAAAGTGATAGTGCTTCAGTTTTTCATGAATACAAAAATCTCCCAGACTATAGGCGACGAGCTGCTTGACGTTAGCCCCGGATTTGCTTAGTGAAATCTCAGTTACAGGCTGGGGAATATGACTGTGATGTCCCACAATGGCGTCGAATAAAAGACTGAATTGCCGACCCCGTTCTATGGTTTCCGGCCTGGGATACAGCTCCATTTCGTATCCCCAGTGCGGGTAGAGAATATTGAAGAGGCCCGGCTGATGAAATTCATGGGCTTTCTCAATCTTTCGGATATAATCGACCGGCTGGTTGGACCACTGGGTTGCCCCCACGATCCGGATGGCATTGTCTATTTCAACAAAGGTGGCGTTGCTTGTACCGAAGGTGCTAAAGCCCCTTTCTTCAATCTGCATTTTGGATTCGGACCAGATTTCAAGCCCGAAATCACCCGAGTGGTTGTTCGCCAACCCCAGGAAGGTCTTATCTGACGGAAAAAGCTCTGCAAGGGCATTCAGGATCTGCGGGCTATGCCTTTGTGCCAGATAGGCACCCCTGGCATTGGTAATGGTGGCTTCGAAATTACCAACCAGGTAGTCACAAGAGGCGATGAATTGCTTGATCCTGGTACCGGTCCGGAGACGGCGACCTTTCATATCCATGACATCCCCGATAAAAGCGATTTTATACTGGGGCTGAATACCAGGGTTTAGTTGACAACACTGCCGGCAGTAGCGAACGAGGCCCCGGTTTTTGGCAACAGGACCAAGAAAATTGCGTTTGAAATACCCCAGGGTTTCCCTCAGGTTATAGGGGCTGTTTTTAATCTTCATCTCAAGCGAGGTTTGGATTTCCGAATAAGGGTGACCTAATAGCCGATCTCCACGGCTACAATGAGAAAACAGATGCAGATCGCCATTACAACCAGGTGTAAGGGCATAACCCACTTAATCCATTTGGTGTAACGAATTCCGGCGAAACCCAGTCCGATCATCAGGAAAGGATGTGTCGGCCAAAGCATGTTGGAGAATCCATCGCCCATTTGATAAGCGAGGACCACTGTCTGACGTGAAACACCGATGATATCTCCCAGGGGGGCCAGAATGGGAATGGTCAGGGCGGCCTGACCTGATCCGGAGGGAACAAAGAAGTTGATAGCCATCTGGCTGAAAAAAAGAATTACGGCCCCGCCATGTTGACCGAACCCTTCCAGGGAGCTGGCGATGGCAAAAAGAATGGTATCCATGACCAGTCCGATCTCCACCAGGTAAGAGACGGAAAAGGCCAGCATGATTACAGGTATGGCAGGTGAAAAGGTTCCCAACCCTTTGACAAAATGTGACAGTGTTTTTTTCAGTCCTGCTCCCGAAAGCAGGCCACCACCGATTCCGAGAACCAGAAAAACCAGCAGCAGAATGATCATGATAAGATCTCCCACAATCTTCACCCGGGTTCCGATTCCCACCGATGCTGCCAGTACCAGAAAACAACCCAACACCAGGGCCATTATCCCCCTGGCATTTTTAACCTGCCCCACCTTCAGTTCCAAATGTGCGTGATTCGATGACGGATGTTGGTCTCCCCTGGTGACACTTTTATTCGGATCTCGTTCTATCTTTCGCGCGTATCGCAGCAAATAAAAAATTGAGATGCTGATCACCACCAGGAAAAAGAGCGCCCTCAAGCCGGTACCGGAGAAAAGCGGGATATTGGCGAGGGTTTGAGCGACTCCAACGGTGAAAGGATTAAATGTGGCGGCCGCAAATCCGAATCCAACCATCAGGATGATGGCGGCAAATCCCGTGATGTCGTCCCAGCCCATTCTGATAGCAAACGGCACAAAAATGATCAATACGGGCAGAAACTCCTCCATCATACCAAAAGTGGAACAAAGAAAAGCACACCCAAAGGCACAAATGGTGAGAAGGGTGGTTTTTCGTTCGGAAAATCTCTGTTCCAGGCGGGCCAGCATCTCATTGATAACACCTGTCTTGATCAGAATACTGAAACTACCACCCAGGATAACGATCAACGCAAAGACCACGATGATTTTGGGACCGTTTTTGCCGGTTAAAGCCAGCACAGGGGCAAGCGCGATTTTCCAAACCGGAACCGGTGCCGGTTCCACTTCCTGATAAACCTTGACCGTCTGACCATCCCGGACCACATCGAAATACTGTCCCGCAGGAATGATATGAGTTGCTGCGCCAGCCGCCGCCACAAGAATGACCAGTATCACCAGGGTGGAAATAACGGATTTTATGGGTAAACGAATATCAACTTCATTACTTGCTGATACGTCGGACATATCGTCTCCTGTATTTACCAGAGGTTAAAACAACTGGCGAAGAGTAGTAATTGAATCACAATGAATCGTGAGGTTCGGTTTTTCCTCCCAGGCCCTGCCAGATTGTATCCAGTTGCCGGGAATAAACGAGGGTCAGGTTTTTGGCAGACCGATCGGAAACCATCACCGGTATTCCATAGAACAGGCAGGCGAGGGAGAGAACGGCCTTTTCTTCATCTGTGTTTTTCGGCAGTTCGTTATTGTGAATGGCAATCCCGATACACTCCCTCAAAATACGGGTGAAGCCTCCTTCGGGGATTGATTCAATTCCTTTGTAGTCAGGGAACCGGATGAATCGCTCCAGCACGCTAACCCGGTTGAACTCGTTGTCTTCCCGATTGAATTCTACCGGATCGAGAACACGCTGACCGATTGCAGCAATAAAAAAATGCCGGTGTTTTTCAAAGGAGTTTGCGGAGAGATGAAAAAACGCTGCAATCCTCCGGTACCCGGATGCACTCTTGTACCTGTTCTCCAAATGCCAACCCGTTTCAATCGTCCATAGATTCATGGCAAAGAAGATCAAATCGATTTTTTTGGGAAAAAACCTGAAAAACGTCGCTCGTGAAACCTCCGCGTCTTCGCATAACTGCTCGACCCTGATCTTCTCAAAAGAGCGTTCACGGGTTCGCCGGATCATTGAATCTGCCAGGGACAGCCTGACCCTGGCCCGCTTTCGCTCTTTCAACGGATATGAAGCAATATCGACCAATTTCTTCCTCCTTTTGATGTTTAAACCTGCACTGAAACCAAATATGAAAGATGAGTTTTTGTGTGTCAAGTTTTTTTTGATACTTAAGTCTCAAAAAATGACAATGGCTGTTTCAGTCCGGATTTGAGCGTTGCCGTAAAGCCGGATGCTGTAAATCGTCAATTCTGATTGGTTATTTTGGTGTTGATGTCCGGGAGCTAACCACCAAATCTGATGGCCGGACAAGCTGGAGGGAGACTGATCTCCGGATTCTTGAAATCAGATCTTTCTTCCTGAAAGCGGTAGTCTTATGACAAAGGTGGTACCTTTGTTCTTTATGGACTGGACGCTCATTTCGCCACCATGATTTTCGGTGATGATGAAATAAGACACGGAGAGTCCGAGTCCGGTCCCTTGACCGAGCCGTTTGGTGGTAAAAAACGGTTCAAAAATGCGTTTTCTGGTTGTTTCGACCATTCCCGGTCCGTTATCTGAAATTTCAATACGAACCCAACCTTCCCTTTTTTCATGCGCCAGCCTGAGAATAAAACGCGGTTTATCCCCTGTTTTCCTGTATTCGTCTTTTCGGGTCTGCATTGCTTCCGCCCCGTTGCGCAGGATATTCAACAGGACCTGTTGTACCTTTCCGTGTTCACATGGCACCGAAGGTACGTTGTTTTCATATTGGCGGAGGATTTCAATTTGACGAAAATCGAATCCCTTTTTCAGGTTATAGTCGCTACCGGCAAGATCCAGTGATTGGTCCAATAAGTCCTGCAATTGATGATCGGTATAATCCGAATCACTTTTCCGGGCAAAGCTGAGCATATTGGTCACTATCTTGGCAGCCCTTTTACCGGATTCGTGAATCGAGCTCAACATGGAGATGATTTCACGTTTTTCCATAAAGGTTTTGATCCCATTCATTGTGACGCCGGCTTGTTCTGCAATTTTCCGATTTGTATTCATATTTGGATCCGTCAATCGGCTGATGATGACGTTTGCCGATTGCATCATTGCGGCAAGGGGATTGTTGATCTCGTGGGCCATACCCGCTGCCAGGCCTCCAACAGAGAGCATTTTTTCCGATTGAACGACCATTTCCTCCATCTGTACTTTTCCCGTCACATCATCGATACGAATTACGGCTCCTTTTATACCATCGTCAATCAGGGGATAGATGGTAATATCTTCATAGCGAAAGCCTTTTTCGGTCTGACGAAGTTTTTTTCTCTCCTGCCTGATCTCATTAGGCTGATTTTTCTGGAAAACACTGTCAATCTCATCCGAAATCTGTTGATAGACATCGGAAAGCTTTTTGCCCAAGGCGGATTCCGCTGACTTGCCTGAAGATTGTTCTGCCGCTTTGTTCCATAAAGTGATATTGCGATTGTTGTCGATCCCTATCAGGAGAGAAGGCATCGAATCGATGATATTGGACAGGTAATTCCGTAGTCGACGCAGTTCATCCTCTGTTTTTTTTCGATGGGTAATATCTGTAAAAATGGCTGAACTGCTGCGGTACAGTTGCCCGTCAAACCCGGAAAAATTAGGCGAGACCATGGTATAGATCTTTTTATTATCCTTGGTCAAAAGTTCGATTTCATAGGCGTCATTGATGCCCTGCTGGCGGGCCTCCATCTGTAGTCTGAACTTTTCCCGGTTGGTGTCATCCAACAGAAAATCCGCATCTTTGCCAATCAATTCATCCTTCTTATATCCCACCATGTCGCAAAAGCTTTTGTTTACATAGATCAGCTTTAGATCCCTTTGCACTGCCATTCCTTCATTCATTGTTTCCACCAGGGTTCGGTACCGTTCTTCGCTCTTCTCCATAGCTTCTTCCATGAGTTTGCGTTCGGTGATATCACGGGCAGAGGTAACCACAGCCTTTACTTCGCCGTCAGCGGAGAATTCAGGACAGAGAACCCAATCCAGCCAGGTTTTGTTCGGCAGTTGAAATTCAATTCGATTCTCTTTTTTTTGATCAAAAACCCTGTCTATGGCCTCCTTCCATTTTTTGTTCAGTTCATCAGGAAATCCCAATTCCTCATGTGTTTTTCCGATATAGTCGGAAGCCGCTATTCCGGTAACCTGTTTGACTATCGGATTTACATAAAGATGCCTGTGGGAACAATCAAACCGCATGATGACATCATTGGAGTTTTCTGTGAGTGCCCGGAATTTTTCTTCGCTTTCGCGCAGATTCTCTTCAATCTTCTTACGGGTTTCATTCTCTTTAAAAAGTGCCCGATTCTTGAGGGTCAGTTCGCGGTTTACCTTATTGAGGTCGATGATCATGGACTGTATCCTGTCAGCCATCAGATTGAAGGTCCGACCCAAAGTGCCGAGTTCGTCACGACTCCTGATTTTTACCCTGCCTTCGAAATTACCGGAGGACATTCCCTTGGCAACTTCGGACATTTCTCCGATATGCTTGGTCAACTGACGGGTCAGGGTAACGCTCAAAAGCATTACGAAAATGAAGAATACGCATGCCCAGAACAGCATCCCTCTAAATACGTCACGGGAACCGGCATTGACGACGGCAACCAGTTTGTCTGCGGAAGCGGTTGCCATTTGAGTTGGAACGACAATGCCCAGACGCCAGTTGATGTTGGTCAGGGGATGATAGGCAAGATATTTGGGATCGCCACCAATGACCACTTTGAGAATATTGGTTTCCCCCATCACCATCCGTCTAAGAATGAGACCAAGCTCCTGGTTTGCCGGCTGGCTAATCTTGACAATACCTTGCGATCCATCCTGCAGAGGTGCCAGGTCAACCCTGGCGTGAGGTGGGGCGCCAATTAACCGATAATCGGTATCAATTAAAAATGCGTATCCCCCCCTGATAGGTTGCTGTTGATTAAAACCCGAGATAATCTTCATCAGTGACAGTGAGATCCCGATAAATCCCAGGGGTTTTCCGTTCTCCAGAACAGGAGCAACCGCATCCACAACAACATCTTTGGTGATATAAAGGGGATTTAAATGCGCCTGGCTCCACTTGACCTCATTAAGACCGTAGTTGAATTTACGGACGTCCGGGAAATAGGATTCATTCACGGGATTTGGAAAGTCGGATTGCAATAAATCAGCGTTTTCCCGGGGGAAGATCCGCTCTATACCCTGAACGGTTGCATAGTAGATATTTGAACAATGATTGGTTTGAGAGCAGAGCGATGACATGAACTGGTTGACTTCGGATCTGTTCGGGTTGCGGAAGTTTTCTCCCAGGTGTTTGGCGCCAAGAGAAGCGATCGCTTCCGCATGTTTCAATTGGGCATCAAGTCTTTCCGCCCGTTCACCTACAAATTTCTCCAAGTAGGATTCAACCTGATCCGAAAGGACTGATTTGCTGTCCTGTTCCATTTTGGATGCTGCCCGATCCAGAATATACCATGCAGAGATAGCTGTGCCGATGGTAAGCAGAATTGTTGATGATGCCAGAAGAATGGTAACCTTCTGCCAGAATTGCAAACCTGTCGCTCTTATTCGCATCTTCCATCCTGTTTGTTGTGAAGTGAGCTTTTAATAATAATCATACGTTCAATCAATAACCGAGTATCAATCCGGGTTAAATCCTGACCCGTTTTTCAAAGAGGGACTCATCCGCTTTCAACCGAAGTTCAACAGCGATCGTTTATCCTTTTTCCATCAATTCCTGCCACGATTTCTGGGTGTTTTCCAGGGCTTGTTGCGGTGTTATCATTTGATGAATGGCTTTCACCAGGTTGTCGGTCAGGATCTCCAACATCTCTGCTGCCCGGGGAATTGTCGGCCAGGCTGTTGCTCCCCCAATGGCAGATTTTGCCGCAATGCTTATCTTCGGAGCAAAAGCCTTGTATTTCTTGGAGTTTAGTGTTGAGATACGGACCGGATCGATACCGCCGTTAATCAGATTCAGTTTCAGAGTTGTAGCGGGATGACTGGCGAACAGCAGGTATGCCTTGGCAGCTTCAAGGTTTCTGGTCGATTTTGCAATTCCCAGACTGAACCCTGCATTAAGTGCTGGAACGTGGCCCGCTTTTTCCCCTTTTCCCAGAGGCATCTGGATCACTCCCCAATCCCCTTGTATAGTTGATTGACTCAGCTCCTCGGCCATAATTCCAATATCAGTCCACTGCTCCACCATGGCGACCTTGCCGGTCAGAAAGGCATCCCTGGATACTTCCCAATCTGTCTCGAAAGGAGTGGGTAGTGCATAGATCGAATGTTCAATCAGGGCATTCAGAGCCATCACGGCTTCGGGACTGTCAATTGAAGGTTTGCCGCTGTCATTAAGGAGTTTTCCGCCAAAGCAGCCCAACCGGTTCATGAAACTCGATATGATCATCATTGACAGTGGCGGAGCCATGATAGCGGTCCCATACACACCATTTTCTTTTTCATTCTCCGTAATAGTCCTGGCAATAGACTGGAACTGTTCCCAGGTATCGGGCGGGGTTAAATGGTATTTCTCAAGTAATGATTTCCTGTAAAACAGAACATGGGTATCTCCATCATAGGGTAAAGCCCATCGTTTACCATTCTGCAAGGTATAAGGATCATAAAGGCTGGGAAGATAATCGTCCGGTTCAAGGATATGACTATTTTTATCGATAAAATCAGTCAGCTCTATCAGACTGTCTTCTTCGACCAGTTTTCCGATATCGACATACCAGAACATAACCACATCCAGTAGCGGTTCTGAAGAGGCGGCGTCGGCGATAATTCTGTCACGCATTTTTGAATAATCAACAACAATGTTCTGAACAATCGCGCCGGTTTCTTTATGAAACCACTCTGCCAGGGCTTCGGATGATCCCAGGTGGGGTTTGTTGGTTAAAACGGTGATCTTTTGACCTTTCAAATCGGGAGCATCATAGGTGACTCCTGTTGTGACTCCCGTCTTGTTTTTTTCGCTGCCGGATTCACTAATGAGATATACGGTAAGGAGAAGAACAGCGATCGTCACCAAAACAATCGGTTGTTTTTTTTTCATAGTCCTCTATTTTGATAGATTTATATAGTAAGATAATTACAAATCGTCTGCAGGAGCGTATCAAACTTATTATCGATAATTTACGATTATGCCACAGTGAAAACAATTTGCCAATAAATTGATGATGCAATCAACTTACCGGATTGAGGAAGAACCAGATCGCTTTTGCTGTGAGAGAGCAATATGTCTTTTATAAACGCGAATCTGCGCAACGGGCTACGGAATGGGATTCAGGTAAACGGTCACAATTTTTTTAAAAAAAACTTGGTAGCATCGAATTAATATGGTCAATAAAAGGCCAGATGGAATTCATCTGCAGGGGAAAGAGGCATTTTGGATCGAGGTTGCGGTTGATTCGAATGATGAAAGAATCCATCACGGCATACGCACGGATGGTTATTGAAAGCGTCAGGACGCAGGCAGGCTGAGGTCGTACCGGGACAAATCTCCTTGTAAATCCTGCTGATGAAGCTTATGGTATACAACAGTTATTACTTGTCCCTGTTTGTCAACCCAGAGTATCCGGTTACAATTGTGGCTTTTCAGTACCTTAAAACCAAGTTCGATATTCCCGCCTCCAGGAAGCTGAAGCTGCCCAGGCCCAGGCTGCAAAAACTGCTCGGTGACAGCGCCATAAACAAAACAGTTCTGGTATCGGCCGCGGCAGGGTATGGGAAGACATCAGCCATTATCGACTGGACAAAAGTCAGACAGGAACCTTTTGCCTGGATTTCTCTTGATGAAACGGACAATGATCCGATGCGGTTTTTCGGTTACTTGAGGGAGGCATTGAGGCGCATTTTACCCAACCTCGGGGAAACAGAAGAGTATCTTTCATCCTACCCGACCTTACCGATTGCCACGACCCTGAACAGCCTGTTGAATGCCCTGGCTGATACCAGGCAATCGCTGTTCATTGTATTGGATGACTATCACATTATTGAAAGCCCTGAAATTCATGAAATGATGACCTATTTCATTCACCATGCCGCTGTTGGCATTAATGTCATCATTTCCACAAGACAGGATCCGCCGCTTCCCCTGGATCGTTGGCGCGTTCAGGGGGAATTGTTGGAGGTGCGTCAGAAAGACCTCTGTTTTTCCAGGGAAGACGTGTCCATCCTGTTGAATCAAATGATGAAGCTGGATCTGTCAAATTCTGATATTGCGGCTCTTACCCGGAAAACAGAGGGATGGATTGCCGGGCTGCAGATTGCCGCCCTGTTTCTGGAGGAACGGGAAGACAGGAGCGGTTCAATTTCCGGATTTACCGGAAGTCATTCCCATATCATGAACTACCTGATGGAAGAGGTAATCCTTCGTCAACCGGAAAGCATCAGAAGCTTTCTGCAGGAAACTTCGATTCTGGATGAGCTGTCAGAATCCCTGTGTAACCGGGTAACTGGCAGAACCGACAGCAGGGAATTATTGGAACGCCTTTCGGTGAGTAACCAGTTTATTTCCCAATTGGATGATCGGCAGCAGGCCTTTCGTTATCATCATCTGTTTGGTGATGTATTGAAGAGCCTGCTGAACCGACAACACCCCGAGACGGTTTCCGAACTCCACCATCGGGCCAGTCAATGGTACGAAGAGAACAAACTGTTGGATGAAGCTATCCGGCACGCTTTCAAGGGAGGTGACCAGGTTCGTGCTATTGGATTAATCGAAATCTATTCCACTACGGCGCTGGAAAAAGGGGAACGTAAAACATTCCGCAACTGGTTGAACCTGCTTTCGGATGAAGTGATCCGTGAACGGCCGACTCTGAGCCTGATTCACGCCTGGACGATTATGAATGACAAAACCAGGGCTGCCGATGAGCTGTTTCACGAACGACTTGATGGGGCGGAAACCGTAATCAAAGAGCAGGGTGATCGTTTACAACTGGGCAGCGTATCGAATCTCATCCCTCTTGCCTGGTTGAAAGATACGATCACCCTGCTTCGCGCAATCTTTACCTTCGAGAGGGGAGAGCCAGCCGGGCTGTTTCTGCCCGAACTCGAGAAGCAGATGCAGAACACCGCCCCTCGTTTGCGGGGAGTGATGCTGTTTTTGACAGCTCATATTCAAATCAGGGCCATGGACCTGGATAAAGCCCTGGAAACCCTGGACGATGCTGTTTCTCTTGCCCGCGCGGAGAACTACCTTTATTTGGCCACTTATGCCACCTATCTGAAGGCCTGGATCTATTATCAAAGCGGTAAGCTGCGCCAAGCCCTGTACACTTGTCAATCGGGTTTTGACTCCCTTGTCCAATCCGGAAACAAGTCTGTGGAGCGGCTCTCCTTTGGCTCCGCACTTCGGATAATGGAAGCGGCGGTGTTGATTGAATGGAACAGACCTGGAGAGGCGGATGAAATTCTGGACAAGGCGTTGTATTCTCTGAAAAAGACAACGGAAGTGGGAATCATAATTCATGGAGTTGTCTGTCAGCACGAGGCCAGATCGCTTCTCGATGTTGATCCCGAAACCCTTAAAGCCTCAATAACAGATCTTTTCAAGATGGAAAGATATCATAGCAGTCTTGGGGATTTGGTTCAGGTTATGGAGATGTGTTTTTCCTCTCGTGTTGGTAATCCGCCCCTGGATATCGACAATGTAGAAGTGTTGCGTGAGAAACTGGAAATTGAATCCGGCTATTTTGCTCATGAATTGTCATACTATCAGAATTATGACTGGCTGCTGTCCAGCCGTCTTGCCCGGATCAGGCTTTTTTTAAGTCACTGTTCGGAAGCAGGAGATGTCCCTGATGAGAAGACCGGGATGAGGATAATCTCTTATCTTAAAGAGCAGTTACGTGGGGCTGCGAGCTGGGGGCTGACAAAGTGGTCGGTTGAAATCCTCGTGATGCAGGCTATATATCATGAACTTACCGGCAGTCTTGAAGACGCTGTGAAGCAACTGGAAAGAGCCCTGGACCTGGCCGCTTCTGAAGAGATGATTCGTGTTTTTCTGAAAAACGGGCTTCTGCTTAAGCACAGCCTGAATGAAATTCGGAACCGGGGAAAGTATAAGGATTTTATCGATCGTGTTTTTTCGGAGATGAAACAGGTGAAGAGGGGGTTGGGGCTCTCCGCAAACGACAATGTGGACCTTCTCAGTACACGCGAACTGGAAGTGTTAAAATTGATTGATGAAGGGTGTTCCAACCAGGATATTTCATCCCACCTTTATATATCGCTGAACACGGTAAAGACCCATATTGCCCACATCTATGATAAACTGGAAGTAAACAGGCGAACCAAAGCCGTCTCCCGTGCCAAACAACTGGGAATTCTCAGGTGATCCAATAACCATATTATTTTGATCATGTCCGATCAGAAACAGGGGGATGGATTGCCAAATCCCCGGTTTGTTTCAGGCAGGCTCTTTCAGCAGGGTCCAAATCACCTTCTTGATCTGGGCTACCCGTTCGGGGCGAGGTTTCTTTTCCGCCTCCATGGCACAAAAGAAATCCAGACCTTCAATCAGTGAATCCAGGATAAAGGCAATAAAATCGGGATCGATGTTGGTTTTCCGGCGCACGTCTAGATAACGTTTGATTTCATTGTAAATCACCTTATCGAAGTGCTCGATGATCTTGTGAAAGCGCTGTTTGATTTTGGGATTTCGCAGGGATAGATAAAAACAGCCGTAATAGACCGTACTGTCAAAATTGGATTCAAAATCGGTTCCCAGGTAATAGTCCATGGCTGCATTCAGACGTTCTTCAGGATTATCATATCCTGCCACCAGCTTCTCCAGGATCTCGGCCTGATCCCTGTACATGTAATCCACCATTTCCACAAACATGTTTTCCTTTGTTCCGAAATAGTGGACGATCAGCGGATTGGTAACGTTCAAATGCTCGGCAACCCGGACAAAGGTTGTTTTTTCAAAGCCCTCTTTGGCAAAAACCTCGTATACGGCCTGCAGAATCTCTTTTTTTCGTTCGTTGGATCTGTTTTTTCTACCCATTATGATGGCCGGCTACCAGCATCGTGATTGGTGACGAAATGACAGAAACAGCTTTTAGACTGACCATCGGCAAATCCCAATCACGAGCGCTTTCGGGTGATGATAGGATGTCAGGGAAGCCCTGAACTTCCCTGGTGCAAAGGCATCATTCTACGATTTGATCCACCGTAATGTCCAGCTTTGCCGCTTCGGCCAGGTAATAGGAGCGCTGTTCGGACTCCAGGGCCTCCGGAGGGAACAATCCTTTCTGTTGGATGACATCATTCACAAACATCTTGGTGAACAGGGCGCCGCACTGGCCGGTCAGATAAGTTTCTCCCGTCAGACCGGATTTCTGAAAGGCTTCGGCGCAGGAAGGTGCATTGACATAATTGTCAATCTGAACCGGTTTGCCGTCCTTTTCTCCTGTCACCCGGATCAACATGGCGCCGGTGTCGGACTCCAGGCCTTCCTCCATGATTTCTCTGATTTCATCTTCATATTTCGGAGCTGCCGGGGTCAGATGTAGAACCAGGTCTCTTGGCACAAAGGTGGAACCTTTGAACTCAATCGGTTGGTCTGACAACAATCCCATTCGGTACAGGGGTTCTGCGAACTCCACTCCGAAACCGCCGTACTTGAACCATACCTGACGTGCTCCCTTCAGGTATTTATCGGCCAGCAGTCCCATGGTAACCGGTTCGTCGTGGCAGTGCTCGACCATACGTACCTCCTCATCAAATCCCCTGAATTTAAACCAGACAGGTCGGCTGTAGGGTTCTGTTTCGATGATTTTTCCATCTTCATAAGCATAGGCCGTATCGTTCATATCCGCATAAGCAACCTCGGGCGACCACCAGAAGGGTAGAAATCGTTTTGCCTTCACCCCTTCATACACATAAATCTGAATCGACTCACAACGATCCAGTTTTTCCGTCGTATCACGAGTGATCACATTCACCAGCCCCGGGGCAGATCCGGTACCAATCAGAGCGGTCAGACCGGCTTCACGAAACTGCCGGTCTTTGACAGTAAACATCTCCCTGATGCCTTCGACGTAATCAACTCCCTCTTCCTCTCCGGCGGCGAAATCCTGGTAATTGGTTCCGGCCTGCAGGGCGGCATCGATAATTCGGGAAGCAAAAGAGATGGGCAGGGCATTAACAACCAGATCCACTCCCCGGGCGGCCTGGACGACATTCTCAACACGGGTGGCATCCAGTTGCAGAGCCCTGGCTTTGTCCAGATTTTTCTCCATTTCGACAACCGCCTTCTCGTCATAATCGGCACAGATGATTTCTGAAACATTCGCTTCCTCGTTCATTCTCTTGGCAACGGTACTCCCCTGTGCACCGGCTCCTAAAATCAATAATCGTTTCATGTGGACTCCTTGATTAATTTATTTAGTGATAACTAAATTTATAATTAAAAATACCCACGTGGTCAATTCTAAGTCAAGATATAAATTTAGCAATCACTAAAAAAAGAGAAGGAATCGCAAAAAGGTACCATTCAGGAAACCGGAGGGAGAAGCCAACCGGGTTTAAAGCAGTGCTACTTCCGGTTAATCCGCGGTCAACAGGTAGACCTGCATGGGCTCAACGGTCACCGATTCACCGACAGGGGCCGTGGTGATCAGATCGGTACGATTGATGGTGGAGAGACCTTCGATGGTAATGGTTTTGGTCGTTTTAGTGGTATTGGTAAGGTTAACCAGCCTTTTACCCGAATAAAGCACCGATTGATAAGCTATGCCAAAGGCATCGGACTGATCGCTCTCCTGGCCGCGTACGACGATTGGTCTGCCGCCGGACAGCGAATCAAGAATGGTTGTCAGTTCCTGCCAGATGAGGAATGCTTCGGAGGCATTGGTCAGGGTGGCGGAGTTTGAAGGAAGGGTGAAACTGTAATCCTGATCCAAATTGTTTTTCCGGAAATTGGTATCACCGATCAGCAGCAGATGGCTTGCAGGGGGATTGGCTGCCAGTCCCTGGTATACACTCACAGGCAGGTGACTGACCCCAATGGCGATAACGATTTCATAAGAAGCCGCATCTCCCTGGCTCAGCATGGTTTCAGTGATAAAATCGATTTTCTCCCCGGTGCTGTTGGCCGCTTCATAGATCATGTAGAGTTGTGCGATGTACTCCGGGTTATAGGATAAAGAGGTTGTGGAGTAGATGATCGCCATCCTTGCCGAAGCGGTCTGAAACGCATTGATTTCCTTTCCCAGGCGAAGGAGGTCCAGCCCGGCTCTGCCGTATTCGACCACATTCAGCGGCCGGTTCATAATGCTGGCTTTGGTATTCTTTTTGGCTTCTTCATCATAGACGGTTCTTTCCCACAACCAGGTGGTGGAAGCTGCCTGACCCTGAATGGCTGCCTGCCAGAGGACGTTTCTGATATGGGTGGAGGGGATGGTTCTGGTTTCATTATCTTCCACGATGTGATTTTCCGAGTTGAAGATAGGCTTATCCCCACCCACGGCCCTCAACAAGTTGAAGTAGATGCCTTGTGTCATATAGTCGTTCACTTCGATAAAAGAGCTGTCATATCCCTTGTAGTATTTTGCGGAATCGTTGCCCGCAATATCGGACAATTCGATAAACGCTTCGGGATCGACGCCTTCATGCGGTTCATACCAGGTATTATCGGTGATTTTTACATGAACCGGCAATCCGCCGGAGTGGGATTTGACTTCGCCGGCCATCCACTGGTGAAAGCCGGCGAATCTCTCATCGTTGAATCGAAAATAGTCGTAAAGCTGTACATCACTGCCGGTGGATGGAGTCAGTTCCCGCTTGTCCGTATAGTAGAATACCGGAACTTCGTCGAAAGACTGGTAACTTGTGTTGTGCGCCTGGGAGAGGGTGGTTATGTCACCGTACTTGGCTGTCAACCAGACGTTATAGCTGCTACGGTTGAAGGATGTTGACGAGTTATCCGGATCCCCGACTCCGTTGAAATAGCTGGGCTCATTGGTCAGGGTGATACTGTGTAGAGCGGCATGATCCATAATTTGGGGGATCAGGGTATCCAGGTAGGTTTCAATCAGGCTCCTGGCATTGGTATTGGAGTCGTCAACAAAAAAGTTGATATACTCATCGATCTTATTGTCCTTTTCAATCTCCGGCCATTTATCAAATACCCACTGGGGGATGTAATTGGGGGAAAGCAGGAGATTGACTGCCACATTGGCCGCCTCGGCCCGGTCCAGGATGGCGACCAGAGCATTAATCGCATCCGTTCCCACCTCGTTTTCCGCTGGCAGGATGAAGGAAGGACCGGTTTCTATCTGAATAATATTGCAGCCGTAATCGGGCATCAGTTCGATATCCCGGATCACCGAATCGAAATGACCATACCCATTAAAGATGACTGGCCAGGTTTCATTGGCTTTGCCGCTACCGTCCTTCCACTCGACGGTTGCCTGGAAAGAGTTGTTCTGAACCGTGATACTGGAAGTCACGTATCGGGGAACACTGGGATTCAGGGTTCCGTTTTCCAGGGCGGAAATATCGGCGGTACAGGTTTCCAGAATCGATTCCAGTTCAATGGTTTGCCGGTAGAGGGTATCGAAAATTCTGGCCGCGACCTCCTCCTGAATAAAAGCCGGGAATTGTTCCAGTACCGTCAGACAGACCAGGGGATAGGCGATATCAACATCGTTGGTTTGCAGGGTATTGAGACGGGTTCTCAAGGCAGGGGTGGCGGTTTGAATGACGGCGATTCTCTCCTCGATCTCTTCCAAATGGTGATCCAATACATTGATGGTGGAATCTCCCGAATCGTCGCACCCGATCAATAGTAAAGCAAAAAAACCAATGGCTCCTTTGAACAGACAACCCTTTTTCACAGACCCTCTTCCTGACGGTGATTGAATTCCGGCATTAGTATGATAGATAAAACCCGGATGGCACAGGCAAACGATGAATAACATGCGCAAACCAGCCGATATGCGGAATTTAGATAATAATAAAAAGCTGATAGGTCACCGTCAAGAAGCCGGACTTAAAACTTCGGTTTTCTTTTCTCCTTAAAAGCATTGATCCCTTCGACACCATCCCTGTGGTTACCGCAGGCGGCCAGGGCTTCTCTTTCCAGTTCCAGGCAGGTTTCAAAGCTGTATTGATAGCTATTGGTAATGAACTTCTTGGCGATACCAAAAGCGTGCATGGAGCCATGGGATATCCTGTCCAGGAGTTCAATGGAACTTTCCAGGGATTTGCCTGTTTCGACCACCTTTGTCACCAAACCCAATTCCAACGCTTTTTCAGCCGTTATTTTTTCATCAAAAGTGGCGATTTCCATGGCCTTTGCAGTACCAACCAGCCGGGTAAGCGTAAAACTGCCGCCACCATCCAGACATAACCCGTTGGAGCTGTATGCCTGCTTCATAACTGCGTGACTTTCCATGACTCTGAAGTCACAGGCCAATGCCATGGAAAATCCACCACCTGCCGCCGCACCGTTGATTGCGGCAACAACCGGTTTATTCATGCGCTTGATTTCCAGAATTGCAGCGTGGAACTGCGCTGCCAGTACATGGAAAGATCGGCCGTACTGATCGGAAAATTCGCTGATCCATTCCAAATCGCCTCCTGCGCAAAAAGCTTTCCCGCGGCCGGTGATAACCACCCCTTTAACCTCGCTGTCGGTTGCCAACCGCTGAAGTTGGTGGGCCAGATCAGTCATCATCTCCAGGTTAAAGGCATTAAAAGCCTGGGGCCGGTTTAATGTCAGCTCCCTGTTAGAGCCATGGGATGATATTTCCATTAATTCGCTCATGTTTTCTCCTTTGGATGAGTTTTTGGGTAACCCGGGTTGATCAACCGATTACCGGTGTATGATATAACCGGTTCAGGAAATCCTTAAACAGGATCTCTTCCTGCTCGGTAAAGCGAGTCAGGAATTCCCTGTTTGCTTCTGCCATTGTCTTATTAAGTTCAGCGGCGACCGATCTGCCTTTTTCCGTTAATGAAACCAGAATTGAACGGCGATCATCGGGATTGCGCAACCGCTTCACCCAGTCCGTTTTTTCCAGACGATCCACAATCCCTGTCAGGGTAGCATTGCTGAGTCTCAGCCTCTCGGCCAGAAGTTGCAGGGTAATGCCGTTTTCCTCTCCCAGGAAGTTGATGATCAGGGCCTGGACGCCTGTGAGACCGAACTGCTCGACACGTCTTGCCCAAAACTGATTGCCGGATCGGCTGCTACTTGCCAACCTGAAAAAAATACACTCTTCAACTTTCATCTTCGCTCTCCTCGCTGCAAATTAATTTGTGTGCGTTAATTTAGCATGCTAAGTAAATTTGAGCCTGTCAACATCAATCGGAGTTTGGTTAAGCTTCTAACTGTGTATCCGATGCACTGCTTCCAGGGTAGGGACAGACTTTTTTTTGGCGAAAATGGGTGGGATATGGTGGGGTGAGTTGGGTTTTTCCGATCCTTACCTAAACGAGTTGATCAGATGTACCGGCCGTTTGAAAGGCTTATAGATCCTGTTCCACAAAAGCTTCATCCGGATCATCCCCGGATCCGGATATGCAGAAACAGTGATTTTTGCGTTTCGTTTATTGCGGGATTTACCATAATGCCGGCAGGCATCGATCTTCTAAAGATTTACCCGTCTTCTCAGATATTCAAGTCGGGATTGTCTGATTCGTTGAAAGAATCCAGTTCTTGATTCGAATGGGCCAGTAGATGGGAAGTGACAGATTTCTGAGTGTAGCTCTCGCAAAATATTTCTGTCCCTCCGAGAGAGGTTGTTTTCCATAGATTTCGGAATTGACCAAATGAACAAGCCCGGCGATTTTCTTGTCCAACGTTGGAAATGAGTTACACAGACGATTTCCATACTCCGTCGGTGTTTCTGAAAGCTGGGATCTAACGCCACCTGCACGGCCCCATCTCTCCAGGTGGAAATAGATTTCCTCTGCATTTCGGGGAGAACGAACCAGGTCTCGCAGGCGACTTGAAAACAGCCTGAAAACTCTGATGATATCGAGCAGCCACTCGATCGGATTAAAGCTGAACTTTTGCTGTGGAAGACTGTGGTGTGATTTCCGAAAGAGAAGCCTGAAGAGCAAGTGTATGATCAGGAGAATAATAAAGAGACCGGCCAGCAGAGCAAATCCGATCAGGATCCAGCCAAAAATCTGTTCCAAGAGCCCGTTTTCACTCACTGTAACTCCGGATGTCATTTGATTCTCATCTGAGCCGCCTGTTGCAGCAGTTTGCCTCATCTTTCGGGGACCCCAAAGGAATCTGACCACGATAATCAAAAGATTGCTGATGGGTCCGCCAGCCTTCTTAAGAAGCAGCGAAATATTTTCCGCAGTTGCCGACATTTGCGGGGTAAAGAGAAGCACCAGGCCAAGACCGATAATGATAACCAATAAAGAGAAGCCCAGGGCGATCCCTATCTTATGAAATCCTGAGGAGAAGGATCTGTTTTTATTGGCAGATATGATGGTTATGCCTATCGTCAACAGGCCGAAGAGGAAAAACGGGATGAAGCGCAGCATCGGCGAACCCAGTTCCACGGGAGCATCAAAACGAACAACGAGAAGGCTTGAGATGATTAACAATACCGCAAAGGCAGATATCCCCAGGTCAAATCGATGATACATGTTTTCCCTTTGGATAGGCACGGATACGGCCACAGAGCCTCTTTTCCAGATGACCAGGGCCAGGATCGCAATCAATATCACCAGCAGCCATTCCATCGCCTCTTTGTCAGGAGAAACAAATTGTTTGAAGGCAAGTATTTGAGCGTGATTGGTTTTGTATAAAAATTGATGGATCGCTGCAATGAGAATGAGGGAGAAAGAGAAAACCTGAATCAGAACATGCTGAATAACAAGACGATTTTTCCGGGTTGAAATTCGAGTGGTAAGAGATCCGCCAAAATAGACCAGCAGGGTGAAACCTAGCGGTGTTTTTAAGTCAAACAGATTAAGCAAAAGAAAAGCTGTCCAGGCGTGAAGCCAGCAAAGCTCCATCCCTGCTGTTGTAAAATAGATCAGGCGGTTTCCGGATCGGTTCATCACACTAATCCTCAAGCCGGATATCTTTCAACCCGACATATAGAACCCCTGATTCGGTTCCACTTGCACCGTTTAAGGAGGCTTTCGTTTTCCGAACCAGGATATTAGTCGTGGGAATCCTTTGTTGATGAAGGTACTCGATTCCTATTCCCTTACCGTGAGAAAAATAGAGACAACTCACCCCGGTGGGGAAGTTTCGTCTGTTTTGGAACGCAATTTCAGCCTTTTCGCCGGGTCGATCCAATATTCCTGCCAGGAGTTCCAGTATAGCTGGTATATGACCAGCCCTTCGTCTGATGGCAAGATTGGCTGAACGACCGTCCGCAGTTGAGCAGTTGGAAAGCAAACCTACGGCAAAATGGTTGGTATCCAAGGCGACTGCCAGTGAGCCGACAGCTTCTACCGTTTTTTCAAATCCTTCCTTATCGTTTTCCTCATAAAAGCCCTCTGCTTCTAGTATTAGCAATACCTTTTCCTGTTCGGTGGGCTCGAAAATCTTCTCCTGGAGTTTATCGTAGCGTGCGCTGGCTTTCCAATGAATGTTCCTGGCAGGGCTCAAATCCCTGTAGTCCCTGGTTCCCAGTAAGTAAACAGGATCTTGAACAAGACTGGCCATTGCGGGTTTGCCGAACATGATTCGTTTCAGGACTGGAAACGGCTTCATTCGATTCAGACGGGGATATACGATAATACGATTATCGCCCCGGACTTTCTTAATCACAGGAAAGAATCCAAAAAAATCACCGGTGATCATTCTCGGGGAATCCGTCTTATAAATCCCTCTCCTGTTCAAGGTTAGCTCCTTTCGGATGGTCAACTGCTGGTGCCAGAGCAATCCGCTGTTTTCAGCAATCGTGACCTCCGAGTTTTCCGGTGAAACTAAGCCGGAGAGGGAGAGTTTGAGGTTAAAAAACACCGGCAGCAACTTGCGGTTGTGAACATTCAGGGTGAGTGTGGTTTGCTCTCCCGGAAACAGCCGATCCTTACTGACCGATGAAGCGAAGTGCAGTTGGTTCGGACTCTTTTGGCTCCAGATTCTCAGAAGAACTCCAAGAAGCAGGAGAATCAGGCAGAAGATGACCAGGCTTTGCCGGTTATATAACAGGGCCAGAAAGAGGGCAATACCGTTAAAAAACAACAGCAGCATCGAGAAGAATATGCCCTTTGGCACTTCACTGTCCGGATACTGAATAAAACCTTCTCTACTCATGGGTTGGAACGGGAGTGCGTTGAACGATCTCTCGCAGGATTCCGGAAGAGTCGCCGCCTTTGAGCTTTTCCCGGTCGCACAGGATCAGCCGGTGAGCGAGCACGGGTTGGACGAGATGCTTGATATCGTCGGGCAGTACAAAATCCCGTCCCCTGAGAGCTGCGAATGACTGGGCTGCACGCATCAATCCCAGTGAACCCCTAGGGCTGGCACCATATTGAAGTTGTGAATTATTCCGGGTTGCATGGACAATATCCGCAACATACTTTTTTACCGGCTGCGAAACATGGATGTGTTTACGTTTTTCCTGCAGCTCGCAAACAAGGTTTGGCTCCAGAACAGGCTCCAGGGATTCCAGGGGATCAGCTTCACGAAATCTCTCCATTATTTCAATCTCCTGATTCGGATCAGGATACCCCAGGCTGATTTTTAACAGAAAGCGATCGAGTTGCGCCTCGGGTAAAGGGAACGTTCCTTCCAGTTCAATCGGATTCTGAGTTGCCATCACAAAAAAAGGCTGCGGTAGCTCTTTTGTAACCCCGTCTACGGTCACTTGGTGTTCCTCCATACTCTCAAGAAGACTGGATTGGGTCCTGGGGACTGTTCTGTTTATTTCATCAGCCAGCAGAATATGGGTATCCACAGGACCAGCCTGAAAGTCAAATCTGCCGGTTTGCTGGTTAAAAACATTGAAACCGGTAATATCCGCGGGCAAAAGGTCCGGCGTGAACTGAACCCGTTTAAACGTACCGCCAATACTTCTGGCCAGGGATTTTGCAAGCAGGGTTTTCCCAACTCCCGGCACATCCTCAATCAGGACATGTCCTCCGCTCAGCAAGGCGACCAGAAGCAGCTCGATCGACTCCTCCTTGCCGATAATCACCTTGGCGATGTTCTGTTTTAGATGTTGGCAACTGTTGAAATCCATCATTCCTCTTGTTTGATATTCAATTGTCAAATCCGGCTATTTCTCTCTTTATAAATGGATGGATCGGTTTTTGTCACCTGGAGAGAGCGCTTTCCTACACCGGATAACCAATTCGGAAAATCGCTTTGTTGCCTCTGACCTGTCGATCATTCTATTGACGGCCAGATCTCAGCAGGAAGATGTTTCAGTGCTGGTATCTGTGATTGGAAACATAAATTCAACTTGCGATTTGCCGGTTCTTCCACCAAATTACCCCCTATTAACTCCATATCTGATGCGACACTCTCTGTATCTCTATCAAATCATGACTATTTAATTGTTTATTAAGATTTATTATTGAAGATTCGTTTGTCTCGGGAGTTCTTTTTGTTCACTTGATATCACTACAAAATGGGCTACACTGGGCTGGGATTTGACTGCAACTTCTTGATCGATGAGATCATTCTTTCTGGTCCCGCTCATTACAGAGATTCAATTGTTCGAAAGCTTCTCAAAGTCGATACTTTTCGCCCCCAATTAACACCTTTAAGCAGAGGGGACCATACCAAAATGCCGTTTGTATTCACGGCTAAACTGTGCAGGACTGTTGTAACCAACCAAATACCCCGCTTCACTCACACTTTTTCCAGACGATAAATACTCTTGTGCCTTGGAAAGTTTAATGGACTTGGCATACTGAAGTGGTGACAAATGCATGACTTCTTTGAATTTCCGGTGAAATCCAGAACTGCTCATGTGAACGATTTCTGCCAATTGATCTACTGAAACCTGCTTATCCAGGTTTTGATGCACATGTTCTACCGCTCTGGCGATTTGCCGAATCTGTCCACGTTGCTGAAGATAATGCCTTAGAGCCCCTCCTGCGCCATCTGTTAAAATGTGAAAGTAGATTTCATCGATGATACCGTCCGCAAGCGCTGCTGAAGCTGCCGGACGCTCCAATGTCCTTAAAAGCCGAACCATGGCATCTAGGAGACTATTCTGGACAGGAGCAGAGAACAGCCCGGAAAGATCAGCTTGGTGAGATGTGGGGGGCCCAGGTTCAAAGCGATCAAGCGTCATAAGCATCTTAGCCAAACGATCTTGATCCAGACTGAGTCCTGTTGCAAGAAATGGTTTTTCCTGGCTTGCCTCTGTCACCTCGCACATGGCTACCATTGGTAAAAACAACACCATAAAATTTCCAGGGATAAAATCGTAACGCCTACCATCGAGATGGATATATTTTGTTCCCTGGCACCCTAGAACGATTCCTGCTGGAATAACATCGGGCTGGCATTGGTGAGGTGCATTACCCCGAATGACGACATGATTTGGAATCACGGTATCGAACATTCCATCATTTTGAACATTTCTTTCTAACAAACTGACCAACTCTTCCATTTGAATTGATGTATTACCCATTCTGTCCTCCATTTGCTTTTTACCGATCATAACAAAAGTCCTCCACTTTACGACAATTTTAACCATTGCTTAGAGTTTTATGCAAGTGATTGGGCGTTTTATGTATTCAAACAAGCCATTGCTTATGGGAATATTATATCAGGTCAAACAACCCAATCCCAACGGATAATCACGATTCACTTTTTAAGGAGACTCCAAAATGGCTCAGCAGACCACGATTAACGACATGAAAGTCGCAATTGTAACCGGAGCGAACAGCGGCATCGGTTATGAAGTGACCAAATCCCTATTAAGCGAAGGTTTTCATGTTGTGATGGCTTGTCGAAATTTAGAAAAATCGAACGACAGCAAGGAACAAATCCTTGCTGAGTTCCCAACATCCAGCCTTGAGGTTATGGCTATTGATCTGTCTGACTTCGAGTCAATTAAAGCTTTTGCCCAGGAGTTTAAGGCAAAGCATCAGCACTTAAATATTTTGGTTAATAATGCGGGAGTGTTATTTAACAAACCAAAAAAGAATAAAAACAATATTGAAATGCAATTTGCCACAAACCATCTTGGTCACTTTTTGCTTACCTCTTTGTTGATCGATCTAATGCCGGATTCAAAGAGTTCCCGCGTTGTGTCGCTAAGCAGTCTGGCTCATAAAAAAGCTGAAATATTTTTTGATGACATCAATTGTGAAACACAAGCCAAATGGGACACTCCCTACGCTCAATCAAAATTAGCTTGTCTTATCTTTGCGGACGAATTGCAGAGAAAGCTTGAATCTGCCGGAAAAAAAATTATCTCCGTTTCAGCACACCCAGGCGGTACGGACTCTGGTTTGTTTGACCATATGCCTAAGCTTCTTATGACCATTATGAGATACACTTTTGTACCCATTTTCCTTCACACAACCGAAAGTGCTGCAAAACCGATTTTAAAGGCTGCATTGGATAGCAGTGTTAAAGGAAGTGAATATTATGGACCGACAGGTCTTTTTGAGATGAAAGGTCCTCCGGGCATCGCTTCGCGAACACAATATTCTCAAAGAGAAGATGTTGCTGCCCGGTTATGGGCTCTTTCGGAAGAAATGATTGGTTCTGAATTCAAAATATAACCCGCTACTCTAATCAGAGGAGATAAAAATGGAACATGTATCGAGAATATTTTCATACGTTTTGCTAATCGGAGCCCTGGTCATGGCGAGCTGGGGGACCCTTGGCTTTTTTGAGTATTTTACTGGCAAAGCGCTACTCATGCCGCTTCAGAACCCGAATTTTCCGAGCGGCACTCAATTTATTCACTGGTTTCTAATCTCTTTATCAGGATACACCCTCTTGATCGGTTATTTTAGGCGCTGGAAATATACACCCAACGTAATGGTGGTAATCTTTGCTTGTTTGACAACTATGTGTTTTATTCAAACCTTCGACTTTATGGTGAGAGAAGACCGCTACACCAGTTATGTCAGAGAAGTTATCTACTACATTATTTTCTCTATATATTTACTGAAATCTAAGCGAATGCAAGAACATTTCGGCAGCGAATAAATTCAGGAGGCGATATGTTTCAAAGAATACTGTTGATTTTGATTGTCGTATTAGCTGCGGCATGTAGTTCTTTAACGAGAACTGATGAGATTTTAATCTATGATCAAAACAGTTTCCGCAATAAAAGTTTGAACGAGAAAATGGTTCGTGTTGAAGGAGGCACATTTTCAATGGGTGAGAAAAGCCTGTTTCTTGATGAACGACCTATTCATAGCGTCAAACTATCAGATTTTTACCTAAGCAGAACTGAAATTACCCAAAAAGATTATATGGCTGTTATGGGGCATAATCCCTCATATTTCCAAGGGAGAAATCTTCCCGTAGAAAACATCACCTGGTATGACGCAATTAACTTTGCCAACAAACTGAGTCTTCTAGAAGGTTTTGAGCCAGTCTACTCCTTTAATGGCGGCCAGGTGACATGGGATAAGTCTAAGAATGGCTACCGGTTACCCACAGAAGCTGAATGGGAATATGCAGCCAGAGGTGGCCTCCATTCAAAAGGATTTAAATATAGTGGCAGTGACAATATTGATGACGTAGCTCATCACTCTGGGAACAGCGGAAAAACGACCAATAAACCTGTGGCAACAAAAAAACCAAATGAATTAGGCCTGCATGACATGACTGGCAATGTCTATGAATGGGTATGGGATTGGAGAACCCCATATACAGACAAAGATCAGATCAACCCGTCTGGAGGAAATACTGGAGATAACAAAAGAGTTCGAGGGGGTAGTGCCTTCTGCTCTCCCTATTTCAGCCGAATTGGGTGGAGAAATAGTTATGGTCCTTTTGACAGAAAGTACTTTGTTGGCATCAGGCTGGCTAGAAACACTCAATGAAAAAACCGCTCAGTTGATTTAAGTGAAGGGGTCAGGCTTGCATATTTGGATTTTTCTTAATTAGCTTCAAACACGATGATAAAGGCAATCAAAAACCCCACAAATCCCAGCACTAACAACAGACCAACCTGTGACTCGCAAACCCAGGATACACTTCACCGGTGCTGTTTATCATGTCATGCTCCGCGGCAGCGGTGAGCAAGAATTTTTTTCCTCAAGGATTATACCATAATACATAGGCTGGAAATCAGATGGGATGTCACCAGTATTACAATCAGTTGAAAAAGGTTTTCAACTTAAATATGCCGTTTGTGTTTTATAACTTTAGGTTCATTATTGAGGTTCCCCCTTTTGCTTTGGGCTATTGTTGACAGAGACTATACCATTACTGCAGAATAATCCTTGTATATCCGCAATTCTATATAGAATTTTCAAGGAATTATTATGAAAACATCGATTATTCCCAGGCCAAATCCCATTAATCAAATCGATGAAAACTTCAGGATACATTCCGCTGTCGCTCTTCTCGGACCCAGACAGTGCGGCAAAACAACCTTGGCAAGAGTCATTGCGCAAAAAGAGCCTACGACATTTTTTGATCTGGAGAATCCCGTCGACCTTCAGCGGTTATCAGCTCCCATGCAAGCATTGAAAGATATCGAAGGGCTGGTTGTTATTGATGAAGTTCAAAAAAAACCTGAGCTCTTTGAACTTCTGCGCGTTCTAATCGACAGACCGGACCATACCGCTCGATATCTGTTGCTTGGATCAGCATCGCTTGACCTGATTAAAGGTGTATCTGAATCACTGGCTGGACGAATAGGTTTTGTTGAATTGTCCGGATTCCAGCTTTCAGAAATCGGATTCTCACAAAAGGATCGATTGTGGATGCGTGGAGGGTTGCCCAGATCTGTCCTGGCTGATGAAGAAACAGATAGCATACTGTGGAGAAACAATTATATTAGAACTTTCCTGGAGCGTGATATACCACAACTTGGAATAAACATTCCGTCAGAAACATTGAGGCGATTCTGGATAATGGTTTCCCATTATCATGCCAATATATGGAACGCCAGTGAGATTGCAAGATCTCTCGGTACATCGGAAAACACAACCCGTAGATATCTTGATATTTTAGCTGGTTCATATATGGTGCGCATTCTTCCACCCTGGTTTGAAAACATTAAAAAAAGGCAGGTCAAATCGCCCAAAATATATATCCGAGACAGTGGTCTGTTCCACAGCCTGCTTCAGATCAGTGATCAACAGGCATTGTTCGGGCATCCGAAAATTGGTGCATCCTGGGAGGGATTTGCCCTGGAGCAGATCATCACAATCTTTGGGAGTAAAAACGCATATTTCTGGGGAACACATGCTGGAGCTGAATTGGACTTATTGTTGATGATCAACGGAAAGCGGCATGGATTTGATTTCAAGTTTTCCGATGCCCCCGGCACTTCCCGATCAATGCACATCGCTATCGATAATCTTCAGTTGGAGCATCTCTGGGTTATCTATCCAGGCAGTCAATCTTATCCATTAACAGAAAAAATTACCGCGCTTCCTTTGGAAGATAGCGGAGCAATACAGTGAAATTCAAGAAAACTGCTCTGTTGTCGAAGCATGTCAATGACTCTCTGAAAAACTCAGAGGGTCCTTAAAGCACATTCCTGCATCAAAAAACTGAAATTTAGTCATTGTCTTTCTTAAAAATCTCCTACCCAATATTTCCCCGTTTCTTTTTATTAAAATCCCTTTTAACCCCAGTAAATCGCTATTTACCCCCGGATCCGATTTCATTTTCTCCCCCCAAAGTCAGATATATTTCTCCACTCTCTCGCATGACGCCTTTTCGGAGGCGTTTTGTTCAAATCATCTGTCAAGGAGGCACACTATGAGCAAACTGAAATTTATCATTGATGTGGTTGATGGGTCATCACGGTAGCCAAACTGATCAAATCAGCTGCCGAACTGCGGAAGAAGGAGATTGAGAATAAGAGCGATCCTGATTCAAAAGAAGAAGAAACGTGATAAAGTTGAACCGGCGGCTTTATGTCGCTGGTTCGGAAAACAGTCCGCCATATCCTGGTTTTTATACTTCATCGTAAATTAACGATTTAGATAATAATTTGAAGATATTGAAAACGAGGTCACAGTGGAGTAAGGTGCTGCATTAAGGCAATGAATCTTGAGTGTCCTTTTTTCAACAGGGTTTGGGGGCAGGATTGATCTTCTAACAGGCCTATTGAAGTTGTAGCTTTCAAATAGAGTACAAAATCAGAAATCAGGTGACAGTATACCTATTAGAAATCAGGTGACAGTATACCTATTTACAAAAATAAGTATACTGTCACCTGATTTACAAGTGTTAGTTAACACACGGAATACGCATCACGACTGGAAAACGCTCTCGTTGATCAAATCCAATAAGGAACAGCGATTACCTTCGGTACTCAGTATTCCGGAAGTCAGGAGCGTTTTTGCCAATGTAAAAAATCAGGTGACAGTATACCTATTTACAAAAATAAGTATACTGTCACCTGATTTAACCTGATTTACTCAATTCATTGATAATCTATATTCCAGAACAAAAAGAAAAACAAAAAAACTAAGAACCAATCGTATAAATAGCTTCATTTTTTCGTTCATAAAGAAACTAATTATTATCCCT
>JANQGX010000067.1 GCA_028282885.1 SAR324 cluster bacterium
TCCCTTTAATAGCATGTTTCTTAAAATATGCAAGTTCTTATCGCCAAACAAAGGCATTTCAAGGCACTTGGCATGAGTTGGGTTTATTTTCTGTTGTCGACCTGGAAAAGCCAATTTTGATGCAATCTTTATTGATATCCAAACTTAATTTTATACCGAATCAGGGTATAGCGCAATTCTCTATTCGCAGTAATACTTTGATCCCCAAAACCCCAAAATCAGGTGAATCTCACATTGAAAACCGAATCATGGTCAATTATTGTTGGATATTTTGATATTTTTACTTTAAAACTATAAACTGACGGCAGGAACATATTGCCAAAAGTGATGAAGAATCATGATTAAAGTGCTTCAACAGGTGGCCTTGGCATCATAGTATCCGGTTTGAGCTTATTTGCTAATATAAAAAGTAATATCAGTTAATTCGCATTAGGGGTGATATGACAGATGATAAACCGTTGATCCAATCAAACGTCAAAGTCTCGGATTTGAAAGAGGGAATGGTGATTCTCGCTTACACGGGATTCGACGAAAAATACAAGGTTTTGGACGAAAACACGTGTAAGTGGGTCCAGCATAATTTTAAAGGATCAACAACGGTTGTTGAAAGAGAGGGGGGGGAATCTGCCATTCCGGTTGAGAATCTATCTGTGGGAGACCACCTTCTATCTATTGAAAAGCTTCCGTCTACATTGGGTCATATAGCACGTGTAAGTCTAAAACTGGCTGAAGAACTGACGAAAAGAGGTTTTTTAAGGTTTACAGTCAAGCTTGCTCCCGCAACCGCCGGTGGAAAGAGTGATGAGCTTAAAGCAGCAATTGAAGAGGCAAACGAGTTTGTTCATAAGGTCAAGGAAAATATCAAGGTATGTGAAACCGCCACGGATGCCGTCGAGAGTCTGATCGATAATGCACGTCAAGGAAAAACGAATATCAAAGATGTGGAAAACTGTGTAGACAGCATCACGGGAGGGGAGTCTGCCGATGCTATAGGTGCTATTATCAGTCTGAAAAAGAATGATCAGGTATATGCTCATTGTGTTGATGTAGCTGTTGTATTTACGACAACTTATTATGAAATCGTCCGGTTGAGGGGGCTGAAAAGCGCATTTAAGGATGAGAAAGAGGCAATGCTGGCCGCTTTTCTCCACGACATTGGAAAAGCCAAAGTTCCTAAAGAGATATTGGACAGCACTGCCCCCTTTAAAAGAAACAGCAAAGAAATGCAGCTGATTCGTACCCATCCCGAAACAGGTGCAAGACTCCTGGCAGAGATGGGAATGCCTGATGTTTTTTCAAACATGGCTCATTATCATCATGTGAAACTGGACGACACAATGGCCTCCAGTTATCCAAAAGATGTAAAAAGTGAAGACATAATGTTTGAAACCAGACTGCTGGCTCTGGTTGACGCGTACCAGGCATTAACTGCTGGTAGAAGTTACAAGAAATCCTGGACACCACCCGCCGTGATGAGATACTTGGACGCAACAGCCGCGGTGGAGTTTGATCTGGATCTCTGGCAGGATTTTCAACAGGTGATGGGACATTACCCCAGGGGTTCATTCGTTAAACTGAGTGACGGCACTTTTGGTTTTGTGTTGAATGTTCCAAAAAAAGAGATTTTGAAACCCCAGGTTGCAGTAATCAGAAACGCTGATGGAGAAGATTTGCAGAATCACTACCTGATTGATCTGCAGATCGACCGGGATATTAGCATAACCCAGGACATTGATGTTAAGGAGATCTACGGAAATAAGGCTTTGGAGGTCTTCGCCAATATCAATATCGGCTAGAACAGGCTTTGCATTGGGGCTGCCGGCTATTTCAACAAAGCAGGCCGAATACAAGAACTATTGCTGGAGGTGGGAAGATGGGTGATAACAGACGTAATTTCAGCCGGGTCGAGTTCGAATCGGCAGTTATCTTGTCCTATGGAGACACAAGCTTTGAGGCGGATTTGATTGATATATCGTTGAAAGGCGCACTGATTCTCTCCGACAAGGCGGGTAAGATCAATACCAATGAATCCTGTGTGCTCGAACTCAATCTCGGCTCAAAAGAGATTGAGCTGAAAATCGATACAACCGTCGTATACAAGCAGGGCAACAAACTTGGTTTGAAATTTGAAAATATTGATCTGGAGAGTATGACCCACTTGAGAAGGCTTGTGGAGCTTAACGTCGGCAATTCGGATCAGGTTCAGCAGGAACTGTTTTTTCTGGCTAAAAAATAGAGTTTGTTTCACAAATTCGCTTCATCACTTTGTTGGCCTTTCTTTGTGTTGCAGTCCTAGTTGATGTAAATCTCTCAATTAGCCTACCATCCATCTCTATTCGTAAAGATGTTGATCTCGGTTTCCCCGTTAAGAATGATAGCCATCCTCCCATCTGTCCGGTAATCCTGTCTCTGTTAAATGAATGCAGTTCCCGTCGATCAATTCAGGATGTGCGTGAACCGGAAAGTTATTGTGATAGGTCTGAACAAGCTTATCATCAGATTTTATGTGCTTTTATATATCAGAGCTTAACATTCAATCTAAATTACCATGACGGAATGCAGGAATAAGATCATAATGTTTGGTAGGATTTTTGCTAGACAATTGCCTTAGACAGAGTCATAACGGGGAAAAGCTGATCGTGATCGTGCATCACCATCCTGCGGCTAAAAAGAGAGATTCAAATGGCTTCCACAAAAAAGAAAACAAAAGTAAAAACCAATAATATTTCTGACATCGATAAGTTGTCCCAGAAATTGCTGAGTCTCGACACCAAACTGAGTTCGAATATACCGGCCACACTGTTTATTAGTGATCTGCATGGAGAAGGTGATCGGTTTATCTCCATCCTGCGGGGTCGATTTGGAATGCTCTACCAGACCTGCATCGAAGCGCTTCCCAATACTTTCAGTATAGACAAAATCCAATACCTGGTGAAAATCATTCGCAAGCAGCAGTACATCAAGGATGACGACATCAAGATGGATCTGCAGGATATCATCATGTGTTTTGTTGAGATACTCAGGTATAAAATCAGCAATGTGGATCGAAATATCAGTGATTCCCTGGTACCCGAATTCAGAAGTATCATCAGTCGTCTTATATCAGGGTTACCCGTTCCCGACTATGTGTTTGAAGAGGAGGTGGTTTCCCATAGAATCATTCACTATCTCTCGAAAAGTATAAAAAAGGTATTGCTGGACCGGATAATGGTGTTGGGCGATATTTTTGACAGGGGACCTCAACCGGATAAGATCATTCGTATCCTCTCTTCAAGATGGTACCGGGATATGGTTTACTATGTTTTTGGTAATCACGATATTCTCTGGATGGGTGCCGCTGCAGGAAATCGCTCGCTAATAGCTGAAGCAATGAGGATCAGCAGCCGATATGATCACATGGAACTGCTTGATCGCCTCGGTTTTGATATATCCAAATTGTCTGACTTTGCCAGCCGAACCTATCCACCCGACCAGGTGACAGGTAACTTTAAAGCCAAAACCGATCAGGCCAGGAGTATGGAAAAAGCCTTGGCTGTGATTCAGTTCAAACTGGAAGAGGAGACGATCAGGAAACATCCTGAATTCGAAATGGATTCAAGGCTCTGGTTGAAAAAACTTGCCAGGTTATTAAAAAGTGACAAAACGGAAGGTTTAAGAGACGTAAACTTCCCCACCATTGATCTCAAAAAGCCCCACAAACTGACGGAAGAAGAACAAGAAGTTATGGACGATCTGGAACACCAGTTCAAAACCAATTTTCGTCTCAAAAAGCTCCTCCGGTTTTTCTTTGCAAAAGGGCAGACCTATCTGATTCACAACGATATGCTCAACATTCATGCCCTCATTCCATCCACCAAAAATGGCGAATTTGAGGAGTTTCTCAACAAAAAGGGCAGGGATCTGTTGGATTATGTTCAGAAAAGTATCGAACGAATCGGAGATGCCTACCTTTTGGGCAAAAAGCAGAGGGAAAAGGATCTAGCGCTGATGTTTTATCTCTGGTGCGGCCCTAAATCTCCCTTCTTCGGAAAGGATGCCATGAAGACCTTCGAGCGCTATTTTCTGTTTGATAAGGAGAGCCACAAGGAGCGTACCTTGTATTGGGCCAAAAATCTGGAGACAGAGACCTTCAAGCAGAAAATTATGGAGGAGTTTGGTACGAACAGAATAATTTTCGGTCATACTCCGGTTGATTTTACAAAAGGCAAACACATGGCCAGTGAAGATGGCGTCGCCATCAATATTGATGGGGGATTTGCTGCAGCTTACTATAACCGTGGGCATGCACTGGTTCACACCCCCCACCAGCTTTACGGAATCATCCTGCCGACTCCGGAAGAACTGCAACAGGCATCAGTCAATTCGGAAACCGTACCCCTTTCAGTGGAGATTATTGATGAGTTTGTCTCTCCGATCAAGTTTAAGGATACGTCTGAAGGAAGAATGGTTAAAGAGGAACGGGATAGAATACTTGGAGAATTGAGGAAACGATAACAAAATCTATAGATGACTTTCCAGCTTATCAGAATTACGCAGATGAGGGACGCATGAATGTAAATTATGGAATGGAAATAGTGAGGGCAACGGAAATCGCCGCATTGAGCGCGGCTCGAGTGCAAGGACTTGGCGATACCGATCATATTCTCAATTACACCCGTGAAGCTTTTTATAAAACCCTGAATCGGCTGCATATAGACGGAACCATTAAGAACGATCGATTCATCAACCGAAAGAACACGTATCAAATGCTGCGCCAGATAGGCTATGGAGGGCCAAAAATGGACGTCCTGCCGATTGCGCTTGAAGGACATCATGCAGCAGCAAACGGGAGAAACAATTCAATATCCTGCGCGATTATTGCCAACGAAGGCGGCATTCTCTCCATTCCAAATCTGACGATGAATAAGATCGTGGTCGGTCAGGATGCATATGGCGCAGTCGATATTCACCAACCTCCGGCCATCAACGTCAGGAGAGTTGCCCGGGCATTAGGTAAGTATACTGAAAGTGTGACTGTCTGTATCTTGGACAAGGCAAGGCACAGGAGGATTATTCATGAGGTCCAAAACTGCGGAGCCAGGATTAAACTGATCTCTGAAGGAGAGATTTCCGGGTGTCTGGCTGCTATTACAGATAAAAAGGTAGATCTTTTCATGGGTTACGGCTTTGCACCGGAGGGTGTTATGATTGGTGCGGCTATCAAGTGCCTTGGCGGTTATATGGAAGGTAAAATTATCTATGAGAATGATCGTGATAAAGACTTGGCCGAAGCTGAGGGTATCACGGATTACGATAAGGTGTTTAGAACCGAAGATCTTATCCTGACAAACGAAGTTGCATTTGCAGCAACCGGTGTGACCGACGGTGAGTTTCTGGATGGAGTGATGTTTACTTCCAACGGAGCCGTGACCCATTCTTTTGTCGCCAGGGGTGAATCTCATACTTATAGAAATCTTGAGACACGTCACTTCTTTGATTATAAACCGGTATATTAATGGAGCGCTTCCTATCAAGGTTATCAGGAACCTTCTGATTAACTCTCACCATCCAGTCTGACCTCTTCCCATTGGAACATCACCGGATGAAAAGAAGGAAACGTTGAATTAATCAACAAAATCAGTTTCCAAACCGCCGTATCTTCAGGTTTTCGGGTTTTGAGCTGTAACAGGTCGTTTGAATAGTATGAAAGCACTGCGTGAGAAGAAGCTGCTGATTGCGGCTGTTGTCATAGTTTTACTTTCGGGAGTGATGCTCCTGGCACGTTTTTTATCCCCGCCTGAGTTCCCGGAATCGGTTCCTTCAGCCGAACAACTAGATGTCAGGAGTGAGAATTACAAGATTCAGGTTGAGTTTTTTAACCGACTCACACGTTACCTGCGGGAAAATCACGGTGGGCTGATTGAAGCGGAAGAGATTGACAAGAACCTCGCGGTCGAAGGTGATAAGGGCTATACCTACGTGATTTTCAGACATCGATACAAGTATATCGATGATGAACTAATCATCAAGCTGTTGCAGGGCTTCTCCAAAACAGAAAATATTGGCTATAAAATCAAAAAATTCAGCTACACGGACAAGAGCCTGAAGAAGCCGGATAGTTATGAAATCGTTTTCCAGAAGGAATCCCTGGCCTGGATTTCTGTCAAGCTTGAATGGGCCGACGATGCAGCTTATCAGCAGAAGAGAGCAATTCAGTACACTGAAATCACAGATGAAATTGCCGTAGATCTGGAAGAGCCACAAATTCCTGAAGTCAAAAAGAGCGACCAGCCCACAATTATCATCATTATTGATGATTTTGGATACACGATGGAGATGTTTAATCAGTTTATCCAACTCGACTATGAGATAACCTACTCCATACTTCCCCAATTACCCTTCAGTTTAGAAACCGCAGAACAAGTTCACAGAGCCGGTTATGACGTTATGCTGCATCTTCCAATGCAGCCTAAAGACTGGCCCCGATACAATCCGGGTGAAGGTGCCTTGCTGATAACCGATTCGGATGAGATTGTTCGGCAGAAGATGGATTTAAACTTTAAAACCGTGCCTTATGCGGTGGGGGTCAATAATCACATGGGCTCCGCTTATACACAATACTCAGAAGGATTGAATGTGTTGATGAAAATCCTCAATGGTAGGCAGCTCTTTTTTATCGATAGCAAGACAGCACCGGGCAACACGGCAAGAAACGCAGCGCGAAACCAAAATGTTGCTTACTATTCAAGAAACATCTTTCTGGATAACATTCAGGAGGAGTCTTATGTCCGAACACAGTTGTACAAAGCTGTCAATATTGCTAAAAAGCGTGGGAAGGCGATTGCGATTGGACATCCTTACCAGGTAACCTACAATGTTTTGGCTAAACATCTTCCAGAGATTGAGAGCAACGGGGCCAGCATAGCCGGCGTCAGTTACCTGCTAAGGTAGTTGATAGGTGTTATTTTTTGGGAGTTCCCACCTCTTCCGGCCGAATTCTTGTAATTCTTCTTGCCCTTTTTGGAGTTGGAACCCTGGTCCTTTCTTTTGGTGGCTCCGGAACCTGTACCGAACCGGCTGCCAGTTCATCTTCTGTTAGCTCAACTTTCTGAAATTTTCTTCTTCCAGGCACATTTCCTCCTGCCGGTCTTCGCCGGAAAGGTCTTGCGGGCGGTGCACCTGCTTGTGGCGCTTCTGCCTGTGGCGTACCTGCCGTTGGAGCAGTGGCAACAGGCTGCCCTTCTGCCGGTGCTATCGGGGCTTCCATGGAAGGTTGAGGAGCTGGTGAAACAGCAATCCGGGGTTTTGCTTCTGTTTTAAGGAGTCGTCCCTGGGCCAGTTCTGCCGTACTCTGAAGACAGGAGGCGTAGAGATCGCGAGACCTGTCTGTTGCTTCTTTCAGCTTGGTGTCCTGGATGTGATTCAGCATATCGTATAATCTGTCACCCAGCATCAATGGGACCTCTTCTTCAGCGTCCCGCCTGGTAATCGTATCAAATTGGAGGTTATTCAGGATCTTGTTTCGGGTCAGCTCTTTGGTTTTTGCTCTTTTAAGCAGTTCACCCAAATCCTTGAAGATCAGATTATCGGTAACCTTTAAGTAGCTATCTCCTGTTTCGTCATAGGCAACAAAGCTGTGATGGAGGATTCTTTCGATATTATAGTAAATCTGATCGATGATTTCTGCTCCGGCCTGAATCGGGAGAAAGATCTGTGTACAATTAACATTTTCGCCTGTTGCGAAAATCCTGTATCCCACATGAATATCCAATCCCTGTTTGATGGTATCCAGCAGAAACGTCTCTCCCGGAGTAGGGACTGCAAATTTTCCAACCAAGGTGATATTTTGCAGCAACCTGCCGGCCATATCATTGCGTGTTTGAAACTGAGAGATCAACTTTTCCATCTCTCTTCTTAAAAGACTATTATGCTCTCCCTCCAATATCAGATTGGAAATTCCGAAATGAGACGTTTTGGTAGGAGCGCTGATATAGTATCCCATGAGAGACTGATAAATCATCTTGGCAAAGTTGCTGAGGATGATCTCCTGGTCCGATTCAAAAGGTATGGCCAAATTTGCCCGTTCAGGATCGCATTTCGGAGAATCAAGCGTTAACCGAACAGCTGGTTCTGCATGGATAAACTGCCTCAATCCTTCAATAATCGAAGCAATAATCGCTTCTTGATCGTCATATTTTACATAGGGATCACCCCCTAGCATATAATGTCGTCCAGGGCTGCATTCCTCTTTGTGCCAGATTGATTCCGTCATGTGCTCTCCAGATGGGATAATCAATTCAAAAATCTGATTTTGTAATCTACTCCAACAACGATGAGTCTTGTTGCCCTGAAGGTTGTCTCCAAGCGCAGACACAGTTGCTTTATATTTGAGTATATTTCACCCTAACCATATTGTTTAATAGCCGGTTTGTCAATAAAGTATGGTCGGTCACCCGGATTGGAAAGAGAGGTCTGTTGTATTTTATTTCGATCGACCGATCACAAGAGACTTGATTTAGGTGGAACCGGGGTGATGGTTAGCAGAGTATTACAAATGGGTTATGTTTCTGGTTGCTCATTATCTTCCTGAAACTGTTGGATCTGATTCCAACGATTAATCAGATTCTGAAGCGCGCGTGTCCGCTTAAGACCTTTGTATATATGAGCCAGATACATAAACACATCCTTGTCCAGCCTGATTTTGGAGGCCTTTTCCAGATTTTCAATGGCGAGGGTGAACTCCTTGCGTTTGGAGTATTCCTTACCTTTGATCAGGTAGGACTCCCGTTCTTTTTCCAGCTCCATGTTCTGCTGTGTTTCTCTTAATTCCCGACTCTCCTCCAGGAGAACTTCAGCCTTTTCGAATTCTCTCAGGATTTTATATGTTTTTGCTGTCTCATCGAGGAAGTCGGGAGAGCGTTCTATCATCAGGGCCCTCTCCATAATTACAATAGCCTGTTGAAATTTCTTCTTTTTCAACAAAAACTCAGCTTTTTGTTTGTATTGATTGTATATCAGGTGAAGTTTTTGTTTGGCCTGTGCAGATTCGGGATCGATAGAAAGCATCTGGTTATAGGCTTTTATGGCTTCCGGAATACTGTTTTCCTTAAATAACAGGTTGGCGAGGTTTTCCCAGGTTTCAAGGTCTCCCGACTCCTTTGAGGCTATTTTGTAAAGCTTGAGAGCCTCTGCATCGTTTTTTTCCTCCACTTTCTGCCTTGCAGCTCGAAGTAAGGCCTCGATACTGAAAAAACCCTTATACTCTTCCAACAATCTTGCGCAAACCAGAAAATACCGGGCCGAAAGAAGGTTGTTTCCAACTTTTTTATAGATAACACCAAGATTACCATTCAAGAATCGATCTTGAGGATTATCCTGGAGTTGCTCAACCATGGATTCAATGCTCTCTTTTGCGTCCTTTTCCTGATATGAACGGGCAAGTGAGATGAGCATATCCAGGTGAGCAATCTGGCTATCCTGGCTTTTCAATTTTTCAAAACTTTCCAGGGCGAGGTCCGGATCTTTCTGAGACAAGGCGTACAATCCCAGATTAAAGATATCATTTTGCAGTATTTTTTTACCTTCCGAGATTGATTTGTTTCTCCAATTTTCTTTAATGGCCTTTCTTAAAATCTGGCAGGTCTCCTCGTAGTCGGCTTCTTTGTCCGGAATGAAATCATTTCTAAAGTCCGGTAGAAAATAGTCGGCCGTTTTGGCAAAACGGTTGAGCGCTTCTACAACCTCATCATCGTATTTATCGACATTTGCCATACTGGCTGCCAGGTTGTGAAAGGCAGTTATGAAGGAGTTGTTGACCTTTAAGGCCTGTTTGTAAAAATGATTAGCCTGTTTTGAATCCCCCAGTTTACGACTGCTGTTTCCAAGGGTATTAAGCAGTTTGTGGTCGTCCTCCCGTATCTTCAACAATACCAATCCGACCGCTCTGATAGCCTCATGATCATTTCTGGAAAGATATTCCTGGAAACGTTTTTCCAGGGTTTCCCGGATCCCCCCTTCGCTTTTTTCAAGGGCAATGCTGAGCTCAATGGTGGCTTGTTTATATTCCTTATGGTCGATGAACGTAAAACCTCTGCTGACTTGTTCATCAATCTGATTCTGCTTTTTGTCTTTCTGACGTTTTGTTAGAGAGTCGAGCATGGCGACGGGAAAGAGTTATCCTGACGATGTTTGAACTGAAATTCTCTTTGAAAAACTCTCTCAAAATCAGGATCTGTTTGTCAAAAATAGTATTAGATGGCAGAATTGGTGGTAATCCGGGACAGGGAATCCGGTGCTAAAATGTCTCGGGAGGGCCTTCAGTTAGTTGTTTTTCTTTACGATTTTTTGAGATTCGCCATTGCTGCATGAGACTGCTCAGGCGTCTGTGCTGGTTGAGACCTTTAAATAGATGTGCCAGCAGAAGGAACACATCCTTGTCCGGTTTCAGCTCAAAAGCCTTTTCCAGGATTTCGATCGCCTTGTCAAATTTCTTTCTTTTCATCAGGCTCTTGCCCTTCTCGATCAGCATCTGCCTTTGGTTCTCCCTCTCCTTTTCCGCTTCGGCAAGTTTCAGTTTTTCCAATTCAGTTTTGAGAGAGTTGACCTGGGAGAAATCATTCTGTCTTTCGTAAATCCTGATGACCTTGTTTATAACATCAGCTGTCTTGTGAATTTCAAGAGCATTTTGGTAGAGGGTAACGGCCTCGGGATATAGTCCGTTTCTACTGGCAGTATCCGCTCGCTGGTAGTAGAGTTCGTGAATCTTCTTCAGCCGCTCCTGGGCGGTTGAATTATTCGGATCCAACTCTTTCACTTCATTGAAAGAGATAGTGGCTTCCAACAGTTGGTCCTGCCTGATCTGAATTTCGCCGAGCCGCAGAAAAACATCTGTGTTGGGTTGTTCCTCAGATATCATTTGGTATAGCTGATAAGCTCTGGAGATGTTTCCATTGCTATTGTATTCATCAGCTCTTTTGTTGACTTCATCCAGGTCAAACAGGCCTTCCGACTTTTCGAGAAGATCTGATGCCTTGATAAGGTATCTATATGCCTGTAGAAGGTTACCGGTTTTTTTATAAAGCAGTCCAAGATTAGCGTTGGCATAGCGGTCATTGGGCCTCTGTTTCAAAATCGAAATCAATGCTGCAATGGCTTCCTGGGTGGAACCTTGCAGATCATGATTCAGCGCCGTCAAAAGATCCAGATTTGCCAAACTGTTTGTTTCATCATTCAGTTTCTCCAAAGAATCTGAGACCAATGCCTTGTCACCCTGGGAGAATGCATACAGAGTCAGGTTAAATTGATTTTCCTGTAAAACTTTTTTCGTCTCGTCGATTGTCTGTCTTGCCCAGTTTTTCTTGAATGCCTGCTTTAGTTTTTTACAGGTTGCTTCGTAATCCGAGATAGCAAGTTTCCTCTCCTCGGTTTCTATGGCGTGAATCAGATCCTTGACAGCTTTTACATCGCCCGCTTCGCTCTTTGTTTCCTTTTCCTCTATTAAGGTTTCAATTTTCTGCCGCAGTTGCTCTTTGTCTTCTTCCAAAGACGTTGAAACTTTTTCCAGTATATCCGGATCATTGAGAAACCCGGGAAGAACCGGACCTTCGTGATTAGCGATCAGGTTGATACTTTTGATGATATCGAGATCATATAAATCCACTTGAGCCAGACTGGCAGCTAAATTGTAGGTGGCTAACTGGTTGGATCGGTCTGCTTTCAAAGCCAATCGATAGTAGTGGTTTGCTTTTTTGGTGTCGAACAGGTTCCGATAACTATTGCCCATCTTGACCCGGAAATCGCTATTACCCAACCCGTTTTCCTGCAGGGCTTCTCCAATGGCCACGGCGTTTTCAAATTGACAGGCCTGGTAGTTATCCAAAAAAGCTTCGAGGGTTTTTTGTCCAATCTGGCGGGGGTCCTTCTGCAGCGCTTCTGATAATACCTTAGTTGCCTGTTTATGCAGGTTTCCCTGGATTAGTGTCATACCCGATTCAAAAGAGCTCTCTTCCTCTACTCTCTTTTTCTTTTTTTTCTGACCGGGGATTTTGATCATGAAAAGAAGTATACTAAAATTGATCCCGGCAGATTCCGGGGAGGGTGTAGTGAATCCGGGAAACAGCTAGCCAATGAACTCTTATTCTTACCTGTTTTCCCTGAAAGATCAAAGAAAATTGGCGCGGATTAATCCGGTTTGAAGCTGGTGTTTGTCTGAGGCGGTTGAGGTATATGACTTCGTCCTTGAGCCTGCGATCAAGCTATTCCGACAGCTTTTTCAATTCCTTAACGACGAATTTTATACATGCTTGACTGGCGCTGGAGTTCCAATCTTCGATGGGCAGAAGATGGAGAACAAAGAGGACCGATTTATAGAAAACCTTGGCGTTTTCTTTAAGGAGCACAGTTTCATTAAAACATCTCTGCTTTCCCTTCATCGTAAGTGATCTGGCCGGTATCCGACCCGGCTTTTCCCTTGAAGACTCGGTGAATAGAAGTACGTAGGGAAACATCTCTTTTTCCTGAATGGGGGCCTTGCTTTCTGTTTTCAAACGGCTCAGGCCCATGGCAATCAGGTAACGGTCGGTCAAGAAGGTAGCATGATACTCAAATATCCCTTTCTCCTTATCATGAGAGACAACCTTGACTTTTTTATTGTTACTTTTTGAGAGGAACTCAAACAGCCTTTTAAAACAATAGGTGAATTCCAGCATGGTGATTTCACCTTTTTTGAAGAACCGTGAATTATAGGCATGATCTTTCTGGTTTGCTCCTTCTCTGACACCCCTGAAGCCCGAAATACTCGGATCTACCAGTGAGTAATTTCGCTTGAAGCTGGCTATACTTTCGGATTTTTTGGGGATCAGGGTAACAATTGGTTTGCTGAGAGCTTTTCTCGCCTTCTCCTTTTCTTTCTCTTCGTTTTCAATAAAGCTGTTAATCGTATTTTTAATCTGGTTGATGATGATTTCCAGAGGTGCGGTTATTATGGACAATCCTTCATCTGCCATCCGGGTGAACCCGGTCCAGACCTTTTTCAGAATATTTCGGACCGAGAGTTCCTGAACATCGGAAAATTCTTTGCTGAAGGTGGATTTCAACAGGAGCTGCAAATGCGTTTTGAACTGATTGATGATGTTGATGACTGTGGACGGGGCCAGTTTATCGATGAATCTCTTCTTTGCCTTGGCTGTAGCAGGTTTGGAGTATTTTTCCCGGTCAATCATTGCATCTATCAAGGTGCTGCTGGGCTTGATCTGCTCGTTGCTTATAAAACAACCAGCCAGGATTTTACTGACAATGAAGGGTTCGCAGTTTTTAAACCGTTGTTCTGCAGTTAAGCCGTCCAGGAAAATTTTGTAGTATCCGTGTCTTTTTACAGCATAGTTGAACAACGATTCGTGTGATTGAATAGCCACAACAAAATCAAGCAGTATCTTACGTATGCGCTCCTCATCGTCAATCATAAATCGATAGACAGCTTCGTTTTGCCGGGTTGCTTCATTGTTGAAAGGCTTTAAGGCCATTAGCAGCAATTCTACAGGTGATACAATACTGGAGAGCTGTTTTAGATAACTCTTCTTAAAAATCGGTAGAATCAGCTTGGCCAGATCGGAAACGAAGGTGTAGAGACTCCCACGATTCAAATGAAGGGTCTCTTTGGTGAAGAGCTCGGCTGTGGATACGAGCGTTTCCACATTTTTGTTGATGCTGCTGAAGGTGGGCACGACGAATTGCAGAAAGGCCTTCTTTTTATCAGTTCCCTGCAGCAATAAAATAGCAGGAATCAATTTCCCGATACTGATTTTGCTTCTGAAAAAATCCATTGTTTCCAGGATCAAAAATCTTTTCTTGGGGTCAAGCGCATTGATTTTCAGCCGCATGGTATGCAGGGTTTTGCGGACATCCTCAATGGACTCGGAAGGGATTTTTTTCTGTAAGTAAGGATTAAAAATCGTATCGACAATGTCAGGAGAGAGGGGCTTCGATTGCTTTACCAGTTCGGCAATGGTGTGGTTGTTTCTTCGCTTTTCACTTTCAAGTCGAATCTGTTGTTGCCGTTGTCTTTCAACAAATTGGTCCACCTGTTTTTCAACCTGTTCAGGGGTTCTGTATTCATTGGTGGTTGCTACTGACGTAGGCATTTTTTACTCAGTTTTTTGACTGCTGAACTGCTTAAAGGGACTGATGATTTGAAGCCAAGCAGCGAAAAACATCCCAGACGCTCTTTTGTGTTGCAGAGGGTCTAAGCAGATGTGTTTTTTAATCAGTTGGTTAATACCGCATTAATCTATTATACGGACAATTATCCGATATTGAAATCAACAATCACTATCTTTATAACACTTATATAGCTGGAGAAACTAACTAAAACAAGGTTTTAATTACAGGAGTTGGCGAAGTAATACAAACCCCAATGCAGCAATCGACTAAGAACCGGGTGGATTTTCCAGAGATTCGATTTCCAGTATTTCCGATTCCGGTAACGACAAGATTCCATCGATTCTCTTTTCCCTCCTTTGATCCACCAACTGACAGACAGCCAAAGAACGATCTCCGGTGCCGAATCTCTTCATCGCTTCGATTTCCTCCTTAGTATCTTCGAAAAGGACTTTTCTTACTCGAATTTTGCACCCGCTGGCATTGGTTTCATTCCAGAAGATAAATTCGTGTTCCGAGGTGTCCCGGATTACGAGTTGTCCGTTACCTACCGTGCAACCAGTTAACACTTGTATAGCATCAATTGCACACATTCGCGTACGGGAATGCACTTTAAGCAAGTCTTCGGGATGGTTTCCGGCATGAGAGAGGCCGGCGATCGCAACTCGTAGCCCGTATGCAGAACCCGGACATCTGTGCCCGTGAAAGTTCTCAACTCGACTGTACAGGCTCCTAAGGTCGCCTAATGGATGGATAAGGCTTTCTGGTGACTTTCTTTGGTTCTTTTCAGACATTTTATCGATTAACGAACGGGGAGAAAACGTAGTGGATTTTGCGGTTTGTTTCTGTACCTGACCTCAAAATGCAAATGAATACCGATAGATTTTCCTGACGATCCCATTTTGGCAATGATAACACCCTGTTTGACTTTCATCCCTTTTCTTACATAATTTTTCTCATTGTGAGCGTACAGGGTTTTATATCCCCCCCCATGATTAAGGATTATCGTTTTGCCATAGCCGCTTTTGATTCCCGAAAACTCAACAACCCCACTGGCGGCAGCGCGAATGTCTCTTCCCTTGTCTTTTGTGATATCAATTCCCTCGTGCATTTTTCCATGTCTTATGCCAAATCCGGAGGAGATGGTTCCGTGGACAGGCCAGATGAACCTGGTTTCAGGTTTCTTCACGGGTTTATCAGCAACCACTGGTTTGATGGTTTCCTGTTCTTTTGGCTCCGGTATAAAGATTCTCATGCCCGGGGCTAAATCGTGAGGATCGTAGATATCATTGATTTCTCTAATCTCTTTTACTGATACAGCATATTTTTGACTGATCATATCCAGGGTCTCGCCCGGTTTCAGAATGTGCCAGAGTCCTTCTTTTTGATATGTGTACTTGGTGCATGCCGCAAGGCCGACGACGACAGCAACTATAACGATGAATCTGGAAAGAACGAACTTATATGGATGAATCATTACCGATGAGAGGGTTGCGGGTGATTGTCGGAATCGCAGGTACGTCTCCGGAACAACAATTGTAGGGATGATATCTGACGCATAGATGACGTGCCTCCAAAGCTCTTTGCTTCGATTCTACAGCTTATGGTAAAAGATTCAAGTCAGCTCTATTGATGGGGGTTAACCCGGGTTCGAAAGTTGGTTCACTTTGCCTGGATCGACCGGAAAGGAGTAAAAAACCTGCTTTTTTCTCTTACAATTATTACCCGAGTAATGAATAATGGGATAACAATTAGTTAGAGGATTCAACATAAGTTTTGAAACAGTTCCCCGACAGGGTGGAAGGACAGTATTCGAAGAAAACCTGTTTTCCTCATATTACGGATAGCTGGTGCAGCCAGTAAAGCTCATCAAAATCATATCCCCAATCCATGGGTAACGAATTGGTAAGAGATTATATTTCTGATCCCGGTATATGAAAGTCAAAAGCTATCAGCTTGCCAAACCAGAAGATCAATCATCGTCTTCAAAAGGTAAACAAAAAAAGAAGCTGGACATGCAGGTCCGCTTCGTGAGCCTTGTTGAGAAAAGACAGATTCAGGGGATTGGTCAAATAACTGATCTGATGAATGATCAGGGGTTTGCCGTTGATCATTTTGAGTATAAGGTACTGAAAAAATCGGAAATCCGCAGACCGATCAATCCCAAACTGAAAAACAGCCCGACTGAAAAAGTTACCATTGAAGAGCGTTTGAATGTGAACGCTAATCTAAAGTCAGTAGGACAGCTCGAATGGCGTGTTCTAAAGGATCCTGAGAATGTTTTGCTGCTTCAGATACAGCGGATCAAGGGAGATGCGCTTAGCCTCCCTCTTTTCTTTAATGGAATTTTCAGCAAAGAGCGCCAGATTCTGATCACCGGTCTTACCAACGCAATCAAACTCCAGCTCACAGCCAAACCGGATTTGAAATTTCAACGCATTCCCGAAGCTATTGCGCAGGATACCAACGTGAAAGAACAGTTGATTCACCGCGCGTCCAGATCAAAAGGGATGCAGGCGACAGCAAGGGAACTACTGGATTTCCCCGGGCTTCCCGAGGAGATTACCAGGAAGATTGTTGCGATTGCCACCGGTAAAAAAGAGAAACTAAACGACGCAGAGGCGATCAATCTTATTCTGATGTCTGATCTGCACAGTCGATACGCGCCGGTATTTGAGACCTTCCAAAGTGAAATTATTGAGCGAAAAACCGCTGTCGCCCAACTTGCGAGACAGTTCAGCATTCTCACCCAGAAGATCAGCACCAGATTTCTTGTTGGTAAACTGATTGATTTTCTTGGTGAAAATGCCCCCAAATGTAAGAACAATCAGCAGATCTTCACCTATCTCTATCAAAAGCTCCAGCAGATGGAGGAGCAAAAGATCTATGTGAATAAAAAGCTTTTGGATCGCAAGGACCTGTTCAAGCTGTTGAGAAGCATTATCTGTATTGCTCGCAGTCAATATGATGCTGATCTCTGGCAAAAGTGCTTTTATTTTCTCAATCCGGACGATGAGCAGACACTGCCGGAAGAGAACGAAAAGACTTTGTCCACATTGGTTTCATCGCTCAAAGGCAGGCTTGTTACCAAAGAAACAAAGATCTCCGGTAACCTGACAGAGATTTTCCTGATTAACAATATTGCCGAATATGTTCTTGAGGAGAAAGTCTCCATCGATGATAATGCGGTTTCTAAACAGGAATCCGGGCTGATTAAGAGTATCGTTGCGCCCCGATTGCATGTGAAGGTTAAGAAGGGCAGTTCCCAAAACGATACGGAAGCACTTTTTCATGAGCCTAAACAGGGAATACAGAAGCTGATTAATTCGGTTCATTTTGTTGCCAGCGCCTACGGATTTCTGTGTGGTGAACTCATCAAAAAAAACCTGGGCCGGTTTCTGGTTCAGGAAAAGAAAACCCTTATTGAGAGATTCGGAGAGCATTTTTTTGATATCCTTTACGAACAGGCAATTTTTGAATCCGGGCTGCCGCTTTCAAGAAATCAATTTGCCGAATGGTTAAAGGAGATACAACTCGTCGCCAAGCCCGAGGAGCTGGGCTATATACCCAATGAGATCGAAAGCGAGTTTGATCCCGCGCTGACAGCAGGTGTATTGACCGGGAATGCTTTGACAACGCTTTCTCCGACGATGAGCAATGAGGATTTTGAAAAAGAGTATGTGACAAAACGAAATGCCGTCTTGATGTTTTTCAACAAGATCACCAAGGGCAGCAGCCAAAACAGTGAGTTCAGTCCGTTTCCCATTTTTCAGGATTATGTATCCAAAGGAAAATATAACCTGCGATCCGCCTCCTTCAGGAATCATGTTCGGGAAACCTTTCTTTATGAAGAATTGTCAGAGCTGGTTAAGCTGGCGTGTGCGGAGATCAGGACTGAAGTTGTAGAAAAAGCCAACAATAAAAAGATCATTCTGCAGTTGCCGTTGAAGTACCACAATCTGTTGTTCCTGGGTAATACCTTCGATATACCGACCGGAAAACTGATCATCCAGGCAAGAATCCATACCATTACAGTCAATCAATTGGGTGAGGACAGGGAACTATCCCATCGATTTGCGACCGCTTTTTCCAAGTTACTGCAGGAGACCAAAACGGAAAAACAGCAAGGCTTGATCCAGGCAATGCGAATAATTGGGGAATACCACAAGGTTTCCCTTGAATATATCAAACTTCTGACGATTGTTTTCATGGATCGGCATCTCCATCGCGTTATTCTTAAACAGAAGCTTGTTAACAGGGATCCCCGATTTCTTAAGTTTAAGATGCCGGATGTGGATAAACTGGCTATCGGCAGCGTTAGAGACATCAATCTTAATAAAATCTACCAGTACAACAGCCCAGCAGCCGCACGAGACTCCAGTAAGATAATTCAGAATCAGTCATTTGGAGAATTGGTTCAATCTGTCATCTATTATAACTCGGTGATCGAAAGCATCGAATCGAGGAAAGAGACGGTCGAGGAAGTTAAGCTCCTGTTGTCCCGGTTCTCCAATTCCATGAAAAAGTCAAAGGAGTGGTTAAGTTATTCAAGTATTGCAGGCAGGATAGGCGATCTGATCTCCCTGCCACTGCATGCCATGAGTGAAAAGGTGATCAAGACTTTGATGGATCTCAGTCTAAAACTAAACCGCCTTGTGACGAAACATGAGTATAAAAACAGTGTCATCGCCATACTTCATGCGGAGTGGAAAAGAAGCCATCCGGAGCGTTCCAAGGACATCTATTTCTATATCTCCTTTCTTGGAGATGATGCGCCCAAAGGGAAGACCAACCTCCTGCTGGAAATAAGAAAGGCAAGGGACCTGATAAAAATGTTGAGATCCAAGCGGGCAGTGGTGTTTTTTCCCGGGGCTACCAAAGAGATACAGTTGAACCAGATGATTGAGATTAAGAATTTCATCAAGGAGCAAAATCTCAATCCGGAAATCTACATCGAAACCCGAACTCTTGACGAAGGAAAGATCCGCGAATTAAGTAAGGAGTTTTATCCAACCGGATTTTTTAATATCGATAAACTGGAACCGGTTAAGATGCCGATGAAACAGAAATTGACCGGCAAACCCGCCTAACCCTCCATCCCGATAAACTGTTTCAAGCCAATTGCCGCTCGGTTTAACTCCGGAGTCTTTTCAAAAAATTTCCTGAGCTGTGAGGCAGTAAAACCTAAATCACCACTCATTGCAGACCAGTCTCCTTTGTGTCGGGCATAAGCATCAAACAGAAAAGCTACAAATAGAGGATAAACTGAATTCTTTTGGCTGATCCTGATCTTATCGGAACTGAAATAGGCCTCCAGTTCTTGTGGTAGTGGGGTGGTATGATCTTGCTCATTTGTTACGTCCGCATAATCTGTTGCAATACTTAAACGCAGCTTTTTTAAAGCATTGCGAACGTTCTCCGCTTTTGATCTCGATTTGGATTCAGTAACGGACAGGTGCAATAGGGTAAGACGCACAGCGTTGGATGTCTTGTTCTTCTTTTGTCCTCCTTTCCCGGTTGCTTTGTAGATATCGACCCTGCATGCCGAAAGCAGTTTTTCGTCCGGCATACGCAGGTAATGCAGCCGGCGGTTTGGTCGATATTTATCTTTGACAGAGCGATTCATGCTTGGGTCGTCTTCAGAACTGAAAATCAGGATTGGTTGAGAAATTCTTTCACCAATTTTAAATTGCGATTCTCAATTTTTGCCTGCTCCAGCCAGTGAACGGAGTCATCATTTTTGTACCAGGTGAGCTGCTTCTTTGCATATCTGCGGCTCTTCTGCTGGATGTCCGCAATCATTTCATCCTTTGTCATATCACCCCTGATATAAGACAGCGATTGCTTATAGCCGATTGAGTTCATTGAAGACAGCGTTTCGTCGTAACCCATATCCAGCAGCTTTTGGGTCTCGTCAACCAATCCTTGGTCCATCATCTGATAAACCCTTTTATCGATTCTATCGTAAAGGACATTACGGGGCCATTTTGCTCCCAAATAGAGAACATCATAACGTTCTTCCCGAAAACCATGCTGCTGCTGGTAATCTTGAATACTGTTGCCGGTTTCCAGAACGATCTCCAATGCGCGGGAAATTCTGGAAATATCATGTGGATGCAGTTTATGAGCGCTTTTGGGGTCTAGTTCTCCAAGTATTCGATAGCATTCACCGACTCCTTTTTCAGCAGCCAGGTATCTTACGTCTTCTCTGATTTCCGGCGAGACCTCCGGAACCTCTATAATCCCTTTGATGAGTGCTTTGAGATAAAGCCCTGTCCCGCCGACAAGAATGGCTGCTTTTTTCTGATGATGCAACTCATTGATAATCCCGTCGGCATCCTCTGCGAATTTACCGGCATTGTATTCCTGATCAGGATTGAGTATGTCGATCAAATGGTGTGGGGTTTTGGCCAATATTTCAGGGGAAGGTTTGGCAGTTCCGATATCCATCCAGCGATAGATCTGCATGGAGTCGACGGAGATCACTTCACCATCTGCTTCATGGGCAAAGGTGATCCCGATTTCGGTTTTTCCTGCCGCTGTCGGACCAACAACGGCAATAATCCGAATCCTGTCCTTCAACTCTTAATTGTGGGAGATTCTGGTTTCGCTTTGTGTGAAGTCACCAACCGAATTGTTCTGAATAACCTCTTTTCCGCCGTCCGGTAATTCGTCTTCGAGATCCTTGTCATTCACCGGTTGAGGAATTCTCTCCAGCAACAACTCAATGACCTCCGTTACCCTTTTCAACGTGTGGATGGTCAAACCTTCTTTGATCTCATCGGGGATTTCCACCAGATCCTTCTCATTCTCATCGGGGATGATGACAGTAGGTATGCAGGCGCGCTTGGCAGCAAGCAGTTTCTCTTTTAGTCCTCCGATCGGTAGAATTTTGCCACGAAGGGTTATTTCACCTGTCAGGGCGCTGTCCTTGCGAATGGGAATTCCGGTTAATGCTGAAACAATGGCAACAGTCATGGCAACACCGGCCGACGGGCCGTCTTTTGGTGTTGCTCCTTCAGGAATATGAACGTGTATATCCAGATCCGCAAACACCTTTGAGTAAATTCCCAAACCATTTGCATTGGATCGAACGAAGCTGTGGGCCGCCTGTGCTGACTCTTTCATCACCTCTCCCAGCTTCCCGGTCAGGGTGATTTTTCCGGAACCTTTCATGGTGTTGACCTCAATCGTCAATATTTCGCCACCAAATGAGGTCCAGGCCAGGCCGTTCACAATACCGACCTCGTTGCCGCCTTCTACCTCTCCATATTTGTAGGGTTTCACCCCAAGGTATTCGATAACCTTTTCCGGTGTCATGGTAATGGCATCGGAAGGTTTCTCCTTGACGATAGCCGTTACAGCTTTTCGACAGACCTTGGCTATGGTTCTTTCGAGGGTTCGAACACCTGCTTCCCGGGTATAACTGCGGACAATCTCCAGAATACCGTCCCGGTTGAATTCAACATGTTCTTCTTTCAGTCCGTTCTCCTCCATTTGCTTGGGAACCAAGTACTTCAAGGCGATATGCTCTTTTTCGAATTCCGAGTAACCGGAGAGATTGATGATCTCCATGCGGTCTATGAGGGGAAGGGGGATATCCTGCTTGATGTTGGCGGTGCAGATAAACATGACATTGGAAAGGTCATATTCGACTTCCAGATAGTGGTCCATAAAGGTATTGTTCTGTTCCGGATCCAAAACCTCCAGAAGCGCCGATGCAGGATCACCCATGTGACTCTGTGCCATCTTGTCAATTTCATCCAGCAAAAGAACCGGGTTATTGGTCTTTGCTTTTTTCATTGATTGCAGGATTTTACCGGGTAGAGCACCAATGTAGGTTCGCCTGTGGCCCCTGATTTCGGCTTCATCCCTGACTCCACCCAGGCTCATTCTAACAAATTTCCTGTCTATCGATCTGGCGATGGACCGGGCCAAGGAAGACTTTCCGACTCCCGGAGGCCCAACAAGACAGATGATGGGTCCGCGAAGATTACCAACCAAATTGGCTACGGCGATATACTCGATGATTCTCTCTTTCACCTTCTCCAGCCCATAATGATCGGCATCGAGAACATTTTGAGCATTCTCCAGATCCAAGTTATCATCGGTGTTGGCTTTCCATGGGACCTGCACCAGCCAATCAATGTAGTTTCGGACAATGTTGGCTTCGGAAGAGGTCGGCGGCATCATCTTCAGTTTTTTGAGTTCTTTTTGCACCACTTCAAAGGCAGCATCTGTCATTCCGCTCTCTTTGGCTTTCTGTTCGAACTCATCAATTTCCTCTTTCAGATCGTCCGCTCCAAGCTCTTTTTGGATGGCTTTCATCTGTTCGTTCAGATAATACTCTTTCTGGGTTTTCCCGATCTGTCCCTGAACCCGTTCTTTCAGGCGTTGCTCTATTTTTTTGTGTTCCTCCTCCTCCAACATCCTGGAATAGACCTTCTCCAACCGATATTTGCTGTCCATGGTCATCAGTAACTCCTGCTGCTTTTCGATTTCCATGGAGAGCAGAGGGATGATCATGTCGGCGATTTCACCGGGAGAGTAGTCACCCGATATTATCTTATCAAGCGATTCGGAACTGCGATTCACTTTCTTCAGAAAATTCTTGAACTCGGCCTTAACGGTTTTGGTCAGCGCAATCAATTCGGGATCATAATCCTCTACAGTAGGAAGTACCTCGACCTCTGCATGATAGGCGGTGGATTCAAGATCGACCTTTAGTCGCCGTCCCCTCTCTTTCCCCTCAAACAGGACTTTTATGGTCCCCTTAGGCAACCGCATGATCTGCAGTATGTTACCGATGGTGCCCATTTCATACAGATCGTTCTCTGCCGGGATCTCCACATGTGGATCTTTCTGACAAACAACGAATATCTTTCTGTCCCCGGCCAAAGCTTCTTCAAGCGCTTCGATAGACTGCTGTCGTCCAATAAAGAACGGTATGGTCATATACGGGAATACGACGATATTCCGCATGGGTAACATGGGTATGTCTATGATTTCCTTATCATCATATGTTGAATCAAGCATGTCGGTTATCCTCTGTTGCGGGTTCCGGATCTGTTTCTCTTAAGGATAGTGTGGAAGTATTCAACGTCAATGGTCGGTTTTTATCTGTTGTTATCTTCTTTTTCGATTATATCACGGCCACCCGGAAAAGGGAAGACATTGCAAGGGTTATGGCTTTAGTCATCTGTTATGACGGGTAACCGTGATACTCCGGTACAGGATCAAATCCCCTGCAACTCCTCCATTTCATCTGCCGTGACCGATCTGGACTTGAGGAACAGGTCCAGCCTGTTGAGAGCGTTAACAAAAGCCCTTGCAGAGGCAATGACAATGTCGGTGTGTGAACCTCTTCCCGTGGCCTTAATGCCCTCCCATTCTATTGAAACGGTAACGACACCTTGGGCATCGGTTCCACCTGTTGCTGCTTTGATTACGAATGAAGTTAGAACGCAGGGAATACCGACAATTTCACGTATGGTATTTAGGGCCGCATCGACCGGACCATCTCCCAGGGAAGCCTTGGCCGGCATGGATTTGCCATCGATCTCCATAACGACCGTAGCTGTCGGGATGGTTTCAGTTCCTGAAGTCACATTAACGCTCATCAATTTGTACTTCTCGATGCCCGTTGAACGCTCCTCCATCACCAACACTTCCAGATCCTCGTCATAGACGATCTTTTTCTTGTCAGCCAGTTTTTTGAACCGTTTAAAAATTTTCTTCAGCTCATCATCGGTGACATCGTATCCCAAGGTATTAATCCTGCCATTCAGGGCAGCCCTTCCCGAATGCTTGCCAAGAACAAGCTGGTTAATGGAAGCGCCCACCAGTTCCGGCTTCATGATTTCGTAGGTGAGTGGGTTTTTAATCACCCCGGCTTGATGAATACCTGCTTCATGAGCAAAGGCGTTGGCACCGACGACTGCCTTGTTGGCCTGGATAACGGTCCCGGTTAACTTGGTCAGTAACCGGCTGGATTTGAAAATCTGTTTGGTGTCGATATCCGTACTGACCTTATAGTGCTGGTTGCGCACGGTCAGAGCCATAACGATTTCCTCCATGGAGGCATTGCCCGCCCGTTCTCCGATGCCGTTTACAGTGCACTCCACCTGTCTGGCCCCTGCTTCAACAGCAATTAACGAATTTGCGACAGCCAGCCCGAGATCGTTGTGGCAGTGGACCGAGAACACAGCTTTGTCGGCGTTCTTGACATCATTCATCAGCCGTATAATTAGCTGATAAAACTCCTGTGGAGTGATATAACCGACGGTATCAGGAACATTGAGCACGTTTGCCCCGGCTTTGATAGCGGCGGATAGAATTTCAGCTAAAAATACCGGATCAGAGCGGGTTGCATCTTCAGCGCTGAATTCCACGTGATCAGTGAACTTCCTGGCCCTGGTGATGGCCTTGACAGCCTTCTTGATAGCGGTTTTGCGGTCGATATTGAGCTTGCTTTCCAAATGAAGATCACTCGTGGCAATAAAGGTATGTATCCCCCAATTGTGGGTTCCCTTCAGCGAGTTGATCCCGGCTTCTATATCCTCGTCATCTGCCCTGCACAAGGCCAAGACCTTGGGGCCTTTCAATTCATTTCCGATTTTCTGGACTGCATCAAAATCTCCGGGTGATGAGGCAGGGAAGCCCGCTTCGATGTAATCCACACCTAGTTTTTGCAGTTGCCTTGCCATGATCAGCTTCTCCTCGGTATTCATGGAACATCCTGGTGATTGCTCGCCGTCTCTCAAAGTCGTATCAAATATCTTTACTATGTCACTCATATTTCCTCTGTTGGCTGATTTGTTGGCGGAACTGCGGATCCATCTTCATGTACCCTGAAGGATCCTGTATTTAAAGATTCGCTGAGTTTTCTCAGCATCTTCAGCAGCCTATTCCTGTGATTGGACCGTTGATGGGTCATGATCACAAAAGGTCTCAACCCGTTGTCCGTCTCAAGATAACCTGCATAGTTGTAAACATCGGTTAGGGTTCCCGATTTGAGCCTGACACCGTCTTTTAAGGAGACTAATTCATGGTAGGGTCTGAAACTTTCCAGAACCTTCATTAGCTGGCGTGCTGACATCAGGTTTTGTCTGGAAATGCCGGAGGCTTCCTCAATAACCGTTTTCATCATGTCAAACTGCCATTTCTCCTCAAGATACCGGTTCATGACTTCCCTTGATTTTTCCATGGTGGCCGGGTAGCCAAGCTTTTCTGCTCCCATCACCAGAAAAATCTGATTTGCGATAAAGTTATTGGAATATTTCATTAATCCTTCCAGGATGAAGTCCAGGTTCCTGCTGTTCGGGTGACGAAGGAGCAGCGTCCAACGAGATTCTATTGGTTTGTGATCGATTTCCCGAAGCTGAACTTCGATCCCGGCCTGCTTCATGAATGTGATGAAGAGTTCACCGACGTAAGACAGACTCTCCACCTTATCGTCGGCCAGGCTGATACGCTCCTCTGTTCCTGGTTTGATAATCTGCCCTTTGTTTTTGGCAAGGGGGGTCAGGGGTGTATGCTCTTCGGCGGAATAGACCACACCTTCCTCGGTTTTTCCCAGGAAAAGGGTGTTGAAATTCACCACCAGGGAGCCGTTTAAAGCATCATAAGGATTTAATGACCGGCTGACTCCGGGGATTTGTATCTCCGGAGAGAAAGCAGAGGTGTCTGTTCGGATCTGTCTGACTGATAATACTCCCTTGTCTTTCAGTCCGGAAACTATCGTTTCAATCTCCTCGGAAACAAGGAAGGGGTCGCCCCAGCCTTTGATTCCCAGGGTACCCTTTTGGTCGGTGTAAAACTCGGTCCGGAACCGGAAGTCCCTGCCGAGCAAGTCGATTGCCGCAAGTGCGGTTATGAACTTGATTAGCGATGCCGGAATCAGCTTCTTGTCCGGATTCAATGCGAATAGTTGATTACCTGATTCATCGTTCAGTAATACAGCTCCACCATTTGTAAGTTTGGAAAGTCCGAGCTTCAGGGAATCTGCGGCAGAGGCTTGGAGGGTGAAACAAGCCAGGAAGGCAAGGCAGATAAAACAGACACATATGCGCCTTTTAATGTCGGGAATTCCGCCTGGCTGGGTTCGTCTATAAGGTTTTGTAGTTGGGCGCTTCTTCTGTAATGTAAACATCGTGTACATGGCTTTCGGTTAATCCTGCAGGTGAGATCTGAATAAAAGTAGAGTTTGTTTGTAGCTCACCTAGAGTCTTGCAGCCAGTGTAACCCATTCCGGAACATAGACCACCAACCAGTTGGTAAATGGTTTCCTGTACCGGCCCCTTATAGGGCACTCTTCCCTCTATACCTTCGGGAACCAGTTTTGATTCCTCCTGATCTTCCTGAAAATACCGATCCTTGCTGCCTTTTTTCATGGCACCAATAGAACCCATACCTCGATATTGCTTGTAACGTCTTCCCTGGAACAGGATAACCTGTCCCGGGCTTTCTGTTGTTCCTGCCAGAATACTGCCCAGCATGACCACTGAGGCGCCGCCGGCAATCGCCTTGACGATATCGCCGGAGAATTTGATCCCGCCATCAGCAATGATGGGGATATTGTATTTGCGGGCTGCTTCCGAACAGTTAAAAACAGCAGTCATCTGTGGGACGCCAACCCCGGATACCACTCGGGTTGTACAAATGGAACCGGGGCCTATACCTACTTTAACAGCGTTCGCACCTGCCTTGATCAACTCTTCAGTCGCCTCGGCCGTGCCAACGTTTCCTGCGACCAGTGCCAGGTCCGGATAATCGGATTTAAGCTTTTTCACGGTTTTGATGACATTGACGGAGTGACCATGAGCGGTATCCACTACCATTACATCAACTCCTGCTCCGACCAGTCTTTCGGCTCTTTCTTCAAGATCAGCACCCACGCCGACTGCTGCCCCGACTAAAAGCCTGCCGGAACTGTCCTGGCTGGCCTTGGGATAGCGCTGTTTTTTCTCAATGTCTTTAATTGTCATCAGACCGGTCAGTTCATAGTCGTCGTTAATGCGCAGCAGTTTTTCTATTCTGTGCTGATGCAGCAATCGTTTGGCGTCTTCAGGGCTGATTTTGTTTTTGAAAGTGACCAGCTTGTCCCGCCCCTTTGTCATTATATTGGAGATTGGCTGATCGAAATTGGTTTCAAACCTAAGATCCCGATTGGTGACGATGCCAACCAGTGTTTTCCCCTCGGTTACCGGCAGTCCCGAGATATCATATTTCTTCATCTGTCGCAGGGCCCATTCAACCGTATCGTCCGGTTTTACCGTTATCGGGTCTGAAATCAGACCGCTTTCTGAGCGTTTGACCTTGTCAACGTTTTTTGCCTGATCTTCGGGAGACATGTTTTTATGGATGATTCCCAGTCCACCTTCCTGGGCCATGGCGATGGCCAGTCTCGATTCGGTAACTGTATCCATAGCCGCACTAATCAGCGGTGTTTCCAGTCTGATCCCTTCGGTCAATTGTGTAGCGGTTTCAACTTCGGAGGGCAGGAAATCGGATTTACCTGGCAGAAGCAATAAGTCGTCAAATGTCAGTCCCTTCTCAATCAATCTGCTCTTTTCCATGAAATCCTCCTTTACAACCTTCGCTCTTAGCATGTAAAAATAAATGTCGTGACAACTTCCTGTTGACCAACGACGTCAGCTCCCTCATGTTAACTCTGTGCCGAAACTGATGCTTATCCTGCTCTCTTCCCAAGCCCTGATACCAAGTCATTAAAAAAAAGCTTAATTGTTCATTATAATCTCACAACCTTTCCACAGTCAATGCAAATGAGCCGGAATAACAAACCTCTCACATTTCAAACCAAAATAGAGAATGTCGTCAGGGAGGTTTTGGAGGGGAGGCAAAAACATGTCACACTTTCATCTCTTGCCGGATCAGCCGGACCGCTTTTTATTTCGCAACTTTCCAGGAGCACAAAAAGACCGATTCTAGTCCTGGCGGAGTCTTATGAAATCGCTGAAGCGACGCGACAGGATCTTTCTTTTTTTATGGATTCGGCCAGTATTGGTTTCTTTCCCCAGTGGGATACCATACCGTACGATAACCAGTCTCCCGGAAAGGAGGTGCTGGCTGTGCGCTTCGAAACCCTTTCGGATATTCTTCAGAAAAGATGTACGGTCGTTGTCACCACCCCGAACGCATTGATGCAATATATCATGCCTGCATCCGAATTTCTGGCTCACAGTTTTGTGCTGAAATCAGGCGAATCGTATCGTCGGGAAGAGCTTCTCCGTCAATTGTCAGGTAGTGGGCTCATACGAGTCGAAATGGTTGAGGAGAAGGGAGAGTTCTCGGTCAGGGGAGAGATTATTGACATATTCCCTGTTACGGAGACAGGTCCGGTACGTCTCGACTTTTTTGATGATCTTCTGGAAGGAATACGTAAGTTCGATGTCGAAAGTCAGCGTTCGCACGATCCGGTTGATTCCGTCACCATTTATCCGGCACAGGAGACCCTGTACAGGCCGGACAGCTCTGCCAAAATCGTTGATCGATTGATCGACTATAAAACCAATACGGTTCCGCAAACCTACAATTATATTGTGGAGCAGATTCGGGAACAGACGGTATTTTCCGGTATGGAAAACCTGTTACCCTTGTTTTACGAATCCACTGCCATTCTCCCGGATTACTTTCCGGAATCTCCGTTGGTCGTTTCCCTGAATCGGGAGTCCATAGATAACCGGGCGGCAAATTACTTTGAAGAGATCCTGAACGAGTACAACTACTCGCGGCAGGAGGGGAATCCGACACTTGATCCGGATATGCTCTTCATGACCAGGGCCCAACTCAAAGGAGTTCTGGACGACCATGCCACGGTGGATATCCAGGAATTGAATCTTGAAGAAAATCGGGAGCTGCTCAATCTCTCAACTGTAGATAATACCGCCGTCAGATCCCTGGCCATGGATTCAGATACCATGGATCAAAGTGCTGTGCAGAATATTCTTCGCCAGTTGAAAACCTGGAATCAGGATGGAGCGAAGGTAGCCATTTCTGTTGATTCCGAATCCAGGGCTGACCGGATTCGACAGATGCTTGAAGAGATAGAACTTTCCGTTCCGATACTGACGGGTTCCGCTTCGCAACAGCACACGGATTTTATCCTGTCTGATTTCTCCTCCACCTCATCTTCCTTTGTGATAACTACCACTCCGATCAGGAGCGGATTTCGATGGATTGATTCTTCCGGAAACACCAGGCTTGTGTTGATATCCGACGAAGAGATATTCGGTCTTCGCAAACGACAGGGACGGTTGAAACGATCCGATATCAAACAGGTATTTTCGTCGTTGGCGGATCTCAATGTTGGCGATTATGTGGTTCATGTGGAGTATGGCATCGGAAAATACGAGGGCTTGAAAAGGATCAATGCCGGTGAAAATGAATCGGATTACCTGGTGATTGTATATCATGGTGGTGACAAGGTTTACGTGCCGGTAGACAAGTTTCATCTGGTGCAGAAATACACCGGTGGGGATGCGGGGCAGCCGAAAATCAACAAATTGGGTAGTAAAGCCTGGGTCAAGACGAAATCCAAGGTTCGCTCGGAAATCGATGATATGGCTGAAGAGCTTGTCAAAATCAGCGCCATGCGCCTGGCGAAGAAAGGGGTTGCTTTTTCACCGGATTCAACGTTGATGAACGAGTTTACCCTCAGTTTCCCCTATCAGGAGACTGACGATCAGGAGAAGGCGATTCGCGATGTGCTTCAGGACATGGAAAAAGAAAATCCCATGGATCGCCTGGTTTGCGGTGATGTGGGATTCGGCAAGACCGAAGTTGCTTTGAGAGCCGCCTACAAGGCGATTATCGATGGATACCAGGTTGGAATACTTGTGCCAACGACCATCCTGGCACAGCAACATTACGATTCTTTTAGAGAGAGAATGTCGGAATTGCCTGTAAGCATTGGTCTACTCAGCCGTTTTCAGACGCCACGACAGATTCGGGAAACCCTGGCCGGCCTTAAAAAAGGATCCGTCGATATCGTGATTGGAACGCATCGAATGCTCTCGAAAGATGTGATCTTCCACAAGCTTGGGTTGCTGGTGATTGATGAGGAACAGAGATTCGGGGTCAAACACAAAGAGACGATAAAAAAGTACCGCACAACAGTGGACACGCTTACCCTGACTGCCACGCCTATTCCCAGAACCCTGCACATGTCCTTTGTCGGAATTCGGGATATCTCCGTGATCAATACGCCACCAATGGATCGCAGGGCGATTCGAACCCGGCTGATGAAGTTCAACGATTATGTTATTCAGGAGGCAGTACATCGTGAGATCCGTCGTAAAGGGCAGGTCTTTTTCATTCACAACCGGGTGGAATCTATTTACCAGGTCGGTGAATACCTGAGTCGCGTCTTACCCAACGTCCGAATAGCTATTGCCCATGGGCAGATGGCGGAAAGGGAACTGGAAAAAGTGATGTTCGATTTCATACAGCAGGAATATGATCTGTTGCTGGCCACAACCATTGTGGAGTCCGGTCTCGATATACCGAATGTCAATACCATTGTTGTCAACAATGCGGACCAATTTGGTCTTTCCCAGCTATATCAATTACGCGGTCGTGTTGGTCGAAGCAGCCTCCAGGCTTATGCTTATCTGATGACTCCCAGGGAGAAGGTTCTCACGGAAACCGCTCGCAAACGATTGGCGATTTTGCAGGAACTGAATCATCTGGGCGCGGGTTTCAAAATTGCGAACTATGATCTTGAACTTCGCGGTGCAGGTAATGTGCTGGGGCCCCAGCAATCCGGTCATATCGCGGCAGTGGGATTTGAAATGTACACTGCCATGATCGAAGAAGCGGTATCCAAAATAAAGCAGGGCGAAGCCAGAAAAGTTGAACCGGAAAAGGATATCAAGCTGAATCTGTTGCAGGAGGCAAATATTCCCGAAACTTATGTCGAAAGCATGAATCAGAGGTTGGATGCCTACAAAATGATCTCTGCCTGTCAGACCGAAGAGGAATTGTGGGATATCAGAGGAGCATTGGAGGACCGTTATGGCAGAATGCCCGAAGAAACCGTTTGTCTTTTCCACAAGATGCAGATAAAATTCCTTGCTACAGAATTATGTGCCTCTCAGATCAGTCAGACTTATGACGAGCTTGAGATCTCCTTTACCGATGAATTCAAGCCGGAGCCACAAAAACTCCTCGCTTATCTTGCAGAACCCGGGAACCAAGCTCGGCTGTTGCCTGACAATCGATTGGCGGTTGCTTCCAAAGCCGGGGATCCCCAAGAAATCATCAGATTTCTGCAATCATTCAGGAAAGCGGTTTTATAGCATTTAAAATGGTTACGAGTCGTAAATTGCATCCCAAATCACTGTTTCTCGTCCTTGTTCTCCTAACACTTATTCTGTCTTCCTGTGAGCCCGGAAACGATCGCCGGGAAGCGATTATTCCCGAAGAGGAGACCATCGCGGTTATCAATAATAAAAAAATCACCCTCGCAGTATTCCAGACAAAGCTCCATGGATTTCTCCAGTATTACAGCGACCTTATCCAGACCGATGAAGAGCAATTGGGAGAGATCAAAAATATTGTCATGAACCAGCTTATTGATGAAGAGCTGATTAACCAGGAAGCATCCAGGAAAGGAATCCAGGTGTCAGAAGAAGAATTGGATTCGATTATGGCCGAATCCATGTCCTCATATTCAGAGGTTAATCTGGAATCCCACTTCAAAGCTGCCGGTATGAGTGAAGAAGAGTGGAAGTCAAGTCTTCGCCAGTATCTGGTCAGGGAAAAACTGATTCGTGAAGAAGTGATTAAAAAGATTCCCATTACCAAAAGAGAGATCAGCTCCTACTATCAGGAAAACGGCAATCAATTTGTAGCACCGCAGGCGTTGAAAGTCAGAAATATCACGCTTTCCACAGAAGAGGAGGCGACTGCAATCCATTCTCAACTGTTGAGGGGTAAGGATTTTAAGGAGTTGATTCGCCACCATTCCATTTCACCTGACAAGATCGTTGATGGTGACCTGGGATTTATCACCAAAGGCGAACTTCCGGAAGAGATGGAAAATGTAGTATTCGGGAAAAAATTCAATAAGTTCAAACCAAGATATACTGAAGTGGTTCGCTCCCAAGACGGTTTCCATGTGTTAAAACTGGAACAGTATCGCCGTGCCAAGAAAATCAGTCTCAATGAAGCCAGACCCAGGATCAAGCAAATTCTGATCGAACAGAAGTGGGATCAGTATTATACCCGATGGATGGAAAAATTGAGGGAGGACGCCACAATCTCGATCGATCAGGACATGTTGCAGAAAGAGGAGGGGTTCTGAGTGAATATCGTTCTAGTCGGCTTTATGGGAACCGGTAAAACCACGATCGGAAGGAAACTGGCAGTTCGTTTGGGATATCACTTTGTGGACACTGATCATTATATCGAACGCGAACAGAATTGCAGGATTTCCGAGTTGTTTGAGACAAAGGGAGCAGACTGTTTTCGGCAATTGGAAACATCCATGCTCAGACGTCTTGTCAAGGTTGAGAACACTGTTGTCGCAACCGGGGGAGGGATTCTGGTCACGCCGGGAAACATGGATCTCATCAGGGAAATTGGAAAGAGTGTCCATCTCAAGGCGAATTTTGAAGAGATCTTTGAACGTGTAACCAGGAACCAAAAACGTCCCCTGATCCTGACCGATAACCCCCTCAAAACAGTGACAGACCTATATAATCAACGCAAGCATCTCTATATGCAGGCAGATATCACAATTGATACCGGATCCCTGAAAATGTGGAATATCGTATCCAAAATTATCTGCGCATTATGCGAAAGCGAGTAGCCATCCTGATCTTTAATAGGTACCGCGTATATGAATTTCTCTAACATTTCTCCGACCCGGTTGATCATAAAACAGCTTTCATTCCCCATGATCGTAATTTGCATCACCCTCTCATGGAAATCGCCTGTGTTTGCGATCTCCAAAGGTGGTTGTTTTGGTGCAGCGGCAGCGGAATTGTTTGTTCCCGGATTGGGTTACGCTATTACCCGGCAGTGGGACAAGGCAGCGGTTTTCGGAGTATCCCGTTACTATTCGGCTTATCGATATAATGAAGCTGTATCTTCGGAATATTATCAGGACGATTATGATGAGATATACGACTCGACGGATGCCGACAATTCGGCAAGCGGGAAGAGTGAAACGAGGGTCACTTTAACCAAGGAGACCTGGGAAGCCCAGTATTTTGCCAACCTGAACCAGAACCTGCTTTTTATTACCTGGGGAGATTTGTATCAGTTCAGTTGCCAGGATAACACCGAAACCTACTCCCTGATGCTTTCCCCGTTTCGATTTGATCATTTTTATGCCAAATGGCAGTTCTGGCTACCTGTTGTGGTTGCCCTCAGTAATTGGGCGGTTTTCGATGAACATTCCCAGGTTGAATACTATCTGGAAAGAGGTCTTACCAGGGATGATTTGAACAGGGACAGTTTCTCCGAATACTATATGGTTGGTGTCGGAGAAGAGATGTTTTTCCGCGGGGTGGTTCAACACTATTTTTTTGAGTCCTTCAGGGACAGTTGGGATTTTTCTCCCGGTGCAAGTCGGCATCTGGCTGTAGTGGGGGCGTCTATTGTTTTTGCTGCGGCCCATTCAGGAGCCGGATTTACTGCCAGCCCGGGAACGGCCTTTCTGTTCGGGCTATATGAAGGCTATGTTTATCAACCGAGTTTGGAAGAATTTGACCTGATCACCGCTATTGCTGTTCATGCCTGGTGGGATATCATCGTCTCATACACCATTCTCAATCATGCGGAGTTTAAAGAATCCCAGGCAGATATTCGGGTACCCATCCTTCAGGTCGGCTTCAGGTTTTAAGACGCTGTTTGATTAAGTCCTTCACTTTGGTAAGTTTAAAACCGGATCGATCCTCTTCACCCTTTTTCCTTTCCAGCTTCAGTTTTTTCCCTGTAACAACGTTTGTCGCTGATTGTTTGAAATCGTTAATGATATCATATTGAGTTGAAGGGGTTAGTTGATCGGCAAACAGCCCAAGGGCCTCGTTGGTCTCTGGTAATTGAAACTTGCTGCTGTCTGCCAATGCAGAAATGAGGGCTTGATTCGGGGCCAGTTGCCTATTGGTCAGGAGACAACCAGCCAGGACCAGGCTGGATGCAAACGGATCAGAGATTTTGGTTCCCACGGTAACGGACATCATGAAGCGCTTATAGTAGGCGTGCCGTTTTCGTGCATAAAGATAAAGCAGGCTGTGAGTTTGAATCCGGGATACAAATTCAAGAATAGAATCCCTCAGAAGTTGGGGTTGGGAAATGAATCCTTCGCTCAATTGATGTAAGGCCGCTACTGATCTGCCTTTCCCCTTGATTGTGTAGGATCCGAATATCTCCTTCACCCTGGCAACTTCGGAGCCGCTTTCAGCGAACTTGGACAAAAACTCTTCTGCAAACAGTCCCGAAACGGATCTGGCGACATCCATTGAGAGTGAATATAAACCACCGCGCTCCACGTGCAGAGATTCTTCAGTAAAGAGTTCCGGAGTGGAGATAATGGTTTCGACATTGTTGTTGAGTCTGGCAAAGGTTGAATAGATGAAATGCAGCAGTTGGTAACGATATTCGGACCGGTCCAGATTAAGCAATGCGGGTATTACTTTACCAGCCTGGGTGGGAGAATTTAAAAAATCAATGGTTTCAGTGATAAAAAATCGTTTCTCAGGAGTAAACTGATTGATGGTGTTTCGTATTTTGTGAAGCGATTTTCGGATGGTCAGCAGGGTTTCCGAGTTGGAATCTATGCCTTTGCCTCCAGACAAATACTGATCAACCGACTCTTTGGGGATGGCCGGGGTTTGCTCTATTAATTGCCAGATGGTCTTTTGGGATTTTGGGGTGGTTTGATGCTGCCTTTCCTGTACTTCTTGTCGATCGGAAAAAAAAAGATTCGCGTTTTTTAGAATGATTTCATTCATAGGCGCAGGTTAATCCCTAACCCTAAAGTTTCCCCGATAAGTATTCGTCCCACTCTACCGGAAGCAGATATTTCTTTTTGTTGTTACACTCTTTGCAGCAGGCGACGATATTTGACTTGACTGATTTTCCCCCGCGACTGATAGGAATAACGTGATCCATGGTGAGGGTTTTGGCGGGAAAGCGGCCTTTACAATAATGACATTGACCGCGGCCTCGCAGGTTCTTCCACCATTGGCTTTGCCTTAGATCTCTGGCCTTAGCCTTCTCTTTGCGAAGGTGTTCTTCGGATACTGGAATAAAATCGCATTCAAGTGCCATTGGTTTCGCCTGTCAGGTAAAGAGAATGGTCTTGTTGCCGTGTACGATGATCCGCCTTTCCAGTTGGGCTTTAACCGCCCTTGCCAGTACAATCCGTTCAATATCAGCCCCAATCTGGGCCAGCATTTCCGGAGTGTTCTTGTGGGTGACCCGCTGCACATCCTGTTCGATTATGGGACCGGCATCCAACTCGGCTGTTGCATAATGTGCAGTGGCACCGATCATTTTTACGCCTCGATTGTAAGCATTTTTATAGGGATTGGCGCCCTTGAAAGCAGGTAAAAAAGCATGATGGATATTGATGATTCTCCCAAAATAATCCTCGGTAAAGGATTGCGAAAGAATCTGCATATAGCGGGCTAACACAATCAGATCGATGTGCTGTTTATTCAGAAGGTTACGAATCTCTTTTTCCTGTCGTTCTCTATCGTTTTTGTCTTTGATAGGCAGGCAATAGAACGGAATGCGAAACTTGTCAGCAATAGGTTCCAGGGTGGGATGATTGCTGATAATCATAGGTATTTCACACTTTAACTCATTCTGTTCATGACGGACAAGGATATCATACAGGCAATGAGGAGCCTTTGTAACCATCAGGGCTATTCTTGTCAGACGATTTGAGTAGTAAACGGACCACTGGAGATTGAGCCTTTTGCCGAAATCAGCGAATTCATCCTCCAACTGTTTGCGTGAGCTTGACAGATCGCTCATATCCAGTTGAATTCTCATGAAATACTGATTTTCCAGGACATCGACATGCTCCTGACAATCTAAGACATTAAAGCCTCTCTCATAAAAAAAGTTGCTGATATTGGAAACCAATCCCTTCTGATCCGGGCATTGAATAAGAAATATTATAGAATCCATTAATGAATTGTTGAACAGGTTAACCAAAAAGTGATAGGTAGAATCGATATCATCTCATCATAGAGATCGATCAACAATAAGTAAACAGGGATGATCCCGAGAATCAACCGGGATCTTCTAATAGCTGGATTGCTGAATCGGATCAAAAATCCAGACGAAATTTAAGTTTGATGTGAAATAACATATCGAAAGGTTTTCATCATAGCGTTGCAAATCGCAACGAAATGATGGTAAGAAAAGAGAAGTTCAGGCAAAAATTCTTTCCGGATAAATTTGATGGTAAAATCGCAAGCGTTTCAAAGTAGGGTACCCCTGGCAAATCTGTCGGAAATGCCGCCAGAGGAGAATTCAGATTTGGAATTACATAAATTGGCAGAGAAGGTCAGGGAACTCGAAGAAGCAAAGAACCAGGCCGACTTAGCCAACAAGGCAAAGAGCGAGTTCATCGCTAATATGTCGCATGATCTAAGGACACCTCTGCACGCCATCCTCAGTTACTCACGCTTCGGAATCGAGAAGATTGAAAAGATTGATAAGGGTAAAACCGTTAAATATTTTAAAAGGATAGAAGAAAGCGGGAAAAAGCTGGAAGCCATGCTGAGTAAAATCGTGGATCTTTCCAAGCTGGAAGCCGGTAAAATGGCTTTCCAAATGCACAATTGCAGTCTTGCCCTGATCATTCATTCCCTGGAAAAAGACTTCCGCACTCGATTTGAAACCAAGAAACTACGCTTCAAATCTGAAATCGCTGACGACGTCGACCAGGTGGTTTGCGATCAGAATCTTATTGCCAGGGCAATGAGAACACTCATGGAAAATGCGGTCGACTGTTCTTCCGAGGAAGAGGAGATAACAGTCTCCCTGGAATCCGGCTTATCCGGTCAAAATACCGATCTTTCGTACACCAAGCTCACATTTGCCCACTACCAGACCGAAATCCCGCAGAAAGAGATGCTCCAGGATTTCGAGCGTTACATAAACATTCTCATCTCCCAGCCTAAACAGCCAAAGATCAATATTGACATGGCAATTGTCTGCAGGATCATCAAACAGCATGGCGGGTTGGTATGGGTTGAAAACAAATCTGCAAATCAGGTCTCCTATTCCTTCACTATTCCGGTTGGCGCAGGCTAAGTGCTCTAGGTCATAAATTCGGTGACGTATTTTAAGCGGCCAAACTTGGCTTGTCTTTGATTTTGGATAAAACATCGGCCAAATCCTTCCGGGTGAAT
>JANQGX010000080.1 GCA_028282885.1 SAR324 cluster bacterium
TATCGGGTCAGAGGGAGCTACCGCTCCCGTCTGCCCACAGAACCGTGCGTACGGGTCCGTACACGGCTCCTCATGTGACCTGAACATACTGATCCGGACTGAACCAATGCGAATGCTTTTCCTCTGAGCGTATCTTCAGCCCCAGGTGGTCAATAAAGTAGCTCGTACTGAATACTTTATTGATCGCGAAGGTATTCGATAATGCCCAGCGCCCTTTATTGGAGTATACGATCAAGGCTGATTTCTTGCTGACTCCTCGTTTACAAAGTTTGGCAAAGAGGTGACGTCTTCTTTTCTGTTGGCTAATCAATCGGGAGCGAAGCCTTCTGCGTATATGCGCTTCCAGTTTTCGAAGCTGCGCAGGATACTGGGTCATCAAATGATAACCTGACCACCCGACATACCACCGGTTTATCTCCCCGATTGTCTTTTCCAACGAGTGATGCGTCCCCCTGGGAGTGAGCTCTTTGATCTTTCCCATGGCTCGCTTCATTGACTTCCCGGATATCACTATCTGTCCGTCAATGATAGACATGCCAAGGAATTTGACTTCGTGAATGTGAGCCACTCGACTCTTCTCACGATTCACCACCAGTTTTAATTTACCTTCTATGAAACGGCTGATGCTGCTCATTACTCGCTTAGCACTCTTGAAAGTCCTGACGAAGATCTGGCAATCATCGGCGAATCTGCAAAACTCCAATCCTCGGTTCTCCAGTTCCTTATCCAGTTCATCGAAAACAACATTGCTCAAGAGAGGACTTAATGGGCTCCCTTGAACTGTTCCTTCCGGAGTGCTCTCGACCTGACCGCCTATCAGTACCCCGCTGCGGAGAGTGATACCGACAAGACGCTGGATGCGTTTGTCTGATATCGTTTTCCTAAGTCGGGAGATCAGACGGTCATGGTTGACTCGATCGAAGAATTTGGATAGATCCGTATCCACCACATATTCTTTTCCCCCCTGAACGATCCGTTGGATGGATTCAACCGCTTGCCGTTGGTTACGGCCGGGTCTGAAACCATAGCTGTGATCCGAAAAGGTTGGGTCAAGAAGGGGTTCCAGAAGAAGTTTGAGAGTTGCTTGAACTACCCTGTCACGTGTGCAGGGCACTCCCAGCAACCGAACTCCCGCATTCTTCCCGGGTTTCGGGATTTCCACCCGTCGCACCGGTCTTGGCTTATAGGTCCAACTTTCCAATTCCCTGGAAAGGTTGGATAACTCTTCGTCCAGACGGCTTTCGAAGTGTTCAATGGACTCGTCATCAATTCCCGGTGCCCCTTTATTCTTCTTAACCGCTTTGAAGCCTTGCTGCGTATTCCGGTGACATTTTGCACTTATTCCGGCCATTTGCTTAACATCGAATCCGGTGCATGGTTAACACTGATTCCGTTTAAATAAGCATATTCAGAGGCGATTTTTTCTTTGGTCATGTTTGTAGTGATAGTAATGCGTCGATTTTGATTTTTTACAGCCAACGCTTTTGGGGTCAGCGCCGCCGGAATCAGTCGGAGCGTAGCGACGCCTTATTTCACACGTCGTCAATCTTATGACGCCTTCTTCCTCCTCATTGAATCACCATCCAGGGCAATTTTATAAGCATTATGAACCAGACGATCCAAGACAGCATCGGCAATGGTTGGATTTCCTACCACTTCATGCCAATGCTCAACCGGCAATTGACTGGTAACCATGGTAGAACTGATTCCATGCCGATCTTCAAACACCTCCAGCAGATCATTTCGTTGTTGATCTTTCAAGGTTTCCAATCCCCAGTCATCGATGATGAGAACATGAAACTTTGAGAGGCCAGATAAGAGTTTCAGGTAGGTACCATCTCCCTGTGCAGCATGAAGTTCTCTGAAAAGACGCGGTGATCTATAATAACGGACCTTATATCCTTCCAGACATGCTCTATGAGCCAATGCACAGGCCAAGTAGCTTTTCCCGACTCCTGTTGCGCCAGTTATGAGGATATTTTGATGTTCCTTTATCCAACTGCAGTTTCCAAGAGACAGCATTAACGATTTATCAAGTCCCCGTGGATGTCGATAATCGATGTCCTCAAAACAGGCAGCTTGTCTTAGTTTTGCCTGTTTGAGTCTGGTCTTCAACCGGCGGTTTTCCCGTTCGATGGTTTCTCTATCGATCAAAAGCCCGAGCCGTTCATCGAAGCTGAGAGATTCGTATTCCTGCGATGCGTTTTGTTCTTCAAGGCCCTTGAGCATTCCGTTGAGTTTGAGAGCCTGCAGTTTTTCCATGGTTGGTATTTTCAACATTTGGTTTCTCCTATATGATCGTTTTCACTATCGCAATTATTTGAAATATGTCCCTCCTCGGACATTGCGATGGTTAAGTTGGGGTTGGGTATCCGGCAAGTCTGAATTCTGTTTATCCAGCCCTTTTTCAAGGATAGTTCGGATGTACTTATAGCGATATTCCTCGTATTCAACCGCCCGGTTACAGGCAGCTTCCAACCGCTGATCGCCATAGTGTTTGCCAAGACGCAGAATTCCCAAACATGACCGGTATCCCTGCTCGGGGTGTCTACGAGAATGCATGATCATGTGGACAACACTTGATGTAGAAGGTCCTATCTTTGAGGCCCATCTCAAAATTCGAGAGGGGTTCCATTCCATATGTTCACGGTGTCCTTCAGGCATGTGTTCTTTGATGGTCGTGTGTCCGCCGGCGAAGTTGTTCTTTCTGTGTGAGGCAACGCGTTCGCCTTTGAGAAAGATCTCGACGACGTCCTTTGTGTAACGGATTCGTACCTCCTTGTGGATATGACGATAGGGAACACTGTAATAATGCCGGTTAAGTTCGACATGATAATCGATGTTCACTTTGGCATTCTTCCATTCGGCAATTTCAAAATGCGATTCGGGCAGTGGCAGCAATACCGGTTTTTCATCCGAATTGAACCAGCGTCGGCGAGAACCGGGCAGCTTTTTGAATGTCTTTTCATTCAGCTTTTCCAGCAGTACCCCAATCTCCTGGTTGAGCTGGTGCAGGTTGAAGAATGTACGATTTCTGAGTGCCGCCAGTATCCATCTTTCCACGATCTGGACGCCAACTTCCGCCTTTGCCTTGTCCCTTGGTTTTCGAATACGGGCCGGTAATATGGCTGTTCCATAATGCAATGCCATTTCGTAGTAGGTGGGATTGATATCCGGATCGTAACGATTGGGCTTTGTCACTGCTGACTTGAGATTATCGGGAATCAGCAGACGGGGAATGCCTTGGAAATACTGAAATGCATTGATATGCGAAGCAATCCAGTTCTGGAGGGTTTGATCCCAGGTCGCTTCGGCATAGGTATAATTACTCATGCCCAGAACAGCCACAAATATCTGAGCCTGGTAAACCTCACCGGTTTTCTGGCTGTATATAGGGACGGTCTGTCCGGCATAGTCAACAAACAGCTTGTCACCAGCCTTGTGATTCTGGCGCATCCAGGGGCTGATGGTCTGTTTCCACCTCTTGTAATGCTCATAGAACTGGGTTGACTGATATCCGTCCGGATATCGTTCTTTGTACTCCTCCCATAAGAGTTGCAGGGTGACCCCTTTCTTTCTCAATTCCTTATGGACATATTCCCAATCCGGTTCTGGTATTGATCGATTGGGTTTTGAATGATGAGCGCCACGTACCAATTTCAAGAGTTGTGTTTCATCGAGAGACGAAACATCCGTCCATGATAAACCGCTCTCCTTGACCTGTTTGAGATAGGCCCATACCGTTACATGAGAAACGCCGCAACTTCTGGAAATCTCACGATCCCCCAACTGGTATTTTAAGCCCAGTCGTACGATTTCTCGAACTTTTGAAGCAGTCAGTTCTTTGCGCTTTTTTGCCATTTAATCTCCTTGTAATGATTGATTTTAAAACAAAAGAAGATTGTTTAATGGCCATATAAGAAATCATCAGGTCAAGATATATTGCCGGGATAGAATGATTTATACAAAGACTAAATGTGTTCACAGAACAATACTGATTAAACAGGAAATTGGGCTTGGAAAGGAAGAAAGCTGGGGGGGATGTTAAAAAATCAGCGGAACAGGTGTTAAGACGATTTCGGAATAACTGTTAAGACAAAACCGGAATGGCTGTTAACCAGCGACCGGAATGAGTGTCAGTTAACACACGGAATACGCAAATAGACACCGGAATACTCTGTTTCCTACAAATTTACTTCTACTGTATTGACCGAATTTGCGATAGAGGGAAAAAGTGCATTTTAAGATTTGGAAGCCAACACTGAAGTGCTCGCTATGGCAAGAGTACTTTGGGTCTGTCGGGGTCGGAGGGCGTGGTATGAATAGAGAGAAGTGTCAGGAATTTGGGAGAGTCTGTTAGTGCCTTGATCAGACGAGCATCGAAAACGGTGAGACCTGTGCGGTAGTTCCGCACTCCGGGATCTGTCCGGGGGCGTTCGAGCAATCGGGTGTCCTACCGCGACTTCTGAAAGGTACGAACTAATGATAAAATGAGACCCAGCTTTTATTGCTATTCTTGTTGCAACCCTCTATTAGTTGCATTGAAGTCAATCTCAAGAGTTTGATAACTATCCCAACTGTTTTGTTCTATAAAAAACTCAATACGTTGTAACTCTGCATAAACCTTTGCATCAATAGTGAGATAGTGGTTCACTTTGATGCTGTTTTCAAATATATGTTTTCTAAAGCTTATGAAACCGAACGCCCGATGTCGAGCGGGTCGCTGGTCGGCATTTGAGCCGACTGGCGGTATGTATCACATAGCTCGAGCGACATTGATAGGCAGACCCTTGCAGGGTCTATCGGTCCAGGGTCATTATTAGACCCGCTCAATATCGTTGAATTGAGCTGCGGCCACGACTAACGTTGTGTCTTCTGGTGCTATGCTGTAAACGATGGACTGAAGTTTACCGGGGGAGTTATGCCGTCAGCTCAAGTTTTTTTGTTGGGCTCTGTAATATTTCCAATCGGACACAAGTTGACAAAGTGCACACATTGTATCATGATTAACCCATGATACAATACAGATGGAACAAAGAAAAAAATGAAACTCTAAAATCTGAAAGAAATATTTCCTTTGAGGCAATTGTGTATGCCATTACAAAAGGAGATTTGTTGGATGTATTTGATCATCCAAATTCTGAAAAATACCCAAATCAAAAGATATACGCTGTAAGCATAAATAATTACGTGTACTTGGTTCCATTTGTTAAAGAAGAGGACGATGTAGTTTTCTTGAAAACCGTCATACCGAGCCGCAAGGTTACGAGACAATACCTAAGGAGCAAGCAAGATGGAAAATAAACTAGACTCCTATGAAAAAGAGATTCTTGATGCTTTTGAAAAAGGTGACTTGAAATCTACCACAAACCTAGAGGGTGAAATCAAAACCGCAAAACAAGCTGCAAAGAACACATTCAACAAAAATAAACGTGTGAATCTGCGTTTGACTGAACAGGATTTCGATCTTGCTCATGTCAAAGCATTGCAAGATGGAATTCCCTATCAAACGCTCCTTTCCAGCATTATCCACAAATATTTAACTGGACAATTAGTAGAAAAATAACATCCCTTTTTTATTGCCCAACGACCGATGTTGAGCGGGCCGCCGGTCGGCATTTGAGCCGACTGGCGGTATGTATCACATAGCTCGAACGACATTGTTAGAGATTGATATTTAAGGGGAATAATTTCGCTTGCTATGCACAATGGTGAGTACTTCAATTCCACTACTGTGGCATTTGTAGATCAAACTGTAGGAATAAACTGGGAATTCCCTAATGTCTGGGTCACCAATTTCTGGTACTTCACGGCCCATTTTAGGAAAATCTACAAGTGAATCTGCTTTGGCAACAATGGTAGAGACAACTTGTTTGGCGTAGTATTGTGAGTCTTGTGCAATAAAGTCATGAATTCTCTTTAAATCTTGCTTTGCAGGATTTGACCAAATTACCATGACTCAATTTCCTTTCTCAGATCCTTACTTGTTGTGTAATTTCCTTCCTTAATCGCTTTTTCCCCTTTTCTCACTTTGTCAATCACATACAGTTTGTACATGATCTCTTCTAAATCGGCATTTTCAGGCAATGCAGATATTGCTTTGATTGCTTTTTGTTTTAGTGTTTCCATATTGACCTTCTTTTATTTCAGTTTTTTACCTATATCAGATTGCAGTGTACCCTATTTTCCTGTTTTCTTCACCTCAATTCTTTTTCTTCTCTAACGCCCGATGTTGAGCGGGCCGCCGGTCGGCATTTGAGCCGACTGGCGGTATGTATCACATAGCCCGAACGACATTGATAGGCAGACCCTTGCAGGGTCTTTCGGTCTAGGGTCATTATTAGACCCGCTCAACATCGGTCGATAAGCAGGCCCGTTCAGGGTCTGTTTATCACCAAACTGAGCTGCGGCTGCACCGGACTTCGCGCAAACGCAACACTTGCCAAGAACGACAAATATGGATTCCACCGAGGGCGATATGCCGTCGGCTCTAGTTATTTGTTATCTGAAACTGTCTCAGGATTGAGCCTGTATGTAGGATTTTAAAACTGCGTTGATTTTTGTTTGATAGCCTTTTCCCCGGCTTTTGAACCAACTAATCACATCATTGTCAAGGCGAATGGTTACTTTTGTCTTGTTTTCAGGCATGACTAATTTTGCTTCCTTCCAGAATCTCTTATCCAATTCAGGAATTTCAGAATAGTCAATGTCACTGTCTGGGATTAAATCAACCTTTTCCCAATCTGTTTTGGAAACTCTTTTTTTCTTTTGCATTGGCTTTTCTAGCTGAAATCAATCTGATTTTATTGTTTCGTTCTGAATACGCTACTAAAACAATTCTGTTATTACAAAATCCAATGGTGATGTATCGAGCTTCATCATAATCAAATCTTGTATCGAGGTATTCAAATCTTGGAGCAGAGAAGATCTCTATAGCATCGTTGAAATCAATCCCATGCTTCTCAATGTTCTCTTTATTTTTGTTTTCATCCCATTCAAAATCCATGACTTGATTATACATACTAATTGTACATACATCAACACAAGTTCGTCACTCTTGTTTCAGTCATTTCGGATGGTCTTAAGCCAGATAACGACCGATGTTGAGCGGGCCGCCGGTCGGCATTTGAGCCGACTGGCGGTATGTATCACATAGCTCGAACGACATTGATAGGCAGACCCTTGCAGG
>JANQGX010000003.1 GCA_028282885.1 SAR324 cluster bacterium
GCCGCATGTTTTGCACCTGAGTAAACGGGTGTTGTTTTTTCCGTACGTTGTGCTGGTGGTAACGTTTTTTTGATTTCTTTTTCCAAAATCCTTACAGTCAGGATTTGGGCAAAAGAAACTCATAAGATCGCTATCCATTGGTTCCTCTCGAAAGGGTTAAGTTTTTGCCCTGCTCTAAAGCCAGACTTATCCCTTCCGAGAGAAAAATCAATAGAGAATTAACAATAATTAGGTGACACTACCGAAAAGCCGATCACCAGCATAATCAATCACAGCCACCACGATTGCGAAGTTCCTTTTTTCAATTCCGAGACCAATTCCTTGGACATTTCCCGTCTGTGCTTCAACTCAAGAACGGTGTTGGTCTTTTGTCCTTTGAGCAGATCAAGGTTTTTTACACTTCGTTTCGATTCGCTCAACATCACCTCTATAAATCGGTTTCTATTTTCCGATTTATTAAGTTTGTCGATCAAAGGTGTCACTACTTTTAATGAGGCTCCACCAACCACAACCAAGAATAAGGGAATCATTATTAACTTGATAGTAGTATTCAGCCAAGGACGCTTGGTGAAACACAGCATAGCTAAAATCGCTAAATACGCTTCAACCAGAAAAGCCGCCCAATAGCCCTGGTAATTATTGGGATAAAAGGTTGAATAGTATTCGCCTGATTCGATAATCATGAAAAGGGAGGCGGAAAAAACTGCAATGAGTAATACAAACACCGATTTTCGCGTTAACGACTCCGTATAAGAATTTTGGCGCCGTGCGCTCTTAACATTACGAGCATTAGATAATAATAACAATATATTAAATCGAGCGCCCGCCGTGGAGCCACAACCGAATTATTATATTAAATAACGGTTAAAAAGCTGAATATTAATAGTTAAATCTCTTTGCCTTCCCAATGACTCGGATTACATACTTACAGAAGAATGCTTGTATATGCCCAGTTTATGGTGGTTTATGTGTTATTCTGCCTTTTTTACGGGCGAGGGCTTACTCCCTATTTTATATTTTTAACTATTTTGCTATTGACGTTTTAACCGTCATAATATATAAGGGATGCATGAGAGATAAAAACTTCTTTCTGCATCCTAAAAGCGACTGGCAAAGACGGTATGAAGCATTGCGTGCTTTGTTCGTCGAGCGTCTTCCTGCCAGGATTGTAGCTGATCGTTTCGGCTATTCCCCGGGTTATGTCACCTTCCTCAAGCATCAATTCGTTCATGGCAAGATTGACTTCAACGAACCGCCTCCCGAAGGTGGTAGACCTAGGCGTATCGATTCAGCTACCAGGACCAAGATCTGTAGTTGGCGCGAGCACAGTCTCTCTGCGGGCGAGATAACCCAACTTCTATCGGAAGAGGGGATTGAGATCTCTGTTCGCACAGTCGAACGCATACTGGCAGAAGCCGGATTTTCCAAATTGCCCCGTCGTACCAAACTGAAACTGGGCTTGACGCAAAAGGGTGCCGAGGTCCCTGCCGTATCCGAAATGATCTCACTGTCTGAGCTTTCCGGGCAAACATTGGAATGCGATGCCGCAGGCGTATTCCTGTTTGCTCCATTCGTCGAAAAGCTGAATATCTCCCGGGTGGTCAAAGACGCCGGTCTGCCAGGTACTAAAGCCATCAGTGCATTGAACTACTTCCTCTCCTTTTTAGCATTGAAGCTGTTGGGTACCGAACGTTATGCCCATGTTGGAGATCATTCGTTCGATCCCGGTCTTGGACTGTTTGCCGGGCTGAACGTTCTGCCGAAATGTACATCTATATCCAGCTATTCATACAGCCTTGATTCGGTTCACTTGCTAAAGCTCCAGAAGAGTTTCGTCAAGCAAGCCTCCAAGCTGGGATTGTATGACAACAGCATCGTCAATCTGGACTTCCATACGGTCCCCCATTTCGGAGAAGAATCGGAACTTCAATCCCATTGGGCCGGCGCTCGGAATAAACGGATGAAAGGTGCCTTAACCTTGTTCGCCCAGGATGCCGAATCGAAGCTGATCCTCTATACGGCAGCCGATATCCACAGGGACGAAGCGGACGATCAGGTGCTTGAGTTCCTCTCTTTCTGGAAGTCTGTTAAAAGAGGCGTTAAGCCCACCTTGATATTCGATTCCAAGTTTACCACCTACTCTTATCTGTCCCTGTTAAACGGGCAGGGGGTTAAGTTCATCACCCTGCGCAGACGGGGCAAAAAGTTGATTGGGCAGGTAGAGGACCTTCAGCCCTGGTCTCGAATCAATATCCCTCACGATAAACGGAAATACCCGAACCCGTATGTGCATGAATCTATGGTCGGCCTGAAAGACTATACCGGTGAAGTCCGTCAGATTGTCCTTAAGGGTAATGGTCGCGAGAAGCCCACTTTTTTGATCACCAACGACCTGAATACTCCTGTCGAATTGATCGTTGGAGACTACTCCCGCCGTTGGCGTGTAGAAAACGTCATTGCCGAAGGCGTTAAATTCTTCTCGCTCAATGCCTTATCCTCCCCAATACTGACGAAGGTTCACTTCGATGTGGTCATGACCATGATTGCCGATACACTTTACAGCATGCTGTCCCACAAACTTCGGGGATTCAAGAGTTGCGACGCCCCGAAGATATTCAGGAATTTCGTCCGGGGTAAGGCGAGTATAACAATCGACTCAGAAAATTTGACCGTCACCTACCCACGAAAAGCTCATAATCCCATCTTAAGGGAAGTTCCCTGGCATCGTCTTCCTTCAAAGCTTTCGTGGTTGGAAGACTGCCAGATTAATTTGAAATTCAAATAGCGCTGCTGACCATCAGATTCTTATATTTTATGACGGTTAAAACGAGCGCGAAAATCGGTGATTAAATCAAATAAGATGAACTGATAGCGATATGATGCGAAACAAGGGGACGGCCAAAGACAGCAAAATCATAGGAAGCTGAATCCGCAAATGGCGATTCGGCAAACGACGACAGTCATGTCCCGCCTGCCGGTCGGGAAAGACGTTGCTAAATCCTCCTTCTGAAACCCTGGACCTATTTCAGTTTTGGGAGCATCGATAA
>JANQGX010000021.1 GCA_028282885.1 SAR324 cluster bacterium
TCAACCAGATGGCTTCCAACCTGACCACCCAGGTGAGGGGAGTGGTACAGGTAGTAACGGCAGTAGCCCAGGGAGATTTTAGCCAGAAGCTGACTGTGGGGGCCAAAGGTGAAATTTCCGATCTGGCCGACACATTGAACGCCATGGTGGATACGCTGAACCTCTTTGCAGACCAGGTAACGAATGTAGCCAAGACAGTTGGAGTGGAAGGACAGCTTGGCGGTACGGCTAATGTACCGCGTGCCCAGGGGAGCTGGAGGGAACTGACAGACAATGTGAACCTGATGGCAGACAACCTGACAAACCAGGTGAGGAACATTGCTGACGTGACAACAGCAGTTGCCGAAGGAAATCTTAACAAACTTATAACCGTAGACGCTAAAGGAGAGGTAGCTCAGCTAAAGGAAACAATCAACTTGATGGTTGGACAATTGGGGCAGTTTGCATTTGAAGTAACCCGTGTTGCAAAAGAGGTTGGTACCGAGGGCAAACTTGGTGGTCAGGCTGAAGTCAAGGATGTCTCAGGAGTCTGGAAAGACCTGACCGATAACGTGAATCAAATGGCGGCAAACCTGACCGATCAGGTGCGATCCATTGCCAACGTGGCAAATGCCGTTACCGAGGGGGACCTTTCTCAGACAATCGAGATTATCGCCAAAGGTGAGGTAAAGGAGTTAAGCGATAATATCAACCAAATGATTAATTCGCTGAAGGAAACCACTTTTAAGAACGAAGAACAGGACTGGCTGAAAACAAATCTTGCCGATTTCTTTTCTTTCATGCAGGGACAGAAAAGCTTGGAAACCGTAACAAAACTTATCATGTCAAAGCTGCCGCCAGTGGTAAACGCTCACGCCGGCGCCTTCTATTTAAGAGAATCTGATATCCTGGGGGAAAAGGATACAACCCTGTCGCTTTCTGCCAGTTATGCCTTTAAGGAAAGGAAACATCTTGCGGATCACTTCCGCTTCGGGGAAGGATTGGTCGGTCAGTGTGCGGTGGAAAAACAAAGAATTCTTCTCACCCGGGTTCCGTCTGATTACATAAAGATTTCCTCCGCCCTTGGAGAATCCACTCCAATGAACATCATCGTCTTACCCGTACTATCGGAGGGTGAAATTATGGGCGTGATTGAACTGGCCTCATTTCAATCCTTCAGTGAAATCCATCAGACTTTCTTGGAACAATTGACGGAAAATATTGGTGTTGCATTGACAACTATTATGGCAACCGTTCGCACCGAAGAGTTGCTTGGAGAGTCGCAATCTCTTACCCAGGAATTACAATCACAACAACAGGAGCTGAAAACAGCCAATGAAGAACTGGAAAAACAAACAGCAGCGCTGAAAACATCAGAAGAAAATCTACGCGAGCAGCAGGAGGAACTGCAACGGACCAATGAGGAACTTGAGGACAAAGCCTCTCAACTGACGCGGCAAAACGAGGAAGTTGAAGCAAAGAACGAAGAAGTTGAGCAAGCAAGAGCCGATGTCGAGGAAAAAGCCAGACAGCTCGCTATTTCATCTAAGTATAAGTCGGAGTTTCTTGCCAATATGTCTCATGAATTGCGAACTCCGCTAAACAGCCTTCTGGTTCTGTCAAAGCTTCTCGAAGAAAACCATGATGGAACATTGACCTCGAAACAAACCGAATACGCGAACACGATTTACGAATCAGGAAATGACCTCCTGACACTCCTTAATGATATTCTTGATCTGTCAAAAGTTGAAGCAGGTAAAATTGAACTGAACCCTGTTCAAATTGAACCTCGGGATATCAAGTCTCATGTTGAACGATATTTTTCCCAGGTTGCCAAACAGAAAAAACTAAAATTTCAAATCAATGTTCAGGACAGCACACCAAAAATCTTAACCGACGAAAAACGCCTTCAGCAGATCTTAACCAACCTGCTCTCAAATGCGTTTAAATTTACTGAAAAGGGCAGCATTACATTAAATATTGGTCTTGCTCCATCAGAACAATACTTCAGAAGCCAGCAATTACAAATTGCCGAAGAGGTGATTGCCTTTTCTATTACAGATACCGGTATTGGTATCCCCGAAGACAAGCAATTATACATTTTTGAGGCTTTCCAGCAAGCGGACGGCGCTACTACCAGAAAATACGGCGGTACAGGGCTTGGACTTTCAATCAGCAGGGAAGTCGCTCAGCTATTAGGTGGGGAAATCCAGCTTAAGAGCAAACCTGAAGAGGGCAGTACTTTCACACTGTACCTGCCGACATCCTACGATGCCGTTAAAGAAGCTGAGGAAAAATCGGCCTTGCAAGCTGAACTTGATAAACCATTCGATGGCGAATCAGAATCGAAGCTTGATATCTCCCCGTTAATACAAAAACCATTCAAAAGAGAAAAACAGATTGTTGACGATCTGGCAACTCTCCAGCCTAAAGATCGCGTCCTTTTAATCATTGAAGACGATTTAAGTTTTGCGCAGACACTTCTCGATATTGCTCATGCACACGATTTTAAAGGAATAATAGCTACGGAAGGTGAAGCTGGCTGGGCTATGGCCAGAGAGTACAAACCTGACGCAATTACATTGGACATCAGATTGCCGCTTCTCGATGGCTGGGCATTGCTTGACCTCTTAAAACACGACCCTCTGACAAGGCATATTCCGGTACATGTGATATCTGTTGTTGATGAACCCCTGAGAGCTTTGCAGCAGGGAGCGATCACCTACCTTGAAAAGCCGGCTGAAAAGGAATCTTTGGATCAGACATTCAAACAATTGAAATCATTCGTTGACAGGCAGGTCAAATCATTACTCGTTATTGAGGACGATGAAAAACAGAGGAATCAAATTGCCGAGTTGATCGGCAACAACGACGTACAGACAACAGTCGTTGCTACCGGAAAAGAAGGTCTGGCTGCACTCAAGAAACAGCACTTTGATTGTGTAATTCTCGATTTGATGCTCCCGGACATTTCAGGATTGAAGCTCCTGGAGAACATTAAAAAACAAAAAACTCTCAGGCAAATTCCTGTTATAATATATACTGCAAAAGATTTAACCGCGATTGAGGAGCGAAAACTGAATCAACTTAGCGAAAGCATTGTGATCAAGAGTGCCCGCTCTCCGGAACGGTTGCTCGCGGAAACAACTCTTTTCCTCCATCGAGTCGAGTCAAAGCTTCCCAAAAAGAAAAAGAAACTGCTGCAAGCCGTGCACACAAAAGATGATATTCTTCATGCAAAAACGGTGCTGGCTGTTGATGACGATATGCGTAATATCTTCACCATAACGAGTATGCTTGAAAACTATGGAATGATTGTCGAGCATGCTGAAAGTGGCAAGGAAGGATTAGAGAAATTAAAAAAGAGTCCGGACATCAATCTTGTTCTGATGGACATCATGATGCCCGAAATGGACGGTTATGAAACAATTGGCAGGATTCGAAAACTAAAAAAATTCAAAAACCTTCCCATAATTGCTTTGACCGCCAAAGCCATGAAAGGGGACAGGGAAAAATGCATTGAAGCCGGGGCAACCGATTATATCGCTAAACCGGTTGAAATCGATAGACTTCTTTCATTAATGAGGGTCTGGCTTTATGAAAGCAAAAAAGCCTGAGCAAAACCGTCAAAACATATTATTGGTGGACGACAAAGAAAGCAATCTCCTGACAATGGAGGCCCTGCTTGAAAGCTCGGATTATGGGATCATTAAAGCCGATTCAGGCCCTAAGGCGTTGAAACAGCTTTTGGAAAACGATTACGTGTTCCTCATAATTCTGGATGTTCAGATGCCGGTGATTGATGGTTTTGAAACGGCAAAACTGATTCGGAAAAGGGAAAAAAACCGATACATACCAATCATTTTTGTCTCGGCAGAAAAAATAGAGGAAAAAGATATATTTCACGGATATGCTCTTGGTGCATTTGACTACTTGACCAAGCCTATCAATCCGGAAATTTTGAAGTCGAAAGTAAACGTGTTCTTAAGCCTTTATCAGTTCAAGCAGGACCTGGGCACTGCTTATGAACAGCTTCAACAGGAAATCGTTGTCAGGCGCAAAGCTGAGGAAAAAGTGTTAGCAATGAATGAGGAGCTTGAGCTGCGAATTACCGAGCGAACAAAGTCACTAAAAAAATCAAACGAAAGGCTGCAAGAGTTTGCCTATGTTGCATCTCATGACCTTCAAGAGCCTTTGAGGATGGTAATTAACTACATGCAACTGCTTGAGAAAAAGTATAAAAAAAACCTCGATGAAAAGGCAGATCAGTGTATTCACTTTGCAGTCGATGGGGCCAAAAGAATGCAAAAACTGATTCAAGGCCTTTTGGCCTTATCCAGAATCGATTCCCGGGGAGAGCCATTCGAAGCTGTTGATTGTGATGAAACAGTCGGTCAGGTCTTGAAGCAGTTGAAAACAAAGATCAGTGAAAGCAAAGCATCGATTAAATATAAATATCTTCCATCAGTCGTTGCGGACAGGATGCAGTTGGGCCAGCTATTTCAAAATATAATTGAAAACGCACTCAAATACAGAAGCAATAAAAAACCTCAAATATCAATTTCGGCTGAATCAAAAAAACATGAATGGCTTTTCTCCATTACAGATAATGGTATCGGCATTGATCCAATCCAGACCAAACAGATTTTCGCGATATTCAAGCGTCTCCACAGCAAGAAGAGTTACCCGGGAACCGGAATCGGTCTGGCAATATGCGACAGAATAATCGAAAGACATGGAGGAAAAATCTGGGTTGAATCTAATCCGAATGAGGGTTCAACATTCTTTTTCACAATCCCGAAGACTAATGAATCCGCTTAAAATAAGGACCGCAATTGAACTTAAGAAAAAAAAGATCGGGTGGCCTGAATTCAAATGGAGAATAAAGTCATGACACAGGTCATTCAGGAACGCCCGATTCGGATTTTGCTGGTGGAAGACAATCCAGGGGATGTTTATCTATTAAAAGAATCGCTCGAAACAAGCAAGTTCCCAATCCGGGTGGATTCGGTCCCCGATGGCGAGATGGCGCTTGCCTATTTGCGCCAAGAAAACAAAAGCAGGCCCGATTTGATATTGTTAGATTTAAATTTGCCGGTGATGGACGGTCGGGAAACATTAATGAAAATAAAGGCTGACAGCAAATTAAAATCGATTCCGGTAGTCATATTATCCACTTCCGATTCCGATGAAGACATAAAGCTGGCATATTCTTTACAAGCCAATCACTACATTACCAAACCGGTGGGCTTAGATCAATTTTACAAAGTCGTGGAAGCTCTGGAGGACTTTTGGTCTGATCTGGTGAAACTTCCATCCATTGCTCAGGGAAAAAATGATCGATAGTATTTTTTTGTAGTTTTTCTTTACGTTGTCCTGTGCCAGACAGGGCTTAAAAACAGTCCGACGTTTATCCAAAAATAAGGATTACAAATCATGAACAAACCAAACATCAGAGTCCTTCTCATTGAGGATAATCCTGGCGATGTACTATTGATTGAGGAAATCCTTTCGAGTGTTGGGACTACCATCTATGATCTGGTCATCGTTGATAACCTGAAATCCGGAGTCCGGCTTATATCTTCTCAAAAAGCGGAAGAGGATGAAAAACAATCGGTCAGCAAGCAGTCCTGTTCATCTGAAAGCGCGTTTTTTGATGCGATTCTTCTGGATCTTTCGTTGCCCGACAGCGATGGCTTGGAAACGTTTGCCTCAATTAAGGATAATTCACCGGAATTGCCCATTGTTATCCTCAGCGGTACCGATGATGAAAGATTGGCGACAGAAGCCGTAAAACAGGGTGCACAGGACTACCTGGTAAAAGGACAGATTGAAAGCAATTTACTCAGGCGCTCAATCAGGTATGCCATAGAAAGAAATCGAATTCAAAGAGAATTGAACGATGCCAGGGAACAGGAAAAGAAAGAACTCAAATCCGCTCTTGCATCGCAGCAGGCCTTAATGGGCTGGCAAACAGGATCCGTGACCGCCAAGATGTCGGGTTTTGGACCTTTACAAAAGCGAAATCCGGAAGTTTTTTACCAGTTTCAATCTGCGTACGATTCATTGCTTGACAAATATATAGATAGTGTCAGTTATCAGACTGAAGTTCCTCGACATGCAATCTCAGAGCTTGCCAGCTTGGTTGGAAAACAGGCCGGGGGACCGCGTGATGTAATCGAACTACATCGCGGTTCAATCAATAAGCGGATTGAGCAAGTGTCGGCCAAAAAACTAAAATCTTATACAGTTGATGGGAGATTATTGGTAATGGAATTATTGGGATCTCTCGTAGATTACTATCGACTTGATATCAGCCGGAATTCATAAAAGCAAGGGGGTTGACAAATGAGGTTTTCATTGTAAACAGCAGGACATCAAGATGAAACAATCGAATTTCTTTGAACGGCCTCTATTGCGAAAAAGTAGCGATATTTAGAGTTATAGGATATGATGTTGTTTTGAAAGATTTGTCGAAATAACGAATGTCCCAGTCACTTGAGAGAAGCCATGACTTATGAATTTAATTTATACATAGCAGGTCAAAGCGCTGTTGCCCAATCTGCTATGAAGAATCTTAAGGAGCTTTGTTCTGAACATCTTTCGGTTGATTATAAAATAACCGTAATTGATGTTTTGAAAGAACCTCGAATGGCAGAGGATGATAAGGTGATTGCCACACCAACAGTGATGAAGAAGTCTCCGTTACCTGTTCGAAAAATAATGGGAGATTTGTCGGATAAAGCAAAAGCCGTTGAAATCCTCGGTATTCCAAAACCGCTAGATTAAACTCAAGCGTCTATGAATGAAACTGAATCGATTGCAGGAAGTATGATGCAATTTTAACAAATATTTTAGGGAGAAAACACCATGGCAATTGACAATCAGCACAATGAGTTCCCCGAAGTGACGAAAATTGAATCCGGCATCGAAGGTTTTGATCTAATCAGTCTTGGAGGAATACCGAAAAAAAGGACGTCCCTGATTGCCGGTAGTTCAGGGAGCTGCAAGACCATATTCAGCATTCAGTTCCTGGTTCGCGGCATACAGGATTATCAAGAAAATGGAGTGTTCGTCACTTTTGAAGAAACGCCTGCAGAAATCAAAAGTAACGTTAAGTCGCTTGGCTGGGATATTCATCGCTTTGAAGAAAACAACCAGTGGGCATTTGTGGACGCTTCACCTGAGATTGACGGACAAGAATCATCCGGAGCGTATAATTTTATGGCCCTGTTGGCAAGGATTGAACACGCTGTTGAAACTGTCAAAGCGAAGAGGGTGGTTATCGATTCGATTGGAGCCCTTTTTCCCCAGCTTGCAGATGCCGATATAGTACGAAAGGAGTTGTTCCGGATTTTTGCCGGACTCAAACTGATGAATGTTACTACTTTGATAACGGCCGAGCGGTTCGACGAATACGGCCCTATTTCACGCTTCAAAGTTGAAGAATATGTCGCTGACAATGTGATTGTTTTACGTCACTCAATCGAGGAACAAAAGCGCAGGAGGACCGTTGAGATTTTAAAATGCAGGGGTTCCAGACACCAAAATGGAGAGTTCCCATTCACAATTTCCGACAGGGGGATTGAAGTTATGCCGTTATCCGCCATGAAGCTGGAAATGGTATCATCTGATCTGCGCATACCGACCGGTAATGATACGCTTGATGAAATGTGTGGAGGAGGATTCTACAGAGACTCGATAATTCTTGTAAGCGGAGCTACCGGAACAGGAAAAACCTTATTGGTAACAACTTTTCTGGATTCCGGTTGCAATCAAAACGAAAAGACTTTGGTTTTTGCATTTGAAGAATCACGTTCACAGTTACTAAGGAATGCGATTGGTTGGGGAATGGGTTTTAACAAATGGGAAGATGACGGTTTGCTCAGGATCGACTGCGCTTATCCGGAGACAACCGGATTACCGGATCATCTACTGCGAATGAAAGAGGAAATAGATAAGTTCAACCCTTCACGAATAGCCGTTGACAGCCTCTCTGCTTTGGAACGGGTCTCCACAGGCAAAGCATTTCGGGAATTTGTAATTGGGATCACTTCTTTCATAAAGGAAAAACAGATAGCCGGTTTGTTTACTTCGGTTACACCTTCGCTTATGGGAGGAATTTCAGTGACCGAGCAACACATATCTACAATTACGGACTCGATTATCTTATTGCGCTATGTCGAACTGATGGGCGAGATGAAACGCGGTATTACCGTATTGAAAATGAGGGGATCACAGCACGAGAAAACGATAAAGGAATATGATATTGACAAAACCGGAATGCATATTGGGAATGCATTTCGAAATGTTGGCGGAATTCTGACGGGAACTCCGCAACAGATTGCAATAGCTGAAGATCAAATGCTATCCGGGATGTTCGAACAGGATCAGTAAGCAAAACTGCTTTCCGGTTATTGAACTGGTTTCCATTAAAAATAACGCCGTTTGAGGTGTGGTGTGTCCCGTATATGTGGCCTATAAACCGGTTTGTTTATACAAACCTTCGGGGGTAAAAGGATGGGCATCGACTACGAGAGTATGAAGTCTATTATCGAAAAAAACGCAGATGGTATTCTTATAGTTGATCCGGAAGGAATTGCATGTTTTGTAAACCCGGCTGCCGAAATACTGTTGAACCGAAAAGCCCAAGAGCTGGTAGGCGAGTCTGTTGGTGTTCCTGTTTTTTTGGAGGGTACTGAACTGACTTTAAATCGCGTTGATACATCTGAAGTTATTGTAGAAACACGAGTTGTTGAAATCAATTGGAAGGGTAGTGCGGCTTACCTGGTCTCCATGAGAGACATTACAGAACGCAGGGAAGCTGAAAACACGATAAAGAAACAGAAGAAACAACTGGAGATGGTTTGGGACCAGATTTCCTCGGAGCTGGACCATGCAAAAGAGGCACAGGTAGCTTTATTACCTGATGATGTCCCGAAACTGAATAACCTTAAACTTGGAGTTCTTTATCGGCCGACAAATAGAATTGGCGGAGACTTTTATGATTTCGTAACTGATAACTCTTCAGACCTGGGGATTCTAATTGGGGACGTAACAGGACATAGCATTCCGGCAGCATTGCTTTCTTTCCTTTTCGTTGCGACGTTCAGAAGCCACCTTGCCAGGTTTTTAAACCCCTGCGAACCAATAAGACATACCAATGATTTCCTTGCCGGTAAGCTTCCTTGGGGAAGATACGCAAGCATGTTTTTCGGAAAGCTTGAAGCAGCAACCCGCATTTTCCACTTCTGCCGCGCAGGCCATCCTCCTCCCGTTCTTCTTCGCTCCGAATCAGAAAAACCGGAATATTTAGACATGCCAGGCATGGTTGTCGGCATGTTTGAAAATCCAATAATTCCGTTTAGTTCTCAATGTATATCACTGGAACCAGGGGACAGAATACTTTTTTATACCGATGGTATTGTGGAAGTGGATAATTGTGAAGGTGAAAGACTGGATCTGAATTCGCTGCTGGAGTACATCTTAACTATCCGCCAACAGCCGATTCAAAACTTCTTGGATTCTATTTATCAGTTTTGTGTTCAGTTTTCCGATAGTAAAACATTAAAAGATGACGTGACCTTGATTGGTTTGGAGGCCGTATGAACAATGAAATCAGCACTGAAAGCATGAAGGTGATTATTGAAAACAGTGTTGACGGTATAATCATTGTTGACCCCGAAGGCACTGTTCTGTTCATGAATCCTTCTTCAGAAGCCATACTGAACCGAAAAGCCGAAGATCTCCTTGGTTGCATGGTCGGAATACCTATCTCAACCGAAGAGAGCGTCGAGATAGCAATAAACCGCCCGGATTGTGGCGGGACAGTCGCAGAAGCCCGCCTCGCTGAAATTCGCTGGAACGATAAAAAAGCATTGTTGATCTCGTTAAGAGATATAACAGAACTGAAACAAGCAGAAGAAAAAATAAAAGAGTCATATCAAGAGAACGTTATTCTTCTTCAGGAAATTCATCACCGTACCAAAAACAATATGCAAATAATAGCCACCTTGCTCGAAGCCCAACTGGTCGAAAAAAACAGGATGGATATAGATACTTTACTGAAGCAAAACATTGGGATTGTATATTCAATGGCAACGATACACGATGACCTGATCCTTTCCGGAAGACTATCCGATATTGATTTTAATTCCTATTTGATGCAGCTAACACAAAAACTTGCACGGATTTACTCTGTTGACCAAAGCGTTGTTACTTATCTCATTGATTGCCCCGAGTTACTGTTAAACATTGATATCGCAAATCCATTGGCTATTATCCTCAATGAACTCGTATCAAATGCCTTAAAATATGCTTTTCCTGATAATAGAAAAGGTGTCATCAGTATCAACATGCAAGTTCAAAAAAGTGGGCTTGCAGAGTTGACTGTTGCAGACAATGGAGTGGGCATTCCGAACAACTTTGAATGGAAGAACGGCCAAACATTGGGGTTGAGAATGATAAAAAATATTGTCGAAAAACAACTGGAAGGATCCATAGACCTTGAGTGCCAAACCGGAACCAAGTTCGTCTTGAAATTCGATCCCGGGTCCGGATGAAAAAGAGAGCGATTCTTTGAATCTTATCTACTCCCAAACCGATAAACGATGATAGAACTTTAATCGCTTCGGAGTTTCCATGAGCCTAAGAAACGGCTTAGACAGCATGAATACTATCATTGAAAAAAGCGTCGACGGAATGATCATCGTGGACAGGGACGGGAGAGTAATGTTCATGAATCCTGCTTCAGAAAGAATCCTTGATCGTGAAGCTGACGATTTACTGGGTTGTATCATCGGAATTCCCATCATGATTGGGGAGAGTATAGAGATAACCATCAATCGTCGCGATGGGATCAGCGCTGTTGCAGAAGCGCGCCTGGCTGAAATTTATTGGGAAGATAAGGATGTTTTCCTGATTTCACTCCGGGACATAACGGAATTGAAGCAAATGCAATTAGAAATTCAGCAGAAAAATCTGGAACTGGAAGACCGCATCGCAGCCAGAACACATGAACTAAATCGAGCTAATCAACAATTAAGCCAGAAACAAGAAGAGCTGCAAACGTATATTCTAAAACTGAAACAGAAAGCTGAAGATTTAAAAACCAACCAAAAAAAAATAGAATCGCAGAATCAAGAGTTACGGGACGCCCATATGCTGATTCAGGAGAAGGCCCAAGCTCTTGAGCAGAGCAATAATTACAAGTCAGAGTTCCTGGCCAATATGTCACATGAACTCAGAACACCGCTGAATAGCCTGATGATATATGCCCAATTACTGGCTGAAAACACGTCAGGCAACCTGAATGACAAACAGGTCAAGTTCGCAAAAGATATTCGTTTCAGCGGATCAGAGCTGCTATCCTTAATAGACGATATTCTTGATCTGTCAAAAATTGAGGCAGGTCGGGTTGAACTGGTTCTTGAAAAAATAGAATTTCCTGATATCAAGGAATATTTAAAACTTGTGTTTGAACCCCTTGTGGTAGATAAAGGGCTTGTGTTCGAGATTCTGATGGACAGCAATCTGCCGAATTACATTGTTACCGACCGTCAAAGGCTTTACCAAATTCTCAAGAATTTAATGTCAAATGCAATTAAGTTTACACACCAAGGCAGTATTACAGTCAGTTGTTCAGTTCCCGATAAAAGAGCGTGGGGATCGGACAACAAAAAGCCGGTTGAAGATATTGCTATTTCGGTGCGGGACACGGGGATCGGTATTCCAAAAGAAAAGCAAAAAATCATATTTGAATCATTTCATCAAGCCGATGGAAGTACCAGTCGGAATTTTGGAGGGACAGGCCTGGGTTTGTCCATATCCCGGGAACTGGCAAACCTTATGAACGCAAGGATGCGTCTTCAAAGCACCGAAGGTCAAGGCAGCACTTTTACCTTGTATTTACCCGGAACGATTGAAACCGGATCTGATAAATCTCGTGATAAAGAGCAGTCGGCAACGCCCGACATCCTGTACAATGTGACCTGTGTTAATGACGAGCCTGTTAAGCATGTTGCAGTCGATCGCTCCCCATCGGATTTCACCCCAGATACGATCAGGAAAAAAACCAGGCAACTTGATGTAATTGAGAAAAAGGAAAAATCTTCAAATTCATTTCCAACTGCATTGTCTCAGTCTGACAAGAGTCACTCGTCCGATCAGTTGACACCGCGCCAAAAACTCTTTTTCAAAAACAAGAGGATCTTGCTGGTGGATGATGACATGCGTAATGTTTTTGCCCTCCTGGGCATTTTGGAAAACAATGGATTCGTGGTTGAAACAGCCTCCAACGGGCAGATCGCGCTCGATATCATACGCAATGATTCGGAATTCGATGCCATTCTGATGGATATGATGATGCCAGTCGTTGATGGGTTTGAAGCCATAAGAACAATTCGAAAAATAGATGCTGTAAAAGAGATTCCGATTATCTCTGTGACGGCCAGAGCTATGCTCGGTGAACGGGAAAAATGTCTATCTGCCGGAGCAAACGATTATGTTTCAAAACCAATCGATATTAACAAGCTGTTTTCCTGTCTGGAGTCTTGGCTGAAATGAGCAAGTCTTTGATACGTTCGGTATATCGAGTAGGAGTACTTTGTAACAAAAACATCTTATGCAGGGGTGTGCATGATCAGGGTGACAGAGCGCATCCGGAACGCCCCATGAACATTTCTGAAGACCGAGGGAAAATATAGTGGGCCGGCAAATCCAAGTCAATAACGATATTCCGACAGATCCCGATTTTCCTGTTAGCTAGCTCTGCCACCGCTTCAACCCCCAGACGAAGAACAGAAAACCCAACAGGGTAAAACCGGCAGATACCGCGCCGATTGCTTCCAGGCCGCCGCTTAACCAGATTGGACCGCCGATAATGGCGCCTATCACCCGACCGATTCCCGCAGATGCAAAAATACCCGACATCATGGTTGCCCTCGATTCCGGGGTTAGCTCCGTGAACAGGCTTAATGAACTCACAATGGTGAATTCAAACGTCAGGAAGACGATAAAGAGGGAGACCAACGCCAGATTGAGGCTGATATTCAGAAACGGCAGCAAAATAAAACTGAAGATCGATCCAATCACACCGATCACCACGGCTCTTCTCAAGCCAATCCGATCGGAGAAGAGGGCTGTCCCCACTTCTCCAAGAACCTCCGCCGCTCCGATTACACTGGTACCCAATCCCAGGGCTACCAGTCCCAAACCGTAAGTATCTTCCAACCAAAATGCATAAACGACAAAGATGTTGTCATTGGCGATACCCAGAAAAAAGAAAAACAGCAGGGCACCAACGGCGGATCTGTTTTTAAGGAGGTTTTTCCAGAGTTCCAAAATACCTACTCTTTTACCTTCCGGGGACTCTATGCCGCTGTCTTTTGGCACAAATATCAGGATCAGGAAAAAACAGAAAATGGAAACACAGCCCAAGACGATGAAGACCTTCTGCCAGCCGATTTTTTCTATCAAGAGCCCGGCTACCGGTATCCCGATTATCGTACTACCTGCCCAGGCGAGTTCCAGAATCCCGATAACCAGACCCCTTCGATGAAAAGGGACCCTGATCCCGACATAGGCCTGAATGGCGGGATCAAAAACGTTTTTCCCCAGGCCAGCCAGAATGACGGTCACAACCAGGGTTGCATAGAGTGGCAGAATACCTGCCGCGAACATACCAACCGTCAGGCTGATCATTCCCCAAAGCATCAGCAGTTTATAACCAAACCGGTCGCCCAGGGGAGCGAAGAACATTCCCGAAACGGATGTCGCCTGGTTGATGGCTATCAGCGAGGTGATAGAGGTAAGGGGAACACCCAGAAACCTGCTTAAAGCGGGCGCGAAGGTGTAAATAAACCGTCTAGCCGTGTTCAACAACAAACGACTGAAGGTTACGATAACAATCCTGGTGACCAGTTGCGAAGATTTCACTAAATGTTCATAAGCTTAAGGGCATGTAATGCGATGCCCTCTGTTGTTAGCAAAGGGCAACCCGTTCCGGCCCTTCAAAACTAATATACCCAGCCTAAAATACCGGCACAAATGATATTGATAATAACGGGAACCGCCCAGATGATGCTGACTGCCTTGATCTTGTTTCTGGTCGTCTTGATTCCGATGACAAGCAAAGCGGCCACGAAAAAGTGGAAATAGCCAAAAAAGAAGATCAGCCAGATACCGCCAAAAGAACGGAACCACCAAGGATATTCCCAGACCAGGTGACCGCCCATGTTCAGTAAACACTCCACGAAAACGCAAAATGCTGCATATCCAATGGCTACCGCCCACCTGTTGGGGATACCCAGAATTTTGTCCTCTTTTTTATCCAGGAGGGAATGATAGTAGACGATTCCCAGGATGGAAAACATGAACATGATTTCAATGTTCCAACCCACCATGGTTCTTAAAGCCGTATCGCCGGGAGTGGTCCAGAATGCCGAATATTGTGTGAAGTAGAATACCAGGCCGTTCCATGTCTCGTTGAAAAAATCCATCCCGAAGATGGTTAGTCCGGCAAAAATGGCGTCCCAGTTTCCGGATTGCCTGGCTTTTTTGATTTCCAGAGTATAGATGTAAAAAACGATGGCAAGCAGTGGTATTACATACCACTTGACCATGGAAAGATCCCTCAATCCTTCAAGCGCTTGCTGAGAAGCTGGTGTCATAGACTCTCCTTTCTATGATTGACAGAACCGTGTGAAATTCCCGGTTTACCAAAAGTGAGATAAGCAGGGTTGAGTTACGGAAATCCCTGACTCGTGTTGGATGAGTCGGCCTTGTGATCAGGGGGGTATTCCCCCATTCAAAGCCGGATCTCAATGTATCATGGGCTTAAAAACCTGTCAAAAGGAGGTCTGGCGGGATGGCGCAATCAGGGTTGTTCCTGAACGTTCTCGATCTCTGCTTCGGCAAAGGTTTTGATGTCGGCCAGAATTCGCGTGGAGGCATCCAACAATTCCATGGCCAGGGCTGCACCGGTTCCTTCTCCGAGTCGAAACCGGAGATCGAGGAGAGGCTCCAGCTTCAAATGACGATGCATAAAGGCGTGCCCGACCTCCACCGATCTGTGGCTGGCAAAGAGATAATCCCTGGCGCCGGGAGCGATGCCGCACGCAATCAAGGCTCCTGCGGTGGAAATTAATCCGTCACAGATAACCGGGATTCCGTGCTTCGCTGCACCGATTACGAGCCCTGCCAAACCACCGATTTCAAACCCTCCCACTTTGGCCAAAACATCGATGGGATCGCTCTTATCCGGCTGGTGCAGGGCAATAGCGTTGTTGATAACATCTTTCTTGTTCTGAAGCCCTTTGTCATCGATTCCGGTTCCCCTGCCGGTCAGCTCACTGGCATCCATCCCTGCTAATACTGCAATGATTGCAGTGGATGGAGTCGTGTTTCCGATGCCCATATCGCCTGTTCCCAGCAGGTTAATGGGTTTTTGCTGTTGAATCTCATCAACGATTTCAATCCCTGCTTCAACTGCCCTGATAGCCTCCTGTGGTGACATGGCAGGTACCCTGGCGAAGTTGGATGTCGATTTTCTTATTTTCTTATGAAAGATCGGCAGATCCGGGTCAAAATCACAGTTCACACCCAAGTCTGCCACTACCACCTTGGCACCGGCGTGGTCAGCCAGTACGTTAATGGAGGTTCTGCCGTCGACAAAATTGGTAACCATTTGCGAAGTCACTTCCTGCGGGAAAAGACTGACTCCTTCAGCCACAACACCATGATCTCCGGCGCAGGTGACAATGACCTTGTTTGCAAGTTTTACATCGAGTTGACCGGCTATTCCTGCCAACCTGGCCGACAATCCCTCCAGAATCCCCAGGCTTCCGGCAGGACGGACCTGCTGTGAAAGACGGTCCATTGCTTCCCGATATACGGTTTCATTTGGTTTTCTGATCAGCTCAATTGCAGTTTCCAGTGTTTTCATCCTTTCCTCCAAAAAAAAAGGGTTTCGACGGTCTAGTACCGCCAAAACCCTTTGCCATCAAGTTCCCGGTTGTGATCTGTCCGATTCGTCTTCTGACTTCCGGCAAGTTGATTTGCACCTTCCCGACTGTTTAAGAACAGCCAGTGGTTTCCCGGCATGGGATTGAAATCACTGATACCGGTTACAGCGGCGGGACCGTCACGGATTCTCACCGTGTTCCGTTAATCGAGCAGATTCCCTGATTTTTACAGTTCAGGCGTAGAGTATCGATAGGCCAACAACTCAATACCAATGGATCGGCAGGTCAAATTCGGTATTGTTGCAACCTGGTGACGCCTGATGCTTGTTCATGAAAAAGTAACAGAGGAAGGGAATCATCGTCAATCCGAGTTCTGTTTCAGGGTGAGGTATAATGCCAAGGGGCAGCGTCACTCTTCCCAATTGTTTAATCGGCTGATCTCGTGTTAGACTTATCTGAAAGCAGTGAAGATTTAACTGAAAGAGACGCTCGACAGATTATAGAGGGGAAAATCAAGATGAAAATACTCAAAAAAATGGTGGAATCCGCAACCAAAGAAACCTTTACAGCGGCCTGGGGGGAGCGGTTAATCAGCCCGGAAAAGGTGATGGATATGCTGGAACCCGGTATGACTGTTTACCTGAGTTCCGGTGCTGCCGAACCCAGAACCTTGCTCAAGAACCTGATTCAATCTCCACGCTACGATATCTCCGATTTGGAGCTGATCCAGGCCTTCAGTCTAAGCGATACCCTCTTTACCCAGGAAACGAACTTCCAGAAATACCGGTTGAAAACTTTTTTCCCCGGCTGGAGAACGGATGAGGCGATTGCCGCGGGAAGTGTCGACCTGATTCCCGGTTTTTTTTCCCAGATTCCCCATCTGATCGGATCGGGCCAGATTTCCATTGACGTTGCCTTTATCCAAATTACCCCACCGAACGCGGCAGGCTATTGTAGTCTTGGCGTCTCCATGGATGCCGCCAGGCAAGCGATGAACAGGGCCAGCCTTGTCATCGGGGAGATCAATGAGCAGATTCCTCACACGTTTGGAGATACTTTTGTTCCCATGACAGAGTTTGACTATGTTGTTCAGTCCGATGAAACCCCTGTTTGTATCGGCAGATGGAAGGTCGATCCGGTCTATGAGAGCATCGCGGCCAATATTGCTTCCGTGATCGAGGATGGCAGTTGCCTGGCGTATTCCGTCGGACCGATCTTCGAAGCTTTGAGTAAAACGCTGGTGAATAAGCGAGACCTGGGGATCCACTCTCCCTTTTTCACCGATGCGCTGATGGAGCTCTGTATGAGTGGTGCGGTATCCAATCGCAACAAAAATATTTTCAAGGGAAAATCACTCGCTTCATACGCCATGGGCTCATTGGAGCTGTTCAAGTGGTTGGATAATAATCCCATGGTTGAGTTCCAGAGTACTGACAAGGTATTTAACCCCCTGTCCATGGGACAAAACAAGAAATTTATCGCTCTCATTCCCTGTCGTCGGGTTGATATGGCTGGCAGAATTGTTCTATTTTCCGGTAAAGCTAACACCGGTGCCACGGTCGGTGAGGTGGGCAATCAGGCAACGGCTGCCAGAATATCGAGAGGCGGGATGACGGTCTTTGCACTACCCAGTCGAAATCTCCGGGGAGAATGCAATATTCTTCCATCGGCAGAAAATTATGATGAGCAGTTTGCCATAAAGGAAGCCGTGGACCTGGTGGTTACCGAATACGGTGTAGCCAATCTATACGGTCGAACCGTCCGGGAAAGAACACAGGCCCTGATCGAAATTGCCCATCCGGACGACAGGCAAAAGCTCGTGGAAACAGCCAAGGAGAAAAATTTTCTCTACCAGGATCAGGTTTTTCTGGCGGAATCCTCACATCTCTACCAATCGGATATTCAGGTCACTCACACCTTTAAAAACAATACTGAAATACGTTTTCGCGTGATCAAGCCTTCGGATGAGGAGCAGATGAGAAGACTTTTTTACCGGTTTTCCGATGAAGCTGTTTACTATCGCTATTTCACCCATATTAAAACCATGCCCCATGCCAAGATGCAAAAATACGTCAATATCGACTACGGCCAGACTCTCTCGATCGTCGGGCTGGAAGGCGCTCCCGGAAAAGGGCGGATTATTGCTGAGGCCAGGTTTGTCAAACATAGTGATAAACCTTACGGGGATATAGCTTTTATTGTAGATGAAGATTACCAGGGGCTGGGTATTGCTACCTACCTGTACAGGCTTTTGACCAGGTTGGCGAAAGAGAGGGGATTATTGGGATTCACTGCCAATGTTCTGGCCAGCAACACCTCCATGATGAAGGTATTCGAAAAAGAGGGAACCATAAAGGCCAGAATGGCGGAAGGTGAATATGAACTGATTATCAGCTTCGATCAGGAGCGGTCATCGTCAGAAAGTGACACTTTCGCTTAATCTTTTTTGTAGTAAAACCGCTTATCGCCGCTCTGCTTATGTTGATAGTAAGAGCGGTCCTTCTTTAAGCGGGTCATTTCATTTCTGATTTCCACAGTTTTCTGCGACCAGTACACCAGTTGCTCCATACGTTTTCGTTCCCGCTTCTTATCATTGTAAAACCGGGCATTCCGCCAGAACTCAGCCTCTCTGTTGGCGACAGCCAGATCCTGCTCGAGCTGTTGCAGTTGCAGGGCAATGTCGTGTAATTCAAGCGGTGGTTGAATTCGACTGCTGATACCCTGTTCTGTTCCCTGGGCCCGGATTATCGGGGTGGACAGAACAAGACAGGTTAATATGCAAATTAGTGTTTTCATGCGTTGTCTACCTTCTGACTGCAAAACGTTACCATTTGACCGACCGACGATAAGCCGGATCGCTTTGCCGAGAACTGTCTAAAACCTGTGCGATCGCTGGTAAATAGTATCGCGACAGGATTTAACACAAATCCATTAAAAAAATGCCAGAAGTATACCGTTTGATACAAATTGGGTGGTTGTTCCCACCGAAAGCAGGACGCAGGATTGAGGTCGGTTATTTTTGGATGTCCCAGTCACTAACCAGCTTGTCGAGCAGGCTGGTCTGATCCTGCAACTCACGGTAAAGCTCATCCATGGTGAGAGCTTCCAGTTCTTCGGTAGATTTGGTTTTATGATCCCGAAATCTTTGAATGGCTTCGTATGTGGAGTTTATTTCCCTGATCAGTTTATCCTTGGTGACATTCCATTGCAGATCATCTCCTCCGCTTGTGCTATTATTCTCTTCTGTCATGTAGTTACCTTGTTCATTTTCGGGGCAATCCCAAAAGACTTGACTTGACCATTTGACCGATCTGTCGATCGAGTTGAACGACTGAATGGTAATAAATGTTTCTGAAGCGCACCCTGACCAGGAACTGTGATGAGTGTTTATTGACCGGTTTACATGAAATTGTCTGATCATTTTGTCGGGTTTGCAATAGTTTTCTGAACAATCAGGTGTCTTATAAGCAGCAGTAGCACATGTTTTAATATTAAATTCAGCCATCTATGTGTGCCTTGTAAAACAGATCCGGATCAAAGGTTTGTAATACCGCACAGGTAAACACCCGGACAAGAGTGCTGCTCCAATTTTAAGGAAGCGACCGGGGTGATCCTGCCGTGTTATTTTTTTATGTTTCTTACTGCCAATACCCTGTGTGCCTTTTGATGCATCTTGAGATCGGAAAAATGATAGCCCAGTCGATAAGTAAAAACATTAGCCGAAATATCTTTCGCTTCCGAAGACCAGACCCAGCCGCAGGATAGGTTGATTTGCGGGACAATCTTCACACGCATGCCGCAATCGGTGAGTTTTCCTTCCAACTCCTTTTTATCAATGAATAGAGTCCTGAGTTCCCTGACGGTAGGCAAGCGCCAATCATCATATTTTGCATCAGGCAGGAGATAGAACAGGTTGAACTTGACCCACTTCCCCGCATCTTCCCAGTTGATATCACCCTGGTTGTCCGATTTTGACCACATGAGATTCAGTTGATGATCAGTGACAGTCCCGTCTCCATTGTCAGAAAACCTGTCGTCAGCAAAGGAAGAAAAAGTGCAAAGAATGAACAAAGCCATTCCTAAACTTCTGATAAGATTGCTTATCTTCCTATATCCGGCCATTTTCCCTCCGTCATTTATGATCCTTGGATTCTGTAAATAATTGATGAGTTCCAAACACTTTCATCACCTTGGTCGGGTAGTTAATGAATGGACTGGGAGACGGACAGGTTGTCCGTCGAGAATGAGCTCTAAAACAGACCGACCATGGTGACTGCAGATTTAAGGTGATAGCTGAAATTGGCAAACGAAACCTAGCGTAATTCCGCAAAAATCCAACAGGGTCTCTTTACCAGATGGGGACTGATATGTCAAAAAAACCAACGTATTTGGCGGTGAGGAGAAGGAGGTGAGTCATCTGATGATTGAGATTGGCACCAGTGTTGCTTTGATTTTTGAACGCAATTCCAAGTCCTGCTTTTCGGTTCATTTTTTGCCGGAAATGCGATAAACTTGAAAACGACAATTGACCGATAACCCATACTACTAAACGGTTTAACCCGAGTACCCCATATGAAACTGTTTATACTAAAATTGGCTGCAATTTGTATGTTGCTGATGCCAGGTTCCGTTTTTGCGATTGAATACCTTTGGACCGATCAACAGGGTGTTCGTCACTTTGACTGCGGTGGTTTTGTTGTGGGAGGTGAAGCTGCAATCAAGGAGCTGGGACGGGGACTATATCGTGCCAAAGGGATCCTGATCAACAGAAAGGTTCGTGCCAACTCCATTTATCACGCTGCCCGAATTGCCTGTGGCGAGGCTGAGGAGTTTCAGGAAACCAAACCGGCTGCGGAAGAGAAACAGGAGTAGCTGGCATTTATTTCAGGGTGAAAGGTTAACCGTTCTGATCGCAGCGGGTTTTCTCCCTGTAACGGTTGCATATTCCTCATCAGGATATCCTACAGCAATTACTGCATAAACCGACTCGTCATCCGGCAATCCAAAATAATCACAGATCTTCCTGTCCTTGTTCATGGCGGAAACGACAAAACCGACCAGACAGGTTCCCAGCCCTATAGCATGGGCACCGAGAAGAATGTTTTGTGTTGCCAACAAGGCATCTTCTGCCGGACAAGATGCTTCTTCCTTGGATGCAACCAGTATGGCAGCCGGGGCGCCATGGAAAAGCAGGTCTTTTTCGGTTTTGTCCCACTCTTCCAAACCTTCCTTGATACTTTCGTAGTGGTTCAGATAGTAATCATTCAACTGGGGTTTTCCAACCAGTTTCAACAGGGTTCTCAGCCATTTCTTTTCTGCCAGCCGGTTCAGGTTCTCAAAAAAAGTTCCGATTCTGCTTCCAAAGGCTTTGACTGAGGATCGATCAGGAAGGATGGTAAAGGACCACATCTGACAATTGGATCCGGAAGGTGCGGTTACACCGATTTTGACCAGATCGTCCAGTACGGATTTGTCAACCGGTTTGTCCAGGTATTTTCTGCAGGATCTTCTGGATTGCATCAGATTGACCAGTTCAGAAACATCGTATTTACCGTGTGGCAGCCATTCTTTCCTGGTTTTGAAATTGGCAAAACGGGAAAGGGATTCGTCAATTCCATCGACTCGAATTGCTCCGGATTCACAAGCTGCGCGGCAATGATCGCAGATCAGGGATGTGGTCCCCGTAATGCTGGCTTTGCCATCAACCAGCGAAATGGTTTCATGGGGACAGACTTCAATACAGGCACCGCAGCCGATGCAGAGATCGCTGTCAATTGTTGTTGTTATTGTCCTGTCCAATGCCATCTGTCGAATCTCCTCTCTTAATCATTGAATACAATTGTCTGATTCATGTGCCCGATAAAAAACTTCCGATTTTGGGATCTCCTCCAGGCCAGATGATAGAATCGTAATATAACTGCAATCATACCGGGGTTGCCGAAGCTGCGGGCTGATTCATCCCAAGCCCATTTTGCAGGAATATCTCCCCCGGGTTTTCCGGCCACCTTCAGAATAATGACTTGAGAATCCAGGTTATCCCGAATTGGATTTAATCTTATCTGTTAGGGAAAGCAACAACAATGACCGGATTCAATCGAACAGGTAAAAACAGGATGGAGGGGGATGAGATGATGGGGAGACCCCGTCGTTTTGTAATTATGGAGATTCAAACGACAGGTGTTCTCGAAGAGGGAATCGTCTGTTTTTATTCAATAAGCTTAAATTCATGAATTCTGCAATGCGTCATGATGGTTCGTTTACCCTGAATTTCATTAGCCGGGCTGAGACGGTTTCTTTCGCATTCATCCAGGGCCTGTTTGGAGGCATCCGACTTGTCCATTTTACCGAAAGCAAAACCGCAAACCACAAATCCGTTATCTATTGCTGCGGCCATGGCATTATAACCTCGAGCCAGTTGAGCGCTGTAAGTGCTGACACACGAACTTACATTCGCTTGCTGGGCAGAAGCATAAAACGCAAACATTGTTAAAAACAGGATTGAGATAATCAGTTTTTTCATTTGTACCTCTTCGTCTAATCCGTGGCTATGGGTGAATAAGAGACCAAACTGTTCGGTCCGATCACAAAATATAGTTGGGTTTCTTGATAAATGCAGGAAAAAGACCAAAGTGTCTAGGGGTTTGCTACTCCCAGGGTTTTGAAAGCTGATTCGGCAGCCAGCCAACCCGTTGAAAAGGCTGCCTGAAGATTGTATCCGCCTGTGTCTGCCTGTATGTCCAGTACTTCTCCTGCGATAAACAGTCCTTTGACTTTTCGGGACTCCATGGTTTTGGGATTGACTTCATGCAGGTTAACGCCTCCGGAGGTAATAATCGCTTCGGCAAAAGGGCGATAACCGGAGATGGGAAAGGTCAGTTCCTTAAACCAGTTGCGAAGGTTTTTTCTCTCCCTGGCATTAATTTCATGTCCTCTTGTTGCCGCTGCCAGAGCTTGATTTTCCAGACAAAATCCGATCATTTGACGGGGCAGCAGGGTTTTCAAGATATTGCTGATCTGTTGCTTTCCTCCGTTTGCCAGTTCCCGAATCAAACGCTCATCCAGCTTTTTCGAATCCAGGGCAGGTTTAAGATCGAGCCTGATTTCAACCTGTTTACCTTCATCCAAAAGATCGACGACCAGGTGGCTGAGCTTCAGGATAACAGGTCCGGTCAAACCGAACCCGGTGAAAGACATTTCCCCGAACTCGGCGGAGATTTTTCTATTTTCGGACCAGACAGAAGCTTCGATGTTTTTTAAAAGCAGCCCGTCCAGTTCTCCCGTTTTTGTTTCTCCAACTTCCAAAGGCACAAGAGCCGGCCTGGGTTTAATGATGGTGTGCCCGATATTTTTGAGCAGTTGATAACCATCACCGGTTGATCCGGTGGCTGGATAGCTTTTTCCGCCGGTAGCCAGAATCACGGTTCCGCAGGATACTTTTTCGGATTTGTCTATTGATTTGATAACCTTGTTTTTTTGATGCGTGACAGCACAAATCGCGACTCCCTGGATAGCGTTTTCCCGATGCACAAGTTCGATTGCGGCTGAACTGGTTCTGATTTTAACATTAAGTCTCCTGTTCCAGTCCACCAGGCTTTTCACAATTTCCGGCGCCTGACCGCTTTCCGGGAAAACCCTGCCACCTCTTTCCACTACGGTTTCAACCCCCAGCGCTTTGAAATGAGCGATCAATTCTTCAGCGAAAAAGCGTGAGAAGGCGTTGCGTAGAAAGCGACCGTGGGGATAAAAGTGCTTTAAGAATTCTGTTTGTTGCACTGTATTGGTCAAATTGCATCTTCCTTTACCGGTAATAGCCAGTTTCCGCCCCGGTTTTCCCTTGTGTTCCAGCAGCAGAACTTTTGCTCCCAGTTGGGCGGCTCTCCCAGCAGCCATCAAACCTGCTGCCCCGGCTCCTATCACGACAATATCATATCGATTCATCTGTGTTTAATCTTTTTATATTTAACCTGGATTTTGTAAGGAACTGATCATCACCGCGCATCAGTTCAGCAACAAACCGACCCCCGGACGATGCCGGAGACCAGGTTCCGGGTAAAGAACAATGGTTTTAGCCCCGGTAATCGGGTGCGTATGTCTTTCATTAACAAGTTGGTTTTCCCGGGCTGTGACCGGAAGATTTTGATTTTTCCTTTACAATTCATTACAATTGCTCTTCAGTATCGAATCAGTGTAGTTCTTTTTCAAAGGTAAATCCTCACAATCAGAAACTCAATTTCGATTTTGATCCGGTTTCGGATCGAATTGATTTAAACAACAATTCGGGAGCCAATGAGAAAACGGAGAATGCCCGAGGAGAAACTGGCAAAGCTTGTCTCTTCAGTGGATTTTCAGACCGTTCCGGAGCTGTGGCTGCCCCAGCTTGAGAGATGTTTTCATCGGGTGCTGAAGCATGAATACTACCTGAAGAGCGTTCCCGATAATCTTGCTTTGCCCCGATACAGAAAGATCGTGACCAGAATTATCTATCGGCTTTTCTGCCAGGTTCACCCGTCACAGCTTGAATTTTCAAAAGATCTGATGTTTCCGGATCCCTTGATCGGTCAATTCATGGAATACCTGATTCAGGCGGAGATCAATCGAAAACGGAAAATTCTTCAGCAGAACCCCGTCACCCGGCAAAAGATCAGGTCGACACTTCTCAAATTGAAAAGTGAATTGGAGATCTGATAATGTTCCGGTAACACAAACGTTTCGTTTTACAACCCAAAACAGAAAATCTGCAACAACAGGATCATTATGAATATTGATGAGTTAAATGCCAAATACGACGAAATCTACAACAAAACCCTGGAGATTCATCAGTTGCTGGCGGAAGTGGAAGATACCAACGATATCCTCTATTTCCTGTATCAAACCAAGATCAAACGCCCCAACTCGGTTCTCAACAAGATGATCGACAATTATGAAAGCCTGATCCTGAAGTTAAGGGAGGCACACAAAGAGATCAAAGCCAGTCTGGCAGAATTCGGAGATGAAAAGGAACTGGCCCAAGGTATCAAGAACAATGATAAGCTGTCCGAAAAACTCAAAGAGCTGGTATTATGGAAACTCAGGCGACTGTTTATGATTTATGACGATGAAAATGTGCAGCTCTATGTCAACAGCGATTTTCTAACAGAGGAATTGATCGGCGAAGCCAGGGAAGTGCCTACTCCAAATCCGGCTGCCGCCAAAAAGGAAGATGAAAACCCGGGAGCCTCCGCAGATGCAGGCGTCTTTTCCGGGAATCCCGACGAAGTTCCCAACTGATTCTAATCCATCCGGGGCGGTTCATTGTAAAGACTGTCCCGCTTATCCTTGTTGTCCCTTCTATGAAACGAGTTGGAGCCCATGTGAGTGCGGCAGGGGGTGTGGAAAACGCTCCCCTGAATGCCGGGAATATCGGAGCCAAGGCATTTGCCCTGTTTGTCAAGAACCAGAGACAGTGGCAGGCAAAACCGCTTAGTCCGCAAAACATCAGCAGGTTTAAAGAGAACTGCGAAGAGGTGGGAATTGCTCCGGATCAGATTCTCCCCCACGACAGCTACCTGATTAATCTCGGCCATCCGGAAGCGGAAGCCCTTGAGAAATCCAGAACAGCTTTCATCGATGAGTTGAAACGCTGTAGACAACTTGGGCTGAAAATGCTCAATTTTCATCCCGGAAGTCATTTGAAGAAAATCTCACCCGATCAGTGTCTGGCCATAATCTCGGAATCAATTAATCTTGCGTTGGATGCAGTCCCCGGGATCACGGCCGTAATCGAAAACACGGCGGGTCAGGGTAGCAACCTCGGATTTGAGTTCGAACAGATCCGTCAGATCATTGAGGGAGTTGAGAATAAAGATCGAGTAGGGGTTTGTCTTGATACCTGCCATACCTTTGCAGCCGGATATGACCTTTCATCGGAAGCCGCATGTCAAAAAACCTTTGCTGAGTTTGACAGGATTATCGGATTCAATTATCTGAAAGCCATGCATCTAAATGATTCCAAGAAGGATATGGGCAGCAGGGTGGATCGGCATCACAGTATTGGTATGGGAGTCCTGGGGCTGGAGGTCTTTAAATACATCATGAATGATGACCGCTTTGAGGAAATCCCCATGATTCTCGAAACCATTGATGACAGTATCTGGGCGGAAGAGATAAGAATGTTGTACGAGATGATTCGCTGAAATTCTGGTCAACGCCAGTTCAGTATGTTCTAAACTGTTGTCAAGACCCTTTTTTGGGCTCGAAAATACCGGCTGAATGGAGTCAGCCGGACTTACAATAAGAGGTAATCCAAAACACCAAAGACAAGGACGTTTCCATGATACACCCCCCCGAACGCCTCATCGACTTTCATGTGCATCTCTTTCCGGACAGGTTATTCGATGCCATCTGGGACTATTTTGCCAACCAGTACAAATGGGATGTGATTCACCGCCTCTACTACCGGGAATGTGTGAAACATCTCAACGAGAGGGGGGTCAGCCCTATTGTTTACTCCAACTACGCCCATAAAACCGGTGTTGCCGGGGAGTTGAATCGCTGGAACAGGGAGATTATTGATGAAATAGAGGATTTGTATTGTTTTGCCGCCTTTCATCCCGGTGATGACAACGCGATGCAGATTGCACGGGATTGCCTCAAGCATCCCAAGGTTCTTGGTTTCAAATTACAACTCCTGGTTCAGAACTTTTATCCCCATGACGAAAGGCTTTTTCCCCTGTATGAGATGGTCATGGAGCAGGATAAACGGATTCTGTTTCACGTAGGAACCGGGCCGGTCGGAAACAAATATGTCGGCTATAAACAGTTTTTGAAACTTCTGAAACGATACCCCGATCTACCCGCTAACGTAGCCCATATGGGAGGTTTGGAGTACGGTGAGTTTATGGATCTTCTGCCTGCCTATCCGAATCTGGTTTTTGATACTTCTTTTACCTTTTATAAATCCATAGACATGGGTTTCGATCTGGATCCCGCGATTATGGAAAAGAACGGAGACCAACTGGTCTATGGTTCGGATTTTCCGAACCTGATTCTGCCCCGTGAGGAGGAAATAGAAACGCTGTTATCCTTTGGCTTGTCCGATGATTTTTACGACAAACTGTTCTTCGTAAACGGGATGAAGCTGATTGAGAGACACAGCGGGAAGCAAAGCGGACAATGATTGGGCAGGTCCACTGCTGAGAAACCAGGGGATCACATTCATAAAGCCCCCTGGTTACTTAAGGTAAGGTTGTAACAATATCGAATCAGGTAAACATGGAGTCAATCTCCAGTTCCTTCATCTTCTGCGGAGTCGGACCGCCGGTTGTCATATCCCAATCCATCAGTTCAAAGAACTCCTTCTGCAGGCCATCAATATCAATCGTTGCGCCTTTCAAAGGTCCTTCCTGCAGCGGTACTTTTCCGACTGCCCGATCGTGAAGTTTGAAATCCGCCTGCACCAGCCCTTCACGAACATTGAAAGCCTTTCGCAAACTCAGGATTCGTTCGGCGGTCTTCAGGTATTCAGCCGAAGACATGTTCCAACCCGTGACTGCGTTCATGTAGTCTATCATGGGCAGGTAAACCGTCATGGGACCAAATTCGCAAATACCGCAGCCATTCATGAGCTGCATGAGCAGGCTTGTGCCATGATAACGTCGCACATCCTTGGCAACCTTGCCCTTGGCCTTTTTAACCGCTTTTTTGACTTCCGGCAGCATTTTTTCCACAGCAAAAAGACTGGCATAGAGATAACAGGAGATGGTATGACGACCAGGCGTCGGTTCACACTGGTAAGCGATACCGAAACCGGGATCAAGCCGTGAGTCGTGCATTGGCAGTTCCTGCCCGCCGGCGTGTACGGCAAATTCCTCGGCACCGTTTCCAATCTTTTCTGCTGCTATTTTTACCCCGTCTGCCAGGACATCGCCGAATCCCTCCCGGTTGATGATCATTTCTGTCAGTTTGACCATCTCTTTTGATCTTCCCCAACCGAGTTTGAGACCGCCGGTTGTCTCTTCATTGATGATCCCCTTTTCGAAACATTCAGCGGCAAAAGCGAGGACAACCCCGGTCGATATGGTGTCGATTCCGGCCAGGTTGCACATTTCGTTGCACTCCATGATGGAATCGTAATCGTCGTTCAGTTGAAAGGGACCGAACGCGCCCCAGGTTTCATATTCCGGCCTGTGGGTGTCCGATCCGGCAAACTTGCCCCGCTTGATTTTCAGGATAGCCCCACATCCCAGCGGACATTGCTGGCAGGAATACCGCTTTTTGTGGTCCTCCAGAATCCTGTCTCCATTGATATTCATGAAGCGATCGTATCCGTAGTCGGTATATCCCACGCCATCCCAGTTCTTTATCGGCGTATCGCCGGTCATCCCGGAGAAGACATTCAATCCGGAAGTTCCGTATTTTTTGAAAATCTCCTTCACAGTCGAAGCTGTCGATGGAACGGTAACCCCGGTCCGGGCGATGACCTTGCTGAAAAACCCCATTAGTTTGACCGTCACACGATCCGCACCCTTGGACTTTCTCAATCCCTCCAGTACCGATTTGGTGATTTTCTTCAACTCTTCCTTGTCGGCTACCGGAATCTTCAGTTTGCCGCGGAAAGCCACTGCTTTCAGATTTTTAGAACCCATAACCGCTCCAAGTCCGGATCTGGCACATATCCGACCATCATCCGTAGTAACACCTGACAACAGGGAGAGCTTTTCTCCGGAAACTCCGATGGAGGCAACTTGCACCCGCTTGTCGCCAAGTTCCTCCTTGATGGTATTGGCGGTCTCTATATTGTCCTTTCCCCAGAGGTCCGAAGCATCATTGAACTCGATCTTGTCTTCCGTTATGTTCACCCAAACCGGTTTCTTGGCAGCCCCGGTAAAAAAGACCGCATCATACCCGGTTCTCTTGATCTCCCTGGAAATAAAGCCCCCGGCATTGGCATCTCCCCAACCGCCGGTCAGGGGCGATTTCCCCACCATGACCACTCTCCCGGAAAAGGAGGTGTTGGTACCCGTAAGCAATCCCGAGCAGAAGCCCAGGTACGCTTCCGGTGACAGTGGATCTATACCGGGCTTTTGGCGTTCTGTCAGAACAGAAGCACCCAAACCATATCCGGATAGATATTTCTTATAAAAGTCCTCACCGAGCTCCACAACCTCCGTTTTTTTCTTCGACAGGTCAATTACAACGTACTTCCCCATGAATCCGCCAGCCATTGATCTCTCCTCTGCTTGTTTATTCCTTTATTCCGGATCACATTCCCTGATCCAATTAGAGCATACTCTAACTGCCTGCCCGTCAAGACTAATAAAAACCGGGATCGGTGTCAATCTCTTAATTTTTGTACTTATTTGCCTCTTTTGCACAATCGTCCGGGGTTATGGACTTGAAATAAATAAGACCTGGAACGTTTTACTTTTGGTAATGAGTAAAAAAAAACGAAGTTCCGATCAGATCGGAACTTCGTTTTACCAACAGGGTTGCTTTTAAAAACCGGAACGCAAATCATTCCGATATTTTCAATTACAGCCCACCAAATCCATCATCGGAGATGTCGATTGCCGCGGGACAGAAATCAACGATGGTGTCCATTCGCCCCATGCTGGTGGGAACGATGGTTCGAACAAAGAATTCGGCTGCTTTGATCTGTCCATCGTAAAAGGAAACATCTTTCTTTTTGGGATTTCCTTCCAGCTTTTGAGCGGCGACGAGAGCTCTCCACAGGTTCATCCAGGCCATGATGGTATCACCCATGACATCCAGATAAGGCAGCGAGTGTGCAAAAGCGGTCTTGTATTTCGGGCTCATAGCATTCTTGCCCAGATGTGCCGCAATCTCACCCAGCTTGTTTGCCATTTTCTCAACGCGCTCAGCCAGATCTTTCAGGGATTCAACCTCCTTAGCCTGGTTAACGGTTTTCAGGATTTCGCCGAGGAAGGCCATGAAGACCATACCGCCTTCCATTCCCATCTTCCTTCCCAAAAGATCCATCGCCTGGATTCCGCAAGTTCCTTCAAAGATAGAGGTTATTTTGCAGTCCCGCACATATTGTTCAACGAGGTAATCATTTGTATAACCTGCCCCGGCGTAGACTTGCATGGACTGAACACAGATATCATAGCCCTTGTTGGCCAGGTAACTTTTGATCACCGGTGTCAACAGCTCAAACATATCGTTGGCCAGCTTTTTCTCTTCATCGGTTTCACCATGATGGCTGATCTCCTTCTGGTAATCCATATACTGGTAAAAACTGCGCAGGCCGCCCAGGTATGACTTCATCCAGAGCAGATTACGCCTGACGTCCGGATGGTTGATAATGGGCACCGCAGGCGCATCGTGGGGCTGCCCCAGTTCACGCATTTGAACCCTCTCCCTGGCATAATTCACCGCCATCAGGTAACTGGCGGATGCGTAGGAAAGCGCTTGCAAACCTGTGTGCATCCTTGCACCATTCATCATGTTAAACATGATTTTCATTCCCTGATTTTCTTCACCCAGCAAGTATCCGATGCAGGTCCCTTTGGCACCCATTGCCATGCTGCAGGTGGCACTCGCCTTGATACCGTGCTTGTGCTCAATACCCGTGCACCAAATGTCGTTCCTGTCTCCCAGACTTCCATCGTCATTTACAAAATACTTGGGCACGATAAATATTGAAATTCCCTTTGTTCCCGCAGGAGCACCTTCAACGCGTGCCAGAACCGGGTGAATGATATTCTCGCAGAGATCATGTTCACCGTTGGTGATAAAAATCTTGTTTCCTGATAAAGTGTAAGTTCCATCCGGATTTTTATTTGCGGTAGTCTCCAGAGCACCTACATCCGAACCTGCACTGGATTCGGTCAACAGCATGGTGCCACCCCAGTCGGCAGAAATCAGCTTGGGGACGTAGGTTTTCTTCTGCTCTTCGGTTCCGTACCTCTGAATCATAGCCGCTGTCCCGTTACCCATCGCCAGGTAAGCATTCAACGGCCAGTTGGCAGACATTAAATACTCGGCCACGGCTGAAGCGATAAAATCAGGTGCTCCTTGTCCCCCCATCTCTTCCGGGATAGCCAGGTTTCCCCATTCACCTTCCTTTAAAACTTCAAACACCGGTTTCATGCATTCCGGAACCTTGACTTCACCATCCTTGAACTCAAGCCCCACCTTCTCACTTTCAGCCATGGTTGGAAGAACTTCGTTTATTGCAATCTTCCGCCCTTCCTTGAGAATCATGTCACAAGTCTTTTTGTTGAATGCAGGATAAATATCGCCATTGAGAAATCTCTCGTTGTCAAACTGTTCCCAGATAACGAATTCCATGTCGCGTTGATCTACGAGCTGTTGTGCCATTTGTTCTCCTCTCTCTCGTTGTTTCTGTCTCCCTTATCACTCGAACCTTCCATGAACGGATACGAAGTTGAGCGATTACCAGTAGATTGCGTTACAAGGTTGTCTCATCGGCCGGTTTTACCTGCTCGGTTGCGACCCAACCCTTTCTTTCCTATTGACCGAATCCTCCCTAAAACTTTGGTTTACCAAAGTTCGGTTTTTTGCCTCACACTAACGAAATTATGCAACGAGGGTGATTGAGTGTCAATTAAAAACGAACGAACGTTCTTTTTGTGTTTGATTGGTATCAGCTTTCCGGAGGTGTCCTGCCAATCAGGAGTATCCGGCTGGACGGTCCGAAGAATTAAAGGACGGGCCGGAACTGAATTGTCTTATGAATGTCGAAGTCAGTGATGGTGGCAGCCCGGAGCCAGAGGGGTATGTTCAAAGACCTGATTTGAGTCGGGATCTCGCCCTTCAGGTCTTCACTATCGTTTTTTTGATCGAGGAATCTGAATCTTCAGCTTTTTGATCTTGCTTCTCAGGGTGTTAGGATGCAGATTCAACAGTTTCGCCGCACCTTCCGGGCCTTCGATACGACCGGCCGTTTTCCCCAGGGCTTTCACAATATATCTTGAGATCATTTCATCGAGGGGGATAATCTCCTCCCGGTCAATCTCGTTGATACCGGTTTTTTCAGCAGGGAGTTCGGCGGACTTCAGGTGATTAAAAGATAATGGCGATTGGCGATTGAGGATAAGGCTTCTTTCTATGACACTGGACAGCTCCCTTACATTCCCGGGCCAATCATAATCCGTAAGCTGAACCATCGCATTATCCGCGAGCTGTGGTGGCGGATAGAGGTTTAACTCTTTTGCTTTTTTTTCCACAAGATATTGAACCAAAGCGGGAATATCTTCTTTCCTTTCTCTCAGCAAGGGAATTCGGATGGGAAACACATTTAACCTGAAGTACAGATCTCTGCGGAATCTACCCGAATGAATCATTTTTTCCAGATCTCTGTTGGTTGCGGCGATGATACGGACATCGACATTAATGGTTTTGGATCCTCCGACCCGTTCGATTTCGTTGAATTGAATTGCCCTTAGCAGTTTGACCTGGGCATCCAGAGACAGCTCTCCCACTTCATCCAGAAACAGGGTCCCTCCGTTTGCACGCTCGAACTTTCCTATTTTCTGGGTGACTGCTCCTGTAAACGAACCCTTTTCATGACCAAAAAGGTCGGAGTCTATAATATTTTCGGGAATGGCACCGCAGTTCACTTTGATGAGCGGGCCACTGTTTCTTTTCGAAAACAGGTGGATAGCATTAGCAATGATCTCCTTGCCCACCCCGGTATCTCCGAGCAATAAGACCGGGGTTTCCACCGAAGAGACCTGTTTTGCCAAAGACATAACCTTTTTCAGGCCGGATTCCGCACCGACGATTCTATCCCCTGAGATTTCCAAGAGCTCCTGATGGAGAATCCTGTTCTCCGTTCTGTATCTTTTTGATGCTTTTTTCAATTCCCGGTGTTTCAGGGCGTTGGACATGGCGATGGAAAACGGTTTTTTCACCAGCGAGAAAAGCTCGGCATGCTCCTGCGTATAGATGTTCTGACCAAAGGCATGAAAGGCCAGTCCGCCCAGGTAATCTTCTCCCAGGTCCAGCCACAACACGAGATTACATGCCTCTTCCATGTTGAAATGTTTTGCATAATCAATGCTTATCGGATTTAAATTCGGGGCATTAAAGATCATGGCTCCTTCGATCCCCATATTCCTTTTCTCTTCTTCCTGCGCTTCTTTGGAGAGCGGAACGGTGATATCTCCAATTTCAACTCCCCGTGACGTTACTCTTGCGATACTGACAAAGGAGCCATCGGTCTCGGTTAAGTCAAAGGTCATTCCATCAATCGGGATATGTTGTTTTAAAATATTGAAACTGTTCAGCAAGGCATCTTCAATTTCAAGGGTGCTGCAAATGGCTATGGTCAGCTTCTGATAGAAAAGATTTTTATCCGTTTCCATGGCTCTTCGTAGAATCTTCAAATGTCAAAAAACTGTCGCAGAATGGGTGTTTTTGGCCTCTCTGCGGAATTGATTTCTCGCTTGCCAGGGAGGTATGATAGAATGCGTTTTAATGTCACCCGGAAAAAACATGGAAACCAGAAAGGATCTATTCCTACTGGTTCCCCTATCTGCAACTCTTCATGATTCACATTCAAGTAATCAGAATGTTAACTGGTAACTTGAGTTTATGATATTGAGATCAAGACTACTTTATTTAGTGGTAATGAAATTAACACGAAATATCATGATCATATTCTACTAAATATCGTGGTTATTTGACAAGCTTTTAGGAAAAGCTAATTAATACAGGATTTTACAATATCGGTATTCTTTTTGAAGAGGTAATCACAACAGCGTCACCATTCACATACAACTATAAACCGGGGAAGTTACATGAGATCAGAGATTGTGAAAGAGAGTCTTCAAAAGCTGTCGGAAAGCTTATCCTTCAATTATCCCGCGACCGGCTGGTATTTTTCTGCGGAAAATATCGAGAATTCCTTTGTTTTCAAAAAGGATCGATGGGTTTGTCTGTTTATTTATTGGGCAAGAGTCATGAAGAGTGGAAAGAGAATTCAGTTTTCAAAAGAGTGTGGGAAAGCCTGTACCGGCATAGCGGAATTTGGCGGATTTACCGAACTGATCGATGATGAAGGCGAATTTATTGCCGAAACCGAACGGTTTAAAAAAAACAGGAAACTTGCCCAGGCCTATCACCGACAAGCTCTGTCAGAGGTACATCCGCCGCCTGAGCCCTACCTGTATTTTGAGAAAATTGAAAAGATTGACGGACACAGGGAAATCGAAGTTATCAATCTATATCCTAATCCCACAGGCCTGACTAAGTTAAGCGGCATATCAAATTACGACAGGGAAGCGGACAGTGTGATATTACCCTTTGCCTCCGGATGTCAGTCAGCCTTTTCTATTCCTTACCACCAAAAATTCCAGGAAACACCAAAAAGCGTGGTCGGACTGATGGATTCCCTGGTCAGGAACTTTGTCCCAGATGACATGATAATGTTTTCAATACCCTCGAATCGATTTGTTGAAATGGCCAATAATATTGAGGGAAGCTTTCTTGATAAGAATTTTGAGAACCCGACAAGTTTTTGAAATAGTCAAGCACCCGGAATCCCGGATCGATTCAGGGTGCTTGATTGAGGATCAGGCCAGGGATTTTTGGAGGAATTGACCCGTGTAGCTGGATTCGGCTTTGATGATGGCTTCAGGTTTCCCCTCCGCGATAACCATCCCGCCTTCCTTGCCGCCTTCCGGACCCATATCGATAATCCAGTCAGCACATTTGATGACATCGAGGTTGTGTTCGATCACCAGCACCGAATTTCCGGCATCAACCAGTTTTTGGAGGACCCTCAGCAGGGCACGTACATCCGCAAAATGAAGTCCCGTGGTAGGTTCGTCCAGAATATACAGCGTGCGCCCCGTATCCCTTTTGGCCAGTTCACGAGCGAGCTTGATTCGTTGTGCCTCCCCTCCCGACAGAGTTGTAGCAGGCTGGCCCAGCTTGATATAGGTAAGCCCTACATCGTTCAGGGTTTTGAGGATGGTTTTGATTTTTGGCTGATTGGAGAAGACCTCCAGGGCATCCCTGACTGACAGGTTGAGGATGTCATCGATGGAATGGCCCTTATATTTGATCTCCAGGGTGGAGTCGTTGAAACGTTTTCCCCTGCAGGTCTCACAAGGGACAAAGACATCGGCCAGAAAGTGCATTTCCACCTTGATATAGCCATCTCCCTTGCACTGTTCACAACGACCGCCCTTGACATTGAAAGAGAAACGCCCTTTTTTATAGCCCCTGGTCTTGGCCTCGGGGAGGACTGAAAACAGGTCCCGAATCAGGTCAAAGACTTTGGTATAGGTGGCCGGATTACTTCTCGGAGTCCGGCCAATGGCTTTTTGATCAATATTGATCACCTTGTCCAGATGTGAAAGGCCGATAATCTTCTCATGTTTACCCACCTCCAGATCGGAATTGTGAAGCTTTTTGGAGAGTGCCGGGTAGAGGATCTGGTTGATGAGTGTGGATTTTCCCGCTCCCGATACACCGGTCACGGCAACGAACATCCCCAACGGAATTTTGACATCGACATTTCTCAGGTTATTGGCACTGGCTCTTTTAATAGTGATCCAATGATTTCCGACGGATTTGGCAGAACGCCTTTTTTTGGGCATCCCGATACTCTCTTTACCGCTCAGGAACTGCCCTGTAAGCGAATTCTTATTCTCCCTGATTTCTTCCGGAGTCCCTTCCGCCACAATTTCACCGCCCAGTCGTCCCGCTCCCGGCCCGATGTCCAAAATCCAGTCAGCCGATTCGATGGTCTCCTGATCGTGTTCCACCACAATCAGGCTGTTTCCGATATTTCTCAGGTGAAAGAGACTGTTGAGCAGTTTAAGATTGTCTTTCTGGTGAAGACCGATGGAGGGCTCATCCAAAATATAGAGCACCCCGGTCAACTCCGATCCGATCTGTGATGCCAGGCGGATTCTTTGCGATTCTCCGCCGGAAAGGGTGGGGCCTTTACGATCCAGTGAGAGATAACTTAATCCGACGTTGACCAGAAAACCCAATCGACTGACGATCTCCTTCAACAATTCTTCTGCAATCATCTTGCGATTACCGTCCAGATCCAGGCTGGTCAGTAAACTGTGGGCCTCGCTGATGGTCATGGCTGTGATGTCGATGATGGATTTATTCCCGATCCTCACATGCAACACTTCCGGTTTCAGCCGTTTGCCTTCGCAAACCGGGCAGGTCTGGTTGGACATAAAAGAAGAGTACCAGGCTTTGGTTCCCTCCGAATTGGTTTTCAGATAGCGCCGCATGAGGGTATTCATAATCCCCTCAAAGGTGGTGGTGATAGATCCCTGAATTTTATCGGAATTCCAGTCAATAATGATCTCCTGTTTTCCGGAACCATAAAGGAAAACATCTCGATGTTCCTTGGGCAGTTTTTTCCAGGGGACGTCAAAGTCGATACCCCACTGTTTTTTCACGGCCTCCAGGTGTTTCATTCCCCAGGATTCTTTCTTCTTGGCCCCATTGGCAAAGTAGTTCTTCCAGGGAACCACCGCGCCCTGGTTGATACTGAGATCCCTGTCGGGTACGATCTTATCCTCGTCCATGGAGAGGACGGTACCAATTCCGTTACATTCCGGGCACATTCCCTTGGGTGAATTAAAGGAAAAAAGTGTGGGCTCCAGTTCGGGATAGGCAATCCCGCAACAGGATCGTGATTCGCTCATTCTCAGGTCCTGTTCTCCGTCAGCGTGGATGATGAGCTGTCCTTTGCCCAATTTGAGGGCAGTTTCCACGGAATCGGTCAGGCGTTGCTTAAAATCCGCATCCTCCTTAATGCTCAGTCTATCGACCACCGCTTCAATGTCGTGCTTTTTATGTCGTGCCAGGGCCTGAACATTATCCAGTCTTTGCACCACACCATTGACCCTTACCCGGGCATACCCCGCGGCGGTCAGGTCTTCCAGGATTTCCTTGTGCTCCCCTTTTCTTCCTTCGACCAGGGGGGACAGGATCAATATCCTGGTACCGGGAGGATATTGCATGATTTGCTCAACCATTCCTGTGGCATCGCCCTGTCCGACCTCTTTCCCGCACTGGTGACAAAATTGTGTTCCAATTCTGGCAAAGAGAACCCGCAGATAATCGTAGATTTCGGTAATGGTTCCAACCGTGGAGCGGGGATTTTTTGAGGCGGATTTCTGCTCAATGGAAATCGTTGGTGAAAGGCCTTTTATGGTTTCGTACCTGGGTTTTTCCAACTGGCCGATAAACTGACGGGCATATGATGAGAGCGATTCAATATACCTTCTCTGCCCTTCAGCAAAGATCGTGTCGAATGCCAGGCTGGATTTTCCCGAGCCTGAAACGCCTGTAAATACAATCAGTTTTTTCTTTGGTAGCTGAACATCGATATTTTTTAGATTGTGCTCTTTGGCTCCTTTGACAATTATCTGGTTCAGTTCGGTTGATTCCGGATTCGCTTTTTGATTCATTTGATAATTGATAAATAAAAACAGTGTTCTGGTTAATAATTATCAGCTATATTGAAGGTTGGTAGTTTTCCTTCCGCCGACGCTATCGGATCTGTGATTTCCACCTATCCACATTAAAGGATCATTCATCACCTGGGCATTTTATCCCGGTTGGATTTGGATATGATTAACCCGATTTCTGAAAGATATAGAAATTTAAAAAATGATTCAAGTACAAATGTTCACTTTTTTGTGTTTATCAGGAATATCATCCTTAAAGAGTCTCTTGAATTGATGTCAACCGCGGATTGTGCTTCGGCAAAGGCATAACATCAGACAATTATGGTAACGGGTTGTCCTTTCCAAACCGGGTTTCGGTCAGATGATGCCCGGGGGTGATTCTTTCGTATGCATGAACATATGATTAGGGGTGATATAGCTGATTCTCGTTGGCGGACTCCTGAAAGAAATCAAGTTGGAATATTTGAACGAAGCAGTGATTCTGAAACTCATTGAAAAAAATGTGTCGCTTTGAGGCGCCGTTTGAAATCACAATTGAAATAAGAGTGACAGGGCTTGAAACAGGGGTGGAACAATGCAGGGCAGATATTGGAGAGGATTAATGTTCCATGGCAAAAGTAGTAACAATCAGAATCCTGTTCACCCACCCTGCATCATTTCGTTTTTCCGAGGTTTAATCCGGGTTTGCAGGTTTGGTCGCGTTGAAGTCGACAGAACGGATCGATTTCATCCCCGATCAGGGCAACCTTGACTTGTCAATTTGATCGTGTTTGATTTATCGACTTTAAAGGAGGGCCTGACTCCGATCCAACCGCACAACCTGGACTGTGTGAACTGGTAAAATTATAGGCATATGCCCATTTCAAGTCAAGCTGATTTGATTCCCGGGATTTCGCTCCTTTTTCAATCCTGTTGATTAAATGGCTGTTATAAAAAATCTTCCGATTTGTTGCTATGGACAAAATAGTTGGAGATCATCATCACTATTATTGAATATAATCTAACATATTCCAGAAGACATTATTCGAATAATTAACGGATAAATATGCCATAAACCTATGAATATGAAAACAAGAATCGTATCTATCCTCATGTTCTTCTGTTGTTTTTTTGTAGAAGCACATGGTTTCGAACTCTATTCCATTGTTCGTCCCGGGTGCAAATCGGCGACCGGATTGATTGTGCATATGGATTCCGATTCGATATCCCTCCTGGATACCATGGGTAAACTGGTCACGGTTTCGGTGAAAGGGATTGAACACATCCTGGTTTACAATACCCTTGACAATCCGATTAGTGACATCAGGCTGGAAGGAGAACTGGCTGGGCTTGTCAGGCATGTCAAGGTTCAGGGGGCAGAAAGTTACAGCTTTTCCGGGTGGCCGATCCGTTTTTTGGAAAACATTATTGTTTTCTACGACGTCGAAGGCAATATCCACCTGGTTGATGTTGAACTGATATCGGGTTTTGAGATTCCTGATTCGGAGGAAATTGCGTTGATCGGGACAGGGGACATGTCGTCAAAAGCTTACCGGTTCGGTTACGGCAGCAATCTTCCCGAATGTAGTTTGCAGGGTGAGGAATCTGTGGATCTTGTTCAACCGACCCGCATGATCAGCGATCAGATTAAAATTGCCAAGTTTCTCAGGGTTTATCGCAATGGATTTACCAAATTGGACCGGTTCCAGAAACGAACCTCATTTTATGCCCGGCCCTACTTATACGAGAAAAAGACTAAGGTGGGGATCCTTGTCGACCGGGAAGAGATGCGGGAGGAGCTTCCCTATCAGCTTCCTCTGAATTTCCAATGGCCGACCGGAAGGAATTTCGGACCGCAGGGTATTCTTAATCTTGGCTCTATTGTCAATCCGCTCCTGCCCAATGTGGAACCGGTATTTGGGGTCCATTTTTCGGGTAAGTACCACTTTCTGTCAGTATCTTTCTCCGGAAACGGATGGGCTTTTTCCAATGGTCAGGATTATATCGTGAAAAACCGCGCCTCCTTCGCTGATTTTTTCTCGGAAAAAGAACCGGATGAGCCGTTTGTCTTTCCCCACTATAACCAGTTGGCACTAACCGGTCTGGAGTGGGGACCCTATTCGGTTTCAGGCGGGTATTATTACCCCATCATCGGTATACAGGCCAACGGGATCTTCAGGGAGATCCTCTCCGAGCAATCCATGCCGGCTGTAAATCTTAAATACACAACCCATGATGTCGGTTTTCAGCTCATGTTTTCGGATGTCAATATCAAAAGCGATTCTCCCACCGACAGCTCATTAAAACTGATTTATGCTGAAGAGATGGCCCAGGGAACCATATTGACCGAAGCTTCGAAGGAACTGATCTACCAACTGGACAGCTTCGACCTCAAGTCGCGTATGGCCAGATTCAATTTTGATTTGAATATTCATGAGGAGCTGACTGTCGGTTTCAGCGAAGTGATTATGATGGGGGATTACGAGGAGGTTATTTCCGGCGAGGAGTTTGAATTTGATTATACCCATTACATCACCTCTCTACGCGCACAACAGGAATTTGGCGACTATGTTTCGTTGAAGGGATACCTGAACTATTTTATCCGTCAATATCAATCTAAAACGACCCTTAATGATGAAAAGACTGAAAACAATAAATTCAGCTTCACTGTTGTTGTGGAGTTTATTCTCTAAACGAGTTGCTGCAGCGCTGTTCCTTCTATTGGTCGTATTCAATGCCCAGCGATTGGAAGCGGTCAATATTTCAGCAATATATTCCTCCGCCTGTGTTCGGGAATCAGGGGTGATTATCAATGTGGATGAGAATGCTTTGCAATTGCTGACGCTGAACGGGGTGATTCGCAATATTCCTCGTTTCGATATTATCTATATTGCCAGTTACCCGGTGGGAACGATCAGAATTCCAGAGGTGGTAAACCCTGAAGAGTCCGACATCATAACCATTAAAACAGTATTTCAGGATGAGATTGTGGATATGGTCAAGGGGTGGATGATCGATTATTCCGAAGACCAGATCTCTTTTCTTACCCTGTCCGGAACCCAGACCACAATCGATACCCAGGATATCTGGGATATCGAAATCGCTTCCACCAGCGGTAAGGTGGTGTTTGATGCAATGGAAACCAAGCGCTATGAATTTGTCCATCCCTACCCGTTTATGCATTGCTCGAGTGAGATCAACGGGTTGGAGGACACAGATAACCCGGTGCACAAGATCTACCCGCAACACCTTCTTCCGGAGCCTCTATTGATCAAAAAGGAGCTGGATCGACTCAAGGAAGGCTATGACCAGTTGAGGAAATTTGACGATAACAAGCGATTTTATCCCGTTCCGCAAATATTCAGCAATGAGACAACCCTGGGCATCTGGGCTAACCTGGGGAATCGCTACGGATCGTCCAGAAATCGAAGCAACAGCTTTATACCGGCCATTGTCAGCGAAACAACGGATGGTCCGTTCGGTTATCAGAGTGTTTTTGTGACCGGCAGTTCGCCGATGTTTTACAGTATCCACGAGGAACCCCAGATGCAGGCTTACTTCAAGATGAAAGCCAGTTATGTTCACTTCTCCATTCTGGTTGACATCAGCCGCTTCACTATGGGATCCGAGAAATACAAATGGTCTGCAGAAGATTTGGAAACCTATGACAACAGGGAAAACGAGATTTTCCACATGGCTGGCGGGTTCGATTACGGGAATTTTGCAGTGGATGTCTCCATTGTCGACTTCGTCTATTATGCCATTCGATACGATTCCGAATTTTTCCGCGATGACATGTACTTGAATCGGGGTTCGATTTCCTATCACAACCGACTGTTCAAGGCCGAGCTGAACTACGGATTTGCCGACGATACCAAACCCCCTCCGATTTCCATTCCGGATGATGCCACCGGACCGGATGAGGCTTGGATTATAGCTTACAACGAAGAGCAGGAGGCCATTCCCGATTTTCAGACCAATTTCTTTTTCACCCGTTTCAACCTGGAGTTGTTCACCCTGGGAGAGTTGAAGCCAACCTATTCCCTGATTTTCAAAACCATGGATTTCGAACGGGAGGAAAACAACCAGGGTTTGGGACAGTTTCTCTATAAAAGTCGCTCTCTGACAAATTCGGTATATCTGTCCTATCCGCTTAACCGTGAACTACTGATCAGCGGTTACCTGTCGCTGGAGATGATGGAGAAAGAATACGGAGAAACAGAACTGGATGAAGCTTCATCCCACAGTTATCCCAAGGGAGGTCTGTCACTGGCACTGTTGTTCTAACCGGAAGCAAACGCAGTTCCGAGAAGTTGCCGTTTTGATCGAATGCCTGTCGCAAGAAAACCAAGTCTGGCTATCCGGCAAATGACCGTTACATCAGCAAAGTCCGCCCGAGGGTATTGGCATTTGAAACCCTTGAAAACAGGACGTTTTCAAGGGTTTCACTGACAGATTCACACGTGTTCCACATGCCAATATCTTCGGGCGGAAATATTCTAAATCGAGATTTCTTATTCAGCCCAGGCAGGCATCGCTTTCAGGTAGTTGTCGGCCCGCTTCATAAAATCCACACCTTCCTTTTCAGGCGCAAACATCTTCAGCCATTCGGAAACGCCGGTCTGAACAGCTTCCCTGGGATTAAGCTGGCCGTTTTCGTTGGCGCAGTATTTACAATAGATCTCACTCTTGGGATTGCGGGTTTCGTCTGAAATGGGCATTCCGCAGGACTGACAAAAGTTCATGTTCATAATCACCTCTCTGGTTCGGTTTTAAGGAATCCGGTTGGGGCTGCCCCGAAAAAAGGCAGTTGTTTAACAACACTTCCTCAACAGAATAACCGGGGTGATTGACACCATTATGTCAGGTTTTGCATCTTTCCAGGATTTTTCTTGCTTTTCTTCTGATGATCTGGCGAATATGCGCGGGTTGGAGGATTTCGATATGCTCGCCATAGCTGAGAATGAGAGAATAAACCCATTCATCCTCGGGAAAAGTTGAATTGACGATCAGGCTGCCGTTTTCGTCAATCGTGATTTGTTCGGGATGAAAGAACTCTTCCACACGATTTCGAACAACGGGATCGAATCGCATTACCAGGTCCACCCGGGGGACCCGGACCTCTTCTTTTCGGGTAAAATCCTTGAAGGTAATATCCCTGCGTTTAAAGGTCTGGTTTAAAACTTCAAGGCTACGGAATCGTGAGAGCCTGAAAAGCCGACCATCCTGCTTGAGTCTGCAATAGCCAAAGAGATACCAGGTGTACCCTTTAAACATGAGCGTCATGGGTTCAACAATCCTCTCTCCCTCCTCACCCTTCAGATTTCGGTACTGAATGTTCAAAAGTTTTGAGGTGATAATGGCCCGGTTGATCTCCTGCATGCAAATTTGCTGTTGCTTACTGAAACCCCAGGGTACGTAGTCAACAACCAATTGGTCTAATTTGCTTTCCAGTTCCTTTGTACGCTCCTTGGGAACAAGGCTGCGAATTTTCTCCATGGCCAGTTCCAACTCCCGATCCTGAAGGGTCGTGTTCACGCCCTTCAGGGCAGTGAGAATCACTCGAGTGTTCTCCAGCGAAAGATACTGGTTGTTCAGGCGATAGTTCTCCATGATCTGATAGCCGCCACCGCTTCCCTGGTGGGACACAACCGGAATTCCGGCAATGTTGATGGCGTCAATATCACGGTAGATGGTTCGCAGAGAGACTTCGAACCGTTCGGCGAGTTCTCTGGCTGTGACGCTTTTCCTGTTCAACAACAGCACCACAATGGAAAGCATCCGATCAATTCTCATGTAACCTCTAAGAGTTTTTCACAAACAATATTGCGACTGCTGTTTCCAATCAACAGCATAAATTCACCGGGTTCCACCACCCAGCCTCCGTCTAGATCATTGAAATAGGCAAAGGAGTCCCAATCCAGGAAAAGGCTGACCTCACCGCTTTCTCCGGGCTTTAGCAGAATCTTCTCAAAAGCTTTCAACTCCTTTTCCGGTCGGGGGAGTGCAGATTCCATATCCTTGACATAAAGCTGAACCACTTCCGCCCCTGCACGGGAACCGGTGTTTTCCACTTTAGCTTTGATCTCTATTCTCGTTCCATTCTTCAGCTTTTCGCAAGATGGAGCTTTTTCCGGTAAGGAGGAAATGGAAATATCAAATTCCGTATAGGAAAGACCGAAACCAAAAGGAAACTGGGGTGTCACACGATTGGTATCAAAGTGACGATAGCCAACCATCAGTTTTTCCGTATATTCCAGGTCCCACGGTTTGCGGATGCCATTTATTCCCTGCGGTCCGTAGATTCTGATCAAAGAGATCTTGTCCTGGTTACGGGGATAGGATTTGACGGACTCAAAATCGGTCCACTGTTTTGCCATGGTAAAAGGCAGCTTACCCGAGGGATTGATCTCTCCGAAAAGAACCTCCGCTACTGCCTTACCGCCCTGTTCGCCAAGGAAAAAACAGTGCAGCAGGGCGGGAACAGATGAAAGCCAGGATTCTGTTTCAACACCGGAACCGGTTGTCAGGGTGACAACGGTTCTGGAATTAAGTCTAGCTACATCTCGTATCAGTTGATCCTGGTTTTCCAGGAGTTGCCAGCTTTTATCATAGAACTCACTCTCATCAAGATCGGTAAACCCGACGGACACAATGGCCGTATCGGCTTCGGTTATGAGTTTTCTATCGGTGTTTGTCAGGCGTCCCTTGTCGGCTTCGATATAATCAACCCTGATCTTATCACCGGCGACCAGCTTTATTCCTTCCAGGATGGATATCTTATCATAGCTTTCGATGCAACAGGATCCACCTCCGCAAGTGGTCGTATCCCTGGCCATTCTTCCGACAACTGCTATGGACTTTGTCTGATCCGTATTGAGAGGCAGAATGCCTTCGTTCTTTAAAAGCACGATGGCCTCCCGTGCCGCGTCCAGGGATACCTGGCTGTTTTGTCGGCTGTATTCCTCATGGCGCTTATCCTTGAGCGGGCGGTTATAGATCCCCATGTCGAAAAAGGTGGTGAGGAGATTTCTCACCGGGCGGTCGACGTCTTCTTCTGTCAGCAGCCCCTGCTCAATTTTCTTCCGGATTTTTTTCGGATTAAGATAAGAACCCTTGGGCATTTCCAGATCCAGCCCGGCTTTAATCGATTTGTCCGTGCTGTATACGCTGATCCAGTCGGATATGACAAATCCCTTGAATCCCCAGTCTTCTCTCAGGACCTTAGTCAAAAGGGTACGGTTTTCACTGGCAAATTCACCATTAACGGGATTGTAGGCATTCATCACCCCTTTGGAGCCACCTTTTTGAATAGCGGCTTTGAATGCAGGATAGTAAATCTCCTGCAAGGTCCTCTCGTCAACCTTTGAATTCATGCGATGCCGGTCGTAATCGGAGTTGTTGCAGGCAAAGTGTTTAACGGTTGTGATGACTCCGGTGCTCTGTACGCCTTGTATATAGGGAACTGCCAGTTCTCCCGCAAGATAGGGATCTTCCCCCATATATTCAAAGTTACGACCACAAGTGGGTACGCGATAGATGTTGACCCCGGGCCCGAGAAGAATAGAAACCCCTTTGGCCCTGGCCTCTTTGCCAATTGTTTCTCCGACTTTAGCCAAAAGGGACCGGTTCCAGGTTGCGGTCATAGCTATGGGTACAGGAAAGGCCGTGGCCCTTTTGAAGCAGCGAACTCCAGCCGAAGCATCGGAACACCAGACCCGCGGCAGGTTGAGCCGTTCATTTCCCTTGACGGCCATATTGTCAACACCCCCCAGCATCTCGGCTTTCTCGTCCAAGCTCATCTGTTGCAACACCCATTCAGCCTTCTCCTCGGCCCTCATGGCCGGTTCGATGTCCGGTATAACGGTGGAATCTTCCAGCTCTATTCCCGCCAGGGCAAAGGTTGTGTTTTCCTGGTTTCCCACCAGCGCCTTCAGTCTTTTCTTAATGAATTTATCAAACATAAGCCTCCTTTTTTACTTTACCCAATACTTTACTTGCAGCTATCGAAATCAGGATTAATGAAGAACAGAATAGCCTCTATAGCTTGTAAATCTTTCCGGAGCTGAAGGTTAGTACTCGGTTTTCGTGTTTACCGACATGCAGCGTATCCTCCAAATAGAGCACCGGTCATGCCCCTTTCCCGGATCTTCTCCCGCAAAATTCTGATTCTCTGTTCTCTTTGCATGACAGATTGTTTAAATATTAATCAGGACCGGGGCAACAAGGGTCATACCAATAGCAACCGCATCTTTTTTCCTGATGGTTTCTCCAAACAGCAGTGCGCCGCCAAGGGTCATGGTGATAATCGCACCGGCACTGGTGATCGGGAAAACCACAGAGGCTTTCAGCTCTGCCAGGGCCAGGATCATGAAAAAGTTCGTTAAGAGATTAAAGGTGCCGACAACCACTCCCACAAGGATATCTGCCGGTTTTCCTTTTTCTCTTTTCTTTCGCAACAGATTAAGGCTGATCAAGAGTGCCGTGAAAAAGGTGAAAAACAGGAAGAGGTTCTTGTATTCCAGAATGGCATATTTCTGGAACAGCTTGTTGCAGAAAATTCCGCATCCCGCATAGGCGAACAGCATGATCAGGGAGAAACTGAATCGGATATTACCTGAATTGTTCAGGTTCAGATTAATCAGGATAATGGAACAGATAGCCAGAACGATACCAATGATCTGCAGGTTATCGGGGATTTCATTCCAGAGCACGATGGAAACGGACATGGGAATGAGAACACCCAACCGGCTGGACATGGCCGACAGCGCAATACCGTTTTCTCCGATGCTTTTTTGATAGAAGATAAAGGCGTAAAGAAAGAAATATCCGGTCAACAACCCGACGATAACAGCCCAGATCCAGGAACTTCCCGGGGAAAGGCCACCTGAATTTGAGGAGGCTATTTCAGAAAACTGTGTCAGGAACGAATTAATTGAGAGGTTGTCCCGGGGAATTAACAATCCGTTTTTCAAGGAGAGAATCAGTCCGATTGAGGCAGCGGTGATATAATTTGCCGTGGTGATCGCATAACGGCTCATTTGGTGTTTCTCACTGAATTTGAATGTCAGTCCGATGCCGGAACTGCAGAGAATGGTCAGAAAAAGAAAGGTCATAACCGTAAATGTTGGCAGTTGGGAAAGGATACGATTATCTTCCGAAATTGCAGCGCATAAGAGAACTTTTATAGAAAAATATCAATCTTGTGAAGCGGGATTTTGGTGGCAGGATGGGGCAGGGCAACCAGGAAAGGATTATCCCCGTGGCCCTGTATTGACGACAACAACGGCGGCGTTTCCGGGGTTCGGATCAGTTTCACACTGATATCACCCAGAACAAGGGTGCACCAAAAACATGTGGGTAAAACTTACGAAAAGACAGAGGTAGAATAATAAAAACAATAGGATAAGGCGCAATATATTGATAAAAAAGACTTG
>JANQGX010000047.1 GCA_028282885.1 SAR324 cluster bacterium
AATCTTGCTTTCCACCCGATGCTTCCAGACGGCTTCGATCTTCCAGTCAATGAGCTCCCTCAGCTCTTTGGAAAAGAGTTTCCTGCCCCATGACTTAAGGCCCAGCTTTTTCTCGATCTCATGCTTGCGGGTATGATCGCAGTAATAGAACCATTCTGTAACGGGAGAAACCTTAGCGATGATGCCCCGCTGACCGAAGAGCCGGATCAGTTCGTCCACGGCAAAGTCGTCGCGGCGGACATAGATCTCACCCACAATCAGCACTTTGGGGGTATCCTTCACCTTCTGCTTGAGAGGGATCTTGGCAAGCTCATCCGCAATCTTCTCCAATGCAGGCAACATCTTGGGATTGGGATCTTCCGCCACATCGACCAGCTCATGCCAGAGTTCATCATACCTCATGATGGCAGCCTCCGGATCTTCTGCACAGGCCCTGAGGGTGGTTTCGATGTCTTTCATGTAGTCCGCAATCACCGCTCCCCACCAGATTCGTTTACTGATGCCCGGTCCCAGTTCGTTATAGGAGTTATCCGAACTGAGGGTCATGATCAGGGCATTGTCAATCTCCAGATCCTTAAACAGGTTTTCGTAGAAGATATAGTACTGTCCGGTTCTGCAGGGGCCTGTGGTGATCGGGACAAAGACGATATAGGTCGTATCCTTGTCATACTTCTCCGATGCGAAGTACTTCAAGGCCGATCCCAGCACCAGTTGTGAAGGCAGACATTCCTTACCCGACATATAATTGCGCGCGAGTTGCAGGGTATATACATCGGGCAGCGGCATGGCTTCGGCGCTGATACCGACACTCCTGACAATGGCCGCCACGAACTCCGTGGAGAGTCTTCCCATGTTAGCCAGCAAAAGCTTGATCTTGGGATTATCAAATACCTCGATCCGTTCATTGGTGTTGACGTTCATGAGGTGGATCTTCTCCTTGCCGTCGTTGATGAATCTCAGGCCGTTGTCGAAGCGGTCCTTCTCGTCATCATCAAACTTGGAGCGATAGCCCTCGATAATATCCAGGAAAGCTTCGATCCGGGTATCGATTCCGGCGTCGGCGGAGTGGGAATCCAGTTCAAGCACGAGGAACGGTTTGGTCCCCATGATCCACTTGATATAGTGGAGCATGAAAGAGTCCGGCGCACAGGAGAAATTGGAGATGAAGGTTACATAGATATTGTCCTCGCCCTTGACCATGACTCCGGCCTTCATATCCTGCTGACCGTAATACCAGTACATGTTGTCGAAGATCTCTTTATCCTCGAAGGGCAGCATGTCAAAGGGGATAATGGAATAGCCGCGGCTGGTGAACTTGAGCGGGATTCCCATATTGGCGTCCCTGGTGAATGCATTGTAGGGACGGCCCAGCAAGGCGATAACCGGTTGTTCGGCTTTTCTGGCCCTTTCCAAAGCTTCCTGGCCCACTTCACGGTATTTTTTCCAGAATTCCAGTTGTTTCTGATGGGCAATCTCAAACGCCCTTGTAGCCTCGCGTCTGGAAACACCGAGCTGCTCTCCCATTTCGATGAAAGATTCGATGGCCCGACTGGTCCCGTAGTTGAAACTGATAATGGGCTTGAGCAACCTGCTTTCCTCTATTTCCGGGAAGGCCTTTTCGATGTAGTAGGGCAGCGATTGGGTAATCGGACAGGTATTGGCGTGCCCGTGCTCTTCGTAGCTTTCCAGGTCCCGGAAGTGCGGCACGAAGATATATTCGGTGCCCGCGTTAATGGTGTCCTGGACTGCTCCATGGGCGATTTCCGCAGGGAAGCAATAGGCGCCTTCGGTCCTGGCAATGCCCTCGTGACAGACCTCCGTCGATAGTTTGACTTCTATTCCCAGGTTGTGGAAGAACCACGAATAGAGAGGCCACAGGGTATAAACCGAGAAAGCCCGGGGAATCCCGACGGTGAAATCCTTCTTCTTCTCCAGGGTTTCCGGATCCGGGGCAAACTCATTGAAGAGCATCTCGTCCCGGACATCGATGTAATTGAAGATTTTGGTTTCGTCGATGGTCTTCTTTTTACGCTTGTTGGTGTAGCGATCGCATCTTCCGCCGAACATGTAGCGTCGGTTATTCACCTCCATCACCTTGATGGGGCAATAATTCTCACATTGCTTGCAGGTGACAACCTTCTTATAGATAATATCGGTCTCGATGATCCTGTCGATCTCGAATTCGGCTTTCTCTATCAAACCTTTTTCCAGCTTCTCCTTGGCCAGCAGACCGACGCCGAAGCAGCCCAATAATTCCGGTTCAGGCGGAACAGTGATATTCCTGTCCAACAGCATGGCAAAGGCCAGTGGCACCGCCTTGTTTTTTGCAACACCGCCCTGCAACAGAATATCATTACCAAGAGTTCGATTTCCCACCACCCGGTTGAGGTAGTTGGAGACAACGGATGTTACAATTCCGGCAGTGATGTCCTCACGGGTTGCGCCTAACTGGATGGCTTTTCTGATATCGGAATTGATAAATGCGGAGCAGTGTTCGCCGAATTTTAAGGGGCTTTCGGCCTGAATGGCAACATCACCGATCTCCCAGGCATGTTCGATGTTCAGGTCGCCGGAAGCGGATTCTTCGAGGAAGGACCCCGTACCGGCCGAGCAAGCCTCGTTCATGGCGTAGTCGATGGGAACTTTATTCTTAAGCAGGACATATTTGGCATCCTGTCCCCCGATTTCGAAAATGGTGTCCACATCCCCGTAAAAGAAGGTGGTTCCATAGGCGTGGGCAATGATTTCGTTATAAACCGCCGGCGTTTCCAGGAAAACCCCCAGGATCTCCCGCGATGAACCGGTTGTGGAGGCCAGACTGATCTTTATTTTCGCGTCACCGATAACTTCCTTGATCTGGCTTTTCACCTCCACCAGGCATTTTTTAAGAGCCTTGACCGGATCCCCGTGGGTTCTTCCGTAGTGGGAAGCAACAATCTCATCGGTCTCAATGTCAATAAGGGCAACCTTGGTGGTGGTTGATCCCCCATCCACACCCAGGATGTATTCCCGGCCTGCCTGGACGGTTCCTCTCCTGGAATCCAGGTAGCGGACTTTGTCTTCAACCGTTTTTAAACTTTTGTAGCGTCCGAAATCTATTTTATTGGGTTTGAAGAGTTCTTCGGTTGAAGGTAATTCGCTTCCCGAGGTTTGGGCCATGAGGGCCGCACCATATGCCTCAAAATAGGGGGCTTCTTCAGGGACGATAAATTCGACTTCCGGAAGTTTCTCTTTGACAAATTTGTTAATGTAACTGTTGCGAGTCACACCACCTGCCAACATCACTTTGCCTTCCTTGACCTTTGCACGCTTCAGGAAATCCACCACCTTGGTGGCCATGACATCACTCAGCGAAAGGACGATGTCCTCCTTGGTCGCCTCACCCTTGTTCATCTTGTGGGTGCAATCACTCTTCATAAAGACCGAACACCGCGACGAAAGCGGGTGCACCTTGCATCCCTCCGGCAGGTCCCTGGCGTCTTCCAGGACCATATCCATACGACCCAGTTGCTGTTTGAAAAACTCACCGGTTCCCGAAGCACATTTATTGCCCGAGTGGCTGGCAACAATCTTGCCCGAGGGATCGATCGTATAGACGACAAAGTCTTCTCCCCCGAGAGAGACAACAGCATTGACCTGGTGGTCCAGGCTATTCAGCGCGGCTTCGATACAGATTGATTCAATGACACTATTTACCCGCAGCAGGTATCTACCACCTGTTCCGGTGACAAGCGTTTGAGTCCCCGCCGGGATATTGGCATTTTTGAGGATCTGTTTCAGGGTTTCCTGAAAGTTGCCTTCGTGAGCCACAACTTTCTGCAATTCTATACGATTATTCTCAAGCAAAACCACTTTCACGCTTGAGGATCCGATATTTATCCCAAGAGTTTTCATACTGGCTTCTCAATAATTCGATGAACGGTGGAGCAATAGCTTAATAATAACTATATCTTAAATATATATCATCGATCTCCTTTTGCGGAGGAGATTCCTGAATCTCATGAACTTTTAACAGAAAAAAGTTGTCGCAGCTCTAATAATAGTGAAATTTCATGGCTGTTTCGACAAACCCGATTTCCCATTAAACGCCTCAGTCTGAAAAGCTCAACCAGGGGTCTGATGGTTTCCGGATCTTTCGGTGAGCAAAGCGGGTCCATACCAGGCGGGCGCGCATCATCCACTGCAGTTGCTTTTCAGATCCATTGCCGGCGATGTTTCCGAAGCAGGCTGGGGAAAGCATGACGTCGGACAGGATAAAGAGAGTGCTGAGAGATTCGATAATAAAAACTTGCTTTGTCGAAGTCAAGCCTTGTTTTCCGTGTCTTATCTGCATGGTCTGATGTTCTTTTTGATCCCAAGGTATCAGAACCCCAATCACACCGGAAAAAAGATATCACTTCTCAAAATAGTGGTATAAATTGTGAAATTATTTCAGCTAATTATGCGAGTAATGGTGATTCATTGGAAATATCCGTATGGGTTGAAGCAGATGAAAATCGGTTACTTGAATTGATGTTTCGACGTGGGATTATGAACAGGGTCGGCAGGGGGAGTCATCCGGTTTCAGCTCGAATAACCGGAGACCTTTTTTTCAAACTGTCCCCGGATTCTTTTTATCATCATGAGCTTACAGGTTCGACATGAACACTAACGGTAAGATTTCTTGTAAATTGAGATGATATCTTCAGTGGTAATCTTTTTCCGGTCGAGTTTGAATAAAGCTCCCATGGTCTCAAAGGCATTTTCGGCAAATTTAGGAAATTCTTCCTCTTTGATCCCGTAATCGGAAAGTTTCAAATCCGATACACCACAGGCATCCTGGAGTTCCGCCAAGGCTTCGAGGAACAGATCAGCCCCTTCACGGTCGGCAAGCCCCTCAACCTTTTTGCCCATCGCCCGGGCCATCAATTTATAGCGTTCCTGATTCACATCTGCAAAAAACTCGAAATAAGCCTTTGAGAGAATGATTAATCCTGCTCCATGGGGCAGATCGGGATAATAGGCACTCAGGGCATGTTCCAGGGAATGCTCGGAGGTGACGGAAGATGTTGATTCTACGAAACCCGAGAGGGTATTAGCCAGGGCGACGTTGGTTCTGGCTTCCAGGTTTGAACCGTCTTCTATGGCCGCGGGCAGGTATTCGGCGATGAGTTCGATGCTTTTCAGGGCATAGCTGTCACTGACCGGTGTCGCAATACTGGCGATAACGCCTTCGGCGGCATGGAAAAAGGCATCGAATCCCTGGTAAGCAGTCAGATGCTTGGGAATGGTCAGCATCAGTTCCGGGTCAACCACGGACAATACCGGGAAGGTTTCCGGGGTGCCAAATCCGATTTTTTCGTTTTTCTCTTCATGGGTGATAACCGTCCAGGGATCGGCTTCCGTACCGGTACCGGCAGTTGTGGTGATGGCAACTACGGGCAGGGGGCTGTTCTCAAGCGATTTGCCAAGCCCCGACCCACCAAAAATATAATCCCAATAATCCCCGGGATTTGTAGCCATCACGGCGATACTCTTGGCAGAATCAATACTGCTGCCTCCCCCCAGGCCCACCACAAAATCGCAATTCTCAGCCTTGGCCAGCGCGGCACCTTCCATTACATGTTTTTTGATGGGATTGGGTAGAATCCTGTCAAAAACAACGGAGTCGACATCATTCTCCTTAAGCAGATCGATCGTCCGCTCAAGGTAACCATTTTTCTTCATCGAGGTACCGCCGGAAATGACAATCAAGGCTTTCCTGCCGGGCAGTTTCTGTTTTTTCAGTTTATTCAGTTTGCCGGGACCAAACAGGATTTTGGTCGGGATGTAATAATCGAATTTCATTGCTTTCCTTATGGTTTGGGGTTTAGCCAATTGAACTTTATTCTACAATAAGAACAGAATACACCATCAGGAAATTAATGGAAACAGGGGGAACACAAGACCTGCTTATTTTGATGTTCCCCATTTTTCAGGAGGGCTGACGCAGCACTTTCTTGTCTACCTTACCCACGGCAGTTAAGGGCATCTCATCAATGAGCTCGATGATCTTTGGAACTTCATATAGTGCCATATTGGCCTTGCAGTGTTCCATGATCTTCTCCTCGATCTCCTTCTTATCCCTCTCTTTTGCCTGGGGAACAAGGGCGGTGACTACCTTAACCAGCTCGCTGCCGGGTCGTTCCGAATTGGGGATTCCGATCACGGCACAGAATTCCACCTCCCCGATTTTGTAGATGGATTCTTCCACCTGTTTGGAACAGACGTTATAACCGCCCACCAGCAGTATGTTTGAGTCGTTTGGCCAGGAACTGTTTTAGCGGGGAGAGATAATCCACGATATTGGTGGCGATAACGTGCTTTAATTCGGGAACATCTTCGTGGATCTTCATGAATCGTTCCTGGAAAAGAATGTCCAGGGTTACCAGAAAGGTCGCACCGGAATCATTTAAAAAAATTACTGCCGCTTCATCATATAGGGGGCACAATGACAAACTGATTTGTCGGGTTTCGAGATATGCCGGGATTGAAACGGGAATGACCCCGTTTATCGGCATCACTGCCTTTTGATGAACAATGCAAGTGGGGTAATTTACCGATCGGTCTCAGCTATGGGAAATGAAGTTCAGATAATTCATTCTATCAATCACTGTGAACTCCGCTTCGGGGTAGCTTTTATTCCATGCAGGGGGAGTCTTGGTTTTCTTTCTGTTTTGCCATTTAAACTCATAAGCGTAAAGTCTCCCCCCTCTCTCCTCAACCAGATCAATTTCCTGCTGATCGTAGGTCCTCCAAAAATATGAATTGCTGTAAGCCAGGCTGTATTCCATCCGTTTTTGCCTCTCGGATAACAAGTAGTTCTCCCAGATTTCTCCAACATCATTCCGGAGCGTTAACGGATTAAAATTATTAATCAACGCATTTCTGATACCGTTATCGATGAAATAATAGCGGTTGCTCTTGCTAATCTCTTTTCGGAGATTTCTGCTGAAGCCTTGTCTTTTACAAATTACAAACGTTTTTGCGAGTAAATCGAGATATTTGTCCACTGTATTCTTGCTCATGGAAAGCTGGGCTCCCAGTTCATTGGTGGAAACCTCTTTTCCTATTTGAAATGCGAGTAAGCGTAAAAGCCGATCTATCTTTTCGGCATGTCTTATGCCTTCCAAGGCAAGAATGTCCTTAAGCAAATAGGATTGCACAATTTCCCTCAGATAGTTTTCTCTATACCTGATGTCGGGATTGGTTATGATTTCGGGATAAGATCCATAGATTAATCGGGACTCCAAGTTGGCCCTTGTGTCTAGGCGTTTTTTTGTTGTGCCGATTTCCATTTGGGATAGGGGAAAAAGCTTCAGGGTGGTTTTCCTTCCGGTCAGAGGTTCGCCGATATCTTTGGCCAGATCAAATGACGAAGATCCTGTTGCTATTATCTTGATCTGCGGAATGTGATCGACAATCAGTTTCAGATTTAATCCGATTTGCTTGATGTACTGCGCCTCATCAATCACCAACAATTCGTGTTGACCCACAAAATCCTTTAAGACCTGAATGGACTGGCTTTCAAGATATTCCCTGACAAAAAAGTCATCACCACTGACAAACAAGGCCTTCTGATCCCGGTCCTTCAAAAATTGATTCAGCAAAGTGGTCTTCCCAACCCTGCGAGCTCCATAAATCACCACTACCTTTCCGGGCTGTATGAGTCGATGAAGATTCTCCAGGTGTTGTTGGTGAATATACATAGTTGGAATTGGGTCAGTAAAAAGTTAAAATTTACGTTAATTTGGTCAATATAGTGACAAATTTTCAGAAAACAGGGTCTCTGTCAAGAAATTACAAAACGTTTCTTTTATTTTGATTTTGCAATGACAAGGGATTGAATGGAAATCAGAATTAGTTGAGAAATCCGGATATAGGATGGTTTGAAAACAACCGGGAAAGCTGGATTATCGATGAGTTTTAGCAATACGACGAATTACAGCGAGTTCCGGAGGTCGCGTTGCTAATGAGGGAGAAAGCCGGATTAACGGGGTGCACCTGAATCAATGGATGTATTCACTGATGTGGTGTTTGGCAGCAATTACCCAGAAGCAGCGTAAATTTCCGTGCACCCCAGTTTGAGGACTAGTTCCAATGGCCTCGGTCAGGATTTTCTATTCTATTGTAATTCTGTACCTGGGAACCTGGAGGACGTCATAACCGATGATGACGAATCCTCCGCTGATTGTGGAGCTGCCCTTTATATCGGCAACGGATCGGGCAATGCTTAACCTCTCCGATGTTTGGACGCCCTCCAACCGGCTGTTGACACTGGCTTTGGATACCCAGTTGCCCATGCTCAGCTTGGTAGTGGTCAGAAAATGCTTTATATTCGGGATCAGTTCAGCGATATCCGGGACCGGTGTCGAATTGGGATAAAACACAAAATGAGCTTCTGAAATCAAGCTGTCCGTGCCAGGGTCGACAGGATAGACACGAAATGAGTTGATTCCGTGGGAATCTGCAATTGAGATGAGTTTGTCATCGGTCAATTGTGTTAGGGTAAGACTGGTATTCTCCTGAATGGTCTCGTTTGGATACCCCCAGAGCTTCCTCTGTCTTTTAGGAGAAAGGGCGCCGATTTCCTGAAAGACGAAGAAACGGCCTGTGCCGTCTATAGTTGCATGTTTTGAATTGGGATAAAAGGCGAAAGCCCCTTCCTCCGGAATGTAATATCGCTCGCAATTCAGGATAACATAATGCGTGAACAGTTCGGCTGCTCTCTTTTTGTCTTCGGGTGACATCTCCTTCCAGAGATATCTCGTCATCAGTCTCAAACTCTTTACCGTGTCGAGATTCCAGCCGTGCACCAGTTCAAGATTTTCATCCGGGGGAGGGGGGTCGGCCAGCTTTTCCAGGGCTGATGCTACAAGCCGGTCAACATATCTCAAGGGAAATTCCTCATGGACATTATTTCCGTCCCGATCCTTGAAGGCTTTGAGAATCGATGAGGTATTGCTCAGATCCTTCTTGAGCAGTTTTCCGGACTTCGATTTTGGACCCCAGAGTCCGGTTTCAGGATCCTGGAAATCATAGAACCACTGCAACAGTGTTTTTTTCCACTCCGGCGAAAAATAGTAGAGCTTATGTTTTTCAATCAGGTTTTCTACATATCGAGGATTGTATTTGATGCTGTCCCGAGCCAAGCCGAGGAGTTCCCGGGCATTCTCAAAGTTGGTCTGGGGAAGTTTTGAGCCGATCGGTCCTACAGTCGATATGTCATTCAAATAGGCCAACAGTTTTGACGGAGAGTTTATTTCATCCAGGTAATTCAAACGATACTTGAGCTTGACCGGTATGGATAACTCCTCGGCCAGCTTTTCAATATGACTCAAAACGTTATTAGTGGGGGCGTGATAGACACAATAGGGAAAGGCATCATCTATGAAAGCACCGGTTTTCGGATTTTGCAGATTCAGATAAAACTCCAGTTCCTCTTCAGTGCTGGAAAAGGTAGGGATCTTGATGAGGTTCTCCCGGGATTTTAATTGTTCATAGTACTGATCGAGCATTGCCATCGATTTTCGGTAGTGACCCTTGTCCAACAGATAGGCAATTCCCAGCAATTTAAATTCAAAGTCTGCCATATAATAATTCTGTTCCTGCAGCGTCCGGTTCATTTTGAACATCACCTTAATCCGTGATTTGACTTTGTTTACCTGCGCAAACACTCCCAAACCCAATGCCAGGATGATCAATAGAACAAGCAGCAAAACACGCATTTTCGTTATTCTTACTTTGCTTCCAAAAAGTGTACTTCTCATGATAATACCTTGTGTTGATGATTGATTCGATTGACAAAAATCCATCGCCGATCAGGGAGACCTGTAGGTTTCTCCAATGACGACAGAGCACAAACAGGTGCGTTTGATTTATGATAATCATGTAGTCAGCACGGGATGAAAGGGCTTTGTCCTGAGCGGAACCGTTTTGTCATGAGTGGTACTGAAAAGGGAGAGGGAGTCATGAATGGGACAGGACTTGTCCCGAGCGGGTAGAGAGCGGGTTTTGATTTGCAATCCCTTCGACTTGTTAAGCTTGAATAAAGGAGCTTCGGTGTTAGTTTTTTGCAGACAGGCTGCTTTCCAAAAAGGCGAGTACGCGGGAGAGGTTGTTTCGGCTGATCGGGATCTGAAAACGATCTCCGCAGAGTTTGACTGAATAGTTGCGGTTCTTTTTTGTCAGTCCGGAAATGTATGCGGGGTTGACGATATGGGAACGATGGGTTCTAAGGAAGCCGCCGGCAGGCAGTTCTTCCAATATCTCTTTGAGAGGTTTGCGAAAACAGATCTGCTCAAAGTCACCGTCACTTTGAAAAAACAGGTCCAGGTAATGACCATCAACAGTGATATGGGAAATGGTTGAGGGCAGGACGGATCTGGTGATTCCGTCCGCATTGATCTGTAGCGGAGATTCGCTATCAACATGTTGGACGGGTTTGGTATCTTCGGCTTTCTTTGTGTCCAGTTTTTGATTTAACTGGTCAACCAGGTTATCGATGATAGAGTTTTTATATTCCCTGTAGAGATAAACCCCGAAAATCAGCAGGGCATAGGGCAGATGTCGCCAGAAATATCGCCAGAACCACTCTTTTTGTATATTCCAGATCCCCTGTTTGATTGGATAAAGAATCCCCATCCCCATGGTATAAATGGAAAGAAATCCGATGATTGAATGACCATAGCGAAGGGTGAATCCTTTTTCGAATTTTCTTGTGTAAAGCTCTGCTATTATTCGAACGATGACAAAAGCACTGATGAGAGAAAAGCTGACGATGAGGAACTCAATGATTCCCCTGATGATTCTGTCGATGGTGGTGGTGTATTTAAAAGCCGCAAAATAAAATATGGCAAAAATCAGGAGAAACTCCAGAACAGACATCAAAAAGCCCCTTGGCTCCTTGGCAGGCATGGGGGATATCAGGAATTTTCCTAGGCGGGCGAAGAGATCATTTATCATAGCGAGAAGATCACAGGGCTGAACAAGCTAATATCAACATCAAAAGCAAAGTTTAATTCATATCTATCCTGTTGAAAAGCCGATAATGTTTGGGTTGATTCCGCTAAAGTGTTAAGTAAGTGTAAAACTGGTTGAATCAAACCAGGGTGAATTGGAATAATAGGTTAAAGATTAAAAAATCCAAATTAAACGATCTCAACTAAAGACCGGATGTGAAAATGCCTTTTTTCCTGATTATTCCATTTGCCATTCTAACCTTCCTCTATGGATATGTTGGCTTCAGACTGATTGTTCCGTTAAACCTTTTGTACCCCTGGAAAACCCTGGCCTGGTTGTTTGTGATCCTGGCGTTGCTCTTCCCGCTTGCTGCCGTTGTTTTTCGGGTTTTCAATTTTGAAGCAGGATTGTACGACCTGATTACAGGGGTGGCCTATCTCTCCCTGGGATTCGCCTCGATTCTCTTTATCTTTGTGCTCTTTAAAGATGTGATTGTGGCTTTCAGTTTTCTGGGCGGAAAACTTTACGCTGTGTTCCAGCCGGAAACCGCCGAGGCCGTTACCCAAACCGCATTGAGCAATAATGGTGAAAGCCGTCGTCAGATGATCTGGACCTCCGCAAACCTGGCAATCCTGGGTATTTCGGGACTTCTGGCCGGTTGTGGAATGGTCCTGGCGCGATACAGGATTGAGACCAGCAAGATCACCATTCCCCTGGACCGCCTGTCAAAAGAGTTTGAGGGATTCCGCATCGTACAGATTTCCGATTTGCATGTGGGGCCTACGATCAAGGCCGAATTTGTCAACGAAGTTGTGGAACGGGTTAATGCCCTGAAACCCGATATGATTGTCCTTACCGGGGATATGGTCGATGGCTCGGTAGATTATTTGACCGAGGATGTATCCCCGCTGGCCAGACTTGAGGCTCCCGAAGGAAAGTATTTTGTCACCGGTAATCACGAATATTACTCCGGTGTTCTTTCCTGGATAAAAAAGGTGGAAGAACTGGGCATGGAACCACTGGTCAATGAGCATCGGGTGGTTAACAGGAATTCCTCCAGGCTTGTATTAGGCGGGGTCACCGATATCAGTGCCGGCAAATCCGTTCCCGGTCACAAGTCGGATCCTGTTGCCTCTCTAAAGGGAGCTCCGGATGCCGATGCTAAAATCCTGCTGGCTCACCAGCCGGTCAGTGTCTATCAAGCTGCCAAGGCCGGTTACGATTTGCAGTTGTCGGGGCATACCCATGGTGGACAATATTTCCCCTATTCGGTTCTGATCGGGCTTTTCCAACCCTTTGTCGCCGGTCTCTATCAACACGAAAAGACCCGGCTCTATGTTAACAAAGGGACTGGATATTGGGGACCTCCCATGCGCCTGGGAGCTCCTGCCGAAATCACCGAAATCACCCTCACCAGCAAAGTCTAAAATAGGGAGACATAAGGCCTATTAATCTCAAGAAGAAACAGGTCTTATGTCCCTGCATTTTTCCGCGATCTTTCGATTTGACAGAGAATCATCCGGTTGTTACTCCTGAAATACGGTCCCGGCGAAACCTGCCCGCAGGGTGAATTCGCTGATCAGGCTTTGGGATGCCTGCCGCTTGCACCTGAATCAGGATGGTGAAATCTCACATAACTTCACAAGTTTACAGTAGACTATTCAAAGATCCCTTAAAGGGAAAACCGGGAATAGTTTCATCTCAGATAGAATTGCTCTGATTATTCGCTATCTGGCAACGCAAGCACTGGAATAGTAATCATCGAATAAAACCAGGGGATTCTTATGCCTATCGAAGTCACGTCCAAATCTGTCAAATCCTTTGCCAAAAACCTGCGAGCGGTTCTTTCCGATCACAAGCTGGATCTGAAACATTCCCAGGCTCTGGAGATCCTTGCCAAAACGTTCGGATTTTCGGACTGGAATACGCTGTCAGCCAGATTGAACCAGCCGGTTGTTAATCCTCAAATTTCCAACAATAACCCAAACCTGCGAGAGTCAGATGACTCTGTAAACCGATCTGGCGATAATCCGGTGCAAAAGAGCAGCAAGCAGCTTTTCGATACCGCTCTTGCCGGGATGAGGTTTGTGCCGATTCCCGCCGGGAGTATCAATCTCTCTGAAACCTATCGTGCGGAAATCACAAAAGATTTCTTCATGGGAGATCATCCGGTCACCTGCCGGGAGTTTAATCCCTACCTGCAGGATAGGGGTAAGCCTGTCAGACCTGGTCAGTTTGATCACCATCCGGTGGTCGATGTTAGCTGGTTTAATGTCCATGACTATATAACCTGGTTGAACAGTTTTGACGATGAGTTTGACTATCGTCTTCCCACCGAAGCGGAATGGGAGTATGCCTGTCGGGCGGGAACCACAACGCTCTACTTCTTTGGTGATTCTTTTGAAGACCTTCACAGGTATTGCTGGTCATACGAAAACTCGGGCGGCGAATTGCAGCCTGTGAAAAAGCTGCTGCCAAATTCCTGGGGGCTGTATGACATGCATGGCAATATCTCCGAGTGGGTCCGGGACTATTTTCGGGAGTATCCCGAAGGATCGGAAAAAGATCCTTCCGGACCTGAATCGGGAGTTGATCGGGTAATACGAGGAGGTTCGTTTATCTATGGTAATTATAAAATCATGGATAGCGACCGGCTGCCCCAATACCTGGGATCGGCTCACCGGGATGCTTGCTCTCCCCTGAGCTGCAGAAACTTCATCGGTTTCAGGCTGGTCAGGCAACCATCTTAAAATTTTCTTTTTCATTCCAGCTTCTGCCATTGGCCCTGTCATTGGGATCAGGATTCGTGTGCTAAATGAATACATGTTCAGGACGATTTAACGTCCTTTGAGTGTTTGACTCCCAGACCCGGATTCATTGGCAGTGGATTAATTGAACTCATAACCAAGATGACTTGCCTGGTAAAGGATAACCGAGCATAAGGCAAGTCTGCAAAAATCACCGGATATCTATGTTGAATTTAATATCTAACGCCCTGGCAGTCGATGTGGCGATTGACCTGGGCACGGCCAATATCCTGGTCTATCTGGCTGGAAAGGGAATTGTCTTTTGCGAGCCATCCGTAGTGGCAGTTCAGGACGACTTTCGGGGGAATCTGAAGGTGCTGGCTGTGGGCGAAGAAGCCAAGTCGATGATCGGGCGGACACCGGATACGATCCATGCGATTCGCCCCATGCGTGATGGGGTGATCGCCAATTTCGATGTGAACACCGAGATGATCCGCTATTTTATCCGAAAGGTTCAGTCGATTCACTCCCTGGTAAAATTCCGACCGAACGTGGTCGTCGGTGTCCCATCCGGGATTACCCAGGTGGAGAAACGCGCCGTGAAAGACAGTACCATGGCTGCCGGAGCGCGGCTAGTGCACCTGGTAGAGGAACCCGTAGCGGCGGCAATTGGTGCCGGGCTTCCCATCTCGGAAGCTTCCGGAAACATGATTGTCGATATCGGCGGCGGAACAACAGAAGTGGCCGTACTTTCCCTGGCGGGTGTCGTCTACAGTGACTCTGCCAGACTGGGAGGGGACATTATGGATGAAACCCTTATTCAATATATCAAGAAACGATACAATTTACTTATTGGCGAACGCACGGCGGAGTATGTCAAGACGACAATCGGCACCGCTTATCCCGGCGAAGAACAATCCACCCTTGAAATCAAGGGACGTGATCTGTTAACCGGCATTCCCAAAACTCTCTGCCTGGGTGGTGAAGAAGTCAGGGAGGCGCTTGCGGATGTTTGCGACCAGATTGTGCAAGTGGTGAAAAATACCCTGGAGGCCACCCCTCCGGAACTTGCGGCTGATATTGTCGACAAGGGGATAGTCCTGGCTGGCGGGGGATCGCTTTTAAAGGGAATGGATACACTTTTGCGGGAGAGAACGGGTCTGCCGATTTTCTATGCCGAAGACCCCAGAACCTGCGTTGTTCTTGGAGTAGGCGCCCTGCTCGAAAACAGGCAGTTGTTGAACCGTTTGTCCCTCTCATCTTTGAATTCATCCGGAAGATAGTGGCGATGAGTCAATGGGATCGGAAAGGGATGCGATTTTTCCATTTGACAAGGGCAGGGAGAAGTTTCCAGATGTTGACTGAGCGTTTAATCTTCATTGAATGGTTATTTAGTGTGCAGGAAATCGCGGGGCTCATGTTTCAAAAGTAGTTTATTGTATGAGCCAGATAATACACGTGACTGTGAGAGAGAATCCCTGCAGGATGTCTTTGCCCATCAACGGGTTCCGGCTCGTTTGCTGAAAGCCAATGAGAAATAAACGATGTTCGCAAAATGATTTAGCCCGCTTATGTTAAGAAGTGTTCGAAAACGTGATTATTTTTCGAACTGATGGGGCACAGTCAAAACAGGAACCTTGGAACGTTTGAGAACGCTCCTGATCACCCTGCTGACTGATGTTTTCTCGAACAGACCTTCGTGAGCGGCCAGGACGACCATTCCTGCATCAAACTCATCAGCAGCGTCCAGGATCTCATCAATAACCTCTCCTTCCCGCACAATAACCTCGCGCAGTGGGCTGCCTGCATCTGAGCCACTGATCCCTCTTTTCTCGCAATACTCTTCAAGCGATTTCTGGATAACAGCGCTGGATATATTTTTGGCCAGTAGTTTTCTGCGAGCTTCTTCTGCATGGGTTTGCTGGATCTTTTTTCTCTGGTCTGGGCTGAGCATCCAGTCCAAAAGCTGTTCTGCACGGTCGGGAAGTTTTTCCAATACATGCAACAGAATGAGTCTGGCATCGTAATGTGTTGCCAGCGAAATCGCCACATCAAAAGCCACTTTGTTATACTCCTGAAGATTAGTGGCCAGCAGAACCGTCTTGAGCGTTTTCACCATCGTTTTTCTCCTATAATGTGAGGGTAACAAGTTAAAGTGGTGACTATGGTGAAGAGACTATCACAGTTCCCCCTTATGGGTATACAGCTTTTTATTGGTTGCAGCGCCGCACAGAAAACAGGGGAGATATGTGCCAACGACAGGGACTGTTTTGATTTTTGTGATGGGGCCGTATTTTTGCAGGGGTTTAATTATCCATCCGACTGCCCGATGGTTTTTTTGAAGAGTGTTTGCCACGTTTACCGCCTCCGGGTTGTTGCTTGAAACTCCCCGGGCCATTGGAAGGTTCCGATTTTTGCCCCGGCATCTCAACGGGTATCGATTTTACAGCCAGAGTGTCCAGGTAGGTGATTATCTGCCAGATGTCCGTTTCCGATAATCTTCCCGGTTGGTCTGATGACCAGGGTGATTTGCCAAATCGTGGCATCTGGGAGTTGAAACGGGCACCTCCCAAAGATATGGTCCAAAACAGATAGGTATCCCCGGATACAGGCAATTGAGGCTTTAAGGTTAGATTGGCCGGCGCGATATCGATATATTCCGATTGAAAACCGTCTCCCCGGCCTCCGCTTCCGTGACAGTGTTGACAATGCTTCTGGTACAGGGTGACCCCGGCTTTCAGGTTTGCTTCGGATGGGGGCAAATGTTTTTTTTTCATCTCGTATTGTGAATCCACTCCATTTGACAAGACATAATGCCGGCGAGTTATGAAATCCGGTGAAGAGGCACTCCTTCCGGCAGCAGACCCCTGCGCTTTTTGTCTGCCTCCCCCGGATTTTGCTGATCCACGCGTTTGTGAGAATATGGGGTAAGTCAAACAGCAAAGCAGGAACACGGTTAAAAAAACCAAGGACGCCAGCCTAGTCGGTGGCACTATTGTGATAATCCGGATCATATTTATCTATTTAATAGAATTGGTCGGTGAATAGTTGATATTCAGGATCTGAAGAACAGGCTTTTCAAAAAGTTGATTTCAGATTTCCCTTGATAAAGCACATTTGTAGACTGATGTACAATCCCATCTTAACAAGGCGATGCGATTATCAGTTCACCATATGATGTTAAAGTGGAGATATCATGAAGAAATTGTAGAGAAATAGTAAAGAACCAGGCGTTAAAGAATCCCGATTGTATCGATAAAAGGTGAAGGAAATATGTTGAAAATAACAGAATGTGTCACTTTTGTTTACAAAGCGTCCGATTAATAATTATGGTTTTAGCAGAGATTGGCGGAGTGGACGAGTTCGAATTTCCCGGAGCGTTGAATAAAACGGAATGGCTATACACCAAAAACATACGGTCAGCAGATACAAGCAGACCAGTGCCTTGTACCGCATCAAAAGCCTCAATACCCCCTGGCGTGAGGTCATGCACCTGGGTGTAACGAAGGAGTTTCCAAGGCATACGGAGTTCATTGAGGATCAGGATGATTCATTCTACCTGATGCTGCAGGGAACCCTGAGATTATCCGGTTTGTCAGCCAGCGGCAGGGAAAGGGTGATCATGTACATGGAATCCGATTGCATTTTCGGGGAGGTTGTCTATATCCACAAATCACCCATGCATGATTCCAGTTTAACCACCATTGAAAAGTCCGAAATAGTGGCTTTTCCGGTGACACTTCTGGATGATGTGGAGTTCTGCCGCCAATATCCTCATCTGATTCTGAACTTGGTTCATTCAATCGGCATCAAGGCCGGTGCTTTCTTTAGCCAGATTTACGACTCCTCTCTGCTGGAATCAAAAACCCAGATCTGTCGACTGATCTACCAGATGTGGAAAGAAAATCTGGAAGCTCCTTCCTTTCAACCCGGTATCTCTCAAAGTGACATGGCAAGCATACTGGGTCTGCATCGCAGTTCATTGACCCGAAACCTGCAAATTCTTAGGGAAGAGGGGATCATCAGCGGTTTTACCAAAACCCAGCTTGAAATAACAAATGCCAGAAAACTGGCGGAACTCGCCGAAGTTATCTCAATTCTTGACGTCTGAACTGGTTCCCTGAATAACTCCCGCAGTTTGGTTACTTCCATCGCGCCCTCCTTCCGACTATTTTTGAAAAAAACCGAAAATTGTCTCATAAAAGACAGATTTTTATGTTTGCTACAGCTATAACTCAGAAAAACTGGAAAATCGATCCCTTACCCAAACCCAGGGAGCAAAAAAATGTCTTATGATAAGAAACAGATAAAAAATGTGATCCTGATCATGCTGGATACCCTGCAGTTTAACTACCTGGGTTGCTATGGAAATGAAAAGATCAAGACACCCAACATCGATCGTTTTGCTCGTCAGTCTGTTCTGTTCGAAAACGCCTACAGCGAAGGATTGCCCACCATACCTGTCAGAAGAGCTTTGCTGACCGGTCGTTACACCCTCCCTTACGGAGGGTGGCAACCATTGGCGGCAGATGATACCACCATTGCCGATATTCTTTGGGGGAAGAACATACAGACCGCTCTTGTCTATGATACGGCTCCGATGCGACTGTCAAAATTCGGTTACTCAAGGGGTTTCGACTATGTCGATTTCTGTCCGGGACAGGAGTTGGACCATACCTCCTTTGCGGATCTTCCCCTGGACCCGGCTTTCAAGCCGGAAGACTACACTTCCGCTTCCATGGTTTGGGATAAGGAAGGCAATCTGATTGATGAAGACAGCCAGCATCTCCTCGATGAAATAGGTTGCTTTCTGCGTCAGAAGCAATATTGGCGAAGCGATGCCGACAGCTATATATCCAGGGTTGTCGAGCGGTCGAAGCGCTGGTTATCGGATCATCGCGATAAATCCCGTCCCTTCATGTTGTGGATAGACTCTTTCGATCCTCATGAACCCTGGGACCCACCATCGGTCTGGACAGGTGAACCTTGTCCCTACGATCCGGAATACGAGGGAAATCCCATCCTGCTTGCGCCCTGGACGCCGGTCGCAGGGAGAATTACCGAACGGGAATGCGAACACATTCGCGCGCTCTATATGGAAAAGATCACCATGGTGGATAAATGGATAGGCCGGCTCCTGGATTCCGTTCGTGAGCAGGGATTGTGGGACGAAACCATGATCGTGCTCATGTCGGACCATGGTCAGCCCATGGGAAATGGTGAACACGGACACGGAATCATGCGCAAAACCCGTCCCTGGCCTTATGAGGAACTGGTTCATGTTCCACTGATGATCAGAATTCCGGGAATTGAGGAAAACCGTCGAATCAAGAGTTTTGTGCAGAATGTTGACGTGGCTGTCACTATATTGGATGTTCTGGAACAGTTGGACAGTGAAGACGGGCTGAGTGATCACGGGATGAAAACCTATGGAGCTGAGGACGTCCAGGGAAACAGCCTGCTGCCCCTGATGAGAGGGGAGGTGGATTCGATCAGGGATTTTGCCATCGCCGGATATTATGGGATGTCGTGGTCGATCATTACCGAAGACTATAGTTATATTCACTGGCTGGTCAGTGAAGAAGAGAAGAATCATGGTGATATTCTGGATGGCGGTGGAAAGGAGATGACCGAAGAGATGTGGACCTGCACCGCCGGGGCCAAAGTCGAAATGCCAAAACACAACGAACTCTACGATAGAAAAAAAGATCCTTTTCAATTAAACAACATCGCCGATGAGCAACCGGATGTGGCAGAGAAACTCCTGGAAAAACTGAAACTGTTTATTGGGGAACTTCGCACAACCTAACCGATTTACAGGTGCTGCCCCGGGGCACTGGCATTTGTGAAACACATAAATAAATCACTGCAGGTTCTCAAAGCTTTTCAAGGTTGCTCGGTGTTGCGTTTTACGCGCCTCAGGCCCCCAACAGACATTGCTTCCGGTGTTATGGCCCATGAGTCTGTGCAACATCTGACTTTCTTAACCCGAATTTGGGAAAAAACCATGTTTACCGAACTATCTGATACCAATTTTGCAGAAACCATCTCCACCATTGAAACAGGGATTGTGATCTGCTTCAAAAAGCTGTGTCCGCATTGTAAAAATATGGAGAAGGTACTGGAAAAATTTGCTAAAAAAAATGCTGGGGTCCCTCTTTTCAACCTGGACAGCGAAGAGAATCCAAAAACGATGGAAGGGTTGAAGACGGATCGGATTCCCACCATACTTGTGATAAAAAATGGGACGGTAGCAGCCCAAAAATCAGGGTTGATGAATCCAAAAGAGATGATTGCGTTTTATGAAGGAGTTTGAGAGTTATCTTTGGATTTTTTCACCGGAGTTGAAGTGAACTTCGCATCGGGTTGGATTAAAGGATGAATGTCGTTTTGGTTTCAGTAATAATAAAACTGTCGAATACGATCTTTTTTAGGCTGAAAGGCTGACTATGACAGATCAATACAAATACGAGTTGGTAATCATAGGAGGCGGTCCGGCTGGCATGACGGCTGCCATTTATGCAGCCCAGGCCGGGATAAAAACCGTTATTCTGGAGAAAAGCGTGACGGGGGGGCTGGTTAACTCCACCCATACGGTGAGCAATTTTCCTTCGTTTCCTTCAATTCACGGAATGCATCTCATGGAGAAGATGCGGGAGCACGTCGATGGTTTGAATGTGCCTGTGGAAGAGGTCTGTGAGCTGGAGAAACTGGAACTGACCAGCGAAATGAAGACAATCGAAACCGATGAAGCAGTTTATGAAACCGATGCCGTGATCCTGGCGACCGGCCGCAAACCGATCCCGCTGGATATTCCTGTTGAATGCGAACAGGTCCACTATTGCGCCATTTGTGATGGTCCTCCCTATAAGAATAAAAAGATTCTGGTTGTGGGCGGAGGAAACAGCGCTTTTGATGAAAGCCGCTATCTGCTGGGTATCGGAATCAAACACATTCACCTGGTTGAGATGATGGACCGGTTTGCAGCAGCTCAGTCAACCCGGGAGGAGTTGTTTTCCAGCGGATGTGTGACCGCACAACTATCCGCCAGGGTGACAGATCTTGTTTTGGAGGATTCAAACCTGGTTGGGGCGGAAGTTGAGGATATGAAAACCGGGAAAAAAGAGATGATTGAGGTCGACGGAGTTTTCGTTTTTATCGGTCAACATCCCAATAATGAGCTGTTCCGCAGCCAGGTTAATCTCAATCAGCAAGGGTATATTCTGGCTAATACTGACATGAGCACCAACATTCCCGGTGTTTTTGGAGCGGGAGATATTAATGAGAAAGTATACAGGCAGATAACGACGGCTATGAATGATGGTACCATCGCCGCGCTGGCAGCAGAACGATTCCTGCGTAACAGGTAAGAATCGGATGCCATTTACCAAGGAGCAGGTTTTAGTGAGGCTCCCGAACCGATCTTGTTGTCAAGGCAAGGTCACAACGAACCATTTGAAAAGGAGAAACGCCATGAAAAAACTGCTGTTATTAGCTATCACCATTGTTCTGACAATCGGTTTTGGTTCAAGCCTGCATGCCGAATATCCCAGAAAACCTGTTTCTTTTGTGATTCCTTTTCCCCCGGGTGATCTGGAGGATGTCCTGACACGCATGATAGCGGATGAGTTTCAGAAGATGTATGACGTTCCTGCGGCTGTGATTAACAAACCGGGTGGTGGAGGTGGCCCTTTTCCGGGAGCAGTAGGGGTAGCTATGGAAGCGGCGGACGGGTATACCATTGGATCCTTCACAAAGGCTATTCCTGTAGTCAGCCCCTATATTGGAATCGATGCGCTTAAAGAAGACACCTTTGAAAGCATCGGTATCTTTCTGACCTATCCATTTGTGATCGCAACCAAAAAAGGGGCTCCATACAGCACAATGCAGGAACTCGCCAGTTATGCTAAAGGCAATAAAGTCTCCCTGGGACACTTCGGGAAAAAGGCCATTCCCACACGGGTCACCAAAGCCCTTGCTAAGAAAATGGGTTTCAGTTATGCGCTTGATTCCGGATTTGATGAATTGAATTGTAATTCGTTGGCATCGGGAGACGCCGATGTTATCAACACAACCCTGCAGCAGGTGTTTCCCTGTCTTGATGAAATACAGGTCCTGGCCTCAATCACCCTGAAACGGATTCCCATTACTCCTTATGCACCAACGGTTGGAGAACTGGTTCCGGAACTCGGATCGGTTCTCTGGAATGGCCTTTTTGTAAAAAAAGGAACACCGCAAATTGTGAAGGATAAGGTGGAAGCAGCGGCCATCAAGGCTCTTGACAGTGCAAAAGCCAAAAAGCTGGCAACAGACACCGGTGCCGAAGTATACTGGATGAACGCAGCCGATTCGGATGCCCTGATCGTTTCTGACCGTGCAGCTATGGCCAGGCTGAAGGAAATACTGAAATAGTGATAAAAACTTCCTGGAATCAGTTATTTATCTATTAACGCAGATGGGTCCGGCACATCAACAGGTTTGACAAGAGGAGAGATAAAGATGGGAGATTCACACCGGCCAACTGATCAGCAAAAACATTTTGAGAATCGCCGCCAGCCCGGGGATTCTCTGTTTGCGACAATTGTTTTTGTGTTGACCGTGTTTCTGTTATCTCAACTCGGGACCCAAACCAAATGGATCGAAGGGACCAAATTGCTGGCACAACCGCGCTTTTGGCCTGCTTTAAGTTTGATATTGATGTTGTTGTTTGCTGCCGGATATCTCTACTTCTCCCTCCGGGATGTTGTCCGGAAAAACGCTGATTCCCTCGATGATAAACTCTGGCAACCCGGAGAGGTGCTAAACTGGTTGCGAACACTGGAATATGCGGTCTATTTTCTCATCTATGTTTCGGCAGTGCCAAAGCTGGGCTACCTGATTTCAACATTGGTCTTCATCCTCCTGCTCACCTTTCGGGCCGGTTATCGGGAACGCAGGTTTGCGGGCTGGTCCCTGGTTGTCGGTTTATTAGTGGTGATCCTTTTCAAATCGCTGCTGCAGGTCAAGCTGCCGGCCGGAGAGATATATGATCTGCTGCCGGAAGCTATCGGCGGAATCATGATCCGGTATTTCTAAGGAGTGCTATGGAACTGTTGATTGAAGGGTTTCATGTTATTGCCAGGTTGGACGTTTTGATCGCATTGATCATTGGAGCAGTTGGCGGTGTGATAATCGGCGCTATTCCCGGTGTCGGAGCGGGGGTGGCAATCGCAATTATTCTCCCGGCCACATTTCAGTTTGAGGCAATAGTCGGTTTGACCCTGTTGCTGGGCATCTATGGTTCGGCTATGTTTGGAGGGGCCATTCCCGCTATTCTGATCAACACTCCCGGTACACCTGTCAACGCCCTAACCACCTACGATGGCTATCCCATGACTCAGCGGGGTGAAAGTCGTCGAGCCATCAGTCTGGCCTATAGCTCTTCTTTTTTTGGGGGCATCTTTTCTGTGATCTGCCTGATCACCATCACTCCCTTCTTGGCATCCATTGCACCCCTGTTTGGCTCCCGCGATATCTTTATGGCCGCCCTGCTGGGAGCTATCCTGGTTATCGTCTCTCATCGGGGCAAGGTTCTGGCGGCAGGCATGCTGGTCTCTTTTGGCATATTTATCAATAACGTGGGCATGGAGACCATCAACTACAGCAATCGTTATACCTTCGGTCTGCAGTCCCTGATCAGCGGGATTGCTCTTATTCCAGTCGTTATCGGTCTTTTTGCCCTGTCCCAGGCCTTTGTTTTGCTGATAGAGAAAGACGGTCAATTGGAAAAACTGCCTGAAGTGAAAGGTAACCTGTTGCAGGGGTTTTCCGAACTCTTCAGATTTAAGAAGGTGGCCTTCCCTTCTGCGGGATTTGGGGTCATTATGGGAATCATTCCCGGTGTGGGTGAGTTCCTGGCCCAGTTTTTCTCCTATTCCCTGGCACGAATGGTATCGAAAAAGCCTGAACGGTTCGGCAACGGGGCGCCTGATGGTATCGTCGCTTCCGAATCGGCCAACAACGCTGTTCCCGCGGCGGCAATGATCCCGCTTCTCTCACTGGGCATCCCCGGCGAGGTTCTGACAGCCATGATGCTTTCGGTTTTTTATGTGCACAATATCATCCCGGGTCCCACTCTCTTTCAAACCCGGCCGGAGTTTCCGGTCAGTCTTTATCTTTGCCTGCTGGTTGTCAACGTAATCATCCTGGTCTTTCTCCTTTTTGCCACCCGGTTCATCATGCATCTCATTCGTATCCCTACCCGCTTCCTGGGAGTTTGCATTCTGACGCTCGGATTGATCGGGGTATATTCCATTCGCAATTCCTTTGTGGATTGCATCATCGGGGTGGCCTTCGGTGTATTGGGATATATTCTGAAACGATTGCAACTTCCGATTGTACCGATAATTTTGGGGATGGTGCTGGGAGGAATTATGGAGGTAAAACTCCGAAACAGCATGGCAAGACTGGAAACACCGATTGATCTGATCAATCGACCCGTCTCCGGCACAATCTTCGTTCTAATCCTAATTGTACTCCTTGCCCATTTCTACGCACTCTACCGTAAAAAATAGGAAATAGGGGACGTAGTTGAAATATTTCGATTTGTTCAAATCGAAATATTTCAACTACGTCCCCTATTTCCTGAGAGAAGTATCTCTTTTCGAAACAGAAAAAAACTGGTAGCTATCCGGATAAATTCTAATCAAATTGAGAAGTAAATCAATCTATTGGAGGTTAACGTGAAAGCACTTGTCACCGGAGCTGTCGGATTTATTGGATTTCATCTGGTCAAGGAACTGACCAGGAAGGGATATGATGTTCGGGGTTTGCTATTGCCCCGGGAAGGCGATGCTGAGCTTGTAAAATTGGGTGTTGAGATTTTTCGCGGGGATTTGACCCAGCTAACCTCTTTAAAGAATGTGGCGGATGGAGTGGACCTGGTTTTTCATCTTGCCGCTCGTACTTTGGATTGGGGAGCTGTTAAGCAGTTTGAATCAATCATGGTCGATGGCACGAGAAATCTGTTGCTGGAGTCAAAGGGAAAAATCACCCGTTTCATTTACTATTCTTCAATTGCAGCGTTCGGTTTTCACAGGGGATCAGCCGGGTTTGATGAGAATGCAAAAAGGGAAAAATGCGGGATTCCCTATTGTGACACTAAAATTATAGCTGAAGACATGGTCAGGAGTTTTTGTGAACAGCACTCTCTTGAGTACACGATTATCCGTCCGGCAAATGTAATCGGGCCGGGGAGTGTCTGGGTGAAAGATGTTTTGGATGCATTCAAAAAAGGGCCTCTGCCTTTGATCAATAAAGGCCGGGAGCCAGGTGCCTTTGTCTATGTGGATAACCTGATAGACGGGACTATTCTTGCAGCCGAGGCTGCCGGGGCTAACCGAAAAACCTATCATTTCAGGGATGATTTTCCCATTACCTGGGGTGAATACCTGAAAATTCTGGGTGGCTGGATTGGTAAGAAACCCATGGGAAATGTCTCTTTCAGAACAGCCTGGACACTCGGTAAGATTTTTGAGAAAGTCCTGACGCCATTTGGCATCAGGCCACCGATCACACGTCTGGCTGCAGGAGTGATGGGGCTGAATAACGATGTGGATACCAACGCAGCAAGAACTGATCTAGGGTGGAGCAGCCGCGTTTCCCAGGAAGAGGTCCTGGAGAGAATCAAAGCCTGGGTGCAAAAAAATTACTGACCGATAAATGGCAATGTTCTCAAGAAGGATCAGGTAACTTATACGGGAAGATGTATACACATTTTCTTAAAATATATCATTGTGATCTATAGTTACATCCTGCGCTAATCCCGGCCTTCTTTCCGACACAGGCAGTCTGTCCGCTATCGATTTTACACAAAAAAATCGGCTTTGAATTGACTGTGTAAAATTGAAATCGATTTGGTGAAAATCCGTTTAGCTACATCAGCGTCGTCACGATTTTTTTGATACCACGACCTGTCAGCCCTGTTGATCTGAACCTAACGTATACACAGGTTTTCGGAGATTTCGGGTTCATCGTTTTCCCTTTTATTCCCCCTGTAATTTTGGTTATAATCCTACAGATTTCAACAACCGATCGATATCTAGTGGTTTGTAATAATATATAATTACAGCACATCTATATGTCAAAGCGGAGAGACTGAAGAGGCCGCTAACAGATTTTGACCGATAAAAGGGGTATCAAATGAAAACTGTTTTAAAGTCCGGAACTCAAAATCTTCCAACCGGTTTTTCCATCCTTGTTTCGGGTTTAGTTATTTTCTTACTGTTTTCCCAGTCCCTATATGGGGCCTCTGCCGGGTGTTCAGCAACTCTTTCATCAATGGGCGTTTCCGGAGACGGTTCATTAGGTGATCCTTTTCAGGTAGACAGTTTTTCCGTTTTGAATACCATTAGCCCAAATCCAGACTGTTGGGGATATCACTACAAACTGACTGCCGATATTGACGCTTCCGATTCCAATGATGGTGGTTCAGGATTCAATCCCATTGGCAATCTATCACCCTATTTCACCGGTACCTTTGATGGAGACGGTCACACCATTTCAGGATTGTATGTCAATCGATCCGGTAGTGGAAACAACGGACTTTTTGGTTATCTTGACAGTGTAGATGCTGAGATAAAAGATCTCGGTCTGATTGATGTCGACATCACTGGTGGAATCCATACCGGCTGTTTAGTAGGTGATTTGTACAGGGGGTCCGTCACCAATTGTTATTGTACAGGCTCTGTAAGCGGAACCCACGATGTGGGTGGTTTTATCGGCAGTATTTACGAAAACGGCTCGATAAGTCAGAGCTATACTCAGGCAGATGTATCCGCATCAGGAAATTCCGTGGGGGGCTTTGTCGGGATCAATTCCGAAGGGACCATTTCCCAGAGTTTTAGCACCGGTGATGTAACTTCAACGGGAGACCGTGTTGGCGGGTTTGCCGGTTACAGTTTTGGTGGCAAAATAGAAAACAGTTATAGCTGGGGAGATGTTTCCGGATCTGATTATGTTGGTGGCTTTATAGGACAAATTTATGAATCAACAGGTATGTTTATTTCCAAAGCCTACAGCATCGGCACCGTGACAGGAAGCTCCAATGTCGGAGGATTTTTGGGTAGTCAGGCTGGCACATCTTTCGCTGATTCGCTGAGTTTCTACGACCTGGAAACGTCCGGACAGACTCAAGGTGCGGGAAATCCGAGTGAAAATACGGAATGGATCATCGATAAGACAACATCCGAGATGCAAACCAAAAGCACCTTCTCGTCTGCCAGTTGGGATGTAGAAACCGTCTGGAATGTGTTCAGCGGAGGATATCCCCGTTTGCGTTGGGAAGGTTTGACGGATCTCAGTCTCTCTTTCAGCGGCAGCCTGGATTATGTTATGCCCAGTGATGAATTGATCCTGACCGTGACGATATCCAACGATGCAGACGGCAACACCGCCTCAGATGTTATTCTAAGCTCCACACTACCTGATGAAATCGCCGGTGTGCAATACTCGATGGATGATGGGACCACCTGGTCAGACTGGACCGGATCATCGAATATTGGAGACCTCGACGCCGGGTCATCCCGGGAGGTGAGGTTGAAAGGGACGATAGCAGCAACCCTTTCCGGAGCCCTATCTTTTTCACTCTCGGTCGATTTTTCGGGAACGGATGCTGATACCAGTAATAACAGCAGCAATCTCAGCATAGAGGCAAATCTTAATGCACCCACAGCACCGACCCTGTTATCCCCGACGAATGGTGCTACAGGCATCAGCACCAATCCTGTTTTTGGCTGGAATCCTTCAGTGGATTCCGACGGGGATCCTATCACCTACTCGATTGAAGTTTGTCAAAATGCTGATCTTTCCGGGTGTGACCCGGTAACAGTGGAAGCATCATCGCAGACAATCTTCTCATTTTCCGGTTTCGGTACGGGAGCGACTATCATATTATTGGCATTGGCGGGGATTTTCTGGCTGAAAACGCGTCGGAGTATAGGAAGACTAATCATCCCGGCCATTGTCTTGGGGATTTTGGTTGTCAATTGTGCAGGGGGCGGAAGCAGCGGAGGGAGTGATAGTACCGGAGATGCCACAAGCGATGCCACAGGGGATATTGGCTATACTTCACCAACCACCTTGAGCCCCGGCACAACCTATTATTGGCAAGTCACAGCCGACGACGGCAAGCATGGAGTTTCCGCCAGCGATACCTGGAGTTTTACGACAGCAGAGGAATAAGCGACTTGTTATTCTCAAAATTGGAGAGAATCGTCAGGGAGTTTTTAAGCTCCAGGTTCAGAAATTGTGAATTGTCAGAGGAGATGCGTTTCTATGATGATCTGGGGCTGGATTCCGTGGCTTATTATGAATTGTTAGCTGAATGCGAAAACTGCTTCCGAATCCGCTTTTCGGATCGGATTTTGGAAGAAGAGTCCCCTACCATAGGAGGATTACTGGAACATATCACCCGTTTATCCCCGGACAGCGGGTGATGAATTCTTCTCTTTAGGCCCTATCAGCAGCGTCCCTTTCAAGTATTTCCGTTGCAACTCTTCATATTGTATTTTTCCGTTTCCGGTTCTCGGGATTGATCCCGCGGGAACGAGCAATATCTCAACGGGATCAAAACCGATGACAGATCGTGATTTTTGCGAAATCTCAGAAGTTAATTCTTCCCGAGTGTCAGCTGCTTCGGAATTGATCTCTGCGATGATGATTACATCTTCCAACCCCGTGTCGGTTTTTGAAGGCAAACCCATGACGGCTGAAAACCGAATACCCTCAGTCTGATCCACTATCTCCTCGATTTCCCTGGGAATGATAACCGAGCCACCTCTTTTGATCATCGCCTTCTTTCGTCCATAGACAAAGAGATACGCATCCTTGTCCAGATAACCGGTATCTCCGGTGAACAGCCATCCGTCACGAAGTGCGGACCGGGTTGCGCTTTCGTCATTGAAATAACCTGAGATGATTGTACTTCCCTTCAGGCAGATCTCACCGGGTTCGCCCGTGGGCAGTTCATTTCCGAATTCGTCGGTAATTCTGATTCGAAGATCTCCCAACGCTTTGCCACAGGAAAGCGTACCGTTTTTATCCGTTCTTCGACGCTCATCAATGTGGTGAACGGTAGCTCCCAGGGTAGCCTCTGCCAGGCCGTAGTTGGGCATGATAACCCCGGGGACATTGAATTTTTCTTCAAACAGATCAACAGTTGATGTTCTGACAGCTTCACCCCCGTTACTGCAGTAGCGAAGTGAACCGAGATCAACCTCTTCCGGATTCGAGAATCGGGCAGCCAGACGATATCCAAAATCCGGTGCCCCGGTAATGGTGCATTTAACATCCGACATCAGCTTGATCCATCTTTTGATTCCCCGCATGGAGGGTTCCAATTGGTAGAGGGGCCTGCCGAACCAGAGCGATCCGAAAAGAAACCGCACCAGTCCCATATCGTGATAAAACGGGACCCAGCTCACCAGCACATCATCCTCCCGGAGACCTCCCAGGTTTTCCAGGGCTGCTTCGAAATAGGCGGTGAGGTGCTTGTATTTGATTATGGCCGCTTTGGGTTCTCCCGTCGTTCCGGAAGTAAACTGCAGATATGCGATGTCATCGGGTGCTGGCAGGGATTCGGGCATACAATCTCCCCTGCCGGGTTCGGTGATCTCTTCAACGGCGATCACTTTGGCTGCGGGACGATGAGATTCCAGTTCTCTCTTCAGCTCGGTCATGCGGTTTGCTGAGGTTACAACCAGGTTTGATTCAACCCTCGCTGCCCTGCGGGAGGTGGTAAAGGCCGGTAAAGCCGCATTCAGTATCACAGGGATGGCACCCAGCAATTGAGAGGCATATATGGCTAAAACCTGCTCCGGTCCCGTATCCAGGCAAATAAGACAGCGGTCACCCTTACCTTGAATATGCCTTTTCAGATTGGCAGCTACCATCAATACCTGCTGCAGTAGTTGTCCATGGGTAAGCTCCCTGCCTTCCACCCAGCAGGCAAGCTTTTCGGGCTGTAGTTCGGCGTTTCGATGCAGATAGTCAATAAGAGTTGTCATGGTTTCGGGTCAAAACTGAAAATAGATAAAGGGTTCCGGCGTTTCCACCCCGAAAAAGAGAACGACAAAGAGCAGTAACCCATAGCCACACCCCCTCAACCAGGGATTGGATCGGTTAAAATGTTCGAATATCGGGAACCTGAACAGCAGGTAGTGAACCATAAAAAAAAGACCCAGAACTGTAAAGCCCTGAATGATTGCAGGGGTCGTGAATTCGGATAGGGTGGGTGCCAGGATAAGTTTTTGAAAGAAAATACCCGCTTTCCCAAAATCGGGAGCGAAAAAAAGGATGCACAGCAGAACACGAAAATAGGTCATCGACAGCCAGGAACCGAATCGCCAGGGCAGGGAGTTTATAAAGGTCGATCCCCGGTAGTGACGCAAAACTCGGATATAAAGGACTCGATAGAGCGCCAGGGAGAGACCATTGAAAAATCCCCAGGAGACAAAGGTCCATTGAGCGCCATGCCAGAGACCGACAAGACTCATCACGATCAGGGTGATGATAAGTTGACGTTTCACTTGTCGCAGACGTAGCCCACCCATGGGCAGAACCATGTAATCGCGGACCCAGGTGGACATGGTAATGTGCCAGCGACTCCAGAATTGGGACATGTTTGCGGCGACATAGGGAAATCGGAAATTGACTGACAGACGAATTCCAAAAAGTCGCGCAATTCCCCGTGCCATATCGGAGTAGGCTGAAAAGTCGAGATAAACCACGACATACATGGCCGTTGCAGACAGAAGCAGGTGCGCTGTGGAGTGGTGGGAGGGAATCAGAAAAGAGGGGTAAGCGGCAAAAGCCAGCCGATCGGAGATGACAAGTTTTTTAGTCATGCCCCAGAGAATCAGACCGATTCCCTGTTCGAAATTGACAGGATCGAAAGCATGTTTGTTCTTCAGTTGTTGCATCAGATTACCGGCCCTTTCGATGGGGCCTGCCACCAATTGCGGGAAAAAACTGACAAACAGGGCTACCGCGATAAAATCCCTTTCCGCAGTTTTCTGTCTGCGGTAGACGTCAATTGTGTAACTTAAGGTTTGAAAAGTGTAAAATGAGATACCGATAGGCAGTACAAGGTCCAGGGGACCCGGAAGGTGGTTTCCCATTGGGCCTAACAACAGCTTAAGCGAATCCAATGCGAAATCCGTGTACTTGAAATAGAACAGAATGCCGATATTGACCAGAATGGCTACCGATAATGCAATGGAGCGGATGGGTTGCTTATCCGATCGTTCGATGACCAGGGCCACCAGGTAATCGACCAGGGTAGAGGCGAAGATCAGGATGGCATAACCGGGATTCCAAAAGGCGTAAAAAAGGTAACTGGCACCCAGTAGCAAAAACATCCGACCCCTTTGCGGCAAAAAATAATAGAGGGCCAGGGTGACTGTCAGTAAAGAGGCGAACTCCAGCGAGACAAAGGTCATTGGATTATCAATTCAGCCAGGTTTTGTGCGAAAAGTTCATGTCCTTCCGGTTTTAGATAAAGATCCCCAAGGAACAGTGTTTCAGGGATTGAGGAGGAAAGATCCCTGATCTCGAATCCGCCACTGTTTAACGTCCGGTAAAATTGTTCCTGCTCCTCTTTCAGGCTGAATTCCCGACGAGGACGACGTGGCATTTCCACATATATTTTTCTGGTCTTTAAAGATGCAGTTGAAGATAAAAAGTACTCGACCAGGTTCCAGCCGGTCAGCTTATGCTTTCTATATGCTTCCAGACGTTCAAGCACGCGTGCCTCATCGGTGCCGCCATATGGGTAGAGTTCCTTTCTGAGATGGGGTTCGGCATGTTTGAAAGGTTGATTTTCACGTAAATGCATAAGCGGCATTTGACGATAATGCCAGGAGGGCCATATCCGGGCCAGCCCTATCTCAATCAGATCACGGAAGTTGAAGAAATGACTGACAAATTCGATCGGAACATGCCTGGTGACATCCCAATATCCCAACAGCAATTGCGTATCAGATCCCCAGGGATAATGGGATTCGGTTTTCGGATTGAGCAACAGATATCTTTCGTTGAAGTTTCTTTGGGTTGCAATCAGCAGCAGAATGTCAGGATTCAACCGGTTGGTGGCAGCACCCAGGAGAACGAATTCAGGGGCGTTACCACCAAAAATAGACCAATTCAGAACCCGTACCGGCTTGTTCACCAGTTTTGCCAGATGCTCTTCCAACTTATTCGGATAGAGTTGCTGATCCTGAAGCTGTTTATCGAAGCCTTGTGAATTGCTGATGATAATCACCAGCAGCTCGTCCGCTTTCCCCTTATCCGATTGAAAAACATGGGGCACCCACATTTGGTTGACAAAAGCATTCCTCTTTTCAATTGCGATCTTCCTTGTGTTCTGTTTGATCAGGAAAGAGGTTAGCAAGGTTCCGAGCAGGATGAACAGGGCGAATGCTAGAAGTGCGATTGGAGCTTTTGGGTAAAATGGAATCGGTTGCTTAGGCTGCATCTACGTCTCTGATGTGGGTCGGGATCGTTTGATTCATCGGCATTTAAGGAAAATCCTGATTTCAGGTTGATAATACAGGCTTTAACAGCTACTAAGAATTTGAAATCCAATATCTATAAGAGTTTTGCAAATGAATCAACAGGAAAGCGCAATGATTCAGTTGATATCGACCTCTTCGGCTTCAAGAATGGTGCGGATTTGAGGAGGAAGATCGGCCGCAAGACAGGAACAGTCCAGATCGGCCGAGTTGTAGGTGTTCCAAAACAGGATGGTGGCATTCCTGTTCTTCTCAGATTTGCAGAAATCCAGGACGGCTGCGAAGGTTTTTGCCGTGTAGCAGGGATCGAGTTGAAGGCCTTTGCAGCTTTCCATTTCAGCCAAAGCCTTACCCCCTTTTTCCGTGGGATAACCATAACCGGCTCCCAGGTAATCGTCCAGCATCATGGGTTGGGGGATGTTCGGAGATTCCATTTTTTGAGACAGGGAATTCATAATGCTCAAGGTATTTCGGGCTAGTTTATGGACAGCCCCGGTGGTGCACACATCGAAGGGGCCCAGGCGATCCATGGAGACCCTGACACCAATTACTTTTGATTTCAATCCGGCCAACAGGCACCCCAGGTGAAGGCCTGCATGGGTGCCATTTGAACCCACGGCGCAGAAGATGTAGTCCGGTTCGGGCATCATTCCACTACCCACCTGTTTTTTTAACTCAAAAGCGGCATCGATAAAACCAAGGGTTCCGACGGGGCTTGAGCCTCCTGCGGTTAAGAAAACAGCGCCGGGATGTCGCAATCGCTGAACCAGGTAAAACTTGATCACGGAGTTCACCATGGAATTGCCGAAAACGATTTCTGCCCCTGTTTTCCGCAGCAGCCGAAGGTTCTTTTTCACGCACTGCGTTACAGGCTGGTCGAATACCACAACCGAACAGTCCAAGCCTTTCTTTCGACAGTAGATGGCTGTGGCAAGTCCGTGGTTGGTTCCGATCCCACCGAAGGTGATAACTCTCTTCCTCCGTTCGACAACTGCTTTTCCCAGAATAAATTCCAGCTTGCGAACTTTATTGCCACCGTAATCAGGCGCGGACAGATCGTCTCTTTTGATCCAGAGATCCTCGTGTCCAAATCCATCCAGTTTTTCCAGGGGGGTGGGTTCTACACCGAGGTAGGTCCAGGGGATTTTGCCGGAAAGTTTGGGATAGGCTTTGAACAGCTCAGGTTCTTTACGATTCTGCCGCATGCCACCCCTCCCGGTTATTGATAATTTCATTGAGATCGATACCCTGACCGGCTAACCATCGTTTGCGAAACTGATAATAGATGATTCCTGATAGTAAAAAAAGTACGAAAAAGCCGACGTTGAGAGGAGTTTCCAAATCTACAAGCAGAACCAGACTGAAGAAAAGCACCAAAACTGTTCCGGTGATAACGCAGATCAGCAGTTTAATTCCAGCGAGTTTGAATTCGGAACGGGCATATTGTTCCGGAAATAATCCCGGAAATCGAAAAGCAGCGGCCATCATGGGGAGAAAAATTATCAAGCCTCCCAGGGCGGCGTAAGAGGCCAGTGTTTTGAGAGATAGACCGGACAGTATTCCCAGAACTGAAAGAACCCAGACACCTGCCAATAGCCTGACAGGGGTTCCGGAGCGATGATGAATTTTGCCCAGCCCCCGTGGAAGGATGTTGTCTTGCACGATAATCAGCAAAGAGCGGGTTCCAAAAAGAAAGAGGGCATTCAGGGTGGTGACCAAGGCAATGACGGCACCTCCCAGGATAAAGAACAGCAATCCCGTACCGGAGCAAATCTCTCGGCATATATCAACCAGTGGCTCCTGGCTGTCCCGGATCCCGGCGATTTCCGGGCTACCAACGGTTGCAACGGCTACACCGATATATAGTATTGCCACCAGCGGAATTGCAATCAGAAAGGTCCTGGGAATCGTTTTTCCCGGATTGATTATTTCTCCTCCCAGTTCAATAATCGCATTGGATCCCAGGTAGGTAAAAGTCAGCAGGGCAGTTCCCAGCAACAGGCTGCCGGGACCTTTATCCATAAACCCGGAAAAGGCCGAGGGCTGTAATTGTGAGAAACCGACAAAAATATAGTAGCAGAGCGCCGATACCATGATGATGACCAGGATTCCCTGAATTTGGGCGGCCAGCTTGACGCCAAGGAGATTGATCAGGAAGAAGAGGCTGACCAGGATAATGGCGAAGACGGTGATATTAATCGATGGAAAGATGCTTTGGGCATATTTGGCGCAGGCGATGGCATAGAGTGGAATCTGACCGAAAAAAGAGGCCAGGGCATATACCCAGATTCCAACAAAGGCCAACCCGGGCGAAACCATTCTACTCGGATACCTGTAACTACCGCCTGTCGAGGGAAGCGAAGCCCCCAGCATGGCCAGGGGCATCATGGATATCAAAATCGGGATAACTGCCAGGGCATAAGCCAGGGGCAAGGCCTGACCGCTGATTTTAAAAACAAGCCCGGTGAAGACAAATACTCCTCCTCCCACGGTCATTCCTACCGCAATAAAGATCGCCGAAGGCAATCCAAGACAGCGCTTTAACTCCGGATTTTCCATGTTCAGGCTCATTCCTGATTATAAGACTCTATATAATTCTTAAGCAATTCAAGCCCCAGGGAGAGGTTCTCCGGGTTAACCCGATCCATATTGTCATCCGGGCAATGAAATCCGCCAAATCCCAAACCGGGAAGACCGGTGTGTCCAATTGTGACAGACGGAATGCCCGCCTTTAAAAAAACAAAGGCATCGCTGACACCACCCTCTTCAGCAGTAGCCGGGACACCGGTCATCTTCTTCCAGACCGAATCCACTCGGTCGATCAAATCGGGATCTGAAGGAAATGAACTGAGAAAGCCACTGAAGGAGCGCTTTTCGTAGTAGAGATTTCCGTTTTGACCAAGCAGCTCCAGGTTGACCAGTGATGGTTTGGGATCCGATGCCTCTTGTTTCTCTTTTAACCGTTGCCTGATATAGTGATGCGCTCCCTGCAAGCCAGTTTCCTCGGCACTGGACAGTAGAATCACTACATTCGAATCACCGGTATCAACCTTACCTTCCTTGATCTCTTTGGCCAGGGCAGTCAAAACAACAACTCCGGCTCCATTATCAATAGCCCCGGGGCTATGAGATTGTTCGCTCAAAAAGATGTAGCCCCCCAGCCAGGAGAAAACGAATCCGGCATAGATGACATAACAGATCGTTATCCCTCCTGCTATAAATGAAACAGGGGAGCGACCCAAAACCTCAATACGATTGGCGAAAAACGCCCAGAGGCATAATAAAACGCAGATTCCCAGGAAGAGGGGGAACAGCTTCTGAATGTAACCTCTCTGTATGTGGTCCCAGACATCTGTTTTGGAATCGTAATGGGCGGCAAAAATGAGTTCCCGACTCGGCTTTTCCGCTTCAAAGTTAACCACAATATTTTCGGTCGGTTTATCTATCAGCCTGGAGACAATGGGATAATGAACCTCCGTTTCGCTGTATAGGAGTCCGACCACGGCAATAACCATCACCAGGGCTGCAATTGGTTTTCTGCTGTAGATAAAAAAGGCAAACAAGAGCGAAAGAACCAGAATACTGATTCCCAGCAGGAAATGGTAATGGTACCGGATAGGAAATTGTTGTACCGAATAGGGAATATTCCAGGAGGTTAGCAGCTCTTTCAGGAATTGAGTTGTTTTTTCCAAAGCTTCGCTGTGACCCGGTCTGGGGATAGAAAGCTTTTCCAGTATTTGCATCAGGTTCATGCAACCTCCCGTTTCTGATCTAATAGTTCTTTTGCAAGTCGTTTGCCCAGACCGATAATGGAAAGAACCGTGGGACGATCCAGGGATTCGGGGAAAACACCGGCATCACACACGTAAAGGCCTTTTACCCGGCTTTGGAGATTGTCATCCAGCATCTCACCGATTCGAACGGTTCCACTGGGATGCGTTCCTCTTAACGGCGTCATAAAAATCGATGATTTTTTCGCTCCCGCTTCAATCAGGATTTTTTTACAAATATCATACGCATGGTCCAGCTTCTCCTTGTCTCCGGAAGTCAGGGGTTTGCTGATTTTTCCGTCTGGGTAGACGCCGCCCGAGATATCATCTTTCAGCTTGATCATTACCCCCATCATCTTATGCCAGCGGGTCCAGCGGAGAAAGGGGCCGATTCCCTTTTTTATCGCTATCATCGGATAAAGCAGAAAAGGATCTGTAAGAGTACTGAGCATATAACCGGCATCATCGTTTTCCCAGGACCAGGTCATGGGCGGTTCATTGCCGGTTCCTTTCTGTTTGGAAAAACCATAAACCATCACCGTAGTATCCATGGCCATACCGGAACCTGCGTCCTGAAAGCCCGAGTTCTGCATTATTCGGGGTGATCCTAGTCCTCCGGCGGCTAACACAATGGAATCCGCATGTGCCTTGAAAGGTTTCCCGGCCATTTTCCCCTCCACACCAACGGCCTGCCCTCCTTCGATCAATACCTTGTTAACCCTGGCAGAGGTCTTCAGCTCCGCGCCATGAGCGACCGCTTCATCCACCCACTCGGCGGCATTCCATTTTGCGCCACAGCGACATCCCAGCATGGTGGTGGCATGACATTTGAACTTTTTGTTAAGCCGGGCGCTTCGCCCAGGTTCCATGAATTTGGGTTGTGCATACCAATCATATCCCAGGGCCCTGGCCGCCATGGCAATTCGGGTTGAGGCTTCTCCCCGCAGCTCTTCCGGCAGAGGTTTAATGTTTAACTCTTCAATCGTTTCTTCAACCTCACCATCGATATCGATACCGTACTTGCCCTTCAGCCAGGGTGGCGGCGGAGCAGCACATCCGCAATACATGCTGGTAGCCCCGCCGACCATAATCGGAGCAATAATATTCAGCCCCTCTTTTGTGAAAAGAAAGCTCATTTTCTCCGAATAGATCATGGCCCCCGGATAGGTTCCATAGTAAAACTTGTTCCGATAATCCCTGCCTCGTTCAAGTATCAGTACTTTTTTCCCGGCTGCTGCCAGTTGACGAGCTACGGTAGCACCTCCAGGCCCCGATCCTACCACAATCACGTCCGCCCAAAGCGGTTGCTGAGCTGTCATTTTTGTCTCCGTTTTGTGGGAAATTTGTTTCTTTGCCAGCCAAAGGTGTTGTGATTAAAAACTCTTGAAAACAGGGACGTTTTCACGAAGCTACAGGGATCTATTCATGCGTGTTTTTAATCACAATACCTTTGGCTGGAATAATCTGTTTATACAAAAGCTTTCCGGAGCTAAATAGCTAGTTGCCCTCTTTCCTGGCTTTTAACTTCAAAGCCTCCTTGATCCCTTTCTCCCGGATCACCTTTAATTTCAAACCGGTTTCGGTGATTTTAAAGAACCGTTTTCCGTACTTTTTCAATAATCTCTTGTCGATCTCAAAGCCAAGACCCGGCCTTTTGAAGGGTTGCAGCATACCATCGGAATCAGGCAGGACAGGATCGATTATTCCTTCGCGCTGTTCCGGAATCCAGGAGGGCTCTTCCAGGGGAAATTCCAGCGGTTTCTTATTGGTTGTGTCGGCCAGCACCAGGTTCCAGTTGACATAAAATCCGATACCGTTTGTCCAGGTATGCGGGGAGTACAGTCTTTTTTTCTCTTTGCAGGTCTCAATGACTTTCATCACCTGGGCAATTCCACCGGCGAACATTGCATCCGGCTGGTAGACATCAAAACAGTCTTTTTCGAACATGATTTTGATTTCGTCCCAACCGTAATTCAATTCCGCTCCCGAGATCTTGACCTTTGAAAACTTTTTCAGGGCAGCATTACCGTCATAGTCCCTGGAATCCAGGGGTTCTTCTATCCATTCTATATTATTGTGGTGACAGGCCGTGGCAAACTCCTTGGCTCGTTCCAGATCCCAGGCCGGAATCCGGTCCACAATGGAGACAAGCCAGCCCTGGTTGGCGTCCACCCCGAGTACCATTTGATCGCCAACCGCTTTGCTGATCACCTCGATGTGGCGGATATCTTCTTCCAGGGTGGGATTTTTAACCCTTAATTTTGCGGTTTTATACCCTTTCTCTTTCATTGCCAGAAGCTCGTCAATTCTTTTAACGGGATCGTGCATCTCTCCGGTTGAAAGATAAACCGGCACAGGACGTGCTTTGCCCCCGAGCAGTTCATACACCGGTTTGTTCTCCTTTTTCCCGATAATATCCCAGCAAGCGGGCTCAATCCAGAAATTGCGCCATCCCAGAAATCCGGCCTGTTTGAGAAGGTTTTGAATCCGGTCGATATCGGTGGGATCAGAACCGATAAGGTAACCCCCCAACAGGTCTCCAAGCCCTTGTCTTTCGGTTCCCATGGCTGAGCCGGCAGAATATCCTTCGATCCCTTCATCAGTGCAGATCTTAATTAGGGTAAAGCGATTGTGCGTCTGGGGATAGCCGGGAATCCAGGTTGGCCAGAATATCTCCTTCAGGGGAACGGAAACGTGATACAACTCGATAGCGGTTATTTTCATGAGGTCTCCCTGGAAACAGATTTAAATCAGAGGTGTGAACTTCGCTACATTTTTTAATCCTGATTATAGCAAAGCTTTGCAGGTGTCAATTAAATACCGGACATGTTTGACAATTAGGAATGCGATTGGTATGACCAGTTTTGGTTATTCGCAGGAGATGATGAGATAGGGATTTAATATTAGGGACAGAGATACGGATATGGGTGCAAATCGAGTCAATGAGATCTTCAACGACATTAAGAGCGATATTTTGAAAGGGAATTACAAGGCGGGAACTCGAATCCCTTCGGAGCGGAACCTTTGTAAACAGTATGATGCCAGCCGGGTTTCCATCAGGGAGGCAATCGGAAAGCTGTCTCAACTGGGACTGGTTCGCAAAGTGCCCCAAAGCGGGACATATGTTTGCGACCTGCGGGCGGAGGACTCTCTCAATCTCCTGGTACAGACCATCCGCTCTACATCCTCTCTTGATCCGGAAATGCTTATTTCACTTTTGGAAATTCTGAGGGTCGGAGCCCTGTTTGCGGTTGAAAAAGCAACACGCAAGATGACACCGGCTCACATTCGGGAGCTTAAACAAGTCCTGGACACCAAGAAAACCAATCTTCATGATGCTGTCATTCTCTCCGAATGCGACTTTCGCATCCATAAACTGTTTGCCGATTTAAGCGAAAATCTATTTGTTGAGGTAATCTTCAATTCTTTCAAGCAACTCTACATCTCCTACACCATTGTCTATTACAGCCTGCAGGGAACCGCAGAACGAACCCTGGCTTATCATCAAAGACTGCTGAACGCCCTGGAAAAGAGGGATGTCACCTATGCGGTATATGTCCTTGAGCAATCCCTGATCTACGCCGAGTGCAAATTCAAGGACAATATGGAAGACAGGGGATAGAACTTGCCTTTGATCCGCAGCTCAATTCTTTATCCGTCACAGAAGTTCTCTTCAGCGAATCTGATAGGTGATGGAAAGCAGCTTAATGAGGGTTCAACAATGTCGCTGCAGATTTCGAGGATTTGAAAACAATCTCTTCCCCGATTAAATAACAACCAGGGATCCTGCGACGACTAGCAGGTAAGCCACAATGATCAGCACCTGAAACGGTGGTTTGCCGAAACTGTCGAGGGTAAATTCCGGGTTGGGGACATCGCCGTAAAGCTTGGAGCCGCGATAGGCGGGGACGACCATAATCGAAATCAACACTGCCAGCAGACCACCGGCTATTCGCATGAAGCCCAGAAATCCGGTCAATCCCGTCAATGCCAGCAGCAGGGTCGGAAGTGTAGCTGCCAGCCAGCTCAGTCGGTAGCTCCACCACAGCCGTTCTTCAAGAACAATGGCCAGGGCATAGGAGGTGCTCCAATAGCTGGTCAGAATGGCGAGAAAGACAAACCCTGATCCGAGGATCATTGCCCAGTCCCCGATGGCATTTCCCCAGCCGATAATGGCCAGTTCCGTGACCTGCTTCGATATCAACAGGGTCATCAGGGTTACCGTAAATACCAGCAGAAGATTGATCCCCAGTCCGAGGGCGACGGCTTTGGGGATCTGTTTCCTGTTGTGCTGCATACCTTTAACTGCCTGGGGAATAGAGAAGAAACAGGCAAAGGCAAACATGACCATTCCATAAAGCGCCAGGGCGGAACGAGTGGGGGCAGAAAGAACGGCTGCGGGATTGAAGGTGTGGTCAAAGGATCCGACAATGAGAATGACGAGCAGGATGAATATCCCGGAAACGGCAAATTTCTCGCTGATTCCCAAGGCTTTGAGGCCAAAAAAGATGGGGCCTGCGGCACAGAGATAACTGATCAGTTCCGCGCTCCAGAGAGGGATTCCCAGGAGGTTTACCAGCAACTCGCCTGCGCCGACGATGAAGGCTGCCAAAAGTGCATAAAAATTCAACACCACCAACCCGAAAAAAGCCCAGGTAAAGATACTTCCGTGTTTGCGTTTGAACAGAAACTTGTCAAAGGTCTCCACCAACTGGGTGCCTTCGCTGTCACGCATAACCATTTCCGTTATCATCAGGTGCAACAAAAGGCTGAGTCCGTATGCCGCCAGCAGGATGAGGATAATGGTCAGTAGCCCATTTCTGGCTGCCAGGTAGGGCACTGCCATAATCCCGCCGCCGACTCCAAGCCCTGCTACGATCGATGCGGCCTCGAAAAGACTTAACTCTCTGGACTCCGATTGATTGTCATTTGCTCCCATGGATTGCCCTGTGATTGAGGTGTTGATGATTGACTGCCATGTTTGGAATTTTACCTCAATAGTCTAAATTGAGTTTGGTGAGTCATTCCCGGACCTTGTTTCCGGTTACACCTTTCAATCCCTGGGATTACCGGATGAAAATTCGGAGTGCAGGGAGTCAGGCGATTAAAGATTAAACTCTCGCTTTAAATGCGGCTTAATTGAGTGAGATGATAGAGACAATGGAGCTGTTCGTCAAAGGTAATCAGGGACAGCGAATGATTCCTCTCGGCCAGAGACAATCCGCACAGGAGTGTTCATTTCCCCAGCAATCGGACTCGGTGGATTTGATGAATTCGCACCCCTCTTTCAGGGTGCGATCGATACAGGATGGGTAAATGCTGTGGTGGACGAGAACCTTGAACCAGGCATAAGGGCGATCATTCCAAATTCCCAATAACCTGTTTTTCCTGGGATACTCCCTATTTCATGGTGGGAGGGGAATGAGCATCGTGGCTCATCTTCTTCTGATTGTTCGTTTTGGCAGGGGATTTCCTTATTTCAGATCGAAAAGCAAGGGAGTGTGGCAGCGCTGTTGGACACCTTGTGATAGCCCCGATTTATACTGCTTTTTTTGTACGACCATGTGGTTTGCCTGGGAAACCGTACGATACAATCTCTTACCGAAACCCAACGCCTGGATGGTCGCTATTGCCGCCACCTGCTGGTACCTCACCGAAATCACGGGTGAGATCTCCAATATCGGAATTGGGACAGTTTCCGATATTGCCTTTCGGATCGTCTGGATATTCTATGGAACCAATGTGTTGTTGCTGGCTCTCAGTGGATACCGCTGGACAAAAAATTGACAGGGTTTTAAGGGTGTCTGTTTCATGAGATGAGACCTTCTGCCAGGTCTCAGTCAGTCGATACTGATGGGTATTATATCTCCATCTTCCGGGATGAAGGTTTTCTTCAGGAAATTCTGTTTCTGCAGTTCCTGTCTGAGGAGAGAGCGGGTTGTGGAGCAATGATTCAAGGCTTCCAGGTGGTTGGCGATAACCCATTTTGGTGAGTTGGCAACAAACTCGAGGATTTCATGCAACGGCATCAGTATGGGGCCTCCCACATCCATTCGGGCACTGCCCGATGCAACAACAGCAATATCCGGCTTTAACTCACGCAGAGTCTTTTCCACATCTTCCGTATAGACGGTATCCCCGGAAATATAGATAGAGGGTTCACCGGGTAACTCCAGAACATAACCGGCACCATTAGCCATGGTTTTGTGAATCCAGCCATGACCGTGTCTGGCAGGAACTGCTGTAATCTTCCCTCCAAGAAATGGCTGGGCCTTCCAAAACTCCAGTTGCACCGCAACGTTCAATCCCGACTTTTCAAGATAACCAGCATCGCCCCCACGACATGCCACAGGGGTATTTTTTGACTTGAGAAAATTCTCGCCTGCTTTGTCCAGGTGGTCCGTGTGTTGTAGTGCTTTGAGTCCAAAGGTATGGCTGTGCGTTATAAGGCAATGGGAAACTTTATCCAGGATCCATGGGGCGTTATCCGGAAGCGGAACCAGGGGATTGCGTGCAACCTTGTGGCGAATAAAGGAAAAGGGAGGCAAACTGCCTTTCTCCCCCAACATGGGATCGACCAGAATGAACCGATCCTTAGACTCAATGACAAAGGTGGCATTTCTTAAATGATGAACCTTCACAGTTTACCCTTTGGAGGATGTTGATTGGAATTAACGAACAGGCGGAAGTGATGTTGAAAGATAAACAGGATAAAACCAGTGAGTCAATATGTTAATTATCAAGTCAACATATTGACTGACAGAGGTTCTGGAAAATGTGCAAAAACCTTAAAACCGTGAAAAATCATAGGCTTACAAATGGAAACATTGGCCCTCGGTTTGCAGAATGAAGCGGATTGTGATGCTAATTGTGAACTATCTCCAATCATCATAACTCTTCAAAGGAGGGACTATGCAGTTTGTGGATTACAGGAATGTTCATGAGATGATGAAAGATGTGGTAAGTCGGTATTCTGATAAAAATGCCTTCAAATGGTTTACGGATGACCAGGGAAGCCGTGAAGGAGTGACCTGGACCCGGTTTTACGCGCAGGCCCGGCAGGTGGCTAAAAGTCTGATAGCGCTTGATGTAAAGAAAGAAGACAAAATCAATATCATCAGCAATACCTGTTATAAATGGACTTTGACCGATATCGGAACTATTTTTTCCGGAGCCGTTACGGTGGGGATTTACCAGTCAAATCCGGCCAAAGATTGTCAGTATATTATCGATCATTCGGATGCGGTTGTCGTCTTTGTGGAGGATGATGAGCAATTGAGTAAAATGCTGACTATCCGGAACGAGATTCCCAAGGTACGCAAGGTGGTGATGTTCAAAGGCAGTTACAGTGATGATTGGGTGATCTCTTTTGATGAATTTATCAAACTCGGCGGAAGCGTAAGCGATGAAGAGTTTCAGCAAAGAGCTTCAGAACCGGAACCCAATAATCCTGCCACACTGGTTTACACATCCGGAACAACGGGTCTTCCCAAGGGTGTAGTGATAACCCAGGATAACCTGACCTTTAATTCACAATCCATCAAAGCCTCCCTGATGATGTTGGAGAACGACGATACCCTGCTGTTCCTGCCTCTCGCCCATGTAATGGCACGTTTGACGGTATATTCGGCTGCCATTTCCGGCACCATTGTCACATTTGCCCGTAGCCTGGATACTGCGGTCGAAGATATCGGATTCACCAGGCCGCACTGGATCCCCAGTGTTCCGAGGGTTTATGAAAAAATCTACACCAAGGTGGTGAGCGGGGCGGAAGAGAAGGGAGGGATTATACTCAAATTGTTTAACTGGGCTTGTGGTGTCGGTTTCAAGGTAAGTGAGTTCAAGGCCGCCGATCAGCCTATTCCGGCCTGGACCGCGTTTCAGTACGGAATTGCCACCAAACTGGTATTTTCGAAACTTCAGGGGGTGCTCGGGGGTAATATCCGCTGGATGCTGAGTGGAGGAGCACCGCTTAATGAGAGTATTGCCAGATTTTTCCATGCGGCAGGGATCCTGGTTCTGGAAGGTATAGGGATGACCGAAAACGCCTCATTCAGCCATACCAATCAATTTAATCGTTATCGATTCGGTACGGTGGGGCTCCCCGGTCCCGGAATTGAGACCAAAATTGCCGAAGATGGAGAAATCCTGATTCGGGGCAGGAATGTTATGAGGGAGTATTACAAGATGCCGGAAGAGACCAAAAAAGCCTTTAACAAGGATGGATGGCTTCTCACAGGTGACCTGGGTACAATTGACAGCGAAGGTTTTTTGAAGGTCACAGGTCGTAAGAAGGAGATCATCATCACGGCCGGCGGCAAGAATGTGGCACCGGCCCTTTTGGAAGGTGTGATCGGAACCTCTCCCTATATCAACCAGATTATGGTGGTTGGTGATCGCCGCAAATACCTGACAGCATTGGTTACACTGGATCCCCTGGTAATGGAGGAATATGCCAAAAAACTGGGAATCGCTTACAGATCGATCGATGAATTGGGTAGAAATCCGGATATCGTTAGATTAATTGAGGGCGAAATTGCAGAGAAGAACCGGGAGTTTGCTTCCTATGAAACCATTAAAAAGGTCACCATCGTCCCCGAATTCACGATTGAAAACGGTCTGATCACTCCCACTTTGAAACTCAAAAAGAACCTCATTGAAGCGAAATACCAGGAAGAGATCAACAGCCTGTATCTCGAAAATTGACAGGCTATCGGGGGCTGTTTTCTGAGCTATGTATCTTCATTCGATTGACGGTCGGGAGATTTTTGAGGTGGGGATTTCTCCCGGATCGAAAGAGGAGAAAAACTGGCAAAAGTGGTCGACCCGGGAGTGGTAAATCTTAGTTGATCATTTTCATTCTTTTGATCATGCCGTAGATTCGGTTGAAGGTTTTTCCGTAGGGTGGCGTGATGGCAACCGGGTTTCTCGCCTGTTTGAAAACAGGCCTCAGTTTAGAGAATTCACAGAATCCCTCGAAGCCGTGATAATGTCCCATGCCACTATTACCGATACCACCAAAGGGAAGGTCGTGTTGGGCCACATGCATGGCACAGTCATTAATGGTCACCCCTCCCGATCTTGTATTCTCTATCAACCGGTTGAGAAAGGTTTTATTATTGGAAAAGACGTAGAGGGCCAGGGGACGTTCACGATGATTGACGTATTCGATAACCTCGTCCAGGGAGCGATAGGTCATGATGGGCAGCAGTGGTCCGAAAATCTCCTCCTGCAGGATGATCATCTCTTTATTGACATTGATGAGAAGGGTTGGTGATATTTTTTGTGATGTCTTATCAAATCGGGAGTTCGGCAACAGACTGATCAGATTTGCACCCTTCTCTTCCGCATCCGCCAGGGTTTCTGTCAACCGGTTAAATGCCCTTTCATCTATAACCGAAGTATAAGAGGGGTTTTCCAGGTCTTTAAAGTAGTCACGGGTAACCGTTTTTGCCATCTCAATAAACGCTTCCTCTTTTCCTTCCGGCAGGAAGAGATAATCAGGAGCGACACAGGTTTGGCCCGAATTCATCAGTTTGGCAAACATGATTCGTTTGACGGCTTTCTGCAGATCAAAATCCTCGGCAAGGATGGTAGGCGATTTGCCTCCCAGTTCCAGGGTAACCGGAACCAGATTATTGGATGCGGTTCGCATGACGGTTTTGCCGACATCCGGGGAGCCGGTGAAGATGAGATGGTTGAAAGGAAGGGAAGAGAATTCACCGGCACTGACGCCGGGCAAAATGGTAATCAGATCTTTCGATATCTTCTCCGAGAATTTTTCTTGCAGCAGCCGGCACAGGTTTTGTGAATTTGTCGCCTGCTTGACCATCACCCGGTTTCCTGCAGCGATCGCGCTGGTGAGGGGACTGAGAACCAGGAACAGTGGATAATTCCAGGGAGCTACGATCCCCACTATTCCCTTTGCCTGGGGAATGACCCGGTTTTTGCCCCCGAAAAACACCAGGGAGACATCCCGATTCTGCGGTTTCATCCATTTTTTCAATCTTTTCTTGGTGTACCTGATCCCCATGATGCTGGGCGCAATTTCCAGAATTTTCGTTTCCTGAAAGGCCCTGTTGCCGAAGTCCCGGCAAATGGCTTCACAGATCGCTTCATCATTCTCCTGAAGAATCTCCTCTATTTTAGTCAAGGTATCGATTCTCTCCCTGTAGGATATCATCGGTTTTCGGAGAACTTCGTTTTTCAGACGGTCAAAAGCAGCTTGAACCTGACTTTGCTTATCGGATTTATTCAATTCAACTGGTTTGTTCATTTGTTATCCCGGGTTTTATGGTTTGCAATATCGACAATAGACGCAGGTAAAGGTTGATGTTAACAGGAAGAAAACGCTAAAAATTATATACAGACGCTATTTTAGTACGAAAAAGTCAATAATAATCGCTTTACTTTTATTAATAATAAATAAATTACAATAGATGACAAAATAAAACAAAAAATGACTTAAGCAAAGTGAAAAATGAATGAACTGAAATACTGTTTCATCTCCACCCACCTGCAATGGTTCCGATGACGAAAAAGTCGGCTTTTTCCCGGACTTTGGAGAATGACAGGCAGGTGTTGTGATTAGATGATAATCGACAAACTCAGCAGGGATAATTGATCTGCCACCGGACGGATTGACAGCAGAAAAGCTTCCCGGAAAGATAAAACAGGTGAACTTCCCCGGGGATGAGAAGCGAAGTTTTCAACTTCAGTAATGGATGTCTGCCGGCAGCGGATTCACCAACCTACCGATCATCGCCTTGTGCAGAGTTGAAACCAACCATAATCTTAGCCATGTTTGCAGGAGCAACGGGGAAATGGGTCTGGTTTAATCTGTGAATTTCGATCATAGTGAGATTCGTAAGAGGAAAAACCTCCGATTGTATGATGATAATGTGGGACAAAAAGCACTGATATAGATATCGTATAACATCCTTTCCACTAGGATTGGATTGTTTCATTACCAGTTTGGTTTTCAGATACTGTTCGTTCAATAGATTTGTTATGACTGATGATTCACATAACAGCCTGGAAAGGGTGAAGGAGATTCTGCTTGCGGATTACAGCAAGCTGAATGAGCGTCGGTTAAAAGAGCTGGAGGACCGATTCTCCGAATCCATCGAAATAATGGAGCGGCGCAATGAGGAACTTCATCAAAACTTAACCGGGTTTGTGGAGAGGGAGATCAGCCATCTTTCCATGTTCGTCAAACAGCAAACCCGAAAGCTTGAAAATGCGGACGCCGATCTGAGAACAACAGCCCGAAATCTGGAAACTGCGATTTCCGAGTTGGACCGCCAGTTGAGAACTGAGAAAAAAGAGCTGGTTCGATCACTCGAAGCACTGCGAATGCAGATCTCCCTGGTAAAGGAATCATTGGGGGCAGACAGGAAATCCACTTACTCAGCTATACAAAAGCTGGAAACGGAATTGAATCAATTGAGCCGCAAGGTTCGGGTTGAGAAAGAGACAATCCTGGAGATGGTGATGATCGGAAATGATAAACTCTCTACTGAACTGTCGGCCAGAATTACCAACGAAACCAATTTATGGAAATCGTCAGAGTCCAGGTTGTCTTCCAGCCTTGAAGCGATCAGGGATCTGGTTAAAAACAACAATCGTTTAAAACAGTGAAATCCGGATTTCACAGGATAAATGGGTAAGTCAGGCCATGTCGGACAAATCAGAAGGACAACATCGGGAATCAAACCTTCTTTTCAATCCTGACGATCAGATCTGGAATGAATTGCGATCTCTTTTTGTCGGAAAAGAGAAGGTGGAACTGGATCGTCTGCAGCGGTTTCTGGAAGATCCGGAAGAGCTAACCAAAGAGATCGCCAGGAGGCTTCCCCAGGCGGTCAATCTCACCCATATGCAGAGTCGTGAGCTCACCAAATCCCTTGTGAGTTCCCTGCGCCCGGTTCTGGAAGAGGCTGTGATCAACAGCAGTAAAATTGACCCGAAGGTTCTGTCAGAAGGAATCTATCCGACGCTGCCCCATGCGATCAATCTGACCCGCGAGAAAGATGAGCAACTAACAACGAATCTGGTGGAGGCAATTCGACCTATTGTCGAACTGTCGATTCAGCGAAGTGCTGAGCTTAGTATCAGACCCCTGTCTGAGGGGTTATATCCGGTGATTGGACCTGCCATTCGTAAGGCTGTTGCGGATGCTTTTCGCAAAATGAACCAGGCCTTGAACCAGAGTTTCGATAGAACCCTGTCTATTTCAGCAATCAAATGGCGATTTGAGTCTATCACAACCGGACGCCCCTTTATCGAGATAGTTGCCCGCAACACTTTGCTCTACCAGGTGAAACAGGTATTTGTGATACACGGGGAGACCGGTCTTTTATTACAATCCGTAAAATCCCCCACGGCGTCGGTTCAGGATCCGGATATGGTTTCATCAATGTTGAAGGCGATTCAGGATTTTGTTAAAGACTCCTTCGACACCACTGCAGAGGAAGAGCTTTCAACAATTGAGGTTGGCAACCAAACCATCTGGATTGAGCAGGGACCGAAGGCTATCCTCGCCGGAGTTGTAGATGGTAGTGCTCCCTTGAGTTTACGGACGGTTTTTAAGTCAGCGCTGGAAAGATTTCACGTCGAGTTTGCCAGGGATCTGGCAGGGTTTCAGGGAGACACCGCAACATTTGAGGCGGATACACGATTAATCGAATTCTGTCTGCAATCACAATTGAAGGAGGAGAAGAAAAAGGTTTCCTTTTTGAAGTGGGGTTTCATAATGGCGTTGGTTGGTATTCTAGGATTTTGGGGTTACGGACGAATCAGTCTGTATCTGAAATGGTCCGATTATCTTGATTATATTACGAGCCAGCCGGGAATCATTATCACGGATCACGGCAGACAGGGGGGAACCTATTTTGTCACCGGACTGCGCACACCCCGCAGTGCCGCTCCCCAGGGTTTTTTAGCTGATTTCGGGTTTCATCCTGAATCGGTTAAAAGCACCTGGCACCTTTACCAACCGCTTACCGACTCGTACATTCTCTCACGGGCCAAACGGCTGTTGAACCCGCCCGATACGGTTGAAATGAGCGTGAAAGACGGTACACTGGTTCTTAAAGGTCAAGCGGGTCGAAAATGGCTGGATCAGGCCAAACAAACCCTGGCAACTGTTTGGGAGGTTGGGGCGTTAGACCATTCTGAACTGCATATGCTAGAATCGGATCTTATCAATCAGCTAAAGACCGAAATAGAATCGTATGAGTTTAATTTCGGCTCCGGAAAAACCGATTTATCGCCTGCCGACAACAGGAATCTCAATCAATTGGCTGAGAAAATCGAGAATCTGGTTGATTTGCTACCGCAGTCCCGGCAGGAGAAATTCATCCAGATCAACGGATTCACCGATGCCGTCGGCAATCCGGAGAATAACAGGAAACTTTCATACAGTCGCGCGCAGACTATTTTCCGGGGATTGGTTGCCAGGGGAGTTTCGGAAAAGCACTTCCGCATATTCGGATACGGTTCTGATCGTCCTTTGACCCTGTCAGCGGATCGTAAAGTGGTGGTTGGGCGAAAGGTTGTCCTGTTCGTGGATATTTAAAAAGACATACGGGGAAATGTGATTAAGAAAAAAATCTGCATGTTGGGATCTTTTGCAGTGGGTAAAACCAGTCTGGTTCAAAGATTTGTCAGCAGCATGTTTGAAGAGAAATACCACACGACCATCGGCGTCAAAATCGATAAAAAGGTGGTTGTGCTGGATGACAGGGAGATAACCCTTCTGCTCTGGGACATTCACGGGGAAGATGAGTATCAGAAGGTTCAGGCCTCATACCTGCTGGGCGCATCAGGCTATTTAATTGTCATTGATGGCACCAGGAACAGAACCATAGAAGTAGGGAAGAGCCTGCAACAATTTGCAGAAGAGAATATCGGGCAAAAGCCTTTTCTGCTGCTTCTGAACAAGGCTGATCTTACGCTGGAGTGGGAAGTAGATGAGGAAACCATCCGGTCCCTTGAGGCGAGCGGATTCAAAATCAGGAAAACCAGTGCCAAAACCGGTCAGGGCGTGGAAGAGGCATTTCGGGAATTAACCCAGCTAATGTTGACGGATTAAATGAAACTACCCATAAAACTGACAGAGAAGTTCTTCGCCGAGAAGATTCACCTGAAACCCTACACGGTGTTGCTGCTGGATCACACCTTCAAGCTGTTGGAGATGGAGAGCAACGATGGAGGCGTCAACACGGGGAGCGGGACGGTTAGCAGCGGTGATATTCTGCAGACACTGGAATCCGTATACCTTTTTCTTGAAGGAACCATTCCGGATGTCGGCCAGATCACCTATCTGCCGAACATTGAAATCTCCAGGGATTTCTATGCCAATACCTATATCTACACCGAATCCGATGAGAGATTGTGGGTCGTGTTGGTGGACAACACCGAAGAAATCAATGAACTCCGGGAAGTTGTCCAGACCATGAACGAAGCCATGTTCAAAAACAATGTTACCAGTTTTGAAAAAAATAACCGGGAAGTGGAGATTGCCCTGCTCAACTCCATGGATTATGCAGTTTTTCTCAGAAAAAGGGGTAGCAAGGAGCTGTTTATACGTTTAGGAAAATCTCCACACTGGCTGCAAAGACTGACCGAAGAGCGGCGGATTGACTGGGGCGGAGTTGACTTGGCTGATCTCTTTCCCTATATCGAGGTCTTTTTTGTAGAGGCTCAGCACACCTGGCATAGTGATCGTTTTCTCAAAACAGCATCCAACGTCTGGACCGAATTTGATGCATCGGGCGAAGAGTATTTTTTGCAGGCTTTCGCCGTCAATCTTAATGATCATGATTACATTCTTATCAGCCCTACTGATATTTCCATAGAAGAGCGTCAGAGCCTTATCCAGAAAGCCCGGGAGAAAAGTTTGGATTACGAAAGGCTGGAAAAGGCCGAAGCCGCCCTGAAAAAACTGATTGGGTTTAAAGATCAGTTTATATCGATGGTTTCCCATGATCTCAGGGCCCCCCTGGGAATGTTGGCGGTTTATGCCAACCGGTTAACGCAAAAGGGGGCTTTCAAATCAGCCCTGGATGATAAACAGTTTCGTTCATTGCAGAGCATCAGCAATGAATTGAATCGACTCACTTCTTATGTAAACAAGCTTTATCACTGGTCAACTCTTGAATTTGGAAAGTTTGAACTATATCGGAAAGATGTTCAACTTACTTTACTGGTGGAGAATTCATTGAAGGTGTTTGAGCAGAGTATCGAACGGAAGGGGCTAAAGGTTGGTGTTGAAATTCCGGAAAGCTTATCGGTTAACATCGATGAAAGCCTTTTTGAACAAGTCCTCAACAACCTGATTGGAAACGCAGTAAAATTCACCGGCAATGGGAATTGCATCTATATTACGGCTGATAATGAAAATGACTCGCCGGTCATGCGAATCAAAGATGAGGGTGTGGGAATGAGCGAATCGGTCCGGGATTCCGTGTTTAAGGAAGTTGTCACAGAGCATACCCTGGGGACTGACGGGGAAAGCGGATCTGGACTGGGATTGAAAATCTGCAAGCAAATCATCGATCTTCATGAGTTTGAAGTCGATTTCGCTTCAAACGCGGGTGAAGGTACCGAATTTATCATCACCTTTGCCAGTTCGGGTAAATCAACTGATTCCAATTGAAAGTTTTAACAATTATACTTTTATATCATCTCCGCCCCGGTCCCTTCTGACTGCCAATCGACTCCCGCTTAGATATTTCCGTCCAAACCGTCGATTAAGACCCCGGATCAACCGTCTGCCATCGATTCTGTAGCGCAAACTGGCAACTTTTTATATTCAGGCTCCTGTTATGGATTGAACTAATTTTTAAAAAAAGTATAATCAGAAAATCATCCGGTTTAACTTGGTCTATCAAGTTGTTATTTATTAAACAATCAGCCAAGTCATAGTTGAGAAACCGGTAATTTTCAATTTTAACTCAAAACTCAAATCCCTGACACCCCCCCAGATTCGCCTGAAGAAATCCCCGGGAGTGAAAATCGTTCTGAAGGTCTATGAATAGAATCAGAATTCTCCATGTTGAGGACGAAACGGTCATTGCGTTGGAGATGAAAACCAGCCTTGAAAACCTCGGGTATGAGGTCATTGCATCAGTTAAATCCGGAGACGAAGCCATCAGAACAGCCAAAATGGAACGACCTGATCTTGTTTTGATGGATGTTCAGCTTAAGGGAGATTTGGACGGGATCGACGCGGCTAAAACGATAAGAGACCAAACAGGCATTCCGGTTGTCTTTATAACCGCATACGACGATGAAATCAAAATCGAAAGGGCTAAAACGGTCAACCCGTTCGGGTATATCCTCAAGCCCGTTCATGAAAGGAATCTGTGCATCACTATAGATATGGCTCTCCATATAGACCGCCTGGATAAGGAGAAAAACAAAGCCCAGTCCGCCCTGTCGATGAGTGAGGAGAAGCTCAGAAATATCTTTTGTTCGACACCCAACGCCATTGTGATTCTGGATGAAGAGGGAAGAATAATCGATTGTAATCCTGAACTCCTCCACATCACGGATCATACCGAAAAAGCGGAATTAGTCGGTCAGTCCGTTTATCAATCGATTATCCCGGAAGAAAGAAGTAATGCTGCCGAAAACATGAAGGAGGTTCTCAAAGGAGATACAGTTAAGGATGCAAAGTGCACTATTCTGAGCAAAAGCGGGAACCGAAACCATCTGGAGATTTCTGCAAATTCAATTCGGAATGATGAAGGTGATAATTCGACGCTGGTTATTACTGCCAAGGATGTCACACTCCGCCATCGAGCACGGAAACGAATCAAGCAGTTGAATCAATTGAACGAAGCATTATTGGGCTGGGGTGTGCTGGAGGAGAAGCTAAAAACGGTTACGGACGCCGTTATCCGGATTTTTAAGGCTGATTTATGTCGAATCTGGCTGATTCGGCCCGGGGATCTTTGTGAATCGGGATGTGTTCATGCTACGGAACAAGACAGCGTGCACCGGTGTTCAAATCGAGAGAGCTGTCTTCATCTGGTTGCCAGTTCCGGCAGGTATAGCCATTTGGATGGCGACCACGGCCGAATTCACATGGGTGGATACCTGGTAGGAAGAGTAGCTTCCGGTGACCAGAGTACTTTTGTGGTCAATGACATCAAAGCAAATCGGTATATCCACAACCAGGAATGGGCCGATGAACTGGGTTTGGAATCATTTGCCGGTTATCGTCTGCTATCCGGAGAACAGAAGCCAATCGGCGTAATGGCGCTCTTCAGCAGACACTCCATATCACAGGATACGGAAAGCTTCCTGCTCGGGCTTGCCAACAATGTCTCCCAAGTCATCCAATCGGAAACAGCCGTTGAGAAGGTGAGGGATAGCGAAAAGAAGTTCAGGTTTCTGGCAGAAAACATGGATGATATTGTCTGGACACTCGACATGGATTTGAAGACCAGCTATGTAAGCCCGTCCATTGAAAAGATATTGGGATTTACCCCGGCTCAAAGAAAGGAACAGCAAATTGACGAAATGTTAACGCCGGACTCCTTTCAACGGTCGATGGTCAGCTTTGAACAGGAGTTGAAACAAGAACAGGAACCCGGAACGGATCCTGACAGGTCCATCGTTATCGAGACAGAATATATTCATGTCAAGGGACACACCGTTTGGATGGAGAACAGTCTCAAGGCGATTCGGGATGAAAGGGGGAATATGGTTGGCATATATGGTTGTTCCCGAAGTATCGATGGACGGAAAAGAGCGGAACAGGCGCTGGCCGACTCGGAAGAGCTGTTCAGGTCAACGTTTAACGCTATGAATGAAGGACTGATCGTCACAGATGCGGAACTCAACCCGATCTATGTTAATCCCAAGATGCTTGAGTTAACCGGGTACACCAAAACGGATCTGGAGTTTGTGAATACCGGGCAGTTTTTTACAAAGGCATCTTGGGATGCCCTGATGAAAAGCTATCACGCAAACTTTGCATCAGGAAAACCGACCTCCATGGAAGTCCAAATTGTGAATAAAGACGGAAGCGTAATGGATTTTCTCTTTTCCGGGAATTTTGTGCTAAAGGACGGTAAAGTGCACAAAGCTGTGGCAATTTTCACGGATATCAACGAAATCAAAGCCTCGGAAGCTGAACGGGAGAAAATGATCCTCGAACTGGAAGAGGCGCTTGATTCAGTGAAAACACTTAGCGGATTACTCCCCATCTGTGCCCATTGCAAAAAAATCCGGGATGATAGCGGATACTGGAAAAAGATTGAAACGTATATAGAAGAGAATTCCGAAGCCTCTTTCAGCCACTCCATTTGTATGGACTGTGCGGAACTCCTTTACAAAAACACCAAGTGGTACCAAAAACGAAACAAGAACTCCTAGCCAGTTCTTTTCACATTTTCAACCCGATCAGTGAGATGTCGTCTGTTTGCTCATGATCAGCCATCCAGCCGGAGAGCGTTTTTTCCAGGCACTCTTTTTGTTCCTTCATGGGCAATGGGTGGATTTCCTGCAACAGCGCCTTTAACCTGGATCTTCCGGGATTTGGGCCGGTTTCAGCAGGGACAGGATTGCCACCTGACTTCTCTTTTTCCAGTGATCAATGAAGAAACTGAGTCCGGCAAGATAAATTGAGAAATACTGAAATCCTGTATCCCAGCCAAGTAGATAGACCCCGTAAACCTGGTGACTGGACAGCTCAATAAAAGCAAAAAGAAAGGCCAGATCGTGGTGTCCTCTTCTATTCAGAACTAGGGCCACGGAAAAAGCGGGGATACTGTACAGAATGTTAAACCAAAGCAGTTCCTTGATATTCAGTTGGTGAAAGATGATAACCATCATCAGATGACCAATCAAACCAAATAGGTAGGCAAACTGGGTAATGCGAAAGATTCTTCTGTTTTCCGGTTGAACCCGTTTGGGTAACGGATGAGGTTTCTTCATAGGTTCAGGCGCTGTTTTCTTTTCTAAGGCTGTCCGGTGTCTATCCCATCTAGATATTGAACGCACGGATGAAGGAGCTGGGATCGTCGAAGCCGATCAGAAACTAGATCTCGGCGCTCGAGATCGCCGAGTTGACAAGGTAGTGCCGTGCCAGTCCTTCCCGGGTGCTGTTCAGTTCTTTTTGGAACGTGGTTTCTAATCTTGTATGATGAGACAATCTTGGTTTGAATTGACATTCCCGATTGGATTTTTATGCACGGCTTTGGTTTGAAGTAGCCAGAAAAGTGATTTTGATGTAGAAGGGATTCTCAACATTACCGGATTTGATCAGCTCGTAACCCTGAAGCGAAGAACCAAAAAAGGAGCAATGATATGAGTAGCACAACCCTGGAACAGGAAAAGAAAGTTGAAATTATCTTTGGATTGGACGACAAACCGCCGGCATTTCAAGCCTTTCTGGCAGCCCTGCAGCATCTGCTGGCAATCTTCATCGGTATCATTACCCCTCCCCTGATTATTGGAGGAGCCCTGCAGCTTCCGCCGGAGATGAAGGCCTTTATCATCAGCATGGCACTGTTTGTTTCGGGTGTAGCCACATTTATCCAGGTGAAAAAAATCGGGCCGGTAGGTTCCGGAATTCTTAGCATACAAGGGACCAGTTTCACCTTCCTGGGACTCTGTATTGGCATTGGTTTATCAGTCAAGGCCGCGGGTGGATCTCCCGAACAGGCCCTGGGAACCATCTTTGGGGTTTGCCTGATCTGTTCGCCGGTGGAAATGATCTTCAGCCGTTTTATTCCCCTGTTGAAGAAGATTATCACGCCACTGGTCAGCGGTATTGTGGTAACACTGATCGGATTATCTTTGATCAGAGTGGGCATCACCGACATAGGTGGCGGGCAGTGGTTGTTGGACAACAAGCCGGAATTCTATGCCAGCTCACAGAACCTGGGATTGGCAGCGATAGTGCTGATCACGATAATAATTCTGAACCGTTCCTCTAACAAGTGGTTGAGAATGGGATCGATCGTCATTGGTCTGATTCTGGGCTATGCGATTGCAGCCGCCATGGGAGTGGTGCAGTTCGGAAAAATGGGTTCTCTGGGTGTCTTTGCGGCCCCTATTCCGTTCAAGTTTGGTTTTCATATCAGTTGGGGGCATGTCATCCCCATGGCGCTTCTCTATCTGATCACTACCGTGGAATCCATCGGGGATTTGACGGCGACCTCCATGGTATCAGGGGAACCGATTGAAGGCGATACTTATATGAAGCGTATTTCCGGCGGCGTTTTTGGGGACGGTGTCAACTCAGCCCTGGCTGCTGTCTTCAACTCTTTTCCCAATACCACTTTCAGCCAGAATAACGGTGTTATCCAGATGACCGGCGTTGCCAGTCGCAAGGTTGGCTTCTGGATCGCGGGTTTACTGGTTCTGTTCGGCCTGTTCCCTATAGTTGGCGGACTCTTCTCCATTATCCCCAATGCGGTATTGGGCGGGGCAACTATCATCATGTTCGGAACTGTAGCCGCTGCCGGTATTCGAATTATCGCCAGCAGTATTATTGATCGCAGGGGAGTACTGATTATGGCTATCTCGCTGGGATTGGGGCTGGGCGTTGCTTTCAGACCTGAAATCCTGGCAAACTTCCCGGTTATCGCCAAGCAAATCTTCGGATCTGCCATTACGACTGGCGGATTGACCGCTATTTTCCTTAATGTCGTTCTTCCCAGATCGTTACATCAGCAACCGGCCGGAGGCGAAGCTTTTGAATCGATGGAATAATCATCGATAAATTGCCAGGAATCCGCCGGATTCCTGGTTTGGAAGTGCCAAGTTCATTGGGGTGGATAAACCCTGTGATGAAGAGGGTGGCTTCTCAAACAGGGTAAAACATCGGACTGGCTGTCCCTCCGGACAGTTCAACCTTTTTTCAAGGTCAGTTTGACCGTCGTTCCGTGGTCTTCAGGATAATTTGCAATGTCTTTGGATTGGATATCAATGCTGCCGCCGTAGCTCTCCACAAATCTTCTCACAAGCTGCATACCATATCCTGTTCCCTTTTCTCCCCGGGTGCCGGCTCTGCTTGTTGACGCATCCATTTCAAACAACCTGCTAATCATTTCTCCGGGAATGCCAATCCCCTGGTCTTTGATTTCAAGAACAACGCTCCCGTTTAAACTGAAGGCTCTGAGTTCAATAACCGAATCCTGATCAGAGAATTTAATGGCATTTGAGAGCAAGTTGTTGAGAACTGAGTTGACAAATGAGATCTGCTCCACCTCTGCTTTGAGCCGACCCTCCACTTCAATTCCTATCCGAATCCCCTTCTCGGTGATCCGTTGATTCATGATCGCCAGTGAACTTGAGATGAGCGTTTCGACATCATAGGCATTGACGACAACCTCGTATTTGCCCTCCTCAAGAGCGGATATCTTCCGGATTAAGTTGATTAGCTCAAGACCGTTTTCGGTTGCCGTCAAAAGGACAGGTCTCATTTTTTGGATAATTGATTCGTCTTCTTCGCTAAATTCCAAAGTCCCTTTGATACTGGCGAGAGGGTTTGCCAGATCGTGACAGAGAACATGAAGGAGGGTTTTTTGTTCACTGTTTTTGACAGCCAGTTCGCGGGTTCTTTCATCGACTTTCTCTTCAAGGGCTTCGGTCAGCTCCTCTGTGAGAGAAAAGGCCCGGGAAAACCGTTTAGCCATTACCACCGAATGAAACAGGATAAACAGGAAAAAAACAATCGTGTCGAGAAAGCCGAAGGTGATAAGCTCCCTGGTGTAGAGAATATCATTTACGGCTCCCAGAAACATGAAGATCCATCCGATCAAATACAAATAGATGCCTTCCCTTTTGGCTAACGCTGCCCTGATAAGCGTGTAGGTGAGATATAGACCAAAAATGATAATGATGATTTGAAAATAGCCGACAATTTCTGAATAGACCCTGGCTTTGGTAAAAACAGTTACCAGACTGAATCCGACTCCCGACAAGATAGCCAATTTCACCATCCCTTTTCTTATCTCCCGGGGAAACAGTGAATAGGTGAAAATGACAAACATCATGGGCCCCAGGTATATGGTCAAATATTCAACCATCAGGGTGAATTCCCAGGGAGGATTGAAGAGAAGGACTAATATACGTTCGCCCATTACCAAAACCCTGATCCCGAAGAGCAGACAGCACAGCCCGAAATAGAGGGCTGTAGGATCGTTCTTCCTGTAAAAATAGAGTCCCAGGTGGTACAGGCCCATCATCAACAGTGCTCCGAATAGAAACTGGTCGAGCAACAGGGATCGGTCCCGCTTAGCGCCAATGTCCCTGGTTGTGCCAAGTTTTGTCGAGTTGTGAAACCCTCCCCGCTTATAGGAGAAATTGGCAACTTGCAGGATCAGTTCGGTTACTTCCGGATCACTGTTATAAAGAACCAACTCTTTTTTCCAGAAAGGGATGCTGGAGGTAGAATCCATTCCCACAACACCATTCCCGGCTGCTTCCTTGCCATTTATCCAGAGCCGGTATGCGGTTTCCATTTTTCTTATCTCCAGCGTCAGGTTTTCCACACTATCTGGATTCCGGATTTTCAGCCTGAAGGTCGCATATCCATAGGGGCCGATCGGCATATCCTGAATATGATAACTGTTCCATGATCCGGGCACGCTTATCCATCTCGCGCTGACGGATTCCGAAAGAGATGTAAAATCCTCAGGTGTAAGGAGTTGTTGCCAGTAGAACTCCCACTCTCCATCCAAATTGACGGGGCCGAACTCCTTAAATCTCCACTTGGAAAGGTCCAGCTCTCCCTTGATGGCTTGCGGGAGGGCGTGACTTTCAGTGGATTTCAGATAACAGCCGGAAATGAGCAGGCAAATCAACAGTACTGCCATGCTTAATGCAAAAGCCGGTTTTTCCGGTTTAAAACAGGATAGCTTCTTCATATTCAATTGATTGAATCTGGGAGTACTGATCATGGTAAATCAGGATTGGTAAGCGATTCAGATTTTTGAATCCTGCCAGGCTTATATCCGGTCAAGCCAATACATTTCACATGGCTTGGACGCCGGATATCCTGGGTATGGTAAAACGGTGGAAGACTGCGATCGCTGTTAGTATGATTCATTCAAGTTGAAATATCCAGCGGAAGGAGGTGAAGCGTGTCCGGATGAGCGGTTCTGCAGATCAACTGCGATACAGTGTAGGAAGCGGCCCTGGATTAGGTGGTGGGTGTCACCCGAGTGTGTTGATTCAGGTGACATACCGGGTGACGAATGGTTTGTTTTGGGTTCAGGAGCCGGTTATACATCAATCTTGCCTATTTGCCCATTCCGGATCTGTTGTCCGGCTTTCCTTTTTTACGCGGCGGACCTTTAGGCAGTTCGTCTTTGGTTATATAGCCGTCATTATTGCGATCAAGTTTTTTAAAATGATCCGCCGGACCGTCAAACTCATCCTCGGACACCTTTCCGTCTCCATCCTTATCGAATTTCTCAATGAACTTATCCGGAGGTGGGGGCGGTTTTTTATGACTTTTGGCCATCACACCAAATGAAATAAACAGAAGCAAAGACAGAAACAATACAATCTTCTTCATATCATACTCCGCAAATAGCAATTTAATTTTAAAAACGACGTTCCTCTTTCAGGTTAAGGCGTTACCTGTTCCGTGTCAAGAAAACCGATCTTTTTTGACAAGATTACAGCGTACAAATTGTCAATATGGATCAGGCTGGAAACCGGATCAGGGATAAGTTCTTCCGAAGCCTCTCATACGGCTGTCCCGGATCTGGTTCTTATTCCGGGATAAAACCTTTTGCATTCGCATCAAATAATTTCGGTGGATCATTGTATCAACGGATCTGATGACGCCCGGTAATCCCGAGTGTTGAGATTCAATCCTTAGTGAATTATTTCAAATATGAAAGCCAAACCTGTTGCTTTCGGTCCTCTAACCATGATACCCGGTGACAAGCGATCGCGGTTTCCCTTTTGCAACTCACTGTTTATCGAAGATGCCGGATTAATCATCGATCCCTCCTGCAATCGGAAGGTTATCGAAACATTGCACAATCAGCACAAGCTTCGCGTTGTCTGCCTGACGCATTGGCATGAAGACCACTTTCGCTACCTGCATCTTCTGGATGAATGCTGTCTCTGGATGTCAGAGGCCGATTCGATTCCCCTGGCTGACAGCCGGGAGTTTTTAAGATGGTACGGATTGGATGTCCCCGGTGCCGATTCCATCCGCAAAATGATTAAGTTCAAATTGGAGAGGGAGATCCGTTTTAAACCCGGAATCCCGGACCGCTTGATGGCAGACGGGGAGACCATCGATTTGGGCTCAAGCTTTATGGAAGTGATTGCTTCACCGGGACACAGCCCGGGCCACCTCTCGTATTTCTTTCCCGAACAATCCGTCCTTTTTTTGGGTGATTACAATATGGATTCCTTTGGTCCCTGGACCGGCGATCCCAATTCGGATATAGACGAGTGTATCGCCACCATTCATCGACTGCGCCAGGTGCCGGCGGAAATATTGATTGCAGGCCATCTTCCCGAACCGATTTTGGATAACAATGACGCCCTCTGGGATAGCTACCTGCTCACCATTTCAGCCAGGGAAGAAAAACTGGCCGGTTTTCTGAAGGAGCCCCATACCAGGGATGAAGTGATCGATCAATGGCTGATATTGGGTGAGCCCGGCGAACCTGTCGACTATTTCCGGTTTGCCGAACAAGCTCATGTTGAAAAGCATCTGGCTCGTATGGTGAGGCAGGGAGTCGTTCAAAACTTTGACGGGCTTTATCAGCGCGTTTGACACACCCACGGTTCTCACAACCACCTCAAGAATCATTGACAAAATCCCGGATACAAGGAACGGTGATACCTGTATGGAATAGCTGTCGGCAGAGGATCAGCAGGATCGCCGCATATTTTGCTTTTCATCCGGATTTACTCCTGAAGAACATGAACTATCGCAATCAAAAAAGAAATCCTTACAGCAATCAAACCGTTCACGAAGAGATTGCCAACACCATTAGCCATGCTGTTGGAACCGGATTAAGCGTTGCAGCGCTAGTGCTCCTGGTCGTTTATGCCGCCATCGATGGAGGTGCCATAAGTGTGGTTGCTTTTTCGTTATACGGAAGCTGCCTCATTCTTCTTTACCTGATGTCGACGATTTACCACTTTGTGCAGAAAGACCGCCTGAAAAAAACCCTTCAGCTTCTGGATCACACTTCCATCTATCTGCTGATTGCCGGTTCTTATACGCCGATAATGCTGGTTAGTGTCAAAGGAGCCTGGGGATGGAGCCTGTTTGGAGTGTTGTGGGGATTCGCCCTGATCGGAATTACACTTAAAATTAAATATGTGGGGCGTTATGAGGTCCTTTCCACCGTGATTTACCTGATTATGGGCTGGTTGATTGTCTTTTTCTCTTACCCGATTCTTACCTATCTCACGCCTATGGGTATAGCCTGGCTGTTCATTGGCGGTGGGGCTTATACTATTGGTACAATATTTTTCTTCCTGGAATCATTGCCTTTTCATCACTCCATCTGGCATCTTTTTGTGCTGGGCGGCAGTATCAGCCATTTTTTCCTGTTTTTCTTTCATATTCTGCCGCCGCACTAGTGCCGATTCATGTGAAATTGGTCAAATCGCTCCGCTATAGTCAAATTCTACACTGCGAGCCCGGTAACTCGGCACAAACTGAGAAGACAAAACATGTTTTGCCTGAAACGTCCTCGGAAAAAGGAGACTCGCAGGAAGATTGAGATTTTTGGGGATTGGCTTTTAAAAGAAGTGGATATGGATCGTTGAAGGCGCAGAGGAATGCAGGTTTGAGAGAGATTGTAGTATCTTTGTTGAGCCCGGCTGGAAACCGGGCTCTGCCAGTTTAATCCGGCTTATAGCCGATTAACCAAAAGTCTTTTCAATTGCTCCGGCTACGGCGGTAACAATAGTGTCTACCTGCTCCCTGTTAATGATCAGAGCCGGGGCAAAATTCATGACGTTGTTGAAACCATGAAAGCTGGTGTTGGTCCGACCGACGATCACACCGGCCTGCAGGACATTGCCCATCAGACTTGCCATCTCCTCCTCGCCGATGGGTTCGCGGGTCTGCTTGTCCCTGACAAACTCTATACCGGCAAACAGTCCTTCTCCCCGAACGTCACCAACGGCATCGTATCGTTTCAGAGTTTCCAACTGTTCGTTGAGATATGCTCCCATTTTGAGGGAGTTCTCCAGCAGGTTCTCCTCTTCGATGATGCGTGTGCTTTCCAGGGCGGCGGTCATGGCTGCCGTACAACCACCATAAGTTGAGATATCCCGGAAATAGTTCAAACGGGTTTCAGGATTTGCAGGATCATTCAGAAAAATATCATAGATCTCCTGCTTGACCACGGTGGCAGAAAGTGCACCATAGGAGCTGGCCAGCCCCTTAGCCATGGTAATGATTTCCGGATCGACATCATAATGTTCATGCCCCCAGAAGGTTCCGGTTCTGCCGAAACCACAGACCACCTCATCCATGATTATCCAGATACCGTACTTGCGACAAATCTCCTGGAGAATCGGGTAGTATTCCCCGACCGGTTTGAGGATTCCGCCTCCCGCCGTGATGGGCTCCACAATCAGCCCACCGATAGTCTCCGGTCCTTCCCGGAGAATGATGTCTTCTACCTTGCGGGCACACTCGATATCGCAGTTGCCATTGGTTTTTTCATAGGGACAGCGGTAGCAGGCGCAATGGGGGAATTCCACGAATCCTTCCAGAAAGGGACCGAAATCCTGCTTTCTCTGGGCCTGGCCGGTAGCACTCATGGCACCGAAAGTTGTGCCATGATAGTCCCTGTCACGGTACAGAATCTTAAACTTGCCTTTTCGGGAAGGATCGATACGGGATGCCTGGCGGACAATCTTAAAGGCTTTTTCGTTGGCTTCGGAACCGGAGTTGGAGAAAAAGACCTTGTCGTGCCGGGGTAGCTTTTCCAACAGCTTTTGGGCAAACTTGATGGTGGGGATATTACCATAAACCCCTGCAAAGTAAGGCAGCTTTTTGAGTTGCTCGTATACGGCCTCAGCGATGGAATCCCGCCCAAACCCGACCATTACGCTCCAGACTCCGCCGGAAGTGGCATCCAGGTATTCACGTCCGCGGATATCTTTCACCATCAATCCCTTCCCCTCGACTATGATCATCTGTTCCTGGGATTCAAACACCCTGTGAGGCTTCAAATGATGCCAGAGAGCATCCTTATCCGCAGCTACCATCTCGTCGGCATCATATTCGAGCCAATCGACCTTGTTTTTCATCGTCAGTTCTCTTTAATAAACTAATAGTACACATTTAGGGAACATAACTGCTTAATTCACTGGCGGGTCTGTATTTCTAGAACCTCGGAAACCAGGGATGGCTTCCAGGAGCTCCAGGATGGATTCATGCGTTTCCAGAAATACAGATCTGCCAGTGAACCAAGATGATCAGTTCAAAGTTACCCCGAAATGTGTGTATTAACATTAAACGCAAATTTGCTACTCCCGAAGTGGCAGGCTGTTGCCTGTCACTTGGGAGACAATCTGAATGGTGTGACTTAAGCTCCCTCTTGTGGACGCATATCGGATTTTTCAATTCCCGCAACCGCGACCGGTCTCTTCATAGCGTCCCTGCGGAAGGGTTCACCCAATTCCATATTGGTCATGACCTCGATAAAAGTGGTCTTGCCTTCCTCCATCTGGGCTTTGACTGCCGCTCCCAGTGTTTCTGTAAGCTCATCCATGGTGTGAACCCTGACTCCCTCCACGCCGCATGCTTTGGCTATATCGGCATAGGAGACGTTTCGGTTCAATTCGGTTCCCACGAAATTGTCATCATACCAAAGGGTTGTATTTCTCTTTTCCGCTCCCCAGTGGAAATTCCTGAAGATCACCATGGTGATGGCCGGCCATTCCTCACGTCCGCAGGCCGTCATTTCGTTCATGGAGATACCAAAGGCACCGTCACCGGCAAACCCGATTACCGGGACATCCGGTCTGGCGATTTTAGCGCCGCAGATTGATGGGAAACCATAACCGCAGGGACCAAACATTCCGGGAGCAAGATACTTGCGGCCTTCCTCAAAGGTAGGGTAGGCAGCACCCAAGGCACAACTGTTACCGATATCGGATGACGTAATGGCATTCTTGGGCAGGGCTTTCATGATAGCTCTCCAGGCCATTCGTGAGGTAATTTTCTCGGGATCGGCCTTGCGGGCTCGTTCATTCCAGGTTGTGCCCGGATCGTCCTCTTCATGATCCATGGTTGCCAGTTCCGAAGCCCACTCCTCTTTCATTTTGGCAACAGTGGCTTTTCTCTCTTCACGTCCCTCATCACCGGCTGTAGCGGATAACTTATCCAGAATGCCATTGGCAACCTTCTTGGCATCGCCCACAATTCCGACCGTTACGGGTTTGGTTAGGCCGATACGATCAGGATTGATATCAACCTGAATGATAGCCGCATCAGAAGGCCAGTACTCGATTCCGTAACAGGGCAGGGTGGCAAAGGGATTAAGCCTTGTTCCCAGGGCCAGAACCACATCCGCTTTGGCGATCAGGTTCATGGCTGATTTGGCACCATTGTAGCCCAAAACCCCGGCATGCAGGGGATGACTGCCGGGGAAGGCGTCGTTGTGCTGGTAATTACAGCAGACCGGGGCATCCAATTTTTCGGCCAGCTTGACAGAATCTTCGATAGCACCGCCAATGACCACACCACCGCCATTCATGATAACCGGAAACCTGGCATTGGAAAGCAGTTCGGCTGCCTTGGCAATGGCATCTTCGCCACCTGCGGGCAGTTCAAAATCCACAATGGCCGGTAGTTCGATTTCGATGACCTGCGTCCAGAAATCACGGGGAATATTGATCTGGGCTGGCGCGGAGCGACGCTTTGCCTGCATGATCACCCTGTTCAGGACCTCAGCCACCCTGGAGGGATGGAGAACCTCCTCCTGGTAAGCCACCATATCCTTAAAAACATCCATTTGTGGAACTTCCTGGAAGCCACCCTGGCCCATGGTCATGTTGGCTGCCTGTGCCGTAACCAGCAACAGGGGAGTGTGGTTCCAGTAAGCGGTTTTAACAGGGGTAACGAAATTGGTAATACCGGGGCCGTTCTGGGCGACCATCATGGAAACTTTTCCGGAAGCGCGGGTAAATCCGTCCGCCATCATTCCGGCGCTGCACTCATGACCGCAGTCCCAGAACGTAATGCCTGCCTGGGGAAAAAGATCGGAAATCGGCATCATTGCCGATCCGATAATCCCAAAAGCATGCTCAATGCCATGCATCTGAAGAACCTTGATGAAAGCTTCTTCCGTTGTCATCTTTATCTTAGCCATCTGTTTCCTCCCTTAATTGTGGTTTTGGAGTTGGTTTAAAAGTTGTAAATCTTAAGTACTGCAATATGAAAGCTGAATTTCAAATCGCTTTCAGGATTCAGGTAAAAAGCAAATTCCATCTAACTACCCTCCGATCCGTCCATACGGACAAAATTCTCGGGATAGTTGAATTTCCAGTGAATGTCCTTGAGAAATGCTACCGCCTGATCGCGCTCTCTATTCCTTAACAGGGAGATGAAGGTCTTATGCTCCTTGACGATCTCGCGTTTGAAGCGATCCCGGTAGCTCTTCAGGGCAAAGCTGAAAACCCTCAGTTTGAGAATGCTGATCGTGTTTTTTAACTCCTCGTTTTTTGACAGGTCCAGGAACACCCGATGCAACTGGATATTGGCTTCGTGGTACTGGCGACTTTTCCCCTCTTCTATGTATTGCGCCATGCGTTCGTTCAGCTTTTCCATGGTGTCTATTTTCCGAGGGGTAATCTTGTCGAACACCGTGCTTAACGCTTGTGACTCCAAAGCGCCCAGGATTTCGAAGATATCCAGAAGCTGATCGTATGTTAGGGCGTTAATCCTGACCCCCCGCTGCGGCATGATGGTAACAAGACCTTGCACCTCCATCTGGGCCAACGCTTCGCGAAGAGGGGTACGGCTGATGTTTAATTCCTCCGTTAACTTCCGCACATTGATCAGGGCCCCCGGTATCAAGGCTCCCTTCTCAATTTGCCCGCTCAGGTAGTCAAGGATCTGTTTGCGCAAGCTCCAATCATGTTGTGTCCGGATCGGTGACATGGGTGAACCTGGTGATTTTATTGACTTATTAGTGAATATGCAAATAAGGATACTAGGATCCTAGTATCCTGTCAATTATCAATAAAAGATTTTCCATTTTAGGTTTGATTTCAATATTTACAGTATTTAAAGGGGAACCTGGTCATTTTGGCGACATCGGGTTCAACTTCAATTGCAGGCTACTTTTCTTTTGATCAGGAGAAGATTGCGATGTCGCCGGGGGGTATTTGTCAGTTGAAATCTCGTCTGTTATCCAGGCAGGGGATTTGGCTGCGCACCTCGGTTTGCAGTTTCAGGTCGATGGGAGCTGTGATGTAACCTACACCTTCGGAAGCCCTGGCCAGGATGGTTCCCCAAGGATCGATGATCATACTGCTGCCGTAACAGGGTTTGTTATTGGGGTGAACTCCCCATTGTCCGGCGGCAATGACAAAGACCTCGTTTTCGATAGCCCTGGCCCGCAGAAGCGGTTCCCAGTGATCTTTTCCCGTGTAGAGAGTAAAGGCGGCAGGCGTCGTAATCAGGTTGGCCCCTTTGCCGGTGAGGGAACGGAAAAGCTCGGGGAACCGAAGATCGTAGCAGATGGTCAGCCCGATTTTGGCCAGGGATGTTTCAGCCACGACGCTTTTGTCACCGGGGATAATACTTTTGGATTCCATGAAGCTGACCTGATTGCCGATATTGACATCGAAAAGATGTATCTTGCGATAGGTCTCCAGAATGGCTCCATCCGGTGCAATCAACACGCTGGTATTGTAGGAGCGCTGGGGATCATCGGATTTTTCCAGAAAACTGCCGCAGTGGAGATAGAGCTTGTTGCGCCGTGCCATTTCACGATAAGCAGTGATGGTTGGACCGTCCAGGGGTTCCGCATGTTGAAGTTTGTTGTCATCGGACAGGTAGTTGGCATATTCCGGCAGAACCGCCAGCCTGGCTTCATCCTTGGCTGAAGCCTCTACCAACCCATTGATGGTGGCCAGATTCTCTTCGACATTATCCTTTGAGTTGAGTTGAATTGCCGCTGCGATAAATCGTTCCATGTGTTTCTCCAGTAAAAGTATTCCCGGACTGTTATCTCACCGGCATCAGCAGGTTTGGCAGCCAAAGGGTAAACGAGGGCAGGTAAGTGATTAAAAACAGAGCCAGGATCAGTGGGATGTAAAAAGGCAGCATTGCCTTAACGATATCATTGATCTCCAGATCGGTGATGGATCCCATGACGAACAATCCCAGTCCTACCGGTGGTGTGGCCAGGCCTATCAGCGTGTTGCAAGTCATCAGCACACCGAAATGAAGCCTGTCGATACCGAAAGCATCGATAATCGGCAGCAGGATCGGCAGGAGGATCAGCTTGATGGGAATTCCTTCCACAACCATACCGAGCAGGATCAGCAAAATGTTGATCATCAGCAGCACAATATAGCGGTTATCCGTGAAAGAGAGAAAGCTGTCCGCCAGCAGGATGGGCAGACGTTCAATGGCTACAATCCAGCCCATGGCATAACCGAAACCGATCAACACCATGATCATCACGCTGGAAAACAGGCTGCTGCGAAGTGCCGTTACCAGGGCCGACCAGGTCAGTTCGCGGTAGAGAACGCCGACCAGCAAGGCATAAACCACTGCAAGTAATCCTGCTTCCGTGGGGGTGGCGACTCCCAGGGCCATTCCCGAAAGGATGATTATTGGGGCCATCAAGGCCAGAATACCATCCTTGAAACTCTCCCAGACTTTTTTGGCTTCGAATGGCTTGGGTTCCGGAGCTTTCAGGTATCCGGTCTTCGCCATTGTGTAATTGGCAATCATCAGGGACAAACCGATGATCATCCCGGGAACAATGCCGGCCAGAAACAGCTTGGCGATGGAGACTTCGGCGATAACGGCATAGACGACAAAAGGAACACTGGGAGGAATGATGGGACCTATAACGGATGAAGCCAGGGTGATGGCGGCGGAAAAGCGTTTGTCATAGCCTTTTTCAGTCATGGCTTTCATTTCGATGACCCCGAGACCCGCGGCATCACCTACGGCAGTCCCCGAAATCCCGGAGAAAATCATACTGGCTACAACATTGACCTGCGCGAGTCCACCGGTAAAGTGTCCCACAAGAGTATTGGAAAAATCAAAGATTCGCCGGGTGATTCCACCGATATTTAAAAGGTTTCCTGCGATAATAAAGAAGGGGATCGCCATTAACATAAAACTGTCGATCCCTCGCATGGCCATCAAAGGCAGGGTCTGGATATCGTAACCGCCGACGAGAAGAGCAATTAATGTTGATAATCCCATTGCGATCGATACCGGCGATCCGAGGATGAGAAATACTAAAAAGGTGACAAATAGAACAGCGCCGATAAACATAAGGAGTCCTGAGTCTGTTTGGATTTGGTTGTTAAGAGTTTTATTCTCCGCTAAGAAAACCTGATTAGTTGTCGTTGAGCTTCACGACCGGTTTTTTATCAGTTTCACCAGGTCCGATACATTTATAAAAAATATCGTAACCGATGAGATAATCAGGGAATAGGTAAACAGGTTGGTCGGTATCCGCACCACCATACTGCGATCTCCCGCTTGCAGTTGCAGTAGACAGAATGCGCTGTAGGACAGCAAAGCCATGAAAAAAATATTGGCCAGATAGGCAATAAACTCTGCAGCCCCCCGCAATCTTCCCGGAAGTTTTTCGACAAACATGGATATCACAATATCCTTGTGATAATAACTGATGGAAGAAAATCCGAGAAACACCGACCAGCAGGACAGCAACAGGGTGATTTCCTGAACCCAGACCAGTGAGTAGTTGAAAAAGAAACGGATAACCACCTCGGCAACATTAATCACCACCATCACGGAGAGAGCGGCAATCGCCAGCCAGGTTTGCAGTTCAATAAAGTACAGGGCCGGTTTTCCGGCTGCCGACGGAGGATTGTTGGTTGTAGATTTCATCAAATGCCTTATAAAACTGATGATTCCGGGGATGATGAACAAACCCCGGAAATGGTGACTATTTTGTATTAAGAATTTTATCAATCAAACCGGCGGAGATGAATTCCTTCCGTTCCAGTTCATAAAAATAGTCCTTCATCTTGTTCTGGAAAGGGGTGAGGTCTATTTCATAGAATTTGGCCCCATGTTGCTTCTTCATTTTCCGGATGCTCTTCTCCGTCGCGTCAAAGATCATGGAGGTCGCGTAATCTCCCGCCCCGGTTGCGGCATCCAGCAGAGCCTGCTGATGGGCTTTGGAAAGCGAATTGAACTTCCTGTTGTTCATGACAATGACAATGTCCTGCGGATAGTCGCGAGTTACGGTTACATGCGGTGCCACTTCAGTGAATTTCATACTGTAGACGAGTGAAATCGGAGATGCCACGGCCTCCACCACATTTTGCTTCATGGCCAGGTAAGTTTCCGTCCAGGGGATGATGGTGGTGGTTGCACCCAAATGTCGCCAGGCAGCTATATAAACGTCCGACGGATGTATCCGCATTTTCATGGTTTCAACATCATCCAGGGACAGGATCGGTCGTTTGGCACACAGAACCCGATAGGGACCGCGACGAAAATTCCTCTTGTCATTCAAAACACGCAAGTTCTTTTTGATGAGATTGGCATGCATTTGCTTGCCGATGGGTCCGGTCATGACTGCTTTGAAATGATCATAATCCCGGAAAAGATAGGGAATATTGGCAATACGGAAGTTTTTTTCAAACCGGGAGAAATAGACGGATCCTTCAGCATACATATCCTGCGTTCCCAGCATAACATTATCGATCTGGGTAGTGCCTTTGCCAAGCTGTTCAAGGGGATAGACATTGACCTTGACCTCACCGTTGGTTAACTCCTTCACCAGATCGGCGAATTTCTGAAATGCCCTGCCTTCCGGATTGTCAGAAGGCATTTTGGTTCCGAGTTTAAGAACAATGGGTCGTGCGGATAGAACACCCGGTAGTCCCAGTGCTATAATGAACAAGGTGATGAAGACCGGCAAAAAGATGTTTCTGAAATGTCGTTTCATTCTTTCTCTCCTGGCTACAGGTTCTTTGGATCGTGAAAAAGACCTCGCTGAAACGGGAGGTCTTAATGTTCGGAACAAAACCTGTTGAGGGTTTTTAATGGTTCCGAGTAATGATTGGCGGTTTGAATCCTTTATGGTGTCGGGCAGGATTCCTTAACCAAGACCTCTTTGTTCCAGAATTGTCCGTGTGATTCGTCCGTCAAGCAGAGCTTCGGCTCCTGTGATAACAGCCAGACTTTCGCCTGCGGCAATCCGTTGCTTGGTGCTGCCTTCTTTCTCTTCACTGATTCGGGCTTTTTCGATCAGGCCGGGGGCCTCTTCCGGGCTCAGGACCAGTACACCATTATCATCTGCCATGATCAGATCGCCCGGATTCACTATTGCGCCACCACATTGTATCTTGCCGTTAATTTCTCCGGCAAGGCCTAACAACTTGGTGGTGACTGCGGAAAGACCTCTGGAGAACACCGGTATGCCGATCTCGGTGATTTCGCAAGAATCTGTTGCAGGGCCGTCAATAATGATGGCAGCAACCCCTTTCTCTTTTGCCGCAAAAGCAACGACTTCACCGACACAGGCATGGACGCTGTCTCCCATACGATCAATCACGATAATATCACCGGGTTGGACCAGATCAATCGACTTGTGAACCAATGTGGAATCGTTGGCAGGTGCCCGGACAGTGAAGGCCGGTCCGCACACTTTTACATTTCGATAAAGAGGTTTGATTTCCGGACTCATGAATCCGGAGTGGATGTAATGTCCGATGGTGGCAGGAGAAACCTGACCGGCTTGTTCTACGAGGTCCCGATTTCCCACTCTCGGATTAATCTTGATCATTTTCAAGTCTCCAGACAATTAATTTTCAATAAATTCGGCTACTTCAGCGAGTAGTCCCTTGGGGAGAGCCTTGCCATCAAAGCTTTTGGCAACCTCTTTCCGTACCGACGTTTTGAATGCTTTCAGTTGTGCATCATTCAGTTCAATGATCGTCATTCCCCTGCTTTTGAGATCGCTGACCAGATCTAACGTGTTTTTTTCTGTGGTGACGGTTGCAAGTTCTGCCGCTTCTCCTGCTGCTTTCACCAGTGCCTGTTGGTCTTTCTTGCTTAAGCGATTCCAGGATTTCTCCCTGATAACGAAGGGAAGGGCTGAACGCACATGCTCGGTTTTGACCAGGTATTTCTGAACTTCATAGAATTTGGCTGCATACAGCACGGGAATTGGATTTTCCTGACCATCCACGATTCCCTGCCTTAAGGCCTGAAATGTCTCTGTCCAGGCGACCGGAGTCGGATTTGCACCAAGGCCTTTTACAGTGGCAATAGACATGGGATGAGGGACCGCACGGATCTTCAATCCCACAACATCTGCGGGTTTATATACCGGCTTTCCGGTTGTGGTGAGGTTACGTGCACCATAGTAAAACTGGCCAATGATACGCAATCCGCCTTTTTTAATCAGTTCTTCCTTCCATGACATACCGTATTGCGGGCTGTTCAGTATTTTTTCCATCTGCTCCCAACTGTCAAACATGTAGCCTGCATTGAAAACGGTAAATTCAGGTACGGTATCGGCCAGGTAGGGAAAAGGGGGAAAATGAATATCGATGGCACCGGACTTGAGCTGGGTAAACAGTTTGCGATTGCTCCCCAACTGGCCGGCAGGGAATACTTTGATGGTTACCCGTCCGTCCGTGTATTCTTTCACCAGCTCTGCAAATTTCTGGGCTCCGATATAGGCGGAGTCACCCGGTTTGAGTACATGTCCCATTCTGAACGTTGTCGCTTCGGCGTTTCCGGGTTGAAACGTCAGTCCGACCAACAACAGGGCGCAAGAACAAAGTAAGGAAAACAGTGTTTTTTTGAATTTGGATTGCTTGTTCATTTGTTTCTCCTATAATTTTTGTCAGCAAAACTCATTCTGCCGGCAGTTTAAAAACCAAAAGCTCTCGGGACAGATGTAACTATCCAGGGGAAATAGGCCATCAGGAACAGGCTGGTGATCAGGGGGATCAGGTACGGTGCCACTGCCCAAAACACCCTGGAGAGGGATTCGCCCGAAATATCCCGCATCACAAAGAGGGATAAACCAATAGGGGGTGTAAATTGACCGATCATGATATTGAATACCATCACTACGCCGAAGTGCAACGGATCAAGACCGAACTGATTCTGCGCAATGGGCAATAACATAGGAGTGACGATGAGCAGGGGAATCGCGTTTTCCAGCAGCGCTCCCAATATCAGGTTGACGATAATGCAGACCAACATGAAAAGGGCAGGCGATTTGATGGTTTCAGTTATCAGGATGGCGATTTGTTGAGGAATCTCTCCTACCGTCATCACCCAACCGAACAACATGGCGCTGGTGATGATAAATAAGAGTCTGGATGAGGAAATAGAGACCTCCCGCAAAACCTTGATGAACTGCTTCCACTTCAACTCTCTGTATACCAGGACCGATATCAGCAGTGCATAGAGAACAGCTACGGTTGCAGCTTCGGTAGGGCTGAAGATACCGATTGCCATCCCCCCGACAATTATTACCGGGGTCATCAAAGGAGGCAGGGCAATGACAAGTGCTACACTTAATGCTTTCCAGCCGTCCCATGATTCAATGACATAGCCTTTGCGAATCCCTATAACAAACACATAGATCATTAAACAGAGGGCAATCAGCAATCCCGGGAGAATTCCCCCCAGAAAGAGGCCGGTGATGGATACACCTGCGGTGACCCCGAATAGAACCATGGGAAGACTGGGAGGGAGAATGGGACCGATTGCTGCCGAGGCAAGGGTGACCCCCATGGAGAAGTCCTTTTCATATCCCTTCTTCACCATGGATTTGTATTCAATTTCCCCCAGGCCGGCCACATCGGCCAGTGTAGAACCGGACATGCCGGCAAAAATCAAACTCGATACCACGTTGACGTGTCCCAACCCCCCGGGTATCCGCCCCACAACCTTTTCGGAGAAATCGAAAAGACGATCGGCTATTCCTGACTCGGTCATCAGCTTACCGGCAAACATAAAAAGGGGGATGGACAGCATGGTAAAACTGTTCAGGCTCAAACCCAATTCGTGAACCATAAACGATATCGGCATCTCATTGGCAACAATGAAGATCATCGAACAAATCGTCATGGCGTAAACAATCGGGAAACCCGCTGAAATAAAAACGATGCTGAGTCCGACAAGAGTCAAACAAAAATAATCTAGTTGCATGTCACCTCCAAATTGCCTCCCTTGAACCGTCGGATCATGTTGCGAACCATGTAGACGAACATCAGAAAAGCTGAAATCGGTATCACCACAAACAGATACCTGAAAGGGATCTGTAAGGCGGGGGTTTTTTCAAATGCCAACTCGTCGAGGGTTTGCCAGCCGCCGTAAATTAATGCTATCAGGAACACCAGCGTCAAAAGATCATAAACCGAGTAGATCCAGTTGACGGTTTTTCTGCTGAAGATCGACTCGATGATTTCAACGCGAATCTGGCTGTCTTCTTTTTGAACGGCGGTTGCTCCAAGGAAGGTCATCCAGATCACCAGGCTGGACGTCAGCTCTTCAGTCCAGACAAAAGGCAGGTTTAAGACAAATCTTGAAAACACTTGCAAACTGGCCAAAACCAGAAAGCCGACCAGGATGATCATGCTGATGGTCAGTTCCGGATTTCGTATCCAGTATTTCCAGGTTTGTTGTTCTGTTTTTTCTTGGGTCATAATCGCTTTCGGATTGATCGATAAAAATGATGAAGGTGTCTGTTTAACGGTTCATTGTGGCAACGCACTTGAGCGCCGCCTCTTTCAGCAACACAATATCGCTTGCTGTCGTGAGAAAATGATATCCGCGATCAAAAAACAAACGGGGGTCGTGATCCGGCGAAATGACCCGACCCAGCCATTTTCCTCCCTCCAGCGTTCTTCTTTCGGTTTCGGTGATGAGTTCCATAACCTCCGGGTCGTCGATACGACCCAACTTGCCAATACTGGCCGACAGATCAACCGCTCCCAGGAAGAGCATGTCGATTCCTTCAATTTTGCAGATATCCGGTATGGCTTCGACACCCTTCACGGATTCGATCAGTCCGACGGTCAGCAGATTTTCCCTGACATTGCTGCAATACTCTTCTGCAGCCATTCCCCAATCCATTGCTCTTGAAAGGCGATGGACACCTCGAATACCGGAAGTGGGAAATGTTGAAGCCGAAACCAGGGCTTCTGCCTGGTCTGCACTTTCCATATTGGCCACGATCACACCTTCAGCGCCGGCATCCAAAGCATGCCTGATAAAATGGGGTTCGTTGGCGGCTAACCGCACCAGCATGGTCGTCGGAGTGGAAGACGCAGCCCTGAGCTGATGATTTGCAGTTTCAAGACTTCCCGGGGCATGCTCATGGTCGATAATCAGGGCATCAAAGCCGCAGAGGGAGAGGACTTCAGTAACAACCGGGCTACCCATAAACAACCAGCAACCCAGGCATTTCTGCCCTGCTTTCAGTCTGTTTTTTAAATGGTTTTTACGATACATGATTTACGCTTTGAATTAGGACAAAAGAAGACAATTCGTCTTTCAGTCAACCTGTCCGGCAAGTTACCTGGGAAATCATAGATCAGAAATCTCCAGGTTCTCTGTGATGACAAACTCACAATAAGGAATCAGAAAAGGAAGAAAAATTACAAAACCCGTGTTTTGCTGGGGTGGTAATCATCAATAAACATACCAAAAGCAAAAAGGATTTTTCCCCATCGAAAAGATCTTAATAACAGTAAGTTAAGTATTTATTTGGTGTTGAAGTGAAAAGGCGGATGTAACTTGTGGCGGATGAATGTTCGGTTTTTGTGACACTTGTTCAGTATTTATGTCAGTAACAAATGAGACTGATTCATCCGATAGATTGGGAAGTTTTTTATGAGGGCTAATCCGGCCAACCGTCTTTGGAAATGTTGTACTTTTTGAGAAGGGAGTAGAGATGGGTTCTTCCTAATTGGCTAATCTGACAGGCTTCTTTGATCTTTCCCCTGGAGATCTCCATGAGCCGGGTCAGGTATTGACGTTCAGCGCTGGTGCGGATTTCATCCCGATACTCTTTGAAAGGGGGAAAGTTGGCAGCATCGGTCTGGGAGAGATTCATCCCCTCCAGGTTGCTTTGCGAATCGAACGCAGAACGGGCTGCGTAAATACGAATTGGTTTGGGAAGGTGTTGGGTGCAGAGCTGTGATTCGCTTTTTCCGTTGTTAATGGCTGCTTCTACGGCATTGATCAATTCACGGATGTTTCCGGGCCAGGAGTAAATATGCAGGGCTTCAAGCAGATCGACGGAGAGTTTTTTAGCGGGGGTGTTATACTTGCGACAAAAATGGTTGAGATAGTGATTGGCCAGCAGTTCTATATCCCCTTCTCTTTCCCTGAGAGGAGGGACCTCTATGGTAATCGCACTTAATCGATACATCAGGTCCTGACGGAACAGACCCGATTCCACCATCTCATCCAGATTCCGATGGGTTGCCGATATCAATCTGAAATTGCTGGTCTGTTCCTGTCTGGCACCGACGGGTCTGAAGCGATGTTCCTGTAACACGCGCAGAAAAGTCTTCTGGATTTCAGGACTTAATTCACCCACTTCATCCAAAAACAAGGTTCCGCCATCTGCCTGCTTGATCAGCCCTGTTGTGGAACGGTCAGCACCCGTAAATGAGCCTTTCTCGTGACCGAAGAGAGTTGATTTGGCGAGCGTTTCAGTGAGGGAAGCACAGTCCACAACCACAAAATCGTGTCTGGAGCGTTGACTCTTGGCATGCAGTGCCCTTGCACATTTTTCCTTGCCTGTGCCCGTTTCCCCGAAGATGGTGACATTGGCGTCTCCGGAAGCAGCGGCGTTTATAGCATCCAGACAGGATCTGATCCTTGAACTCTCGCCAATGATTCCCAGTTTTTGAAAATCATGAAATGTAGTGTCTTTTTGCTTGATGCTGTCCGAGTAGCGCAATACCCGTTTTAGCGGAAGCATGATTTTGCGAGGGGAGAGGGGCTTTTGTATATAGTCCCATGCGCCGTTCCTGATGGCCAGTTCTGCACCATCGGGGTCTCCAACACCTGTGATGATAATGACTTCCGGAGGATTCCTGGTACTACGGATGGTTTTCAATCCTTCGAGGCCGTTTCCATCAGGCATTTTTACATCCAGCAGAACCACATCCACACTGTCCGAAAAAACCGTGTCGATCCCCTGCCTGAGGGTTTGAGCATATTCAGCTGCATGACCGATCACGTTGACCAGATCACAAAGCATCAGGCAGATTTCCAGATCATCATCAATTACCAGTACCTTGGCCATAATTTTCCTATTCTTCCTCTCCAACCGTCTGCAGCTCCTGTCGCACGATATTGAGCAATTGATTAATGCCCAAGGGCTTGTGGACAAGGGCCCGAACTCCGATGTTTATGATTTGCTCTTCAGAAACACTGGCCGCATAACCGGTGCAAAGCACTACAGGCATTTCCGGTCTCACCGACAGTATCTCTTCTGCAAGTTCAATACCCGTCATGGCAGGCATGGTTACATCGGAAATGACCATATCCACCCGCTCAGGATCCTCCCAGAAAATCTCCAAAGCTTCAACTGCATTATTACTGGTTATTACCGAAAAACCATAATGGGTGAGCACCTCTTCTACAAACCCGGTGAGTGGTTCCTCATCATCAATGAATAGAATATTGCCTTTGATATTCTTATTGAGGTCTATCTCTTTCCACTCCGTGGCATTGGCTTCCGAGTAACATTCCGGGAAAAAGAAACTGAAACGGCTGCCTTTGCCCAATTCACTCTCGACTGTAAAACTCCCTTTGAGATCCCTGACGATGCCATGCACAACGGCCAATCCCATTCCCGTGCCCTCACCCCGGCTTTTGGTAGTGAAAAAGGGTTGAAAGATTTTATCCAGGTTGGTCGGTTCAATACCGGTTCCCGAATCGCTGACTTCAATGCAAATGTAAGAATCCTCTTCGACCGGATTCTCCAGGCGTGCATCTTCCGGCAGACGGTCACATTGATAAATTGCAACTTCCAGCACTCCTCCTTCATCACCCATGGCATGGGCTGCGTTTGCACACAGGTTCATCAGCAGCCGATGAATCTGGGTGGGATCAGCGTTGATCACATCATTTTCCGTGGTTACGGTTTTCCTGATCTCAATAGTAGCCGGCAGGGTTGCTCTCATGAAACCCATCACCTCCTTGACGATCGGATTCAGGTGAATGGGAACTTTCCTCTGCTCTGTTTGCCGACTGAAAGTCAGAATCTGTTGTACAAGGCCCTTGGCCCTGTATGCTGCTTTCAGCGCATGTTTGGTGCGCCATTTCAGTCGGGTTCCATCCCTGGCGTCGATCATATCAATCAACTCGCAATAGCCGATGATGGCTCCCAGGGCATTGTTGAAATCATGAGCGATGCCTCCGGCAAATATACCAATCGCCTCCATTTTCTCCGATTGGATCAACTGACGTTCCATTTTTTTCTTTTCCGCCAGTTCCCGTTTGAGTTCACGGGTTTTTTGATTGACCTGAACCCTGAGGGTTCTGTTCCAGATGGTGATAAACCCGGTAATCAGCAATATGACCAGCACGATAGCCCCGGTGGTGTACCAGAATTCAATACTGTAAACAAATCCGTCCTGCTGCAATCGAATCCACTTTTTCAAAACGGTTTTTTTCTCGCTTCCGGATATCTGCGCCAATCCTTTGATCAGAATACGATTTAGCATGGGAAAGCGATTGCTGGAGGCAAACGAAAGCTTGTTGGATTCTCCCACCGCACCGGCCATTCTCAGATTGGTCAACCCCTCTGCTTCGATATAATAGGAGGCGACTGCGAGATTGAGGATCATGGCATCCGACTGTCCGAAAGCCACTTTCTGCAACCCTTCCAGGGGATCCGGGACCGGATCCAGTTTAAACCGGGGGTAATTGGTCTGCAAATACTCCTGAATCGCTGAGTCTTCCACAAGGGATATCGTCAGATCTTTCAGTTCTGCCAGGTGAAGCGAGGTTTTGATTTCATTGCGGACTATAATAGCATTGGGAAGTTCAATGTAGGGTTCGGTGAAATTGAGATCCGTCGAGCGTTCCGGTGTTTTCTGAATATTACATTTCACCACGGGAACTTCCAGGTAGAGCGCCATCATGGCTTCATGGTAGTCGCATATTCGCTGACGCGTGAAGGTAAAGCCAAGACGTTGTTCAATCAATTCGATATAGTCTCTGGAAATCCCGTCCCAGGCCCCTGTGTCGTCCAGGAATTCTATAGGTGGGAAATGGCAACTCTCTATCAACAGGATATTCTCGGCATTGGCATTTATCCACCTCCGTTCTTCGATGCTCAGGGGATCTTTTTTCTGTGTGTAGCGGGCAAATATCCCGAAAAGAATGAGAAGAACCAGAAGCAGATGAAAGACCCACCGGTACTGGGATTCCGATCCGTTCGAAGATGGCTGTTCGGATTGATCTGCGGTTCCCATGATGCTCTTGTTTTGAAGGTCGGTTTATCGCGCCGGATGAATAAAAGAATGGCAACAGACACTATCTGCAAAGCTCGCACCAAAGGGAACTGGAATGATTCACAGGAGATGTAAACTGCAGGGAACCTTTTGCAGGAGCTTTTTTTTGCATAGACGGACGCTTAAACAAGAATAGGAAATTGTATTCCCAGCGTCAAGGATGCGGACAACTAGGGTGCACCAAAAACATGTGGGTAAAACTTACGAAAAGACAGAGGTAGAATAATAAAAACAATAGGATAAGGCGCAATATATTGATAAAAAAGACTTG
>JANQGX010000062.1 GCA_028282885.1 SAR324 cluster bacterium
CTCAGTGAAGGCCAGATATGAGTCGGGACGGTGGGATGAAATGGTTAACAAGTATCTGAAGGCGGCTTGATATTACCCACAACTTCTTGGTGCACCCGAAATTATTAAGGTCTTGCCAGAATACCTTTTTTAACCTAGAGTTAAATTATCCTCCATCAAATGTCAGACACAGGCATTTTTCCTAAAACATTTAACGGCGTTATGCGCTAAAGGAGGTAACTTGAACAGTGAGATACACAGAGGAAACAGATTCTGAGTTGGGGTGGGTGTAACCCCACTCTAAATCAAATGTTTCGCCCGAATAGAGAATCCATTTTTGTAAAATGCCATTGCTCTATTCGGGTTTTTTGTTTTTGGAGATGAAATACCGGCCGAATCGACAACCAATCCCGCCGTAACCAACAGATTTCAAAAGATATTCTTCGTCACACAAGAAGCCTCCCACTCTTTACACGGCCCGTTTGTCAACGAGTTATTTCCATTTGTCACCATCATCAGACCGATTCCGATTTTTGAAGCATAGTAGAACCATAAAAGCAAATAAAACCGGTTACTGTTCGACAGATTCACTGCCGCAGTACCGAAATGATCAACCTTCCCCCGAAGGCTTGAAATGAAACACCACTCAATAGTTCTTTTGAACAAGGAGGTTAGCATGAAATCAAAAATCGTATTGGTTTGTTTGACCGTTCTTTCGCTTTTGGTGAGTCCGGTATATGGACAGTCCACAGATGACGAAGCCCTTGAGCAGTCTGAGGAGACCGAAATTTCCTTCAGCCATGTTGAAAGAAGGCAGTCTTCTCGCTTTCAGATCCAGATTGTGCAGACATTCGGTTCGGCAACCCCGCACACTTTTGCCCCGGGCGCCGGACTGCACCTGGGGTATCAGCTTTCTGAACATTTTTATCTCGGATTGACCTCTTCCGCCTTTTACAACGGCGAAAACATCTGGGATAGCGAACAAAGTTATAACTATGACGATGACGAGGTGTACGAGTATAATCGTAAGCATGTCTATGGTCAGGAAGGTATCGAAGAGACCGAATCGGAGTTGGATCCCATACATCTGCTGGAAGTGAGACTTACGCCCTGGGACTTCGGACTGTATTTCTCTTTTGGAGCTCTCTACAGGGGTGAGCAGGTTTCCACCACCAAGTTCAAATCCGAACAGCGTGATATTGGTGAGAATACCTATACGACCGGCCTGGAAGCCACAGTAGCCTATGATGAATGGTATGGCGCGGCAACCGGGATCGGATTCAACCACATATTTGAAAGCGGATTGACTTTGGGTTCAGCCGTCAATGTCGCCTTGGGACGTCAGTCAGCAGAAGTTGAGGTTTCTGCCACGACCGCGGTCAGCCAGGATGATTTGGACTACTGGAAGAAGCAGATTGAAGCCAATGAAAACCAGACTCCCTATCTTTTTACCCTCTCCCTGGGTTATGCTTTCTAATGTTGTGTTAATGGTCAGCCGTTGCTTCGATCCCGCGAAATGCGGGGACACGTAATCGGTACATGTCCCCGCATTTCTGCTGATTCACGGTTGATACGATACAAGATTGGGAATCAAAATTAAGTTCGTCACTCCTGCGATAGCGGGGAGTGACCGGAAGGAGTGAATCAAATGGGTGTATTCAGGCTTGGTATTGCAATTTTGATCTTCGTGTGTTTAACGATTTCACCGATTTATGCGGATTCCGGCAAACCATATGATCCAACAAGAGACGCCTTTGAAGATTATCAAAATGCCTTGTTACATTCACAGAAAGAGCAGAAAAACATCTTTGTCTCGATCGGTGGAAACTGGTGTACTTATTGTTTAAAATTCAGCAAAGACCTGAAAAAGTCGGAATGCCATCAAATAATTAAAGACAGATTCATTTACCTGAACGTCAATTACAGCAATGAAAACAAAAACAGGGCGTTTTTTGCCCTGTTTCCCAAAATCAATGGTTACCCCTATTTCATGATTATATCCCCGGAAGGCGAGCTGTTGGAACATGCATTGGTCCGCAAGTTCGAATTGGAAGATGACTTCCGAAAAATGCTGGAATCTCATATAAATTGACTCGATGAATAACCAATGCCCGAACGTCTCGCAATTAAAGCAACAAACCCGGGGGCCGAGTACGTGAAACCTACAACCAATCAAAAGCCTGAAGCGTTTGAAGTGAAATTTGTATTGAACTATCAAAGAAGTAAGCTACCGAATGAGACTTCAGGCGCCGCTGTGAAGTTCGCGGATAAGGCTTTTAACCAGTTTGCGGTATCCTCGACTGATGGGGATCTTTACGGGATCCTCGGCTCCCTTGAGGACCAGGGTTTCGTTTTTATATAGCTCCGATATCTTTGATTTGTTGACCAGGTAACTGCGATGGACCTGAACGAATCCCTTGGGCTCCAGGTCTAACATGGCTTTCTTGAGCGTTTTTTTTACCACATGGCAGGTCTTGTCGATAAGATGATACTCGATATAATTGGCATTGTTTTCCTGGGGCTGGACAAAAATAATGTCATCCGGCCAGACGTAGACTTTTCTTGAGTCACCATGGAGATCACGATATTCCAGCAGCAGGTAGCCCACCTGCTGTTTTTGACGCAGGAGTCTTCGTTCCAGGTTTCGACGGTCGATATCGGTAAATACTTTTTGCATCGCCGAATCAAACCTTTGGGCCTTGATCGGCTTCAGCAGGAAATCGGTCGGATCAAATTCGTAGCCTTCAATGGCGTATTTGCTATAACCGGTACAAAAGACCACAATAGGGGAGTAGGTGAGACGGCCCAGCATTTCGAAACCGTTCAGCTCCGGCATCTCGATGTCGACAAAGATCAGATCCGGTTTCAGGCTGTTGATACCGTTCAGCCCCTCCCGGCCGTTTTGAAAGGTGCCAATGACTTCGATGTTGGGATATGCGCAGAGATGATCCTTGATATCAATAACAGCAAATTCCTCGTCATCGACGATGACTGCTTTGATAACCTGCATCGCTAAACCTGAAAATGAGTTTGATTTTGAAATCGAGACTTAAAAAACCTTTCTTTTCAGACCATACCCCTTTCGGTCAGGTACGTCTATTGGGTTTTCTCCTGGTTTTCGCCATTGCCCTGGGGCTGCTGTCGGCTTTTCTGGTGAATACACCGCTGATCAGGGACTGGGAAGATCGATTTCAATCCAAATACTACCTGCTACGCTCCGCCTTTTCGGAGCCGGAAGCGGTTAATCTGCCCCTGGTACTTGTATTGATTGACGACCATTCCCTGCCAACAGGAACGTCACGTTCGCCCCTGGACAGGGAATGGCTGGCCGACCTGCTGCTGAAAGTGCAACACAGCGAGCCGACCCTGGTGGGATTGAATATCCTGCTGGATCGAACCGGCAAGGAGGAAAAGGACAGGAAACTGATAGAAGTTATTAGGCGTTCCGGTAATATTATCCTGAGGGATGATCCCTTTTACCCGGTATATCCTAGCTTCGCAGCAGCAGCCTTGGACAAGGGAACCCTCCGTTTCAGGCTGGATTCAGCGGATACGGTGCAGGAAGTTTGCGCTAATACTGTCACCTGCCAGAGCCGGGGCATCTATTACCAGAAAATACTGGATTACTACGGGTTTATCCGGGGAGCGGGGATGCAAAACACTTATCCCGACCAGCCCTGGATGAAGATCAATTTCGCCGTTACCGGTCTCAAGGATAGCGATAGAAGCCTGCTGAGCTTCCCCGTCATCAGGGCGCATGAAATGAACCGACTGCCGCAGGGAGCCTTCAAGGATAAGATCGTTCTGGTGGGAACCGGATTCCCGGATCTCTATCCGCTTTATAGAGTGCCCCTGTCCAACCCCGGGCTGATGTTGCAGGAGACTGAACTGATAGCACAAATCCTGGGAATGATTGCAGGAGATCGCTATTTGCATGCCGTTTCCCCCGTCTGGATCGGCCTCGGCCTCTTTCTGTTGTTGACACTTATTTCCCTGGTGGTTGTTTTCAGAGGTCCCCTGCTTAGTGTTGTTGTTTCCGCTCTGCTTGTCATTCTATTGTTTATCAGTTGCGGATGGGTCTTCGCCTTTCAAAATATTGAAATGCCATTTATACTGCCTGTGTCTATCATCCTGCTCTTCGCCCTGGCCGCGATGATTGCCCATGGTTTGCAGGAACGTTTCTTCAGGATGGAAACTCAAATCCAGTTGAAGCAAGCAAAAATCGATTACCTGACCAACGAACTGCATTCCCATCACCTGTTCAACGAGTTTTCCCGCTTGAGTGTGATGATCCAACACGATCCCGGATCAGCGAGAGAATACCTGGTGGAGTTTGCCGAAATGCTGAGGAGCTCCTTGAAGTACGGAGACAAGTCCATGGTTCCGGTCAATGCGCAAATCGAATACCTGGAATCCTATCTCAACCAGCAACGCCTGATTCACAAGGATCGCATGCTGTTCAGTTTTAACTCCAACGGCGGCTTTGACAACATTGAAGCCCCCTGGCACGCTTTCTTCCCGCTGATTGAAAACGCTGTCAAATATACCGAAGGATTTTTAGCCAAGAGCGGGGTAAAATCGGCCAGAATCGATATAGAACTGGAAGAGGTGGCAGGCAAATTGGTCCTGACCGTCAGAAATCCCTATCGCGAGGACCTGGAGGTTATCTCTGCCAGAAAAGGCCTGAAAAACCTGAGGGAACGACTTTCCTGGGCTTATCCCAAAGGAGGCTATCAGCTCGAATTCCAGCATGACGAACGTCTCTGGATCTCAAAACTTGAAATCCCGATTTGATCGCGGCACAAGGTCACCATCATAATCGGTTTACAAATTCCAGGGTGATTGTTATTGATCACACAGGGAAGACTTATTGCTCAGTTCATAGAAAAAAAGAGATGAAAAAAGCATTCGCAATGGGAGTCGCGAATCTGACTAAATTTATGTCCGGAACCAAAACAGCAAACATGAAAGGAAACGATAACCATACCGGTAACAGAATCCTAACAGGTATGGTTTGTTTATTCCTGGTTCTGCTGTCTCCCGGGTTAATCGCTGCCGAGCAAACTGCTACACTTGTGCTGTTCAAGGGCGATGTTCACCTCATCGACCGGGACAAACAAAGACACGAGGTTCAGGTAGGGCAGACTTTCTCCATTCCGGAATTCCCATTTATTGAGATAGGCAGGTCCAGTGTGCTCTATCTGCAGGCCGGCAAAAAGATGGTATCTTTGCAGACCGCCGGTATCCACCTCCTGGATGACCTGTTCAACAATAAAAGAACCCTGCTGGAAAATACCCTGGACTTCCTCAAGGAACTTGCCATGCCCAGGAGTTACACCAGCCAATCGAGAGTCCGGGGAGACGAAGCTCCCGAAGGCAGTGATAAATCCTATTTTGAAGGTCTCTGGGAGCAAATTGCTCTTGAATCAAACAAGGAGCCAACGAGCATCGCCCCGGAAGACCTGATTTCAGCAGCAGCCTGGTTTCATCAAGAGGACAAACCGGCCCGAACCGCTTATATTCTGGAGAGATTGAACAGTGTGCCTGACACGGAGAGCGATTTTTTCAGGCAGTTGAGAATCGATTCCCTGCACACGGTCACCCTGCTTGACATCACCACTGAACTGGAAGAGACCCGAAACAGAATTCAATCCAAATTCGAACCGGGTGATCACAAAGCACTGCTGATCGGCATTAACCAATATCAGGACGCCAGTTGGCAGACCCTGAAAACGCCTATCAGGGATGTGCACGAACTGAAAGACCTGCTGATCCGCGATTATCTTTTTGAAAACCAGGATATCATTTTGCTGGAAAATGCCACCTTTGAGGAGATCATCAGCGCCTTCAATGATATACGCAGAGTTGCGGGCACCGACACAAACCTCCTCATCTATTTTGCCGGTCATGGCTACTACCCGCCCGGAGAGGAAGAGGGATACTGGATTCCCAGCGATGCCGGAACGCCGGAAAGCCTGAAGCTCTTCCTACCAACCAGCACCGTCTTAAGCAAAATTAGATCGATCCGCGCCAGACATACCCTGGTGATGGCAGATTCCTGTTTTAGCGGTTCCCTGGTCAGACAGACTCGCGGTTCAGAGATCCACTCACGATATTTCAGGGACCTGTCAGAGAAGAAGAGCCGTCAAATCATCACTTCCGGAGGGCTTGAACCGGTCAGTGACCGCGGCTGGGGAGACAATTCAATCTTTGCTGGTAAATTAATCGACATACTCTCCCGGGACAGAACCGAGCCCCTCAGCGCTTCGGAACTGGCTCTGAACCTCCGAAAAGAGGTAAAGAACGCCAACGCGCTTCAAACACCGGAATACGGAAGACTTCACGTGGTAGACGATGAAAATGGGGAATTCTTTTTTATTCGCAAAGACCAGAAACTGACCGAAATTGCCCAACTACAGGTCGAAAGCTCTCCGGAAAGGGGTTTGGTAGCCCGGGGCGATGACGAGGAAGATCAGGAATGGTTTAACCTGAGAGAGGAGACAGCCAGCCGCAACGGTTTCCGCATTAGTACCGGTTTCGGCTTTCACATGGCGGTCCTTAATTACAAGTTTTCCTATCTCGACAACGAAGGTGAAACAAAAACTGAAACCAATTCGACTTCACTCACGGGAACCCAGATGAACCTTGGTCTGAAGCACACCAAAGATCGATTGAGCTATGAACTGGCTGGCAGTTTCGGTCAGCTTTCCGCTTCATCAAGTGAATGTGATAATGAAGATCAGAATACGGAGTTCTGCTCCGAATACGCAGACTCCTCTGTTTCGGGTAAGTATCTGGCTGCCGCAGCTTTTGCTACCTACAATGTGCTGCCGATTTTTAATGTGGATGTGGACATCGGAGGAGGGTTTGTCTACCAGAAATACTCCTTCAAAAAACTGCTGGATGCCAGGGATCTTGACTCCGCCTTCATCTCTGCCTGCGGGAGAACTGAAATCACTTATCTGGCGGGTGACTGGTTTCTAGGCGGAAGTACAGACTTCTGCATGAAAGCTTTCGAAACCGGTGGCAGTCTAAACGATTATGAAAATGGGTCCCTGAGCGATCTGCAAATTCCCTTCAATATGCACTTCAGCTTCGTGGCAGCTTACAAATTCTAGTTGGCCGCCTTCTTACCCGCCTGGCTGATGTAGATCCCCAGAAATACTACAACCGCAGCTACAATTTGAACCGGTGTCAGGCTTTCGTTGAGAATAAGGATTCCCATGATCAAAGTGAAGACGGGGATCAGATTGATGAAGGCGGTCGCCTGGCTGGCCGGAATTTTGCTGACTGCATAGTTATATGATCCGTAAGCACCGAAGGTGACAAATATTCCCAGGTAAACTATGGATAGCGCCGGGATCAGCTCAAAATTCACAGGAAGTGTCGTGGTAGGCAGAAACAGCAGGGGAAAATAAAAGATACTGCCGATAAAAGCCTGGAATGACGTGATAAACAGAGAGGAGTAATTGGTGCTGAGGTATTTCATGGTAATGATATAACCGGATGCCGCCACCATGGCCATAAATTCCATGAAATTCCCGAACATGGGATTGGGGGCACTCTCAGTAACCTCGCTTCCTAGGCTCAAGGCCACGCCTCCAATAACCGCCAGAATAAAGCCGATAATCGTTCTTCCTTCAGGATCAGCCAGGCTGGTATCGCCACTACCAGGGGCAGGGTTGCCGTTATCATTCCGGCTTGGGACGCTGTGGTATTCTTCAGGGCGATGGCTTCAAAGATAAAATAGAGGCAGGGTTCACAAAATCCCAGGAACAAAAGATACTTGAAGTCCTTCTTGCGAAACTCGACATTCCTCAACGGTTTCAAAAAGATGAGGATAAATATAAAGGCAATCACCATTCTGGCGAAAATCACCACCATGGGATCATATACGGTGAAGGCTGTCTTCAGTGCAATGAAGGAGCTGGACCATAGCAGGGTTGCACTTAAAATGGCGAGATAGGGCAGGATAGCGGTTTTGTTGACAGACAAGTTAATCTCCCGGGCAATGTGCTGGAATTTCTAAAAAAATCACTCTAACACATCACCCGCCATCCCAGACCACCAATCAAAACCATTCCCTGATCAACATCACGAGAAATAAAATGTTGTCGGAACAACAATGTATCCCCAGGCGGAATATTTTTTACCCAAAAATTGAGGAGGATATGAACTAGCATGAACTCATAAACCGGAACACCATCAAAAACTGGTAAATCCAGTCAAAATTAACGGATAGATAATACCAGGTGTAAATTATCCTTAAATACGGTTCGTTGTATTAAGGTGATAAACATGTGTTCTTACCAAGCCCATCTTAAATTAAAATAGAATGCACTTCCAGAGCCGCTAACATTAATTTCATCCGAGTTTGGAATATCTTCTACGGAAAATTCGGAGAATCGATAGTCGTGAGTATCAAACCCTATCCTCATACCAAATATGTCACCACCCCAATCAAAATAGACTCCAAGAAGAGAAGCACTTCCGGATCCATCTTCATCGTGTGATTTGTCGTAATAGAACGACCTAGATTCAGAATCTTTTACTTCCAGGTTATATGAGTAAGTTGCAATGCCATATCCTCCGACAAACCCGAGCCTTGAATACTTTTCTGCACTATAAAATACAATCAGGTTCAGTGTAGGCATAATGGCTGAAACTCTTAAATCCTCTTCAAAATAATATACTCTAGTCGTCCCTTGTTTGCTTCCTTCCTCGCCAAAAAAGGTAACTGTGGCTGACCGAATCCCAACCCCCAGGACGCCAATTGGGTACCACTCAAATATCTCGGATCCATATATTCTTTGCTTATCCTGATCCATACCCAGACCTAGGCTTTCACCCTCATCTGTTTTGTAAGATGATGACCCCAAACCAAAACCGATAAAAAAGCTTACATCTTCTCCGAAGGCCGGTGAATGATGAAGGAAAACAGCAAATAGTAAAATCAGAATTTTAAATCTTGTCAGGTTTTTGGTAACTGTAAAATCAGAGCCCATGACAAACCAAGTAATTATATCCAAAAAGTTGAAAATCGATAAACGCCACATTGGATGATCAGATAGTAGAAACCAGCAATTGCTCATTGTTCCTACCAAAAAAGCAAAAATAAAAAATACGCGCGAAGCTGTTTGAAGAGTCGTTAAACACAAAGAAGCTAAAACGCCAGCCGAAGATCGATATAGGTTTGCATGCCGCTTCCTGAAGGGGTTTCCTTGCTTCCATCCACGTTTTTCATCTCTTCATATGTGCCTGATACGTACGTGAATCCCATTCGTCCTCCAAATAGATCAGCACCCCAATCACCTATGATTCCCAAAACCATGATCGTCCCTGATGAATTGCCCGAAAAGTCATCATAACTGGAACAGATTCCGGAAAAAGTCCCGGTAGCATTCCGGCATTCCAGGGAATATTTATAGGTTGAAGCACCTCCCCCTGCATAACCTCCGAGTCGCCATGAACTTGTTCCCATCGGAATCGAGTAATCCGCATACAGAATTGAATTGGTAATAGTTACTTTCCGAACCTCTTCAACCGATCCATTGCTGGAAACGCTTTTATAGATATATCCCCCTTCTCCTGTTTGATATTTAAATCCCAAAGCCAGATTCTGGCCCAGGAAAAACTCGACAAAAGCCTCCGGACCTAAGACGCTGCTTATTTCATCGCTGCTAAAAGACTGTGTTGATTTCCTGAATTCATCACTTTCGGAAAAAGATTGCATATAGTAACCCAGTCCGAAATTTACAAAGTGATCATGATCATACTCCTGAGCCATCAGATTATTTGACAGCAGCAACAGAAGAAAGGGGAACAAAAGATGATTTTTTTTCATAATTCCAGTTCGATAGTAGAAATAAATTGATAACAAATTTTTTAGTTAAAATTTTCAACAGATCTTAATTAGTGGGTTTTTGGGTGTCAAGGTGTTCCTTTGGATTTACATGTTTTTAACAGGGTCAATAAACACTTTTCCCGGATCATGATTGATAGGTAACTCTTTTGTTGACAGTACGGCATCTGATGATGCCAACGTAGCCCTTATGAATACTCAGACTCATTGGTAACCTCTGTTGTTAACCTTGTCTGCTGATCAAAGATACCGAATAAATACCGTTTTGTGTTTTCGGATTCGATCTTGAATACGGAATGCTGGTGATGTACCTGGTGAATGCAAACATGAGAAAGTATCGCCAAACTCTCTTGGGCAACAGGTCCGCAGATCCGGACCTGTTGCCGCGCATGACTTTATTCTCAGCTATTGAAAACCTTGCTGGATTGAAGGGGCTGTCCGGGGCGGATTGCAAAACCGAGGATAACCATAAGAATCGCAATTACAGCAGCAAAGAGCATGAAAGCAGCTCCGAAACCGAATCCTTCACCAGCTTTACCGAGAATGAGAGGGCCGGAAAAATAACCCAGACCAAAAAAGAAGTAGTAGACGCCTGATATGGAACCTTTCTGCGATTGGGAAACCCTCTCGTTCAGGAATGCCAGGGATGAAACACTGAAGACTCCCAGCCCAAGGCTGGCCAGGGAAAGAAACAGAATTGCCGGAATAGAATTAAATCCATGAAACAACAAGATCCCGGCAGCCGCTGCAGCAAGACCGATAATCATCGCCGGTTTCCTGCCACGCTTGTCCGACCAGTTCCCCGCAAATAGCTGGGAAATGCTGATGGCAATATAGAACAGTGCGAAGAAAACGCCGATGGTCGATTGCTCGGCGCCTTTCTCCAAAATCAGAAAAGCAGGAACAATCGTAATAAACAGGCCGTATCCGGCACCGTAAAAGGTCACTCCGCAATTAACCAAAAGATTCACAGGATCGGACAACAATGTTTTGAAACTCACTTTTTTTGAGGCCTCGTTTCCGGCAACTGACTTGTTTGCGGGATTCTCCACAAACAGCAGGACTAACACGCTTCCAGTCAGGCCCAGCAAAGTAAACACCAAGAACGGCTGGTTGCCTTCCATGAACCGATATGCAAAAACACTGATCAATCCACCCAAGGTTAATCCGCAATGCAGCGATGCATTGTAGATTCCCATGGATTTGCCTTTTTGGTTGGCATAGCGAATGGACAACAAGGCAGGACCCAGGGTCCAGATAGGAACTTCCGCCAGCCCCTGCAAGAAGCGTCCTCCCAATACCATATTGGGAGTATTCGAATAAAAGTAAAGAATACCCGTCAGGGCGCAAAACAGGTAGCCTGCCGCCATCAGGTGTTTAAAACCGACGATGTCCGCCAGTCTGCCAACGGGGATCTGTAACAAGACATAGGGAATCGCGAAGACAGATGCCAGCAGGCCCACATCACTGACGGATGCGGAAAGGTTCATGAGCTGACGGGGAAGCAGTGCAACAATCAATCCGACTCCTATCATGATCAGGAATACGGACACATTGATAGCCAGGAAGGTTTTGTCTTTCACCATGTTCTATCTCCATAATCGAATAAACAATTTCGTTTGCCTGTCGGAGGCGGCACGTGCAGGTATCCCTGCCTTTCAAAGGCACATTTGTGCACCGATGCAAAGGCCTCAAGACAGGCTTATTGATCAATGAGTCAAAAGAGTGTTATTTATCCGACGTTGGGAGGAGATAGTGAATTCATGGTGTTGTTAAATCCGATGTTGGTTGGAAATCTTCTGAAATCATTATTGTTGCCAAATGTTTGCAGCTAAGTTTATAAATCCAGGTTAGCGAAGCGGATGGAAAATGGTCAAGCAAGCATTGTTCTGGGGTGCACCAAGAAGTTGTGGGTAATATCAAGCCGCCTTCAGATACTTGTTAACCATTTCATCCCACCGTCCCGACTCATATCTGGCCTTCACTGAGG
>JANQGX010000024.1 GCA_028282885.1 SAR324 cluster bacterium
CAGCGTCGCTTCGCTCCGATGAGTGGGCGATGCTGATCAGGTAAAAAAGGAAGAAAAAAGTGGTAAGAAAAAACCGGAATCGATGGTAATCAAAATCGGTTTGAATGGTAACCAAATCTCCGGATTAGGTGGTAAATGTCACCGGAATACGCAGACAAGACGGTCATCAGATGAAAAAAGCAACGATCACTGACTATAAAAGAATTCCAAAAGAATTGCTTGAAGATGCCTGAAAAACAAGTACTGACTACTTGACGTTCTATAAAGCTGTGACTGACGAAAAGGATGCCAATCAGCGAATAGCCGACCTTGAGAAGTATATTAAATCTAAGGACAAACCAGTTGTTTTGAAAGGCAATCCTGTTTATGAGGAATGGGGTCATCAAGAGCTTAAAAAAGGAGAATCATTTGGTGAGAAGTTCTCCCAGGAGTACAGGGATTTTTGTGTTGCTTTTGATAGAATTCTAAAACTGAGAGCAGTAAAAGAACTGGAACTACTAACAAAGGGCGATGACAGAGTTTTGTCCAAGCTCTTGAAGAGGAACAACTGTCAGTCTTACTTCCAAATGGAGTCGTCGAAATTGAAGACGACGAGCAGTCTAATATTTCAGGAAAAAATGGACCAAAGAAAACCTACAAGAAAAGAGTTCACCAAGCGTTTTCATCTCCCCTCTCTGATATAATAATGTGAATAACCTAGACTGAAAATAGTGACGAAAGGTCCTGAATTCAGAGTATTTGGAATACAGAGAGGATCAATGTTAATTTTTGGAAGAAATTCACAATCGACTGACAAAATTCCAATTCATATAGTTTTCCTGAGAATAGTTTAAAAAGCATACTACAAATAGATTCTTAGCAAGCTGATAAAGGCGAATTAATTAAACTTTCACTGTAAAGGAGACTATTTTACCATTGGCCTCTTTTTGGGAAGGCTCTTCTTGGTCTTTGGAAGAAACCCTCCAAATTGGTAACTTAGAATTGAGTTCATGGCTTAATACGACAGAGATTGCACATAAAATTTTAGGACCTAATGGTAAAATTACTGGGCGCTTTGTTGTTTCTAAACCAAGCACAATTGATTTTAAATCTCCATAGAGAATAATAGGATTGTGTACGTCGTAAAAAAATTGATTTCTTATAGGGATGTCCTTAAGTAATGAATAGTTGTTTTTCATTACTATTGGTTCGAACTTTGGTTCATTACTTCTTGGAATCAATGCCCAGACTTCACCTGGATCTATATAATTTACTGCTCCGAGTGCTTTGTCTTTTTCGTATCCAAGTCCAACAATACAGCACGTGGGTTTATTCAAATCTCCAGGTATTCCTGCGAGCCGTGGTGAAATAGGTTCGATTATTTTAACTGGAGGAGCAATCTTCGGTGGCGATACGAATTTTGAAACCGAGTATTTTATCGTTAGACTTGAGCCCTTTTTAAGTCTCCTTAAAATCAGCAATATCAGTGTTGAAAAACGAAAACGACTCATGCTTGTTATATCTAACAATATGCTGACTTTTTCAAACTGTTCTATTTTCGGAAGGACCTCTGACTCAAATTTTTTGATTAACTCTCTTTCTCGTATTGTGAAATGCTCAATATCATTTGTATTTAAAAAGCTCAGGTTATCTTCATATGAGAGTTTGTTATTATACCGATATCCAAAAGCAATTTTCTGAGAGCATTTCTTTAGGTATTTTTGAGGGATGTGTATCGATCTCGCTTCATAGCCTAATGCAAATAACGCAACATCAAACTCTGTTTCCTCTGAGGACGGTCCAATTATCATTCTACCTCCTGTCTTTTTCAACTACCTTGATCTTGTATATAACTATCAATTGAAATTGGATCATTTCCTGGTGGTAAACTATCTCTAAATATCTCATGTAGGCTGATCTCTTTCATTACCTGCAAGGGTAAACTGAAATCATGAGCAAACAAAAACGAGAGACGAAATCGTGAGTTTCTGATTGAACAAATATTTGATTCAACCCCTTTTTGCGAAATCTTAATCAAGGCTCCGGCATTTAGCGCACGACCGATTGTTTCATCTAGCTCTAGAGCAACCTCATCCCCGATCGAAAATGATCCAACTGGTTCACCATTGAACTCACTTCCAACAATACCCTCTCTGAAATGTTTTCCTATAATATCAATGAATCCCTTGACAGTCTTACACGATAGATATTTTGATCTCAATGTGTTCAGTAGTGACGTCAAAGTAATTTTACTGTTTTGTATCGCCTCAATCTGAGCAAAAATCTCAATTTGTTTTTTGCTTTTGCCTAAGCCACTTAATAACTCATTCATAGTTGAGGTTAGCATTCGAGGGTTATACTCTAACGATTTTGCCAAATTATCGAAACCACCATAGTAATTATGCGGTCTTCTAAGTGTTCTTTTACTCATATCGGACTTGAATACATGATTTCTTAGCAATGCAACATATTCAATTTTTCTGATCGTTGGTCGTTTGTTTTTTTCTTTATAACCTTCAACATGTTTTGCATCAATGCCGTTTTTTTCGAGATATTCTTTAAAACTATTATCTTTACCAGCGAGTTGAACAAATACTTTTTCTGGCGATGGGCCTTCTGGTATTTTGAATCTAGTCTCCAAACTCCCCTCATAACCTTTTGCTTCATATAATTGCTGGCAAAGCTGAACTGCAAAAACTTTTCCTGACTTTTTCTTTCGTCCAGATGTTAAATCAATATAATTGAAATCATCTTTTTCGGAATGACCAAGAGGATCGCCGCCAATTTTAAGATCTTTATGATATGGTGACAAAGATAGCTTAAGAATTATATTGTCTGGACCTCCTCTTAATGAGTCAATAAGAGGTTGGATTATCTGTTCTGGAGCCAACTCTAACTCATCAAATAATAATGCCCACTTTTTACCATGTTCATTTATGTAAGAATTAATTATAGAAACTCCACTTGATGCTGTGTGCAACAAATCAGTAAAGGTGTTTGTTTGAAAAAGTTCATTTAATTCAATATTCTCTTCAAGAACCCTATTGGTGTTGTTGATTAATTCCTGAATTTTGAAATTTACAGAAGCTTTTAATGATCTGATAGTGGGAAGAATTGGTTTGACATGCCAAATATGAGATAATTCAAGTACAAGTTCCTTCTCATCTTTTTTTTCAATATTTACGGCTCTAAATTTATATTTCTTTGATACATTTCTATTTACTCTAAACTCAAGAGTACCGGTAATTTGCTCTAAAGTATGATAAATGAACACTTCAGTAACAAGTTTTTTGGCAAGCTCTTTATTTTTAATTTGGCTAATGATCGACTCAAATTGTTGTTTCCAAATGATGTCAGTTGAAATAAAAACTCCCGAATATTCAATACTGTTTCTATACTGATCAGCTTTAGTATGCATCCAGATTTCCATAGCCTCAACTTGGAGCATCTTCATAAGTGTTGTTTTTCCGCTTCCTCTTGGACCAACAAGCAAACTGTTACCCTGACCAGACAGCTTGGAAAAATGCTCGGTAATTATGAACCTATCACAAATCTGCTTAGTTGAGAGGGTTTTAGCGTTATAAGCTTCATGGATGCTATGTATTCTATTCATATTTGTTTTTAAGTCCGATTTCTACAATATTCCCTTTTTCGATGGTTACAGCAATATTGCATAATTCTAATTGATCTTTAAAAATCTTTCGATCTGCCGGTGTAAAATAAACATAATCATTTAAATATTCTTTTAACTCATCTTCTTTCATTAACGGCTCACTGGGTGTTAGTAGACTTTCAAACTTGCTTGCTAACTGATACGGATTTTCATTTGCTCCAAACCCACCTCTAGCTGGAATATCTTCAATTGGAGAGAGTTCCCAACCACTTCCTAGCGTCCAAGTGTGTGTATTAAATATCCCTACAGGAGTGCTTTTGTTTTTAGTTTTAATAAGATCAATATCGAGAATTTGGAATTGATTCCTAAGTTCATCTCCATCTTCTTGTTTATGGGAATAATCTTCTTGTGATTCTTGATCTAAGACCTTGTCCAATCTTTTCGATAAGCTTCCTGCTGATATTATAACCGGTTGGGTATGTGCTCGACATGGAGCGTATTGAACTGCTGGTTTATGCCTATGCCCATGGATTATCAACCATGCTCCCTTTTGTTTTTGGAGAAGGTTCTCGAACAAATTGGCAGCCCCTTCCATGAACTGTCTATCACCCCCTGGTGTATTCATGGGTGTAGGATGGTGATGGCAAATTACTATATTCAGATGTTTATTTTTAAACTTTCTAGAATCAACATATTCGTTTATTTGATCACTGATTTTTGGTGCTATCCTTCCATGTTTATACTCATCATTAATTCCATGATAAGCGCTAGAGTTAATCAGAATTACATTGAAAATATCACCTTGAATATGACACCAATGCCACGCCCAAAAATGTGTATTTACACTATGATGCGAAAAAGGGAATTTCGGCGACGCATGTTGGAGAAAATACTTCGGATCAAAATCAACTTGTGAGGTTCTAGACTTGTGATCATGATTACCTGGCACACTGAAAAGGTGTTTTGCTTTGGTTGCTTTTTTTAATTCATTTAAGCATTTCCAACCAAAATCGAAATTTTCTTCTTTGGCTTTATTTCCTATGTCTCCGGGGCAGATTATTATGTCGGGTTGAAGGCTAGATTCTTCTACATAATTTAAGAATGTTTGGAAAAACTCACTGCTATGACTGTCGTTTTTTATTAAGTGCGAATCAAGATCAATATGATCACAATCAAAGCATGCAATTGCATGCAGATCGGAAACAATCATGATCTCTAAACTGTTTTTTTGATTAGCCATAATTTCTTACAATGATCTCCTTAGCTTTCTGCCATGAATCCTTGAAACCGGCTATATGTCTTGGCACCGTCAAATCTAAAACATTGAATTTAGACCCAAGTAATCGTGCAATATCCCCGCAAGCACGATAAGATAACATGAATTTAGCATTCAATTTATCGATCCTTTCAAGTTCTGCAATTAAGGTTGGTAATTCACGGTAACTGAAGCTGTTCAATCCATATTCTCCTGTAAACTTATCCGTTTTTGAATATGGCGGATCCAAATAAACAAAATCATCGCTTTTTATCCGCTTCAGAGTTTTTTTATAGTCGCAACACACAATTCTCGCATTATGGAGTTTTTCTGCAGCATAATCGAAGCTTTCTTGGTTCGGAATCCCCCCAGTTCGAGTCCCCATTGGAACATTGAATTGACCTTCCTGATTAGTTCGATAAACCCCATTAAAACAATACCGATTGAGGTAAAGGAAACGGACTGCTCTCTCGTTCTTTGTTAGTTTTTTGGTATCAAGCTTTCTTATTTGATAATAGTTGTTTTTCGAATGATGAATTGATTCAAGCTTTTTTCTAATATCGTTGTCGTGTTTTATCTGATTCCAGGTATTTATCAATTCCTGATTCACATCTGATAAAAGAGCTCTATTTGGCAACAAGTGGAAAAAAAGAGATGCTGAACCACAGAAAGGCTCAACATACCTTTTGAAACTCGGAGCAGACAGTTCCACTAGCAAAGGTATTATCTTTCTTTTACTGCCAGCCCACCTGATAATAGGTGTTTTCCTGGTAATAGGCTTTTCAGTCATCAAACGATGTTTCTTTAGTGAGAATCCGAATAATTACCTAAATAATTTCAGCGAGAATACTACTATCAATCTCCATTTGTCAAAACAGCATAAAACACTTAAGAGTTGATTTATCGGGATAATACGATGAATCAAATTCAACTTGACCCGGGGAAGTGGGGGCGGTATTGTGTTTATGTAATTTGATTGTTCCTTTGGGGACCGTTCTTTCATTGGGTTTTGAGAATTCTGCGACCACGGGATTCGCCGGACTGCCAATCCACAAAACGCGAGGTGAAATGAGAAGGGCCCAGAGGTTTGGCTACGATGAGGTTGGCGCCTCGTCTTATGGTGTGTCAGCACCGCCAGGCTTCTGGGCTTTTCTCATTTTTGGGGAAGGGCTCCAGCCTAGTGGTTACCTTAATCTCTGTTCTGGAGATTACACCATGACTGATAAAAACACGGCTGTACTCGTCAAGAGTCTCGTCTACGCGGAGCGACCGCTCCATGTTTTCCTGTACAATGAAAGGATTGCATTTCTCACCCGGGAGGTGGGTGCCATTCTCGATATTCCGGAACCAACCGGATCCATGAACCGATCCAGAACCCTGGAGACCGATTTTGATTACGACATCATTCCTGCGGCTTCGTTTCCCGATCGGGAAGGATTGAACCTCGCCGGCGTGAATCATGTCAGCATTCTTTATCTCTCCGGCTTCTTCAGCTTCGTCATCCGGTCCAGGGTCTCTCTCGTTATGCCCTTCATCCGCTGGGCGATCCTGGAGATCCCCCTGACTTATCCTTCGGAATGCTTTTCAGACCTGATCCGTGGCACCAGGCGTCTGCTAAGACTTTCCATCGAACAAAGCCAGGGTATGGATCAGAACATGCTCCTTGCGAGTCAATTGCTGATTGACCAGGGATACCTCGATGCAGATCCCGAAGCCGGTTAACCAGATTGTGGCAGAAATGCCCAGGGAGGTGATCATATCCAAAACTAATTATGGATATCATCGACCTGGAGGATCATCTGCTCAAACTGAAGCTGCAGCTCGATTTCATTCTGAGAGCCTTCGCCGCCATGGCAGTCGACACCACCGACACCGGCTTACAACCCACAACAGACGAAGCGTTTCGGGGGATGGAATTGGGCCAAACGATCGCCCAGGAGATAGTGGAGATAACAATTGATTCTCTGAAGTCTGGTCGCCAGTTGCCTGGTTGATTACCCTAAAAGGCCCGGCTCAACCGGACTTTACATATCGAAAAGCCAATTAGTTATTCGCAACTACTTTGATCTCAAGATGGCAATCCAAAGCGTCCGCGTATTTTTTGATAGTGGCAAGAGACGGGGAATGTTTCCCGCTGCTCAAAGAGGATTCCAGCCTGGTAACGGCGGGTGGTTTGGTACCCATTCGTTCTGCAACTTCCGCCTGGCTAAGTCCAGCCCTTTGTCTGGCTTTCAACAATTCACGAAGTAGTTTGAACTCAGGCTCCAGCGCGTCGTATTCCGCTTTTACCTTCTTATTCTTCAATGCTTTTGCTTTCAGTTCAGAATGCTTCATCTTTCAGTACCTCCTTCATTCGTGATTTAGCTATGTTGATTTCCTTTTTAGGAGTTTTCTGAGTTTTCTTGATAATTGAATGAAGCATGATGATTTTCTTACCAATCTTGAGGCAAAAGAAAACTCTGGCAGTTCCTTCTTTACCTTTTACACGTAGCTCGAACAACCCGGAGTCTATCGGTTTTGTGTGTGGCAGCCCGAGGTTTGCGCCGAACTTGAGCATCATGTCTGTCAATCGCAAGTAACGAGCCAGCAATCCATCCGGAAGTTTGAGGATCTCCTCTTCAAGTTTCTGACTGTAGTATTTTACATGCCACTTCATAAATCGAATATAACAAATTTGTTATGTAAGACGCAAGCAGATTTCTCTGTTTAGAATTCCTGGAAACCCGGGTGAAAGTACTTCCCCACTTGCGTGATAAGACGATCGCCTAAGAGATTATGAAAATTGCATACAGCTCTCTGGAGCCTATACTCAAATGGCTGGTTGGGGGAGAGAAGTGTAGCAAGTGATTTAGAATGTGGGTCAGGAAATATCAATTTCGCTTATTTCGATACATGGTATGGCAAATCACCTTTCTATTCAAAAATAAGACTCGCCATACCGCTAAACATTATGCTTATCGAACAATATCCTCATAAATAAAAGCTGTTAAATTGTAGACAAGATTGTTCAGTTTTTGAGCTAAACCCCAACCTCCTTTTCTGTCATTTACTTCAACCACAACTCTGTAGATCTCTTCTTGTCAGGCAGAGGTCAGGAATGCTATTGCGTGAACTGCCGCACAGGCAGCTCAGAAGGCGTACACTGAGACAAATGGTATCATCTCCGTTCTCAAGTCCATACAATTCCACCAGTGTGTTTTTCATCTTTTTTTGTCATTGTGCCTCTATTTTTATGGTTGATTTTATGCAAATTGGGAAGTTCTCAAACTTTCCGTCTTTCCTGAATAAACTTCACACATAAGTAAAAAATAAAATCTATCCCTCCGCCTTAAAATCAACTCTGAATATCTTTGAAAGGCGATGGTAACGTTAGATACGAATGTTTTATTTATTGTATGACCGTAGAAAAAAGATAAGTTTATAATCATTCTCTTGGACATTCTCTATTTTTTAATGTCAGTTTTTGGGCAAAAATAGCATTTAGGAATGAACAATAATGAAATCGATCGATAAATTCTGGCCTTTACTGCATATCTATAAACACTAGATAAACTTTTTAACTAAACATAAAACGAATTTTGAATCTATCCTTTAAGGGAAAACGAATTAGATATATGCATGAATTCCTTTAAAAAAAAGGTGTTACGAACAAACAACTTCTTCACTTTGATAGAAGAAAGATAAAATTATACTAATTGACAGTGTTTTGATAATTGGTATACTTTTATTGAACAGAAAAGGAGGAATATGACCATGAACATACAATTACTTGCACAAAACGTAAGGCGACTTAGGAATGCGAAGCATTTTAGCCAGCAGAATCTTGCGCAAGCTTCCGGTCTTTCCTTACCTGCCATAAAAAAACTGGAAGGAGGAAATGTTGAACCCAGGATGAATACTTTGCGTTTGATTGCAGAAGCCTTGGAGGTTCAACTGCAGGAACTGTTTTATCCAGTGCGTGAGCTTAATACCGTACGATTTCGATCGAAAAAACGCATGAGAAACAGAGAAAACATGCTGGCCAATATTGGTAGATGGCTTGATGATTTTAACTTTCTTGAAGAGATTTTGAATGATCATCCCCCCTTCAAGCTGGAAAGCTTGAAGAATGAGATTTCTACTGATGATATTAAGAATGCTGCCAGATTATCCCGAAAAACTCTCAAGTTGAAGGGAACTGAGCCTATATATGATATTTGCGGATTGATGCAAAGTGCCGGTGTTAAATTGGCTCCCGTTTCAATCTCTTCAGAAGATTTTTTTGGCCTATCAGTAGGAAAAGAGGACGGTGGTCCTGCTATTGTGGTTAACACCTGGAATAGGATTCCTGTTGAACGTCGGATATTCTCTACTGTTCACGAGCTTGGCCATTTACTACTTCACAGCAATGCATACGATGTTAGTCAAACCGAAGAAAACAAAAACGAAGAGAAAGAAGCTGATTTATTTTCTGGGCATTTTCTCATGCCTAATAAGGGATTCCAAAAAGAATGGGATTCTACCTACGGAATGTCTTTGGTCGATAGGGTATTTAAAGTAAAACGGATTTTTCGTGTTAGCTATAAAGCTGTACTTCACAGGTTGATTGAATTGGAGTTTGCTGGAAATGAGATCTGGGGTAAATTTAATTGGGCTTATCAACAAAGATACAAGAGAAAATTGAACTTCAAAGAGGAACCCAAAACCGGGGCTCTTAGTGAACCCGCCCAAATGCTACAGTTTGAATTCTTTGAAGACAGACTCAGCAAACTCACCCGAAAGGCAATTGAAAAAGATAAAATCTCCCTAAGTAGAGGAGCAGAAATTTTGGGCATGAGCATTATGAAAATGCGAGAACTTCTGGTTGACTGGAAGGCTGTATCATGAAGAAAGGTGAGCCAATGTTCATGATAATGGATGCCTGTGTGCTAATTGATTATCTAAAAACAGATAAATCTGTTCTAAGACTATTTGTCGAGTTCATTGGTCCTGTTCATGTTGTCAGTCCGATAGTTGCAGAAGTAAAAGACATCGAAAATGAAGATGAGCTAATGGAGCTTGGACTGATAATCGTTGAACCGGAGCTTGAAGATGCTTTTGAAGCTGCAGAACTAATAGGATCCACTTCTTTCCAAGATAACCTCTGTCTTCTTACAGCCAAACGTTAGATTTATCAAATAAGCCAACATTTTTGATTCTCTAGCCTTATCGCCAATTAAGCGGCCTGGAATCCTTCCGAGAAATTGACTGCTCATCTCGGTAGCACGGGAAGCGTGTCTGTATAATCACGGACTGTAAGCTTCCCTGGGCAAAATAACAGGCGGTAGATTTAACGTAGTTGAAATATCGAGATTTATACTTATGGGAGGTAGGCTTGAGAGATATTTCGGCCTCTGGGGGGCGGTATTTTTTTGATTAACTACGATCCTGGATTTTATCAGTGTATTTTTTCGGGGGAGGTGTCCAACCGCGTTCGGTTTTTGAATGAGCGTCGCTTCGGTCCCACTCCATTGCTTCAGAGATTAATTTTTCCAGCTTCAGAAACATAGCACGGTATTGATTATTAAAACCTCCTTCTTCAGCAGCAACCTTCCATGCTTGAAACATCTCTTCATGTTGCTCCTGCTCCGTTTCATTGAAAACAGCCTTCATATGTTCAGCTTTAAAAGGATGAATACCCAAATGTGTTAGTGCGGTTTTACCTATTTCAAGTGCCGAATAAAAGGTCTCGCTAACGATGACATCCGCCCCTGCATCTTTCAATTCGTAGGTATGGACCCGATCAAACGCCCTGGTTAGTATTCTGACCTCAGGAAAAGCATGTTTGATATATTTAACTAATTCCACGGTTTGGGGTCGATCATCGATAGCAATTATCACTAACTTGGCTTGTTCAATGCCTGCAGAATGAAGAAGGTCAGGCCGGGTGGCGTCTCCGTAAAAACTTTTGATATTAACGCGCCTGAGTCTATCGATCTGATTTGGCTGATGATCCAAGACCACCGTTTTGATGCCGTTTGCAATCAGCATTCTGTTGATAATCTGACCGAAGCGGCCGATCCCCGCAATAATAACAGATCCCTGTTCATCTATTTTATCCTCTTCCCTCATGTTTTTCACTTTCTCATACCAGGGCAGGATGATTTTATCGTAGAAAATGAATAACCCCGGGGTGAAAAACATCGAGAGGACGACAATCATTGAGAGGGGTTGCGCAATTTCGGCAGGAAGCACATGATTCTGCACGGAGTAGTTTACCAGGACAATACCAAAATAACCGGCCTGCGCCATGCTTAGCGAAAACAACCACCGGTTGTTGGCTTTTATTTTGAAAATCACGGCGAGAAGTGTTAGCACCAGGGCTTTCAGAATCATGATTCCAAAGGTGAGTCCCAAGATCGGAAACAGATTTTTCGAGAGAACTGCAAAGTCAATTCCGGCACCTACGGTAATGAAAAACAGCCCGATCAACAATCCTTTGAATGGTTCGATATCTGCTTCCAGTTCATGTCGAAACTCACTGGTTGCCAAAACGACACCTGAAAGAAAGGTGCCCAGAGCAGGTGAAAGTCCTATCAGACTCATCAATGCAGCAATGCCGATAACCAGCATCAGGGCTGTTGCCGTAAAGATCTCCCTGATACCGGAATTGGCGACAAAACGAAACAGGGGCCGACTTAAATAGTGCCCAGCTACGATAACAGCAATAATGACAGAGATGACAACCAATGCGTGGGCCCAGCCAGGTAAATGGGCCACCAGGCTTAGCTGCCCGTGGTGTTCTCCTGCAGCCTTCAGGCCAGCTTGTGATTTTTCTCTTAAGACCGGAGAGGCCATCAGCGGGATTAAAGCCAGCATAGGGATAACAGCAATATCCTGGAAGAGAAGAACAGAAAAGGCATTTTGACCCCCTTCCGTTTTGGTTAGCCCCTTCTCCTGAAAAGTTTGCAGGACCATTGCGGTTGAGGAGAGTGAAAAAATCAATCCTATCGTTAAGGCCATCATCCAGTGATAACCCAACAGGATGGATATGATCATAACAATAGCGGTGGTTAAACCCACCTGTAGTCCTCCCAATCCGATTAAACGATTTCGCATGGCCCAAAGCTTTTTGGGTTCCAACTCCAAACCAATCAGAAAGAGCATCATCACAACGCCAAATTCAGCGAAATGTTGAATGTCTACCGTTTCTTTTCCAACAATCCCGATGATTGGACCAATGACAACTCCTGCGATCAAATAACCCAATACCGAGCCCAAACCAAGTCTTTTTGCTATTGGTACGGCGACAACAGCGGCGCAGAGATAGATAAACGCCTGAATAAAATATATGGTCATGCCTGCTCCCTGATTAGAATTGAAAGATCTTCATTGAGCTTTGGAAGCGCTTTGGTTTGCGTTAAATCCAGATTATCATCGCGTAAGGCTTTGAGAATCATTTTCCAGTCATTGATATGCTGATCCAACTTTCCATCTTCCACTGCGGTTCTAGCTCCGAAGAGAGCAAACGGAGGCAGGTATTGCATCCCGGTGAGCATAGCTGTCTGTTCAAGCGGCTGCAGCAGCTCGTTGATGGTAAAGTGGTTGTAACCATCAGCTCGATAAGCGTTTTCGGCCCCACCCGCAGTCAGTGCACAAAGAAAGGTTTTGCCGTGCAGGGCTTTCCCGTCCCTGCCGTAGGCAAAACCGTATTCCAGTACCAGATCCTGCCACTCCTTGAGAATGGCAGGTGTTGAATACCAATAAAGTGGAAACATAAAAATGATGATATCGTGTTCAAGTATTCGTTGCTGCTCCTTGTCGATATTTATCCTGTAGGTCGGATACTCTCCATAAAGGTCAACGGTTGTAACGTTTTCAATGGATTGAGATGCTTTGAAAAGGGGGACATTAACCTCTGATCGTTCAGGAGAAGGATGAGCGAACAGGATCAGAATTCTCTTTTGATTTGCGGCCATATTTTTTTCAGTCACTTTTGCTTCTGATGCGGTTCAAAACTGAGAAACGAAATATCGTTCTATCTTCTTATACTTATGTAGATTCTGCCAATCTTTATCTCAATCAGTTTGTGGTATATCGAGGAGATGATTTCCAAGAAGAGAGAGCTTGATCCAATGCTTAAATTCTGCCAGTAAAAAATCGGTTTAGATCCAAAAGTTTTGCCTGGTATGCGATTGAACGGATTTACGACCGGTTGAACATCACCAGGGTGGTGAAAAAGCTGTTGGGTAATTCCATCGGGATTTTTCCATGGATCTGCATTCCCTATCAGTCTTTGATGCCACATGTTTTTGTCATCTTCAATGGACGACAACTGGATCTGTGTTGAGCAGCCTCCAGTGGTTATGGATCACTCGGATGGTCGTCCGTTGACGCAAGTCTATCAAGAAACGACATTGGCTGATCACCTATAAATCTCATTTCACAGTTTGATTTTGTTTCCCGATGTTGCTATTTTCTGAGCTGGAAAGCGTCAACAGAACAGATAAATACCTGTATTAAGCTTTGAATACTTTATCAGTTTCATGTTCGATTCCATTTATCGCGTGTTGACCTCCCATAGCCTGCATGGATCGACTATGAGAGGTCAAAGCTCTTCCTTAATATCAATGAGGACAAGTAATGAGCCCATCTGCATCTCCGTTTTCTTATCTATTCAAGGAAACCGAACAATTTGAAAACAGGGAAGGTCTTTCCTTACGGTATATATCCCTCAGAACCTCGGCTGGAAAACCCAGGGGAACCGTAATACTGCTGAATGGTTGGACTGAGTTTATAGAAAAGTACGGCGAGCCTGCTTCCAGGATCCTGGAAAAAGGTTTTGATGTTTTCATGATGGATTGGCGAGGGCAGGGGCTTTCAACCAGGGTGCTTCCTAACCGTCAGAAAGGATACATAAAAGATTTCAGCGATTTTGTGGGTGATTTGCATGAGTTTACGGAGCATATTGTGAAACCCAACGCGATTGCGCCTTATATTCTGATGGCTCATTCCATGGGCGGTAACATCAGTCTGCAATACCTGCATGATCATCCTGACATGATTCAAAAAGCGATTCTGTGCTGTCCGATGTTGGATTTGGCAGTTCCCTTGGCTGTGAAGGTCGGTTTCGGAATACTGGCAAACGGAGCACGTCTGTTGGGCAAAGATACAGCCTATGTACTGGGAAGGGGGGATTGGAATGAAACCCCTTTCGAAGAAAATCAGGTAACTTCAGATTCGGTACGATTTGCCCACGATCAGGAATTACTACAACAGAATCCGGATTTCAGGGTCGGCGGTCAGACCTATGCGTGGGTCTCGGCGGCACTGAAGGCAATTAAAAGAGTCAATGATAAGACCTTTTTGAAAAACGTGAAGATACCGATTATGATGTTCAGCGCTACTGATGATCAATTGATTCCCGCTTCGGCACTGATGAATATCAGCCGTCAATTACCGCAATGTGAGTTGGTCAGTATTCAGGGTCAGCACGAATTGCTGCGGGAAAAAGACGAGATTCAGGCAAAACTTTGGGAACACTTCGACCGTTTTCTGGCAGAAGTTAAGAGAGGTTAAGTCATACCATGGTAAGACGGGCTTCCTGCTATTATCCTTCAAGAAACTGGAGCAAAAATGGCCGGAAAGAAAAACAGGGCTAAAACCGTCACCGGGGATGGGAAGGAAGATTGCGCCGACTATAAAATCATCAAAAATCCTTTTGAAATTGAGGTTTTAGCGGCGTCCTTCAGTTCTCATCACTTCAGTACCCATCTTCATGATGCGTATACTTTTGGCTTCATTGTTGATGGTGCGGGTGGTTTCCGATATCTGAAAGAGAAGTGTTATGCCCCTTCCGGCTGTTTGACTGCATTGAATCCGTTCGAACCCCACGACGGATTTGTTTGTGAGAATTCCCATTGGACATACAGAACTCTTTACCTTCATCCGGAAGCAATGAAAAAGCTTCTGGAGGATTTGTCTCATCACAACTCATCCCTGCCCAGTTTTCAGACCAATCCCATTTTATTTGATCCGGATATTTATTATCTGTTCAAACGATTTTACCGGGGCTGGGATAATTCGGCCGATGAAGCGGCAGTCGAAAGTCAGCTGCTGGAGATACTGGCTATGCTCATCCATCGTTATTCCGATTCCAGTTTGCGTTTACATCCCATCGGAAAAGAACCCCGTTTAATACAAGCACTATTTGAGTATCTGCAGGACAATTACAATCAGAAAATTACCCTGTCTGCCCTCAGTTCTCTGACCGGACGAGATAAATTCAATGTGGTTCGCACCTTTCGCAGGCACACCGGGATGTCCCCCCATGAATACCTGAACCAGGTTCGGCTTCTACATGTTAAGCGTAATCTGCGCAATCAAAAGCCGATTATCGACGTTGCACTGGAATCCGGGTACTACGATCAGAGTCATCTGAACAAAAGCTTTAAGGGAAGTTTTGGAATCACCCCGGGGCAATATTCCAAGTCGTTCAATATTTTACAAGACAACAGGATTTAGACTTATATAGCCTTAAAATGAAGAAACCGCGATTTACTTAACCGGTTTTGGGTCCGTGAAACCAATTTAGGATCAAAGGCTATATGGAAATGTTGCGAAAACTGGAACTGAAATCAAGAAAGCTTGAGATTGACTCAGTCGATAGAAATGAAATGACCGCCCGGGTGATGAATTATGTTAACTCGTTTTACGATGAACTCCCGAATCAACCCGGCATATTTGGGGGTGATCTTCCCGAAGAGCGCTCAATAGATCTGGATATAGATAGTTGCGGCAAAGATATTGAGTCAATTCTTGGAGACTTGAAACGCCATGTAGATTCAACGGGGATCAACCTGCCTTCGGGTAAATACATGGGATACATTCCGGGAGGCGGGCTGTACGGCGCTGCGTTGGGAGATTATTTGGCCGCCGTGACCAACCGGTACGCCGGTCTTTATTATGTAAGTCCGGGAGCGGTTAAAATCGAGAATATATTGGTACGCTGGATGGCTGATGTAGTTGGATATCCCGAATCTTCGGGCGGAACATTGACTTCCGGCGGAAGCATATCAAATTTGATTGCAATGGTCACGGCTCGCGACGCGCTAACCGTCGACCTCAATCAAACCAAAAAAGCGGTCATTTACCTGACGGATCAGACCCACCATTCCGTCAACAAAGCAATCCACATTGCCGGAATGTCGGATTTCTCGGTTCGGGTCGTCAGGGTCGATTCAGAATATCGAATGGATGCGGCACACCTTGTTCAAACCGTTCAGGAAGATATTCGCAACGGCAAACGCCCTTTTATGGTTATTGGAACTGCGGGAACAACAAATACCGGAACCGTTGATCCATTAACGGAAATTGCACACATTGCTGGAGAAAACGGCCTCTGGTTCCATATCGACGGTGCATACGGCGGATTATTCAACTTATGTCCGGAAGGTCGTGAGGTTTTGCAAGGCATTGAACTGTCGGATTCGGTTTCCCTTGACCCTCACAAAACCCTGTTTCTTCCCTACGGAACAGGTGCAATCCTGGTTAGAGACCGGAAAAAGCTTTTTTCTTCGTTTAATGCCTCAGCCGATTATCTGCTTGATTACCCCGACATGAATTCAGAATGGTCGCCGGCCGATCTGTCTCCGGAATTAACGCGCCATTTCAGGGGGTTAAGGTTGTGGATGCCTTTACAACTGCACGGGACCGATCCCTTTAGCGCGGCGCAATCTGAAAAAATCCGACTGGCTCGATATTTCCACGATCAGATCCAAAGCATTGATGGGCTGGAATCCGGCGGTTATCCCGACTTATCAATCGTAACTTATCGCTACGTCCCAAAGTCTGGAGATCCTAATGTCTACAACGACAGACTTATGAAAGCCGTGAACGCTTCGAGAAACGCCTTTATCAGCTCTACACGCCTCAACGGCAATCAGGTGTTGCGTGCCGCCGTGCTGAATTTCAGAACTCACCGGGAGCATATAGACCTTTTTCTCGAAACCTTAAAAGAAGAAACTGCTAAGCTGAACTGTGTTTAACTTGAAGATAATCTCCAAACCGCAGTTATTTGCAGACCAGGCAGATGTTTGTATCTTGGTCACCCTGTTGGGGTCGCCCCGGAGTCTGGTTTCCTGGGACGTTTCTTTTGGCAGGATAGACGCGCCTTATACCTGGACGACACTGATATGCACTGATTTCATGGCGTTATTTTTATAATCGCTTTTTCTTTACAGGCAATCTATAGCATGTCCCCCTTTTATGTTTTTTGGGAATGGTGGTTTAGTCGGGGAAGTAAAGGTATTGTTGGTCGATTGGAGGTTCTGTGATAAGCTTGATTGAGTGCAGGGTGAGGATTGGTTTTTTATCACCTTCGGATTTCTTCAGGTGGTATACTCCTTCGACTTCCACCCAGACGTCGTTTTCGAATTTTCTTTCACCAATACCGTTGATGAATACTCCGACCGGTCGGGCATCAGCAGCGCAGCAGGTGATGTAAAAACGATAAAGGACGGCATCGGCAAACTTCAAATTCTCAGGGAAAAACAGTTTGCCGTAGGCTTTTACCTGACGATTCTTATATTGTTTTGATTTCATTAAGAGGTGGCTGATGCTAACCGCAGTGTAGTGCTTGACGGCGCCTTTTTGGTCGAGAGGGGATTCTTGCAGGTGTGCATCAACACCTTCGGGATTTTCCCCAAACTCATCCGAATCGGGTGCTTGCTTCACTTCAGCGTCCAGGATTCGATTGGCAAATGCTTTTGAACCCAAACCGGTGTCCAGGGAGCTAAATAGAAAAAAGATCGGCAACAACAGAATAAGTGCCGGTAGGATCGAACCGATCTGGTGGTGAGGGGAATGCTGTTTTCCGAACAGCAGGGAAACGGCAAAGAGGATAAATACAACACTTGAGAAAACAACCAGAATACCAAACTTGGGCTGCAAATAGGCGAGATACTGATTACTAACAAACAGCCAAAAACTGATGATGGCCCAGGTCAAAAACAGCATCGCCTGTACCAGTCCGGACATCCCTATTTTTTTATACAGGTTTGGTTTTTTCATTACCCCAGTAATTGCAGAATGAGCATTGATAGGCCTACGAAAAGAAAGGTAAGCGTTGATAGAACCAGTATTAATCTTTTTCTGAATAACCCGAGGTACATTAGAATCAATTTCAAATCAAGCATCGGACCTAATACCATGAAGGCCATCTGACCGGAAAAAACGATTCCTGCCGAACGAAAGGAGGCGGCAATAAAAGCATCCGCCTCACTGCACAGATTCAGCAAAATCGCCAGAATCATCATGATCAGGATAGACAGGTCGGGCGATTGTGCAAGCTGGGTGAATACTTGTCTTGAGATAAAGGTCTGCAGCAGACCTGCCACAAAAGCGCCGACAATCAGAAATCGGGTAACGTCGTAAAAATCCTGGGCCGCGTGATGAACAGCGCTTCTAAGTTTTCGGATCGTTCCGGTTTCATGGTCCGAATGATGGCACCCATCGCAACAGTCATGGTGGTGGTGATCAGACGATTCGCTAATGAGCGCTTGTTTTTTTGAAAACAGCAGGCCTATCAAAATCGCTACGGAAGCAGCTATTACGTACCCGAATGCCAGTCGCGTGATCATCACCTGCCAGGAAAATGCATAGGCAATATAGGTCGAGGCTCCAACGATGGGATTGACGATCGGTCCACCCAATAGATAGGCAATGGCAGCACTCAGCGGTACGCCCTTGCGTAGAAAACGCCTGACAACCGGAACCACCGCACATTCGCACACAGGAAAGATCAAACCGATTCCTGCACCGATGAGTACCGCCAGCCATTTTCGCCTGGGCATTAAACCGGCAATCCGATCCCGTGAGACAAAAACCTCTATTAAGCCGCTGACGAGACTTCCAATCAACATAAAAGGCAATGCTTCCAGAACAATAGCAAAGAAAATGATGGAGAAGGTGTTTAGTGACTCTGTGTTTCTGAGCGAAAATAAAAAGACCAAAGCTATAAAGATAAAAATGAACTGTAAAATGGCTCCGGCCCGCAACTGAATAACAAAGTCTGATTCGCGGTTGGCGTTGGCGGATTTTATATGTGAATCCATATTCAGGAAAAATTTCAGTGGGGTTTTTTCTACTCTTTTGAAACAGACTTGATGAATGAGTACTTTCTCTATCCGGCGTCATAAATTATATACTCAGGATAAGGATCTCTGGCAAATCAATTGTTCTTAAATCATTACAGTATCGGTGTTTGGAGTGTTATGTTTTCAAATTCATGCAAATTAATTGCACAAGTCGGATTCAAGAGTTAAAATAGTAATTGTTAAGTACTTATCACTAATTGATTGAAGAAAACATGTTGGGATTTTTCACATTGCATTGTGTGGTGTGGATGAAAGCTTTTCCGCTGATAATAATAAACAGGGGAGGATTGAATGCAATTAATTTGCGTTCGCCAGAATTGGTAAACTTTTTTTATTTTTAAGGAGATGAAAGATGCGTGACTTAATCAAAGGATTTCTGATTTCAGGAGTATTGATTCTGGTTTTTATCGGTTCCGCTTTGGCAGAATCAAAGATTCCTGTTTTTGTGAGTATTCTGCCGCAAAAATGGTTCGTGGAAAAAATCGGGGGTGAGTTGGTGGATGTCAAGGTGATGGTCCTGCCAGGTGCCAGTCCTCATACTTTTGAACCAAAGCCGAGACAGATGGTTTCCATCTCAAAAGCCAAACTCTATTTCTCAATCGGGGTTGAATTTGAGGAGGTCTGGTTGAAAAAATTCGCTGAACTGAATCCGAGCATGAAGCTGGTTCATACTGACGAAGGAATTCATAAAATCTCAATGGTGGAACATCATCATGGCGAGGGACATCATCATCATGAAGAAGGTCACCATGAGGAGGGGCATGATCATCATGAAGAGGGGCATGATCATCATGAAGAAGATCACCATAAAGAGGGGCATGATCATCATGAGGAGGGTCACCATGAGGAGGGGCATGAACATCATGAGGAGGGTCACCATGAGCATGATCACCATGGTGATCATGACGAAGATCATTCCGGGGAGGGTCACGCGGAAGGTCTGGATCCTCATATCTGGTTATCTCCCTCCCTGGTCAAGCATCAGGCAGAGAAGATGGTCAAAGCCCTGCAACAGGTTGATCCTTCCAATCGAGGAGTTTACCAATCCAATTACAATCAGTTCATTAAAGAGATAGATCTACTTGACCGGGAACTGAAGTTAATTCTTAAAGGAAAAGAGGGACTGCAATTTCTTGTTTTCCATCCGTCATGGGGCTATTTTGCCAAGGATTACGGATTAAAGCAGATTCCTATTGAAATCGAAGGCAAAGATCCCAAGCCGGCCCAATTGAAAGAACTGATTGAACATGCTCGAGAAGAGGGGATCAGGGTGGTCTTTGCTCAACCTCAGTTTTCAAAGCGAAACGCTCGATTGGTGGCAAAAGAAATCCGTGGAGAAGTGATTTTGATCGATCCTTTGGCTGAAAACTGGACAAAAAACCTGCGGCATATTGCCGAACAATTCAAAACCGCATTAAAATAGTACTCATGAATCCCCTTTCCGAAGGGGTTCATGTAAAATCAGCCTTAAAGGTTTTCGACAGATCTTGTTATTCCATGTTGAACACCTCGCTTTTCACGCTGATTTCCAAAACCCGGTTAGGGATGCAATCTGCCCGGGTTAGAATGGAATAGAGACCTGCTTTTCTGCAATATCAAGGCCCGTCGCAACCTTACCGATTTGAATCCGATAACATAACCTTACCAACTGTATTGCTGAATACGGTTTGAGAGCAGCATCCATCTCCTTTCGGAGATGGACTTCATGCCCTGTTTCAAGTCGTTGATGACTGTTTGCCTATTCTTCAACAATCACTTCAAATCCGCCATAAATCACCCGTTTGCCATCGAAGGGCATTGGATTCTTATCCGGAGCCATTCTCGGGTCTTCCATTGTTTTTTTCATTCCCTCATCCCTGATTTCTTTGGACGGCCAGATTACCCAGGAAAACACCACGGTTTCATCAGGTTCACATTTCACTGCCATGGGAAAAGAGGTGACTTCACCGTCGGGAACGTCATCACCCCAGCATTCAACCTGCTTTAGAGCACCGTACTCCTTGAATACTTCTGCCGCATCTTTCGCATGTTTGATAAAAGCCTCCTTGTTTGCGTTCGGTACTGCAGCAACGAATCCATCTACGTATGACATTTGATTTCTCCTGTTTTGAGATTTCGCTTTCTCGTTTGATTAAAGTATAGCCCGTTATTTCCGTTGCTCTGAATCCGGAATGTCCGCTCGAACCTTATGCACCGAACTCAATTACTGAATCGATAATTTGCGGTCCAGTCTCGATAGTTGGTGCTTGCGAAATATCAGACTTCGTATAAATGTAATAGTGCCTTTCTATTTTACTAAATCAATTCCGGCTAAACAAGGTTCATTTATTTTTATGTTTGGATCGGGGCCGAAAAAAGAGAATCAACAGAGCCGGTCCGGATCTGGAAAATCCGTAAATGTCGGTATCATTACTCAACCCGGAGACCTTGAGAGGCTGTTGTCAATGACGTTATGCTCTCTATCGTGTTTATCTTACTCATGTTTTTGAGTATCTGTTTCCTTACCAATTGTTCAGGGGGCGGCGCGAGCAGTGCTGACTCAGTTGACAACTCCGGAGACCATCAAGTTTTGGAAAACGAAAGGTAATAATTGCTAGGCAGAGGGAACGGAAATGGTTTTCCAGAAGACATCGAAGAAATGACCGACAGTTTCGGCAAGCTTGGTGTTCTTGCGTCGATAGCACCAGCGTTGAATTTGTCGGTGACAGTACATGAAGTAAAGATCGATAATCTGCTCGTCTGTTATGTTCGGGTCGATCTCGCGGTGTTTTCTGCCGTGATCGATGATGCTTCCGATAACCTGGTACGCATCTTTTCGTCGATAACTTCCTTCCTCCATCCAGGCGTGCATGGGAGCTGTTACAATATTGGCGACTGCCATGCCGGGAACACTGTCATAATGGTTCAGGGTAACCCAGAACAGCTTTCTGAACATCTCGCGGGTGCTTTCCATACCCTGCAGGTGCATTGCCACTAGACCTGCCAGTTCGCTTAGTTTTTCATCAAGAATGGAAAAGAGGAGCTTTTCCTTGGAAGGATAATAGCGGTAAATTGTGGTGGTACTTATTCCCGACAATTTACTGATCTCCCGAATACTGACCTGGTGAAAGTCCTTGGTTGAAAACAACTCAAGTACAATTGGATAGAGTTTGTTTTTCTGTTTATCCGGCAGGCTGGCTGCTGATTTATCGGTATTGGAGTTCATGTCGCAATTAACAGTTTGTAAGCTTTCAGGGCTAAAGGTCTGTTCCTCAAGCGTTTTACCCAATGGGCTTGTGTTTGACTTGCGCATTAATCCATCCCCGGAGCTTGGCTTGGTCATCCTTCAGCCTGAGCTTAAGTCGCTTGCACACAGCCTGTCCCTAGACTGACAAAGCACGCCAACTTATCTCAGAGCATTGAAACAGGGGTGGCGGATTTGAAATTCGATACCTGACAAAACCTGGCAACCAAGTGAACTGCACTCCTCTGGTTGCAAGGTTTCAATTGAATTCCAGAGTTCTATCGATAAGACAGAATCTCCTTTTTTCCATCCGGGGAAAGCCATCTGCCGTCTTTAATCCGATAAAGCACAGATTCATCTGATCCAATATGGTTATCCGCACTGAAATTTATTACAGGGCCCCCGAAAGGATGCTGATATCCCTTAATGGATTCCAACGCTTTGATGAAGTTATCCACGGTCAGGTCCTTTCCGGTTTTCTGAAGAGCGATAACTGCCAGATCGGCGCTGAAATAACCATGCAGGGCAACTTCCGAAGGAACCTTATCATAGCGCTTTTTGAATTTTTCAAAGAAAGCCTTGGCATCCCCGGTAGCCTGATCTTCATACAAAACCGGAATCGAGGTGACGGCATACAATCCTTCCACGGCTTTTCCTCCCTTGGAAGCGACAATACTGTTGCAGGCAGCGGTCTGGCCTACCATGTCGACTTTCCAACCCATCTTGGCCGCTGTAGCAACAGGGATGATAGTATCCTGGATGATGGTTCCCAGGAATACGATATCACATTCAGCTTTTCTAAGTTTGGTGATGGCGCCGACAAAGTTTGTCTCTGAAGCCTTATGACTGGTTGAAGCGACAAGCTCAACGCCATGGACCTTGAGCTGATGATCAACGGCATCGACGGTTTCCTGGCCGAAGTCGGTGTCAACATACATCATACAAGGTCGTTTCCTGCCTTTCTCTTCGATAAAGTACTTTACGGCCGCTCTCATATTGGCGTAGTACGTCGTGAGATTGGCAAACTTCAGTTTATGAAGCGGTTCGGCCATGGAACGGGCTGCTGTATAAGGAAAAAGGTTCGGAACATCTTTCTTTTCCAGCATTTTGAAGACAGCATTGTTGTGAGGCGTTCCGATACTACCGATCAGAAAGAAAACCTTGTCCCGATTGACCAGCTTATTAGCCTTTTGTACAGCAATGGGAACCCGGTATTGCGAGTCTTCCACAATGTACTCGATTTTACGTCCTAATATACCGCCCTCTGCATTGGCTTCTTCAAATCGAAGGCGGATACCACGGGTTGCATCAATTCCCCAACCGGCCACAGGTCCGCTCAGGGCCGTGTGGGTTCCGACCACAATCTTGTTTTTTGTCACACCACGAGTGGCGGCATAGGCAATGCTCATCATCCCCATCACCAGGGATAAGCTCAAAAATAGCGTCAACGATCTTTTCCTGTTCATTCTTATCTCCTTTCTTTTGTTCAATTCTCACCTTACCCGGTTGTTGGGCAATAGTGATGAATTGTTCGGGTTAACGTCACCATTCAATACTATTTCTTTGATGCGGGACGGTGTTGACTGGTGACGGTTTGGGTTAAAAACAACACAGGTTTGGAAAATACTGCTCGTCATGGATCGAAATCCCTGGCGAGCCTCCACAGTCGGTGTATATTGCGTCCGGAACAGCCGTCTCTGCGGAAAATGATGGTAACCTTTGGCTAATACATCGATGCAATCAGCTCTTCATACTTTTTGTTCACAAATTTTCGTTTCAGTTTCATGGTCGGGGTCAGTTCATCGTCCTCTGCTGTCAGCAATTGGTCGATGAGACGGATTTTCTTGATCTGCTCCACCCGTGCAAACTTCTTGTTGACCTTGACTGTCTCCCCCCAAATAAGATCGACCACTTCTTCCGCCTTGCATAGACTGGCGAAATTCGTGTAAGGAATGTTGTGATCCTGGGCGTATTTCTCTACATTCTCCTGGTCAATCATGATCAGGCAGGTCAGGTATTTTTTGCGATCACCTATCACCACCGCGTCGGTGATATAGGGAGAAAACTTCAATTGATTTTCAATTTCACTGGGAGATATATTTTTACCTCCAGCGGTAATGATAATATCTTTCAGTCGATCGGTTATGGTAATATAGCCTTCTTCATCCCTGATCCCAACATCACCGGTGTGCAGCCATCCGTCAACAACGGTCTCTTTGGTTTTTTCAGGCTGGTTATAATATCCCAAAAAAACACTGGGCCCCTTGATCAGGATCTCTCCTTCCTCCGAAGTTTGCATCTCCGTTCCGGGAATGGCTTTGCCGACAGTACCGAGCTTTGCATCACCAATCGGGTTGGTACTGGCAACTGCCGTGCATTCCGTCTGCCCGTATGCTTCAAACATTTCGACTCCCATGGCCAGATACCAACGAATCAGATCAGGCGAGATAGGAGCGGCGCCTGTTGCTGCCCAGCGAAGACGATCCAGGCCCATCATACGCAGAATATTGTTTAATATCAACTTTTTGGTTACCCAGTAAATCATGGAGAGGCCAACCGGTATTGATTCTCTTCGGATTTTATAATCCGCTGCTTTTTCTCCGATTCCGACAGCAAGGTGATAAAACCATTTTCCGAATCGGGTGGCATCCTTAACCTGGAGTTGGATGGCCGAATAGAATTTCTCCCAGATTCGCGGTACAGCAATAAAGATGGTTGGGGAGAGTTCCCGGATATTCTCGGGGACCGTATCCGAGCCTTCAACAAAGTTTATGGTGCCGCAGGATTTAAGTGGGATCAAGATAGTTACCAGTCGTTCCAGAATATGGCAGAGGGGCAAAAAAGATAGCTGTTCATCTCGATCACTGAGTTCCGTAACTTTGTCAAAGGTTTCAATTTGAAACATGCAGTTGCGGTGGCTGATCATCGCGCCTTTGGGCGGTCCTGTTGTTCCGGAGGTGTAGATCAGAATCATCAGGTCTTCCGGGTCGGACTTATCGATCTCCCGGTCCCAGCACTCCGGATGTTCTTTTTCATAAGCGCGCCCCAGATCGTAGAGATCCTCGATCATGATGACGTTATCATCCTGGAACTCATGCAGGCCTTCCGGATTAAATACAATGACTTTTTTAACATCTGGCAATTTATCCCTTACTTCCAGATATTTATCAAGCTGCTCTTCGTTTTCCACAAAAAGAAAGCGGGTGTTTGAGTCGGAGACCAGATACTGGAGCTGGTTACTGGAGTCGGTCGTGTAAACTCCACTGGTTACACCTCCGCTTCCCAAAATCCCCATGTCTGTATAGAGCCACTCTTTGTTGTTTTCACTGAGAATGGAACAGACGTCGCCACGCTTCAGACCAAGTGAAATCAATCCCATCCCGATCTCGCGCGCCTTTTTGCCATATTCCTCCCAGGTGAAAGACTCCCAGATACCAAAGTTTTTCTCCCGCATGGCTACTTTCTTCCCAAGCTGCCGGACGCGATACCTGAAAAGTTTGATAATCGTGTCGCAACCTTCAATCACTACAGGTTCATAGACTGGTTTGCTCATTGCTTTGTGGTTAAGAGGGTAATATTTACGTGTTTACCAGAGTCAAGGAGGTTGTGATTTGAACCCTTGACAACAGGAAGTTTTCATGGAGCCCCAAGGACGGGTTCATGCGTGTTTTAAATCATAACCTCCATTACCGAGGCAACTTTAGATGACGCACTATTTAAGAACATAGCTATCAAATTGTGTATCGATCAGCGCCAGGTCTTTCTCTTCTTCCAGCGTCTCTTCCCGCGCACCCCTTCATCCTTGATACCCATGTAAAACTCCCGTATATCTTCACTAGCCATCAGGTTTTGGCAGGTATCTTCCATCACGATTCTACCGTTTTCCAGCACATAACCATAGTCGCCATGCTTCAATGCCATGTTGGCATTTTGCTCTACCAGCAGCATGGTCATTTGTTGTTCCTGGTTCAGCCGGCGAATGATTTCAAAAATATCCTGCACGAAAAGCGGGGAGAGACCCAATGAAGGCTCATCCAGGAGCATCAACCTGGGTCGTGACATTAATGCCCTCCCGAGTACCAGCATTTGTTGCTGCCCGCCGGAAAGGTATCCCGCCTTTTGTTTGATTCGTTCCTTGAGAATAGGGAAGTAGGTGTAAACCAGATCCAAATCGTTTTTTATCCCCTGTTTGTCTTTTCGACCATAAGCTCCCATCATCAGGTTTTCCTGAACGGTGAGCAGAGGGAAAACCTCCCTGCCTTCGGGGACATGGGCGATGCCCATTCTTGCTACTTTGTCCGGATCAGTTTTCTGGATCTCCTTGCCCAGAAAACTGATTTTGCCTTTTTGAGGGTCCATGGCGCCGCACAGGGTTTTTAAAATGGTGGTTTTGCCTGCACCATTGGCTCCAAGGACCGTGACGATTCTTCCCGCCGGGACATCCAGGCTGATGCCCTTGATGGCGAGGATCGGACCATAATAGGTCTCCACATTCCGCAGAGTGAGTATGTTACCTGACATCTTCCTCCCCCAGGTAGGCTTTGATAACTTCGGGATTTTCCTGAACTTCACGCGGACTCCCTTCCGCCAAAACCTTGCCGTAATTTATTGCCAGAACCCGGTCAGAAACCTGTGAAACCAGGCTCATGTTATGTTCCACCATGATAACTGTAATACCGAGTAGTTTTTTGATATCGTCAATCCAGAAAGCCATATCTTCAGTTTCATCAACATTCAAGCCTGAAGCGGGCTCGTCGAGAAGGACCATTTTCGGATCGGTGCAAAGCGCCCTACCCAACTCAACAATCTTGCGGACTCCGTATGGCAGATTCTGAATGAGCTGGTCCCTGTAGTGTTGCAGATCCAAAAAATCGATAACATCTTCCACCCGTCTTCGGTGTTCCAACTCCATTCGTTTTACCGAAGGCAGGAAAAAAAGATCCGAGAGGAGCCCCGATTTGCAGTGTATATGTCTTCCGATTAACAGATTATGCAACACCGTGGCATGATCAAAAAGCTCAATATTTTGGAAAGTCCGGGCAATTCCCCTGCTAACGACCTGGTGCGTGGGGAGATGTGTGATATCCTGGTCTTCGAAGGTGATTTTTCCACTGGTCAGGTTATAGATCCGGCTGATGATATTGAAAATTGTGGTCTTTCCCGCCCCGTTTGGTCCCACGATAGTATAAATGGATCCCTTATCAACGTCGAAACTGACATTGTCAACAGCCCTGATACCGCCAAACTCAATGGATATTCCCTTTGCGCTGAAAAACGTCATTGCACACGCTCCGTTTTAAGGTAGCTCTTCTGTCGTTTAAAGGTGGCCTTGCGATAGAGTGGGAACATTTCCAAAAAGAGCTTGAATTTAATCCATCTGCCGTACAGTCCCATGGGTTCGAATACAATGAATAATACCAGGATAACTCCGAAAAGACCCGGTTCCAGGCCCGGAAATTCACCTATGAAAGGTGGAAGGTAATCCTTGGCGATGGCAATGGCTTGGGGTAACAGCCCAACAAATATCGCTCCAAGGATAGCTCCATGCACGGTTCCCAGCCCGCCGACAACAACCATCATCAACAATTGAATAGACAGCAGGAAATTGAATGCATCGGGAGCCAGATAAGCCAGGCGGTGAGCAAACAATGCACCGGCCAGACCTGTAAACAGCCCGCTGATGGCAAAGGACTTTATTTTGTAATAAGAGAGATTGATACCCATGCTTTCGGCGGAGATCTCCGAATCACGAATCGCAATAAAAGCCCTTCCCGAGGGGGAGCGAATCAGGTTTAAGGTGCCGAGCAAAACCAGGAGCAACACAATCAGACAGATAAAATAAAACTGCCAGGTTTCCCCCATTTCAAATCCAAGAATGACGGGATAATCAACGGCCAGCCCTCCCAGTCCTCCAGTGACTGATTCCCAATGAACAATGATCTCTTCAACAATAATAGCAAAGGCGAGTGTGGCGATGGCGAAATAGATTCCGGTCATTCGTTTCAGTGGCACGGCAATTAATCCACCGACAAGCGAGCTGATGATTCCGGCCAGGGCGACAGATAACAAAAAGGAATAACCACTGCTCAGCAGGTAGGCATTGGTGTAAGCACCTATCGCCATGAAAGCGGCGTGGCCAAGCGAAGGAAGCCCCGTGAATCCGACCGGGATCATCAAGCCTAATCCGGCAATGGCGTAAATAAAGATAAAGGCCATTTCACCGATATAGAACTCGTCCAGGAGCAGGGGAGCCAATAGAATGGCTATCAACAACAGGCCGTACCAGAAAACATAGCCATTGTGTTTTAAAAGCCTGATGTCCTGAAGATAACTGGTTTTAAAAATGAATCGCATGATGTTGTCTCATTCTAAATTCGCCTGATCGGCAAACCGAGTAATCAAACCTTTTTTTGTTGGATTTGGGTAAACAGTCCTTGCGGGCGCAAGGTCAAAACCAGAAACATAATCAAATAGGCGGTGACTTTCTGAAACCCGGGTGGGAGATAACTCCCTGCCAATTGTTCGGAACAGCCGATGATTAATCCTCCGATCAGCGCCCCGGGCAGACTCCCAAAACCGCCGATGACTGCCGCCGCAAAGGCTTTGATACCGATAAACCCCATCTCGGGACTGACCAGCGAAATAGGGGCCATCAAAGTTCCTGCCACACCCGATACCAAGGCGCTGATGGCCCAAATCAGTGAAAACACCCGTTTTACGGGAATACCCATGTAATAGGCCGCAAGCTGATTTTGTGATGCAGCCTGCATTGCGATTCCGAGACTCGAATGTCGAAAAAACAGAAACAGTGCCAAGGACAGAACAATTGTTCCTGCAATAACCACCAGGTATTCCTGACTGATCATCAATCCGTAAATATTGGCCATTTCACCGGAATAAGGTGTTTCCAGGGCTAACAGGTCATTACCCCAGATCCCTCCCGCGACGGAACGCAAAATAAAACCGATGCTGATCGTCAGAATAATGACGGAAAACTGGGATTCACCTATCATGGAGCGGATGATCAATTTGTCCAATAAATACCCGAATACCGCCATAGCCAGCAGAGTGGTCAAGAGACCCAATCCGAAAGGTAGTTTCATAATGCCGATAAACGTGACACCAAAAAAGGCTCCCATCATCAGCAAATCCCCCTGGGCGAAATTAACGATCTCCGTTGCCTTGTAAATTAAAACAAATCCCAGGGCGATCAGACCGTAAAGGCAGCCCTGGCCAAGCCCGGTGATTAATACCTGTAGAAGTTCCAAACGAGATCTCCCATTGTCTGGTGCGAAAATCGTAAACTCACTTCTGCTGCCGAACAAATAGAATGTATGCCAAAAGATTGGTAAACCGGGCAACAGAATTTCGTAACTAAATGGGAACGGGTGACCCATTTATTCTAAAATGTACAATGGTCGGTTACATTAAAAAACTGATATGTGTCAATAAAAAAAATTGTCCCGACCTCTTTTATAATCTCACTATTCCCGTGTAACGACCGTATGGACCTGCCATGGGACATTGACCAAGATTTATCGGCTATTTGGGATTGAATGCCAATGTGTGGTGATGACACACTAAGCATGTTGCACACGGAAACAACATTTTCGGTGAGTAATTCTGCCGGGATCAGACTGAATGGAGGATAGACAGCGTCGTTGTCAATATCGTCGTTACTTGTCACAAACCTACAACATCATCATTAAGCTTGGATTGTTTATCCGGTCGCAACATTTATTGAGAGAGACCTTCGTTACTTACCGAGCTGTCGCCACTGGAACAGGAGATCAGCAGCAAGTTGAGAAGACCGGCAATAGTGATGAGAGCGGCAGGGTGCCTTTTCATGGTTTTAAACGAAAAGTGATGGCTTTTTTCATTTCAGGCAAATGCTATCGGTCTTGTTCGATAATGAGCGGTTTTGCAATGAATGATGCGGAGATAGCTTGAGGTGGATTGGCAACAGGTGGAGTCTGGTCCCAATCCGGTTGAAATGGCAAGTTGACGAGTTCAGGATAGCTTGGAGAGGTTCCCCGGTGAAATTTGGCCATACCGAAGTCAGTTCGTGGAAACACCGGATGCAGGTTGATTGGGAGATCCGGAAGCATCCATTAGAATTCCCCTGATGCCAACCGGCTCTCCTTTATGCATGATCCGAATCGCATATAACACCACCGGGAATCGGCTGCCGTCCTTTTTCAGCAACTGGTATCTGTTTCCTTTGATAACTTCGCCTTCGAGTATCCGTTTAAAATCTTCCTGTGCATGGGTTATATACTCGGGAGCAACCATATCCAGCGGATTTAATCCCTTTTCAAAATCATTCTGCTGATATTGGAAAAGATCGAATGCGATGTTATTGGCAAAGGTAAGAATGGATGAAGTGTCCATTTCAAAAACAACCTGGGGTAGGGCGTTAACAAACTCCCGGTAACGCTCTTCGCTTTTGATCAGTTCCGAAACCGTCTCCTTGTGCTCCTCGATCTCCTTTTTCAAGGACAGGTTGAGGGCTTCCAATGCCTTGGTTCGTTCCACGACAGCCATTTCCAGATTTTCCTTTGCCTTTCTCAAAGCCTCTTCAGCAGATTTCCGTTTCTTCTCTTCCTTGGTCAATCGCAGGAATACGTTGATTTTTGCAAGTAACTCTTCGTGCTGATAGGGTTTGGTTACATAATCATCAGCTCCGGACTCATAACCTTTCAGCTTTTCATCCAACATGGCTCTTGCAGTGACAAGGATTATTTTGATGGATGAAAGGGTTTCGTCGTTGCGAACTTGTTTTAATACCTCATAGCCATCGATTCCGGGCAGCATAAGATCCAGCAGTAAAATATCCGGGTCGAACTGACGAACACTGTCCAGGGCTTCTTCACCCGTACCGGCCAAGGATAGTTCATAGTCAGATTCCAGTACTTCTGACATGTATATCAGGTTAGATTGGTCATCATCAACAATCATGATTCTGGGTTTTGATTTCATGAAATCTCTTAAATGTATTCTTTGTTACCGGTAATTTATGTCGGATTCACATAGGTTTTTTGGGGTACTGTGAATCTAAAAATCGCTCCTCCCCGGGGATTGTTTTCGGCCCATATTCTTCCTTCATGATCCGTCACGATGTGATCGCAGATGGACAACCCAAGCCCTGTTCCGCCTGCTCCGGTTTTAGTCTTACTGCTCTGCACGAATTTATCGAAAACAACCTCCAGCTCTTCATCCGGAATTCCGACACCATTGTCAATGATGGAAAAAACCAGGTTGTCACCATCATTTTCTATTGACAGTCTGACCTCTCCCCCGACATGAGAAAACTTGACGGCATTGGAGACCAGGTTGCTGATCACCTGCATCATTTTTTCCGCATCCATCAAACCGATATCCTGAAAAGGCGGTTTTTCAAATTGAATGACAATCGATTTCTCCTTGATAATGGAATCCAGTTCCAGAAGGGTCATTTTGACCAACTCGGATAGTGAAGAGGGAGAAAAGTAGTAGGTGGCCCTGCCGGATTCAAGCTTGGAGAGGTCGAGAAGATCATTGAGCAGGTTTAACAAACGGTTGCCCGCAACTTGTATCTGATTGAGGTAATGAAGTTTTTTTTCTTGTGAAAGATGCTCGATTTTGGTCACAGTCAATCGTGAAAAACCAAGTATACTATGCATTGGGGTGCGTAGTTCGTGGCTCATGTTTGCCAGGAATTCCGATTTGGCAGCATTGGCAGCTTCAGCTTCCTGACGTGCCTTCTCGACTTCCAGGAGGCTCTGATTTAGTTCCCGGGTTCGCTCTGTCACCCTCAATTCAAGCTCGTCACGGTATTTCTCTAACTCGTCATAGGCAATTTCCAGCTTTTTGTTTTTGTCTGTAATCTCTTCCAGGTACCTGTTGATGGACACATGCATATCGCGAAAGGTTCGATTCAACAGCCCGAGTTCATCTTTTCGTTCGAAATTCAGATCGGTGGGAATACTCTGCCTGTTTTGAGTGGCTGATATGGCCAGGGTTAACTTGGTGATGGGACGTGTCAGGTTGGCCAGGTATTTTTGAATGGTATAAAACAGTACCGCAAACAGCAGAACCAGAACCAGCGAGATGATTAGCATTACTTCCCTGAAGCCTTCACGCAGTTCGTTGGTCGGCATGAGAAGCCCAAAATTGAGGGGGATGCCATTGTAGTCAATTTGATCGATCAACATCTTGTACTGATTTGAGTCTATTTCCACCTCTGCCATCATCCCAACCGCGTGAACGGAAAGGTCATTCAAATGCTTGCTATCACTGAAGCTGCTGGCTACAAGGTCGTTTTCAACCCAAAAAACGAAATCATCAATCAGTTTTTCTCGCAGATGATTTTTAAAATCTGGATCTGAGAGACCGACTGCGCCGGTAAGTTTGCCGATGATTCGGGCCTCCTTAACGATGTTACGACTCAGACAAAGATAAACTTCGTCGCCGGATCTTACCAGTGATGTCTGAGGACAGTGTTCAACCGGGAGCTGTTTTCCGACCTTCGTGGAGATTGTATCGCTTCCGTTATCGGCTTCTATATAAAGGTAGGAGAGCTTTAGCCCCTTGATTTGTCTGTCAAGATATTTGGTAAGCTGGGGGAGTATTTTTAATTCAAGGGTAATTTGAAGTGTGTTATCTAGCATCAGTTTGCTGACTGATCGTTCGAGTTCGTTTTCTTTATTGGTGAGAATCAGCGAAAACGTCTCCAGCTCCGCCACAAGTCTATTACGGTACAATCCCTGGAGATTACGTTCAAGCATGACGATGATGATACCGATGGAGACTATCAATGGAACCAGGACAGCAATCACCACGATAATACTGAGTTTGCCCTTAAAAGTTGAAAAGTACTGAACGACTTTGGATGTTTTCAAGCCTGGTAGCATAAATGCCGATCGCTGAATTTGAGATTTAAGTGTTGAATATATTCGATAATTCAACACGATGCATCAACGCACCCTTGTATTTCAACTTGTTTTATCATTTTTTGGGGGATGAATCTACCAGTACCTTTGATTATTTATAGACATGATCCGCTGCGGTTAAAAGTGGCAGGGGAATCTCAATTCCAAGCGACTTTGCCCTGTTCAAATTAAAAACGATTGCATATTCGGGTGCGTCTTCAATGGGTATGTCCCCGGCATCGGAACCGTTGAGTATCTTTCCTGCTTTTTTTCCTGCTAAAAATCCCATGGCTCGAAAATCAACTGCCGCACCACCGAAAAGTCCTATTTGGGAAAAGTAGTAGTTGAGAGCCATTTCGGGTTTTTTGCTGTGGTGAATGGTCCAGTCAAATATCTCCGGGGCAGTATAGGTTTTGTTGTCGGGTGTCATCAGCGTCAGGGCCACGGGGTATATTGCTTTCACCTGCTCGTCCCGGTTAATCAGGTTGATCAGGTCAGTATACTCCTGCCAGTTTTTCACTCTTCTGATTTCCCAGCTCAATCCTTCAGGAACGGTCGCCAGCTCAATCTGAAACTGCTTGGTTATTGCGTTACCTGTTGGCGAGTAATCGGTAATGCCGATATATTTACTACCTTTTGTTCCGCCAACAGATCTCTGGATGACGTCCAGTGATCTTTTTATATAGAGTTTCTCATAAACACCGGTGATATTTCCGCCGGGTGATTTCCGGCTTCCCATGAAAGGCTGCAGTTGGTTATAAAACTCCGGTTGGTCGTTCAAGCCGGAGAAAACCACGGAGATGTTTTTCTCACCTGCCAATGTTAAGGCCACTTCGCGAAAGGCATTGTCGTCAATGGTTATAAGCACCTGCGGCTTAAAATCCTTGATTCTGTCAATGACCAATTTGGCTTCAGCCTGCATGCTTTCTGGAGTATTGTTTTTTCTTTTGGTGTCCATATAATAAAACTCGACCTCCAGGTTGAGGTCCCTGAACCAACCCTCTCTGGACAGCCCACTGATTATCCCCGATTCCTGGGGACCCCCGCAGACATGATTCTCTTCATAACTGGCTAACAGGAAGACCCGTTTTTTTACCTCTGCATTTGCGAGTCCGTTCAACCCGATGAAGGTTGAAATCAGTAAGATGAACAGTGTGTATTGCATATGGTTTCCGATATTATCAGGTTTTTGTCGGGAGAACATAGTAAATTGTTTAATTTTGTAAAATCCTGGGAATGAAGCAACGATCTGACCAATTCTCAGGAACTGTTTGAGCGCAGATAATAATAGAACTTAGGTGCTTATACAAGCCCAATTTTACTGATCCCAGTTCCCCGGGCCATGTCGTGGTTCCGCTAAGATTTGAATTCAAAAGGATCAAAGTCTATTATGATACGGTCCGATTAACGGCAGTTTTTCACCGGTAAGATACTCTATTTCGGGCCGAGTTTCAAGTTAATTAGCCATATTGCCCTTTTAATTTAATGACTTGATGCTGCTATTTAAATTCGAACATATGAACACAAAACACTGGTTTTTTAAATCTGTTGGTAACCGTAGAATCAGGTCGCCGGGGCAGAACGATGGTTCCGGTTGAGAGGGAAAGGTAACAGGATTGATAGAGCGTCTGCTATTGCTGAAAGAAAGGATTTACTGCTGTACAGCGATAGGCAATCACTGAAGGATGGTGGAAGCCTTGAGTTATAAAAAGCGGGCGCGAATCCCGCTTTTTGAAGAGTTCTAAAACGAGGTTGTCTGAGTGTAGATGCAGAGAATTCCGTTCTGCTTATTGATTTCTGCCCTGGTTTGCCTGCCGTTGGCAACTTCGCTTACCAGGGTCATAATACTTTCCCCCACATCGTTAATGCTTTTCCCTTCCAAAACAATGCCTGCATTTATATCAATATCATCTTGCAGGTGATTGTATGTCTGGCTGGTGCTGACTACCTTGATTACGGGAACCACGGGGAAACCGATGGGATTTCCCATGCCGGTGGAAAAAAGAATAACCTGCGCTCCTGCAGCGGCAAGGCCCGTCATCGATTCGGTATCGTAACCGGGACCATCCATGACGATCAATCCTTTCTCACTGGGTATTTCTCCATAAGCGGTAACCTGATTGATAGTGCTTGAACCTGCTTTGGCGATGCAGCCGAGAGCCTTTTCCCGGATACAGCTCATACCGCCGTCCATATTACCGGGCGAAATGGCCTGTTTGGCAAGGGCGCCCAAAACATCATTTGCCTTTTTTTCCTGTCCCTCTATCAGTTCGACCAATTGATTGGAGATCTCTTCGTTTTTGGCTCTGGAGGAGAGAATGTGGGCCGTACCAATCATCTCTGTGGTTTCGGTTAAGATTACAGTCGCTCCCAGGCTTACCAATTTATCTGATGCGGCGCCAACACCAGGATTGGCAGTAATACCCGAGAAGGCGTCTGACCCTCCACACTCCAGGCCAACCACCAATCGGTCCATGGGAAAGTCCTTCTTTTCTATTCCGTTCGCATATTCCAGCAACTCTCTGGCAATCCTGATACCTTTTTCAGTTGCTTTCCGGGAGCCTCCCTCTTCCTGGATCATGATTCTCTCAACCCGGCGATTGGCAAATGCCGACATCATAGCCACCCCTTCGGCGGAAACGACTTCACACCCCAATCCGATCACCAGAAGGGCTGCGATATTAGGGTTTTTACCGATATTCTGCAGTGCTACACTTTGGGCCATCAAGTCACAGCCACCCCGACCACAGCCGTTGCTATGCAGCAGGGGTACGACGCCCGAGACCTCCCGAGCAATGGCCTCTGCTACAGGATTAGCGCAGGAGACAGAAGGTAATATCGCAACATAGTTCCTGATACCAATCGTACCGTCGCCTCTTTCATATCCCTTGAAAGTCTGTGTCATATTATTCCTCCAGGTTGAGATTGTGGGTATGGACAGTATCTCCTTTCCGGGCATCGCGGTTCATGGTTGCGATAATTTCACCGTACTTGATAATCGGGTCGCCTTGTTGTACATCTGCAAGCAGAATTTTATGGCTGTAGCCGATGTCTGACAGTGCCTCAATTTTAGTACCATCCGGAAGTATCGCAGGATTTCCTGCCTTGATGTCTTCGAGGCAGACGGCAACGTTGTCACCGGGATTTATCAAAATGGCGTTGTGCTTCATTTCTAACTCTCCTCTATTTCCTGGCTATTGTATGGGATTTGGTTATGCAGCACTCAACAGGATGAATAACCAAAAGACATATCAATTTCAAAATCCGGGACATCTGCAAATCTTTGGATTGTCCCTGTTTTTCCGAGTAATGCGGTTCCGAAACCCTGTCAAACCGTCGGTTTCAGTTTTCGGCAATCATAGCGTAACCGAGATCATAAGCCTCCAGGTTAATTCCGATTTTGCTTTCCGGCAGGCTTTTCTCAATCACGGCTTCGAAATCCTCCCGTTCCAACGGAACAGAACCAGTGGCGGCAAGAGCTCCCAGCATAATGATATTGCCGAAGATGGGATTTTTCATGCGGCTTAGTGCTTCATCAGTAGCATCGATAAACCAGACCTCTCCCGCATATTCACATATCCACTCCTGCAACTGATCCATTTCCGGATAGGTTTGTTCGCCGGAAATAACACCACCGGAATAGATGGGACGCTTGTTACAGAGGATCTTGACGTTTTCATTGCCATAACCTGACAATACACGCAGTGCCTCTGTGGGTTCCAAGGCCACAATCAAATGGGCCTGACCTTTTGCAATCTGTGGTGATAAAACCGATTCGGATGAAATTCGCAGGTGACTCATGACGGATCCGCCTCTCTGTGATGCGCCAAAGGTTTCACCGATGGTGACGGTATAGCCTTTGGCGGAAAAGATGTTTCCCAGTACCCGGGAAGCCATCACATTACCCTGTCCACCAACTCCCGTGATAATCAGGTTGTAGGGATCATATTTAATCCTGTCTTTCATTGTGTCACCTCCTTTTTGCTGATTGCCCCGATCGGGCAGATCTCAGAACAGATCCCGCATCCCGCACAAATCGCCTCATCGATTTTTGATGTTCCTTTTTCCTTATTCCAGAAAAGGCCGGGGCAACGAAAGATCCTGGTGCAAAGCCGATTACAGCCGCATTTCTCCCCTTTGCATCTGGATTCGTCAACAGCCATTTCAAACATCTTTTTGCCCTTTTTCTCCGGGCTCAAAGCACAGATCTGCCTCAGGATCAAAACCTTGACACCGTCTTTCTTCTCCAGCATCTCGAATAAAACTTCCCTGGTGTTATCAAGATCAAAGGGGTCGCTCTCCTTGACATAAGCGCCCATCGATTCGCAGACGGATTTTATATCGAGCTTGATTGCATCATTGCCTTCTGCATTGGCTTCAAGTCCGGGATGAGGTTGAAAACCGGTCATGGCGGTTCCGCTGTTATCCAGCACCACCATGGTGATGTCGGATTTGTTGTGGACAGCATTGACCAGGGCAGGCATGGCAGCATGAAAAAAGGTGGAATCCCCACAGACGGAAAGCACGGGTTGCTTCATTCCAAAGGGTTTTAGTTTGCCGAAGCCACTGGCAATACCGGTCCCTGATCCCATCGAGTGTAATGTTTTCAGGGTGCTGAAGCCGCTGGGCAGGGTACCGATGGTATAACATCCGATATCACCGCAGACAAAGCCCTGGTTATTGTCCAGCTTGAGCACCTGGTTGATGCTCCAGTACGAAGCCCGATGAGGACAGCCGGGACAAAATATCCATTCCCTCACGGGAGCACCAAAAAAAGTTTTTTGCAGGGTTCCCGTTGCATACTCTTCCGGTACCGCCTGATACTCAATTCCCAGAATTTTAGAGATGGCATTGATGACGAGATCCGGGTTCAGTTCATTGACCATCGGCAGGTATCCATCCCGTTTTCCCATCAGGGTTTTTTGTCCGATTTGTGGTGCAAGCTCCTGGGCAAGCATCTTTAAATTCTCTTCCATAAAGGGAATGACCTCTTCCACAATGAGAATTTTCTCACATTTTTTAAGGTGCTCAGCGACCAGCTTTTCGGGCAATGGCCAGGTGGTGCCCAATTTCAGAATTCCGACCCGGTCTTTTACGTCCAGTATATTTATGGCCTCACGGCTGTAAAGATTGCATGCCGAACTGGTGATAACCAGTAACTCCGGTGACTCCGGTCCGGTATAGGTGTTGAAAGGACTGGTTTCAAATTTTTCAACGGCTTTTTTGACCTTTTCCTGTTGCTGACTGTGTTTAATCTCTACCGGTGCACTGGACACAATTCCTTCGTTAGGATCGAGCAAGAAGCCCTCATGCCTGAACTCGGCTTTGGCTCCGAACTCCGGCAAATCGCCAAGGACAACACTGCCGCTGGCATGAGAAAGACGGGTTACGCTTCTCATCATGATGACGGTCTGTAGTTCTTCGGATAGCTCAAGGGCCCATTTGGTCATATCTTTTGCTTCCTGAAAGTCTCCCGGTTCCAGCAACGGAATTTCAAGCAATCTGGCGAAATGACGGGTATCCCCTTCATTAATGCTGGAAAGTGCCCCGGGATCATCACACGGAATAATCACCATACCACCCCGCACACCGGAACCTGCTAAATGAAGGAGGAAATCCGACGCCACATTGAGACCGTTTTGCTTCAATACGCAGATTGAACGTAATCGAGCGAATGAGGCGGCCGCAGCGACTTCCATGGCCACCTTTTCGTTAGTCGACCACTCAACGTAAAGATGATGATCTTTAGAAATCTTTGCCAGGCTTTCGATTATCTCGGAGGAGGGGGTGCCGGGATAGCCTGCGGCAACGCTGATGCCTCCTTCCAAAGCGCCTCTGGCAATAGCCTCGTTTCCCATCAAAAGGTGGCGCGATCCTTTTTCCCCGGTTGATAAAATGTTCATTGAACCTCCTCATGCTTGGCGTTGTCTGCTCTTTTTTTCTTGTTGCCGGCTCCCTGGATCAGATGGTCAAGACTCTCGTCCGGGAGGTCATCCAAAACAAGATATCCGGCTTCCACTGCCGCATTGACCCACTCTTCACCTTTTTGACTCCTGATAATTACGGTATTCCATCCCGGTTTGCCTTCAAACGCACCGACGGATACATCAGCCCATTCGGCAGTCATGTCCGGGCAGGTCGCACAAGCCTCCTGTGTCATTTCCCTGATTTCGGAAAGGGGAAGTTCCAGCTCACCGTTTTCGGTTTTTATAACGAAGATCTCAGCCGGGGGAGGGGGAACATCCATGGAGATAACCTGCTCCCGACCAACCCTGCTTTTCAGATAATCAAGAAACTCTCTCGTATCCAGGGACCAGGTGCAAAACAGTCCCAGTGACAATGCAATAGCATCTTTATATTCATCCTTATTCATGGGATTGGATCGAATGGATGCTGATGCCTTCATCTGGCAGCCTGTCCCAACTACTCCCAGCTTCTTTCGTCCCTCCCTGGCGGATTTGTTTACCAGGGACAGGGTTGGTGTGGCCATATATTTGGTGGTACCGCATTTGGCAATGTCTTCACTGCTATCCGCCATGACAGGTTCAGGTACAAGTTCTTTGCTGCCCGTGAGAACAGCGGAATCAATCCATTTCTCCTCCAGGGCAAACATCATCAGGGCTGATACGGTTCCCCCGTTTTGGAAGTTGCCTTTGATGATTTTGTCGGTTGCTTTTGCGGATTTAACCGAGCGATAGTGTCCCAAGGGGAGATTTTGAAATGGCACCTGAAACATCAATTCCGACAGTTCATTGGCATCAAACTCTGTTTGCGGACAAACTGCGAAACACTGGCCCTGCGCGATATCACAATCGAAGGTCAGCGCGATCCTGCCCTTGTGTGATTGGTGATATGGACAAATATCCACACAAGCACCACAGGTAGTGCACAGTCCCTTGCTCCGCACCTGTTCCATCAGTTCTTTGGATCCCAATATCTCCATAAATCTACTCCTTATTGTCAAAGTGTTTGGGAGTTGTTTGTACCACGTGGTTTTTCGGTTCTAACATTTTGTCGTTAAAACATGAACCATGATATCACCGGTTTCAGATTTGATCGTTTTATTCCTGTCCATTTGTGTGGATTTTACCCGCTTCTCCGTTCAAGCGGAAAAGATCAATAAAAATTAAGAGGTTTAACTTTCGGCATATTATTGCCAGGATTTTTCCAGGAAAGCAATCATCTTTTTGATTCCCAAGTAGCTGGGAAAAATATTTAAATCCATGGAACTGGCTGTTAATATAAAATATTTTGTATTAAGCTGAAAAACCGACGGTTTTTACTTTATCCCGAAATCTCCCCCCATCTATCTCAATCACACCTAAAAGATCGATATCATATACTTCGTTTGTCCAAACGACCTTTGTAGTTGAGAACGCAATCCCTTTTATCTTGTGGAGGATTCTTCGGAATAAGTTACTAAATGCAGATAGTTAGAGAATAAAGGCAGAGAAGTGATGCAAAGACAACTTCACCTGCTGCCAGCTTTTTCAGTTGACAGACTTTTTGAAAATAATGCAATAAAAGTAGAACGTAGAACTTTTAGATAGATTTGCCATTTCCACGAGATTCCGGATGTGGTGATCGAACCGGACGGTCTTGGACGGCTTTACAACATGACCCAAGGACAGTCCCGGTGACTCCACGCCGCATTGCCCCAACAGCAGAACTGTTACCAGTATACGGGCTGACGGGTTTGATACTTTGAATAATATGAATCTTGAGATTTTTGAGCCAACAGGCACCAAAGATGAGTTTTCCGGACTTTTTTATGCGGAAGCGGTGCGTCTGTTATCAGAATACATTAAAATCCAAACCCTTAACCCACCAGGAAACGACAGGGGAGGAGCAAGATTCCTGCAAAAGGTATTGGAGGACTATGGACTCGAAACCCGAATCATTGAAACCCACCCCGGACGGGAAGCGCTGCTTTCATCCATTCCGGGGTCCGAGCCTGGGCTGAAACCGGTTGTTCTCGCAGGGCACATTGATGTGGTACCTGCTGATGAAGACAATTGGGAGATCCCCCCGTTCTCAGGAACAGTAAAGGATGGCTATATATGGGGCAGGGGTGCCCTGGACATGAAAGGCATGGGTATTATGGAGTTGATGGCGTTCTTAGCCGTGTTTCATCGTAAAGATCCCCTTAAACGGGGTGTATCCTTTTTGGCCCTGCCTGACGAGGAAAATGCGGGGGAGCACGGGGCCAGGGTTATTGCCGAAAAGTACCTGCCTGAGCTGAAACCGGCCCTGATGATTAATGAGGGGGGGTATGGTATTAGAAATATGATGTTCAAGGGGGTTGTTTTTCCGATAGTCATCGCTGAAAAACTCTCCATGAAAGTAAAACTGACCACCAAGGGAAATCCCGGGCATTCCAACCAACCGGGTCCGGAGTCGGCATTGACCAGGCTGGTTGATGGACTAGCCAGGATAAATAAACTCAAATATCCCATGACTATCCACCCCATCGTTAGAGAAACACTGAAACGATTGGCTGGAAAAAAGTCGTTCCCCGAATCCTTGATTCTGAAGCATCCGAATCTTCCGTTACTCAGAGGTCTGCTAAACAAGGAGTTTTCCGGCGATTCGACCCTGAACGCCATGACCAGAAACACGATCTGTATGACGGTGGTTAAAGCGGGTGAGGCAAACAATGCCATACCGGGGCAGGCCGAAGCATGTCTGGATCTCCGTCTACTGCCCGGAACCGATTACCATGACATCATCAAGGATATAAAAAAGACGGTGAAGGGCCTGGATATCGAGGTTAAACCTTTGAACGAACCGATACCCGCCGAACCAACCTCTTACAAAACCAACACCTTTTCCATTCTGGAAGAGGAACTATTAGCCGAGGTTCCCGATGCCCTGGTCATGCCGTTACTGGATGTCGGCGGCACCGATTCCAAGCACTTCAGGCCACATGGTATCCCGTGTTATGATATTATTCCCTGTGTGATTGATCCCGGGGATTTAAAACGAATTCATGGAATCAATGAAAGGATATCCATCGATAATCTGAAATTCGGCATTCGGGTTCTCTATCGTGTTTTGCGACGGTTATGTAATGAGCCTGTTTTACCCTGAATGCCAGACTAAATGGAGTAACAAAAAAGGAGTAGATAATGATGAGTATCGGAAAGCTGGCTTTTGGTACCAAAATGGTGATGGGGACGGGAGAGATCCCGAATGTCATAGCTTATTCGGTAGTGAGGAGTTGGAAACCAGAAAGGCTGTTGTTAATTGAATATAAGTGAGTTTTTTTGCAAATAATCACTTGAACTGACATGTACGACAAAGGAACCCTTTTATTAAAACGTAGTGACATTGAATCCCTCATGACCTGGGAGGATTATATTAACGGAATGGAAACGGCCTTCGGTATGATTGCGGAAGGCAGATCATTCGGTTCCGGTATGCTGCATGCGGATGCCGAAGAATCCGAGTTTCATATCAAATCAGGAGGTCTGCACCTGTCCCGGCCTTATTTGGCGATCAAGTCGAACGGGAGTTGTTATACCAATATGAGCCGATTCGGTTTGCCTAACATGATGGGCACCATCATGCTGTTTGACGCCGAAAATGCCTTTCCCCTGGCCATTCTGGATTCCATTGATATCACCCGCAAGAGAACCGGGGCTACAACCGCCGTCGCCGCCACGTATCTGGCACGGCAAAACTCAAAAACAGTTCTGATCTGTGGATGTGGGAACCAGGGACGTATCCAGCTTACTGCTCTCAAGGAGGTGATTTCTCCCGAGACGGTTTATGCCTGGAGCAGAAATCCTGAAACCGGGGAGGATTTTGTGGAGGAAATGGAAACCTTTGCCGAAGAGATGAGCAGTGCACTCTCCCTGGATGTAAGACCAGCTCCGGATTTAAAATCCGTTGCAAGGGGCAGCGATATTATCGTGACCTGCACGCCTTCCAGAAAGACCTATCTATACGCAGACTGGATCAGGCCGGGAACCTTTATCTCCGCCATCGGTGCGGACAGCCCTGACAAGCAGGAGAATGATCCGCAGCTACTGGCGAAAGGCAAAGTGATCGTGGACCTGCCGGAGCAGTGCGCGCGGGTGGGTGAACTTCATCACGCCCTTGAAGCCGGTCTGATGACCGTTGATGATATTGCAGGAACCTTGGGGGAGGTGATTACAGGTCAGGTGAAGGGTCGGATTTCTGATGAAGAGACCATCATTTTTGACGCCACGGGAACAGCCATACAGGATGCCGCCGGTGCGGCGCTCTGTTATGAGAAGGCTGCAGAGAAAGGCGTTGGGCAGTTTGTTGACCTGAACTCGTGAGAAGCGGAGTAATATAATTTTAAAAGAGGAAGCATGAATTTTGACGATATTTATCTTAAAGCCGGGGAGTTGATAAACCAACCCATCTATTCAGTACCACCGGATTTGCTGCAGAATGCAGTTGAGACCATCAGGAGAAAAACACCAAAGTCGGCTGAGCAGTTTGAAAGGGCAAAACAGCTCATCCCGGGCGGTTCCCAGCATATGATGACCTGTAAAGATCCCCACTCCATCACCATCAAACGCAGCCTGGGAGCGGAGATGTGGGACTTAGACGGCAATCGTTACCTGGATTATCTGATGACGCTGGGACCTGTCATCCTGGGTCACGGGTATCCTCAATTAATGGAGGAAATCTCTAACGTCATTCTGGAAGAGGGTTCGGCGACAGGGTTGACATCCGAATGGGAAATCAAGGCTTGTGAGCAAATTGTGAGACATGTCAAATCTGTGGACAAGGTTCGCTACTTCCAATCCGGAACAGAGGCGAATCTGGCTGCAGTTCGGTTGGCACGTGCCTATACCGGTAAAAAGAAGATAATCCGCATAGGAGGCGCCTATCACGGTTGGAGTGATGAATTCGTATACGACATGCAAATTCCCTTTTCCGGAGCATTTCAGGCTGCGGGGATACCGGAAGAGCACTTTGCCAATGTTATCGGCGTGGGGCCGAACGATGTGCCTGCCCTGGAAAAGGCGTTCGAAGAAGCTGAAAAGAACGGTGGGGCGGCAGCGTTGATTGTGGAACCGACCGGACCTGAGACGGGAGCTTTGCCGGTGCATCCTGATTTTAATAAAACCGCCAGGGAGCTTTGCGACCGATTTGAAGCCTTGTTGATTTTTGACGAGGTGGTTACCGGTTTCCGCATGGCGATGGGAGGAGCCCAGGAGATCTATGGCATCGATGCCGACCTGACGGTTTTTGGAAAACTGATTACCCACGGCTTTCCATCCTCTGGCGCACTGGGAGGAAGAAAGGAAGTCATGGATTGTCTGGCCGGCCTGGTTGAAGGCAAGCCAAAACCATTTGTGGCCGGAACGGTTGCGGGCAGCTCTCTTACCTCTGCCGCCACTTACTGGTCATTGAAGTTTATCGAGGAAGAGAACGCCATTGAGAAGGCTAACGAAAAGGCCTCTCAATTGTGCAAGGGCTTGAACGGGCTTTTTGATCAACTGAGTTTACCTTTTTTCTCACATACCTGCGCTTCATTGGTGCACTTCGAAATTACGGCACCGCTTTATGTGGATATCAGAAATCCTGACAACATCATGGAGGCGCTGGCCCGAAAACAGGCAGTTGACGACCTGTCAACGGTCTTCCTGGCTGAAGGCATACAAACCAAATACGGAGCCAGGGCTTTCTTATCCATGGCCCACACCGAAGAACACATTGAAGAGACATTGACTGTTTTTGAAAAAGTTTTGAAACAGTTGGTTCAGCAATCATAATCAGAGGAGATGAACTATGGAATACCCAGTCAGGCTGTTGTTTGCCGATATTCTAATTGAAGCCGGAATCGATCACGTTTTCGGTATTCCCGGGGGAAACACCCCATTTGTTTTTGACGGATTTGTGGATAAAAAGGACAAGATCAAAACCTACCTGGTTCGCCATGAAGGTGGTGCGGCCGTCATGGCGGACATGTACGCCAGGATGACAGGAAGGCCTGCAGTCCTGGTGGGCCAGGGGCCGTTTATCGCAACCAGTGGAGGTTTTGGAATTGTGGAGTCGTTTTATTCCGGATTGCCCATGATTATCATTTGCGATACCAGTGATTACTATTCCTTGCCCCTGCACGGACCTTACCAGAATGGAACCGGCGATTACGGGGCTGTGGATGTTCCCGCCATGCTTAAATCAATGACCAAATTTACCACGGTTGCCACCAATCCCATCGAATTCATGCAGGGGCTGCAACTCGCCATCAAACATGCCACCACCGGACGACCGGGACCGGCTGCAGTTGCCATACGCTGGAATATCCCCTTCGAAAATATCGATCTGGAGAATACAAATCCAAAGTATTTCCCTGTTTCCGGGTATTTGAAGAACTCCCCGCCTCATATTTCCAAAGAGGATGCAACCCGGGCAGCGGAGCTGTTGGTGAAAGCGAAGAATCCCGTGATGGTTATTGGACAGGGGATTCGCACAGCGAAGGCTGACGGTGAAGTGACGGAAATTGCAGAGCTGTTGGGAATGCCTGTGGCAACCAGTTATCTTGGCAAAAGTGCCATTGCGGAAACCCATGACTGTGCTATCGGAATGATGGGAGCTACGGCGCAGAAGATCACCAATGCCAGGATTACGGGAGCGGATGTGCTTTTTGCCGTAGGTACATCGCTGGCACCCGATAATACCAAGTGGTTATCCAAAGACTACATTGATGCGGAACGACAGAAAATCATTCACGTTGATATCGAACCGCTCAACGCCGGTTGGACCTATCCCGTTGAAATGGGAATCACATCGGATGCGGGAATCGCTTTGAGAGAGATTATTGCAGCCGTAAAAGAGCAAAAACTTGATTTCGATGCCCGGGCCAGGATCAAAACACTGCTGGAGGAAAAAGAGGCTGCAGCCTACTTCAACGAGGAACCGATTCGTTCGGATGAAATTCCCATAGCTCCTGAGAGAGTGGTGAAGGAGGTGAATGAAATTCTGGGCGAAGATGATCTGCTGGTTCTGGATGCCGGAAACAGCAGATTATGGTGCTGTCGTCATTTCCAATCGAAAAAAGCGGGTCAGGTTCTTGCCGGTGGAGGTGCCGCAGCAATCGGCTATGGGGTTCCGGGAGCAGTGGCTGCACAAATTGCAGAACCGGACAAGAAAATCATTGCCATCTGTGGGGATGGTGGGTTTTCCACCCAGCTTTACGCACTGGAGCATGTGAAAGATCTGAATTTGCCGCTGACCTATGTGATTCTCAACAATTCCTGCCTGGGTAATATACATGATTACCAGGCGCCGGACCGCAAGATTGCCTCCGAATACTCCACCATGAACTGTGCCGATATCGCCCGGGGATTTGGGCTGAAAGGTATAAGGGTGGAAGATCCGGGCCAACTGAAACCGGCCTTGCAGGAAGCGTATAACAGCAGTGAACCCTATCTGGTTGAAGTGATCACCAAAAACGATCCGCATTTCAAACTCATGGGATAATAGGACCTTTTTTCCCAAAAGGCCCTTAAAAGAAGGGAGAGTAGCGTTCCCGGAAGCCGACGGTATCATGATATCCAAAGGATTCCGGGAGCGATCCTGAAAAACCGCAAAAAGGAGGAAAAAATGACGAGCGCTGCTGCAAAAACAGGTTATGTGCCGGGATTACGATGGCAACTGCCATTTGTATTGCTGGTGACGGTTCTGATTTCTTATTTCGATCGAATGAATATCACTTATGCCATTGCCAAGATTGGAGCGGAGTATGGCTGGACCACCAAGGAGATCGGACAATATGGTGGATTGCTGATGAGCGTTTTTTATGTCGGCTACGGTCTTGCCAATATGTTTTTAAGCCCCATCGGTGCGCGGTTTGGCCCTCGCAAGAGTCTGATGGTGATTATCGTGCTCTTCTCGCTGTTTACGGTGCTTAGCGCCCCTGTAGCCATGATGTTCACCCTCTTTATTTTTGTCCGAATTTGCCTGGGATTGAGTGAAGGGATCCACTTCCCCATGTTGAATATCCTTACCCGCAACTGGTTTCCGGCTCATGAACGATCCCGCGCCAACAGCATCTGGTTGTTGGGACTGTTTCTTTCCATGGTGCTGGCACCTTTTATCGTGGTTCCCATCATCGAGAACCTGGGCTGGCGAGCCATGTTTTATATCCTGGGTGTGGTTGGCATGCTGATTTCGGTTCCTTTTGTCTTCCTCTTTGTCAGGGATACTCCACAGGAATCCGATAAAATCACGCCAGCGGAGCTTAACTACATAGAATCCGGTATGGAACCGGAAGAGCCGCTGACCGATTCCATCTGGGAGGGGTACAAATCGTTTTTCAGGAAGAGGGCATACTGGGTAGCCATACTGGCCGGAATTTGCAACAACATGGTTGCTTTCGGGCTGTTGAGCTGGTTACCAACCTTTTTCGTTGAGGGAAAAGGCATTCCATTTTCGAGCCTGACCTGGGCCACCTCCATACCTTACTCACTATCTCTGGTTGGTCTGATGCTTTGGTCATATGTTGGGGATAAAACCAACAAGAGAGCTTATTTGGCCGGCATGGGATTTTTTGGCGCCGGGATTTGTGCCTATTTTGCCACAACCGCGGCCAATATTTATGTGGCGGTAGCTATCTTCACCGTCACCATCTTCATCAAGGTTACCTATGCCTGCAACGAGTTTGCTATCATGCAGCGAATCGTTCCCAAACAGAATCTGGCAGCAGGTGTGGGATTTTATAACGGGTTTACCATGATGCTTGGCGGCGGCCTGGGGCCGGTAATTGTCGGGCAGGTACTGGCCGCGACAGGGAGTTATACCTCTGCCATTCTCTCTATCACCTTTCTCTGTGCAATCGGCGGAGTGATCATGCTGATTCTGGGTAGAATGATCAAATATTGATTTTCAGGAATGCATCACACCTCCCGTGATGGATAACGACTATAACCAAGTGACGGAGCTGGAAATTGAAAATACCGGAAATAGGATTGAACAGGGATGAAGTTCTAAAACGCCTGGAAGCGTATCGTGAAGGAGATTTGAATTGGAAGGAGGGCAAAGCATTTGCCTTTGCTTACGATCCCGGAAAAGAGATCAGGGAAGTGATCAAGGAAGCCTATATGAGCTTTCTTTCCGAGAATACGCTCTATGCTGATGTTTATCCAAGTCTCCTTGCCCTGGAAAATGATCTGGTTTCCATGTGTATTGAACACCTGAACGGCGACCAGCAGGTTTCCGGAAATTTTACAGCTGGCGGGACCGAGAGCAACATGCTGGCATTAAAGACAGCCCGGGATAACATGCGGGTGAAAAAACCTCAAATTGTAAATCCCGAAGTTATTCTTCCGGATACGGCCCATGGTTCACTACACAAGGCAATTGAATTCCTGGGGATTGAAAAGAGGATTGTGCCTGTGAATCGGAAGACGTTCAGGGCAGATGTCGAGGCAACCCGCAGGGTTATCTCTGCCAACACGATTTTGCTTGTCGGTTCAGCTACTTCCTTTGCTCATGGTGTTGTGGATCCAGTTGACGCATTGGGTCAGTTAGCTGTGGAACACGACCTGCTGCTTCACGTTGATGGCTGTATCGGAGCCTTTATCCTCCCCTATTTCAGAAGACTGGGTGTTTCGGTGCCCAGTTTCGATTTCACTGTCCCTGGCGTCAGTTCCATTTCCATGGATCTTCACAAGTTTGCCTATGCCGCCAAAGGGGCCTCGGTGATCATGTATCGAAACAAGGAGCTGCGGCGCCATCAATTGTACGCCTGTGCAGAATGGACCGGTTATACCCATATCAACACCACTCTGCTGAGCAGCAAGACTGCAGGTCCCCTGGCAGCGGCCTGGGCAGTTTTGAGCCATATCGGTGACAAGGGATACCTGGAGATGTTCCAGGAGGTGTTGAACGCCCGGGACAAAATCATCCGCGCCATAGAGGAGATCGATGAGCTTTTCGTGGAAGGGACGCCGGATACCAATATGCTGGCCATTGCTTCCCATGATATTAATGTTTTTGCTCTTTGGGACGAACTTAAGGAGTGCGATTGGCATCTGCAGGCCCAGTTCGGTTACGAGGATACCTGCAAGCATCTTCATATATCGGTGATGATCGGGAATACCAAATGGGTGGATCAGTTTATTGCGGATCTGAAAGACTGTGTGGAAAAAGCGAAATCCGCGAACCTGGACGAGGTGGGTGAAAAGACCCGGAGCTTTGCCGCCGCACTTAACCCGGATGATCTCAATATGGAGACCTTTCTTAAGTTTTTGGAAATCGCGGGCGTCGATGGCGGTCTTCCGGATCGCTGGGGGAAGATTAATGAAATGATGAACGCCATGGCGCCTGATCAAAGAGAGTGGTTGTTGAAAGAATACGTTAATCTCCTCTATCGATAGGAGGTCATTTGAATCCAAAGATCTCCGAAAAACAGGGGGGATTTCTGATTGAACGACCGGACTTGCTTCATTTCCCATGGATACTGGGCGTTCAGGGAACTCCCTTGCAGATGGGTTATCAGCAGGGGATTCTGTTAAGCGATCTCATCCGAAAGACAGCGTCCGGTTTTTTAACACCGATTTTTGCGCAGTTTGGTGGTTGGCAACCCGGTTCGGGAGAGTCTCCGACGATGAAACAAATTCATTCCGGGCGGGAGGCGCTGTTATCGGTTATGCAGTCTTACTTTATTCCGGCATTGGAAGATCAGGCTCCCGATTTGCTGGATGAGATGAAAGGAATAGCAGCCGGACTCGGGGAAGCGGGGGTGGAGATTCCGGAAGAAGACATTTTGATTGGAAACTGCGTTCCTGAAATCACGGAACTCCAGTTTTATCTCCCGGGAAACGCCGACAATGCTGTTGAGAACAAAGGTTGCAGCGATTGCGTAGCCTGGGGCAGGGCGACAGAAAATGGTGGATTAATCCATGGAACCAACTACGACTATGCCACATTCAATGTTCTGCATAAGGGGATCGGTATGGTTGTCGCCCGGCCGGATTCCGGTTACCCATTTATGGCCCAGTGTCTTGCCGGTACAGTGGGATTTTACCGTGGTATAAACCTGAAACGAATAACAACCGGTGAACTCACATCGGAATCCTCGGATCGTAACATCAAGGATCATCCGCGTATCCCACACGCCATGCATATGAGAAAAATGCTGCAATTTGCATCTTCTACGGCAAGTGCAGTTGATATGATGAAGAAACTGGGGGGAACCACCGGGTACAATCACATGATTAGCGATGCTAAAATGCCGGGTGCCCTCGTCATAGAAGCTTCCTGCAACAAAATGGCTGTTGTGAACCCGAATGCCGATATTGATGCATTGTGATCCACCAACCATTTCTTATCCTTTCCCGGGTATCGATCATACGATGGATCGGACTTGGCACTGGATCAACTGCAGTATTGGGGAGTTTCAGCCGATCAGGCCGATGCGGTTGAAAAATGGGAATCGCTGGTACGTGAAGAGACGGATAAAAGGTCGCTATCCTGGCAGAGGGGAGAAAAAATCAAGTCTCTCGTAAATGAAAACTATGGTTCGATTGATATTGATTGTATGATCAACATTTTGTCAGCGTACCCCTTGCAAAGACCCGTACAGGATCTTGGACAGTTTTCGGAATCATGTGAACAGCTTTACGGATTAAATGGTCCAATCGGAGATAAGAAACTGGCTTCCATCTTCAGTGCAGTGTTTGATACAGAGGAATTGACCGCCTGGGCAGCGGTCGGTGCGGAACCGGCCCAATCCGGAGTGTACTGGCCTTTCAACCTGCCGGATTACCTTGAATTGTTTGAGTCTCGAAACCTGAAGGAGGCAGTTCCGGAAATAAAGGCTTCTGATGGTAAAGTCTGTAAACAAACGGATTAATCCAAACAGAGAATAAAATGACTTCACAAAACAACGGCAAAGAAACCGGCGGACGACTGACCTTTTTCAACAAATTTTTCTTCGGTGTGGGAGAGATTCCTATAACCACGGCTAAAACCGCACTGGGTGTGATCTTTATGATTTACCTGACCGATGTGGTGGGGCTGATTCCAGCTTTGGCAGGGTCAGTCTTCATGATTGGTCGGGCCTGGGACGGTTTTTCCGATCCCATCATGGGCTTTTTATCCGATCGAACCCGGACCCGTTGGGGCAGACGACGACCTTATTTTCTCATTGCAGCCATTCCCATGGCCTTTGTCTTCTACTTTATGTTTTTTCCCATGACACTGGGTTCCCAGGCCCAGAAAATGCTGGTCTATTCCAGCCTGTATGTTCTGTTCATGACTTTTATTACCGTGTACGGGGTTCCCTATCTGACCATGATGACGGAAATGACTGATGATTATAGTCAAAGAACCAGCATGGCCAATTTCAGAATGTTCTTCTCCCTGGTTTTCGGATTGTTTGCGGTGGTAGTGCCGGAAATGATTGCCAAATCATATGTGCCCAAGGAACTGAAACAAGCGGTTAAGGATGGGCTGGAGTCTGCCGAGGCTATGGTACCCTATCTTCAGGAGGGTTACTCACTGGCAGGAACGATTATCGCTGTCATGTTGCTGGTCTTCCCCTTTGTTTTATTCGCCACAACAAAGGAGCGTTACAAGGATGTCAAAAAGAACCCGAGGTTGGAAGTGTTCAAGGAGCTGAAACAACTGGTGAAGAACCGACCTTTTCTGTTATTGCTGGTCATTTATGTTGGCTGTTTTGCGGCAATCAACGTTATTGAAGGATTTGTGCTATACTACATCAAATACTGGATTCAGGATAAAAGTGTTTTCGAAATCCTGATGGTGACGGTCGTATTGGTCAGTGTGGTCTCCCTGCCCCTCTGGACCTTTATGACAAAGAAAATAGGCAAGCGGGTAACCACGATTGTGGCATTGACTTTTTGGGCTGTGACCCAGATGGGATGGATGCTGATCGATGGTGAGACGCCCCATATTATCATTTACCTGACCGGAGCTATAATAGGTCTGGGTTATGGCGCAGCACATACCATGCCTTGGGCTATTTTCCCGGATGTGATGGATCTGGACGAACTGGAAACAGGTAAAAGAAGGGAGGGCATCTATGCCGGTCTAATGATGTTAACCATGAAAACCGGAAACGCCCTGGCCATGTTTCTGATTGGTGTTACCTTGTCAGCAGTTGGCTATATCGCCAATCAACCCCAAACCGGGTTGGCCTTGGAAGCCATGCGGGGAATCATGACTTTTGGTCCCTGGGTGTTTATCGTACCTGCACTGATAGCTGCATGGTTTTTCCCGATTACACCGGAGCGTTACAAGGAGATTTGGGCGGATCTTGTCAAAATGCGTGAAACGGCGTGACATCAGATTTCGGCTTTTTCCTGAACAATCCCCCCGCCATCGACAACGAACTCCTGGCCGGTGATAAAGCTCGAGTTATCCGAAGCCAGGAATGCGCATAGCTGACCGATATCTTCCACGGTACCGATTCGCTTTGATGGATTGCTTACTGCCAGCCTTTTGCGGGCTTCTGTTACACTGATTCCCAGATCTTCAGCCAGTGGATTTATCAATGGCGTATCGATAAATCCCGGCAAAACGGCATTCACCGTGATTCCCTTTTCTGCCAGTTCAATGGCCAGATTGCGTGTAAATCCGGATATGGCTCCCTTGGAAGCAGCATAGGCGCAAAGGCCCGGATCACCAACACGTGGCCCGGTAACCGAAGCGATATTGATGATCCGGCCCTTTCCTTTTTTGATCATTCCCGGTACCACCGCCTTGGCACAATTCCAGGTACCGTTAAAATTGACATCCATCACAGCATCGCGATCTGCTCTTGTAGCTTCAATAAAGGATGAAAATCTGGCTATTCCCGCATTATTGACAAGAATATCGATGCTTTCGGGATGATTAAGGGATTCCCCAAGCAACTGTATGATTCCCTTAAAGTCGGTAACATCGGCTTGCTGGGGAGTAACCTGGTATCCGGATTTTCGAAGTTTTTCAGCATAGGATATAACCTCCGGATTGATATCCCACAAGATCACTCTCGCTCCGGATTCAGCCAATGTCCTGGCTATTCCTGCACCGATTCCCCGGGCAGCACCAGTGACCAGGGCCAGTTTATCTTTCAGGTTTGGCATCATTCAGTCCTTTTTTCGTTTTTCATCAGACAATACTCATTGGGGATCTGGGCTGAGGTATCAGTTCAGGGAGCATTTTTGCGATAACCCGACAATGGATAGCACACTCGAAAGAGTTCCATTGATAAAAACTGGTTCGTCGGAATCTTAAAAACCTTGATTTGATCCAATAAACTGAATTTATGGATTTACCATTTTCATAAAAAATGGATATGCTGTCACCTGATTTTACGATTTGGCGCATCCACATGATGTTGTGGGGATGCCGATTCATCATTGTATAGCCCCTTCTTCTTCAATTAATGGAGATCTGTATGAAAAGCAAGTGTCTGTTTTTCGTTTTTCTTCTGTTATGGACTGCCTTTTCCGGCACAGCAGCAGATGCCGAAACACGTTTGACCATTCTGCACACCAACGACCTTCATTCGCAATTTCTGGGATTGGCTCCCAACAGTGACTATACCCCGATGAAAACAGGTGATGACAAAACAGTCGGGGGTTGGGCACGAATTGCTACGGTTATAAAAGAAGAAAGAAACAGTCGGGAGAACCCGGTACTGGTGCTGGATGCCGGGGATTTTTTGATGGGATCTCTTTTTCATATGGTCAGTCGGGAAGAGGCTTATGAACTGGTTTTGATGAAGGAGATGGGTTTTGATATTACCACCCTGGGCAACCATGAGTTTGATCTCAAACCGGAAGGTTTAGCTCGGATTCTGGCATCAGCGGCCCGCAAAGGCAAATTACCCGATATAGTCGCATCGAATGTCTTGTTCAGCGAAACCGATAAGCGGGATGACGGTCTTGAGACGTTGTTCAGAAAAGGGCCGGTTAAACCGTACATTGTCCTGCAAAAAGCTGATTTGAAGATTGGTATTTTCGGTTTGGTCGGAACAGATGCAGCAGGTGTGGCCCCTTTTGCCTCACCGGTTAAGTTCGAAGATCCGGTGGAAGCAGCACGGAAAATGGTTAATACCTTAAGAAATGAAGAAAAGGTTGATCTGGTCATCTGCCTGTCCCATAGCGGTTTAAGAGAGATTGAGACAAAATCCGAGGATGAGATATTATCGGAAGCTGTTGCCGGTATAGACATTATCGTCAGCGGACATACCCATACCCGGCTTCATAATCCGATAGTCAAAAATGACACGATCATCGTCCAGGCATGGGAATATGGCAAGGAGATGGGATTACTTGAAATCGGTGTGGATCAGGGTAAGGTCAGTCTTGTGGATTACAGGACTATTGTTATCGATGACAGTATCCAGGGAGATCCCGAAATTCATGCAGCGGTCAATACCGCCATCGATACGGTGAACAAAAAGGTGTTACAACCATATGGGCTGGAATTTGACAAGGTGTTGGTTGAAACCGCATTTGATCTTCCAATTGAACAAAAGGAGACCAGCCTGGGTAATCTGATTACCGATGCCACCCGATGGGCGGTTGATAAGGCAGAATATGATCCTTCAGATCCGATTAGCAGGGTGAACATCTCCATTCAATCCAATGGAGTAATTCGGGATAATATTCTGGTCGGCAATACCGGTCAGGTGACGGTCGCCGATCTGTTCAGAATCGTCCCCCTTGGGATTGGTTGGGATGGCAGCATGAGTTATCCCCTGGTATCTTTTTATATCACGGCAGCGGAAATCAAAAAGGCTTGTGAAATCCTGACAACCGTCTATCCCCTGAAAGGGAGTGACTATTTCCTCCAGTTTTCAGGTGCAAGGGTGATTTACAATCCGAACCGGATGCTGTTTGACCGTGTGACCGGGATATATCTTGAGGACGAAAAGGGTGTTCTCCAACCGTTGGATTACTCCGGGGCTGACAAACGTCTCTACAAGACCGTTTCCAACATCTACAATGCAACATTTATCAAGGTTATTGGCGATTTTACCTATGGGATATTGACCATTGTTCCCAAAGACAGGGAGGGAAATCCCATTAGTGATCTGGCTGACTTCCGCGTGGACGGTGATCACGAGCAACCCGGGGTACAGGAGATCAAGGATTGGACAGCCTTGATGTCCTATGTCGGATCCTTTGCGGATAAAGACGGGAACGGTATTCCGGATATTCCGGACAGATATCGAGATATTGAGCGCAGGCTGGTTGTGGAAGCCAGCCTGAACCCGGTTCGGTTGCTTTCGGGCGGCAGTTATGTAACCTGGATTGCCTTTGCCGTTCTGATCGTTGTCCTGGTTATCCTGGTATTCGCCGGTTACCTGCCGATTCGAATCATCAGGAAAAGAAAACGAAACAGGATACACTCTCTTCAAAGAAAATAAAAAAAACAGGTGGTGCGGACCTCTGAACAGTCCGAACCCTGTTTTGAGCTATCCGATCAGAACCTCTTTTTCAACCGGAACCTCTGCATGGTTTGCTGGAGGCTGAGAGACTGATTCTTCAGGTCTTGTGAAGCGGATGAGGTCTGTTCCGAAATGGCAGAATTTTGTTGAACAATGTCATTGACCTGGTCAATGGCTTTTGCCATCTCCTCGATTCCGTTTCGTTGTTCTTCCGACCCTGAGGCGATATCATTCACCAGTCCGTTGACCTGGTCCACACCCTCCATAATCTCGCCAAGCATTTTTGCTGTGGTGTCAACTCTTTCCACGCCTCTTTCCATCTCTTTGATCGAAGTTTCGACCAGTTCTGTGGTGTTCTTGGCAGCTTCGGCGCTCCGACCCGCCAGGTTTCTGACCTCTTCTGCCACAACTGAAAATCCTTTTCCATATTTTCCGGCCCTGGCGGCTTCCACTGCCGCATTCAAGGCGAGCAAGTTGGTTTGAAAGGCGATTTCATCAATTACTTTTACAATTTTAGTGATATCGTGTCCGGTTTTCGCGATGGTGTTCATAGCGGTTACCATCTCTTCCATCTCTTGATTCCCTGAATTAACGATATCAAGGGTGGAACGGGTCAATCTTTTCGATTCACCGGCTTTTTGATTGTTGTCCCTGGTGAGGTTTTCGATCTCGTTCATGGAAGAAGAGATCTGTTCAAGGCTTGCCGCCTGGGTGGAGGTTCCATCTGCGAGTGTTTTTGCTGAATCGGACAGGTTTTGGGCACCGGTATGGATCAGCGAGCTGGTATCAACAGCGTCCAAAACGGTCCGGCTTAGCAACTCAATGGCATTATTGACACTTGATTTCATCCGCTCCAGCTCGCCGTCCAGTTGATAAGAGATGCGCTCGGAAAGATCACTCTCGGAGACCGCCTTCATCACCCGGTTCACATTTTCCAAGGCTTCCATCAACTGCGCGTTGGCTTGCCTGAATTGCTCTTCAGCCCGGTTGAACTTGAGAAAGTTACCATTGCTGTTGTTTTCAAATATCCCTCCCAGTATTGTAACAAACACGACCAGCACGCTGTAGGTAACCAGGTTGTATTTATCCAGTGCATTACCTGAAAGCTCTTGAACCGGCAGCTCCATGCCGGTTTGTTTGAGGGAGTAAATCAAAATCATTGCAGTCGTGGAGAGAACTCCCCAGACAATGCCGGTTTTCAGTCCCAGCATGATCATGGCGCATAAGGAAACAATAGCAAGATAGGAAGTGATGGTGCTGGTCATTCCGCCTCGCATAATGACCACCACGGAAGCCAGTATGAAGAGACCGGCCAGTACCCAGTTGGCCGATAAAGCACGAGACCCTGTCCATTTCATAAGAAAAGGGCCAATAATCACAAAAGTACCAAATCCGATAACAGCAAATCCGACAACGAGGTTGACATTGATGAGCAGGCTTCGCACACTTTGCAGCAGAACCACCAGTCCGATCAACAGACCTATCCCTACGGTCATTTTCGCTCTACCGAACTGCAGAATATCATTTTTTATCTCTTCGGGTATAAACCAGTCGAATATCTTATTGTACCAACTCACGGCTCTCCTCTCCTTAAAACAGGTCCTGTCCTTGACCCAGGAACGTTAGGTGTATCTAAATGAACTATCACGACTGAAGTTTGAATCGTTAATTCTTACGATATTGTCTGATTCAGTCAATGCTGTCTGAAGAGCTCCATGTTCCAGTTACGGTTTAATAGGGGTCGGATGGATTCAGACAGCCGTCTTTTTATTGAATTTTGCCACAATTGCGGATAAAGTGATGCAATGAGCGACTATTATGAAAAGAATTTCGAAAAATACTATAAAGCAACAGTAGATCTCGATCCTTCCTCATTTTTAAATCCCTTGAAGGAAAGATTAGAGCCTGGAGCAACCATACTGGACATAGGCTGTGGTTCGGGCAGGGATCTGCTGTGGCTAAAAAAGAGGGGATTTCAGCCCTATGGCCTGGAAAAGGCGGAGAACCTGGCACATCTCGCCCGTGATGTGTCCGGCTGCCAGGTGATGACAGGGGATGTCCTCAATTTTGATTTTTCCCACCTCGTGTTTGATGCACTGTTATTGATCGGTTCCCTGGTTCATTTTGAAACTGCTGAAGTGGAAAAGGTCCTGCTGCGCATTCAGAAAGCACTGACACCCAATGGTTTGATTCTGCTGACCCTGAAAGAAGGAGTTGGCCGAAAACAAGGAGAAGATGGCAGGGTCTTTGTGCTTTGGCAGGAATCTCTCCTGCGTTCCCTGGCCCCGAAACTCGGCCTCCGGATTCTGGAACTTAATCGGCAGACGTCGCTATTGGAAAACGGCGAACCATGGCTCGGTCTTTTGCTTGCCCGGGTCTGATCCCAAACTCCAACCGGACTGTTATTTCTGTTAAGGAGATTCTTTTTTGCCGAACGCTTGTCTATAAAAGCATGATGACTGACGATCTTGTCGTTGAATCATGAAAGATGTTAGTTTTTTGGTATTATTGGTTTGTTTGAGTCATTATTAACTGTTGACAGAGTGTTGCAGAAAACAGATGATTTTAATCAGTCTTCATCAGATCAGGCGTTGGCTTAAGGGATTGTTAGATTTGGAGTCGGTTGGATTTTCCATACTTTTCGAAAACTCGGCAATCTGTTTTTACTATCCGGAATCGATATTCAGGGCAAGGTATTTCAGATAGATAAGTCGGATTAACGGATACAGACTGATAAGTTAATCGGGGACTAGATTTCGAAAAGTAACTAAAACGACTATGAAATAACTAAAGATAACAACAAAACCTTGAAAGAAATGATCTGATAAGGCCATTACACTGGGTTGAGAACTCCTGTTTTCATCAGGACAGCGGGTTGCGGGAGGGCATCTATCAGTGGCAAATCTTAAATAATATGAGGGAGATCACCCGAATTAATTAGAGGAGAATCAAATGATCCGAGTCAAAAACCTAACAATCGGTTTGTTTTTATCCATGTTTGTTATAGGATTGATGTGTACCCAGACGTTAGGGGAAACACTGAAGATGTCGACCACAACCAGTACCCAGGCTTCGGGTTTGTTGGATGTACTGCTGCCCGAACTTGAGAAAGATACGGGGATCAGAATCAAAGTGATTGCCAAGGGAACTGGCGCTGCCATCAGGGATGGTATCGATGGAAACGTGGATGTGATCTTTGTCCATGCCAAGGCCAGGGAAGAGAAATTTGTGGCTGACGGATTCGGGACCAAGCGCTATGCCGTCATGCACAATGATTTCGTCATCCTGGGGCCGGCCAGCGATCCTGCTGGAATTAAAGGAATGAAGGATGCCGCAACAGCCCTGGCCAGGATAGCCGCATCCGGCTCCATGTTCATTTCACGCGGAGACGACAGTGGAACCCATACCAAGGAACAGGCCCTGTGGAAAAGCTCGGGGGTCAAACTGAAGCAGACCACTCAATCCATCGTCAAAAAAGGGAAGAAAACGCAGATCAGTTTTTTCCAACCTGAAGGGGCGAGCTGGTATCGATCCATCGGGCAGGGGATGGGTAAAACCCTGACCTTCGCTGACGAGAAGCAAGCATATACTTTGGCTGACAGGGGCACCTATATCAAATATAAATTTGGCAGGGAAGTTCCCGTAGACCTGGAGGTGCTCTCCGAGGGTGATGAACTGCTTAGTAATCCGTACGGAGTTATCCCGATCAACCCGAAGACCCATCCGCATGTGAAGTTTGCGGTGGCCAGGCAATTTGCCGAGTGGCTGGTTTCCAAAAGGGGCCAGGATCTGATTGGTGGATATCGCCTCTTGGGAAAACAGCTCTTCTATCCGGATGCTCTGTAGGATACCAAGCAAGGGATTGATTAACATTTAGTTACACTGTTTCCGGTGAAAAGCCGAAGTGAAATATGGGGAATGGCCTTTTCACCGGATTGGTTTGAAGCGGTTTCTGGGGGATCTGTCCCGGAGATAATTTTTATATGAGTGTATCATGGGTTTTTTGACAGATAGCCTGGTTTCGGCTGTCCTTCTGGCTATCTCCCTGGACAGGGAGTTGATGGAAATCGTTATGGTTTCCTTGCGGGTTTCCGCCAGTTCGACATTGATTGCCAGCATTCTCGGCATCCCCCTGGGTATTGTCGTTGCGTTTGAAACCTTCCCCGGTAAACGATTCGTTATCACTATCCTCAATACATTGCTGGCCCTGCCAACCGTAGCCATCGGGCTCTTTGTCTATGCCTTGATTGCGCGCAGAGGGATTTTTGGTCCCCTGGATCTTCTTTACAGCCAGAAGGCCATTATCATTGGCCAGGTCATCCTCATTATTCCTGTCATTATCACCTTTACCATTGCTGCCATTAATCATATTGACGATCGCTATCACAAGACTGCGATGACCCTTGGAGCTAATCGCAGACAGACTGCGCTGGTGATCTTCAGGGAAGCCCGGTACGGAATTGTGGCGGCTGTCATTGCCGCTTTCGGGAGGGTTGTTTCCGAGGTGGGAATCAGCATGATGCTGGGCGGCAATGCCCGTGGTTTTACCCGAACCATAACCACTGCCATGGCATTGGAATATGACAAAGGGGAATTCGTTCTGGCTGTTGCGCTGGGAATCATCCTGATATCAATCAGTTTTGGTCTGAATCTGCTTTTCCACCTGATGCAGGGAAGGGGGAAAAAATGATGATTTATTCGGCCGCAAACCTGGTAAGGCGTTTTGGGGAGAGAACAGTTCTGAATGTTGACCGGTTGGAGGTCGAGAAAGGATATATCTACGCTTTGCTGGGACCCAACGGATCCGGGAAAACCACCCTTCTTAACATCATGGGATTTTTGGATCAACCAACAAGCGGTGAAATGAGGTTTCGGGAAAGAGAGGTAAATTTTCAGGAAAGAACCCTTCACAAACTGCGACAGAGTGTGGTGATGGTGCAGCAGAATCCCATTCTTTTCAGCACATCGGTCTACAAAAATCTGGAATTTGGTCTCAAGATCAGAAACATTCCAGTCAGACTGCGCCAGAGGGTAATTGAAGAGTCACTGGATCTTGTAGGAATGCGTCATCTGATCAATGATCCGGCACACAAACTTTCCGGTGGCGAAACCCAAAGAGTGGTTTTGGCGCGTGCCCTGGCGTTATCGCCGGAGGTTATTCTTTGTGATGAGCCGACGGCCAGTGTGGACCTGGAGAACCAGGTAACGATTACACGGCTATTGAAGGATATTAATGCTGAAAAAGGAATCACCCTTGTTTTTACCTCTCATGATGAGAATCAGGCTGCCTCCCTGCCACACTTCAAGCTTTTTCTGGAGCAGGGAAGGATCTCCGATATCTCATATGAAAACACCTTTCCTGCCAGTATCACACCGCTGAGTGATCAGCAGTCGTGTTGCCGGATTCTGAATGAACTTGAGTTGAATATCGCCCGCGAAGCGGAAGGACTCTGTCGCTTAAAAATTGAGCCGTGCCGGATTAAACTGTCCAGGTTGTTCGAGGAGGAACTGCCACAGAATTGTGTTGAGGGGAGAGTTCAAAAGGTCAGTGAAGATGTCAGGGGGATCAATATCGGTCTTGATTGTGGTGTTTCACTGACGGCGCTGATTTCAAATGCCGAATACAGGGAACTCAATCTACTGGTAGGCGATTCGGTCAGGATTAAAATCCCGCCCGAGGCGGTTTCTGTCCTGGATTACAGAAATTGACCGGAGTGCTCAGACGAAACGCTCCGGATTCGCGGCTGTCGCCTAGGGAGCCTTTGTGATTGAAAAGGTGGCGGTGTAAGTCATACCGGATTCAGTTTTTTGTATCGCTTCTCCCCGGATCTGATTATCGGCTGTCAACTCACCTTTGAACTCCACGAACGCAGAGCCTTCGCCGCTTTTAAGATATACGGAATCTCCTTTCAAACTCCCGGTCAATGTTCGATCATCTTCCGGATTTTTAATAGTCAGATGACCTGCCGATTCGCGGATGATAACTTCTTTAGGCTGATTTCCGGTTTTGGAAGAAAGCTTGTTTGAGGAAACAGTCATCAGAAAGTTGCCGCTTTCCAGTCTGAACTCCCCCAACGGGACAGTAATACTGGGCTTCCTGCCCTCAACCCTTTGCATCACGGAAGCAACCTGCGATTTGCTGCCCAGGAGAGATTCCAGGTTTTCATTGGCACCGAGCACCAATTGATTGGTAGAGAGCGTTTGATCCGTGTCCTTGTCCAGGTTTATGACAGTCAGTTCAACCCTGATCTGATCATCAACCACCAATCGGGAAGAGAGCTTTTGCACCAATGAAGATTTATGAACGAATGTCTCGTAGTTTCCCCTGTAGATTTTTACACTGATATCGAGATAGTCGTTTCTAAGAAGAAAGTAGGCGGGTATATTCCTGATAAAGGTCCGATCACTATCCGCTTCGAGCTTTACTGCCGCAGTTCCCCGCCAGCGTCTGGCATCTTTTGCTTCGAATACCACAATTGCGGCCAGTTTCTGTTCCGTGTAGGTGTTGTTATATATGGTATATTCCGCCTCATACTGCATCAGTTCGTTATTCCAGCCGATTTTTAATGGTGAAACGCTGATTCTGTCGTTCGCTGATAGCACGGGGGGAAAGAAAACCAATATACATAGCACCAGGAGGAAGAACGGTGACAATGACTTAAGCTTACACACTGACCTATTGAGAACTAATTCCTGTATTTTCATTTGATCTCCTTCTAGTCGTTTTGGCCGTGCATCAATCTGATCGGAAAACCGACCGCTTTCGGTGGAAAATCGAATTAGGATATTAATAGACTATAGTCTTCTCTTAAGCCGTTGTCTAGATTAGTTTTTACGCTCCCTTTCAGACAATGTGGGATTGAAAACGGTTGCTTTGAGGAAAACTACGTATTGGTATAAGTCGTGTGATCCTGAAGAATCCTCCATCCCGAGCTTGTCAATCGGAATATGTTGGAAACTATGGCTTTCCGGCTCTGGCCTCCTATGGTAATCATTTCATCCGCGATAGCCCAGATATGTTGCGCATCGATTTCGTAAATTTTGATATCGTCTATGACCATTTGCAGATTCTCTACCTGATCGAGGTGCTCCCGCCAGTATGCTTCTAATTGTTTTTGCCCTCTTAGGACATTGCCGTTACTGATTTTGACCAGTTCATCGCTATCGACGAAATGGTTGAGTACGGATTCGATATCCAGTTTGCCGAAGGCTTCGCAAATACGCTGATAGGTCTCCCGGATGTCGTTTTCCAGCTCTTGATGATGGTTTAACCGGTCATTGTAAAGAGGTGAGCCCTGTTCAGGCCACCGGACCGTTTCATGATCGGGATGTTGCCGATTGGATACTCTGATCGCTTCCACTCCCTCCGGATCGGATTCTGCCGTTGTTCCGAAATCCTTCAGGTCCGTCAACTGATCAATTTGCGGGAGTCTTGCTTCCATGCCGAGTTGAAACTCAAGGGGAATTTGAGCCGGGTGATCAAATGATCCAATGGAAAGTGAAATATGTTGATTGTGGAGATGTCTGAAAAAAAGTGGGGTTCCACAATCTGCGCAGAATCCCCTTTCCACCAGCTCAGAACTTTTGAACGTGCCGGGGTTGCCACGAGTCCATTTGAAATCCTTTAACGGGACTCCCACAAGGGCCGCAAAGAAATTACCAACTGCTTTTTGACACATTCTGCAATGACAAACATGGGGATTGTCCAGCAGGCTGTCTGCTGAATATCGAATCTGTCCGCATTGACAGCCGCCGAAAATGGGGAAGTTCATATATCGCTCTTGATTGGGTTTACAAGTCGAGTTTCATTCGATTAATCAGGTGAAAAAACAAATCCGGATCGTCACTCCGTATACTTCCTGACAATACCGGCAACGATTCCGTCTTCCTTTAATTCGGATATGATCCTGTTGATTTCAGGAATCTTTGCCACAAGTGGAGACTTTTTGCTGATTCCCATATAAAAGTCCCATTTTATAAATGCATTACGCGAGTGAATGAGTTTTCCCTGCAGTTCCGGATGCTTTTTGAACAGGGCTTTGGCCACGATTTCGTTGCCCGGGAAAATATCGATTCTGTGAAATAGCAGTTTTTTATAGTTACTGAGATCGGTCGTTGCCTTGTCTACTTTCATGACCTTGAGAATATCATCAAGTTCCTGACCGTAACTATACCCAATGGTGACCCCGATTCTGTAGGGAAGCAGATCTGTAAGTTGATCAAACTCAACCGCGCCACCAACTCTGTCTGCAGCAGTCCAGATCAGTCCTCTGACCGTCATGATTCGATCGGTATATTCAAGATAGACCGATCTTTCTTCGGTTTTTATGAGCGGAATGATCGCGTCTATCTGTCCGATTTCCAGGTAAAAAAGGGCACGTTTCAGGGGAAACATCTCTGTTTGGGTGTGGAAATTCAGGCGATTGAATATTTCGTTTCCAATTTCGGTTGATATTCCCCGGATATTGTTGTCTTCCTCCCAATGAAACGGAGGATAGTCAAAAGCTCCCAGCATGATTGTGGCAGGTGCGTTCTCCTGGCCAATTGCCTTTGGCAACATCAGCTCAAGCCAGGAAAGTATCAGCAATACCGTTCCAATGTAGAGGTAGCCGGATGATATAGGCTTATTCACGCGATTAAACGCTGATATCGAAATCACTTTTTGGTACCCCTGTCAAGCAAGGTTTTGCAACGGTCATTGTTCGATAATCTCGCCTTAAGAAATACTTACAGGCTTTTGACAGAAGAAACAATTCATTCTTTTTTTCCAGTTAGTTTATAAGGTTTTTTAGCAAGAACCCTTCCAGGACGTCGTTAATACAGTCAACGGTTTCTGGAAACGTAAGGTTACGCTGCAACCCTCTGAAAGAAACGTCTTCAATCAATCGGCGCCAAACTTCGTCTGGTTACCGTATCAGTGCCCGTATTTTGCCAAAACATTTTGGGAGCTAATAAAGGGGATGAAATGTCCAATTTTGTTTTTTTCTCCGGGACCTACTGCTTGATTTCCGAATACGGTAAGCCGGTTCACCGTATTTGGTAGTCGAAACCGACTTAAGTTATAAGTATCTGAATATAAAATCTTTACTGTTTGGTATGGTTCTGGAAGAGATAAACTCACCCAGGTGATTCGTCTGGACAGATTGTCGCCGTTTAAAGGTCATTGCCATTCTCGCTGAAGCCTCGAAAGATGCCGGTCGGGTCCAAACGATAAAGCGTAACGGCACATTCGGTAGATAGATCGTTCAGATGTGTCCAATAAGTCAAGCAACAGAGGAAATATGGAAATCAATGTCAACAGACAGCAATTTGCACCTATCTCGGTTTTCTGGACCGGTGGTTATTTCCACATTGGGAGAGTAACGGATAATGTGGTGCACACTCATCATGCGATCCAGATATCGATTGGTATCGAGGGCGGTTTCACGGTGTCTACTGAAGAATCGGAACTAAGAAGCCATGGATTGCTGATCGGTCCCGATGTCCCGCATTGTGTCAATGGTGGCGAGAACCAGCTAGGTACCCTGATGATTGATGCGGAAACTACTCCGGCAAAATTGCTGGTGGAAAAATACCTGAAAGGCAAAACAACTCATGTCTTGGGAAAACGGGTGGTGACATCTGTTTTGGCGAGTATTCCGAAATTCATCAGGTATCATGGCATTCAGGATTGTTACCAGGCATCCGAGGTGATCAAGTATATTCTGGGAAAGCTGGTCGATAGTAGCAGTGAAAATCAAAGATCGGTGGATAGCAGAATTCCGGCCGTTTTGGATTTTATTAATAACCTGGAAATTAAGAAGGTTTCCACCAAAACCATAGCCAGGCAGGTCTACCTGTCCGAAACCAGGTTGATTCATCTGTTTAAGAACGAAATAGGGATTCCCATCAGACGTTATCTGCTCTGGTCGAGGATACAGGATGCAATGAAATTGATGTCGAAAGGAACGCCTATTACCGAAGCTGCCTATCAGGCCGGATTTTCAGACTCGGCCCACCTGACCAGAAGCGTCAAAAAAACTTACGGTGTTCCACCATCAGTGGTATTTAAAAAAAGTCAAAACAAGATATTTCCCTGCCTGGCCGAGGACAATGTTTTCATGTCTGCCGGGGAAGAGTGCTGATATACCTGTCAGCAGCAGTGATTTCTTTAACTCACATTGCCGGTTTATTGAAGAGATACAATGCGATAGTGCATCTATACCACCTAATCATGGAGCCGAAGATATTCGGCTATTAAAAGAAATTCAGGATAGCCGGTCATTTTCAACCGGTTTTATCTGTTAAAAAAGCTTCCAGATCCTTGTATGTTTGACTTACAGTCGATCCATCATTTTACTGTTATCTCCCGGTGACGTCTCGTTGCGCTTCTTTGCAGGGAGAATCTCAAGATTTTCAGGAGGTGAGAAAACCACAGGCTGAACAATCGTTTCCGCCTTGTGACTTGTTTGACCGGTTTATTCAAGTCATGATGAGCAACAACCTTTAAAATCGAATTATCAGTTTGCAAATGCAATCAAGAATTGCCGATAATACCTGCGATGAAACTCAGCGGGTAAATGGCAGTTTGTAAGAACGCTCATCATCTGTGTCGGCAGACCGAAGGAAGGATTGCAAACTTGCGAGATTTGGGGATAACCATGAAACAATACAAGTTTTACATCTGCGATGTCTTCACCGATAAACTGTTTGGTGGCAATCAGTTAGCTGTGCTGCCTGATGCCAGGGGTCTCAGCACTGAAAAGATGCAGCAGATTGCCAGGGAGTTTAACTTTTCTGAGAGCACTTTTGTATTCCCTGCCGAAGCAGGAAATACCAGAAAAGTGAGAATCTTTACTCCGGCGAACGAAGTTCCCTTTGCCGGTCATCCGAATATCGGGACCGCATCTGTGATGGCTTCTATCGGTGAATTTGGCGAGATAACGGAGTCTTCCGAAATCGTATTTGAAGAGAAAGCCGGACTGGTACCGATCAAGCTGATGAAAACGGAAGAAAAAAGGCTTTGGTGCGAACTGAAGGCCCCTCAGCAAATCTCCCTGGGGAAAACCGTACAAAAAGGATTCCTGGCATCAGCAATTTCAATCCCAGATGAGGAAATAGAAGTATGCCGCCATCTACCGCAGGAGGCCACTGTAGGACTTCCCTTTCTGATAACGGAATTGAAAAGCCGGGAAGCCCTCAAACAGGCCAGGATAAAACCGGATGTTTTGGATGAGATTGCCGCACAGGGGATCACACCGGACATCTTTGTTTATGTGCGGAGCAAGGATGAGTTTGACATTCGCTCACGGATGTTTGCTCCTTTTGACGGGATAATGGAAGATCCTGCGACAGGAAGCGCAAACTGTGCCTTGGCTGGGCTGCTGGCAAAGTGTGAAGCAGCCCAGTCCGGGCATTTTGAATGGAAAGTTGCACAGGGAGTTGAAATGGGCAGACCGAGCGTCCTTAACATACGCGCTAAAAAATCGGACGGTGAAATTCTGGCTACTTGGGTTGGAGGCAGCAGTGTGATTGTCTGTGAAGGCCACATTAATGTGGAGTAGCTATCTTGTGATAACGATAATTCCCACTGAAAATCGATAGGGAGATTATCCAGGTGGGATGTGATGAGCAAGGGAAACTATGAGTAATAAACCAGGTTTTTTAAGTGATTCGGATTTTGAAGCCATACATCTTTTAACATTCGATTTTGAAGATCTGTGTGCACTCAACCCGGTTTTTAAAACAATCAGGGAAAGAAGAAGTGTTCGTTTGTTTGAATCCAGAGGCATTAGCGACGATGTCATAAAAAATCTGATTCAAGCCGCTCAATGGTCTCCTTCGGCGTGGGATACACAGTCTTGCCGTTTTGTGGTTGTCCGTGATGAGGAGAAACGCGGCCTGATTTTCGATGCTGTGCTGTCAGTGATGCAGGAGAGCCGAAGTGAACTGATTGATCCCGAAGAACACAGACGATTTCTTGGGGTTGATGCACCGGTTCAGATCTTTGTTTGCAATGATACCAGAAATATCAGGGACGAAAGAGTCAGAAAAGAGAGTAGGATTGTCTGTTATGCTGCGATTCAAAATCTGCTGCTGGCAGCCCATGCCCTGGAATTGGGATCTTGTTGGCAGGGAGATCCGATTTTGGGAAGGGATACGATAAAGTCCCTGTTGCGGATCCCTGATGGTGTGGAAATCATATCCAGTGTTGCTCTTGGCCATTCAATGGAAACCCCTTATCCCCCGCAACGCAAACATGATTTGAGTGATATTCTATTCTGGGAGAATATGGCCTAAAGCTCTGAAACCGGATTAGTCTACACTTGTCTGCTTATTTCTGCCGGAGATCAGCGCCATCATTTTAGGCTTCGGTTGAGGTGTAACTTCTTTCAAATCACATTCGGGACTTATTTTATTGCTACCACACAATTTAAGACGGTAGAGCCGTGAGCGCTGCTAGTGATTTCAATCCCGTTTTGGAATCCGGCTTTCAGCAGAAGGCTTTCGATTTCTGATTTGGAATGGAGATGAAAAACATCATCGCTTAGTTTTCTTTTTTTCAACTCTTCGCTATCTTCAAGCCCGATGACGAGTTTTCCCCGGGGCTTCAAAACAGAATGAATCTTCTCTGCCGTTACACCCGGTTTCTCCCAGAAATAGATTGTGTTGACGCTACATACCATATCAAACTGTTCCGATTCCAACGGAAACTCGTCGAAATCTGCCTTTATAAATCTGACCTTACCGTTTTTGATGTGGAGTTTGTTACGCTTTTCCGCCATTGTCACCATCGTCTCGGAAAAATCGATTCCGATCGCTGTTCCCCAGTCAAACTGATTCGCGATCCTGTTGATCAGTTTACCCGTGCCGGAGCCAATTTCCAGAACTTGATCGTCTTTTCCAACTGACATCTTCTCAAAGACGAGATTGTTCAAGTTCGCATTCCCGAAATCGAAAACTGCGGACATAAAAAACCTTCCAAACAGACCCGCCGGCTTTCTTGCCTGTTTTGAGAAGAATGATGAAAAACCCATAAGTTTTATCCCCTGTTGTCTTAGCTTCAGCCATCAAAGATCGACGATCTTTGGTTTTGCAACCCGATCAGGCAGAAACTGGGTGAAAGATCAACAATCACTTTCCAATACCAGTCAAGGAAACTCTAAACTATTTCTTTGGAACTGCCTATCGCAATCATCAGCCTTATCAGGAGCCCAAAGCTCCCTTTATCGCATTGGACAGATCATCAAGATCTATGGGCTTGGATAGTTTTGCCCGGATGCCGGCCTCTTTGGTCTCCTGTTCCGATATCACATCGCTTAGCCCCGATATGAGAAGAATGGGTATATTGTTCCTGATTTTGGATATACTTTTTGCCAAACTGATACCGGAAAGATTGGGCATGGTGTAGTCGGTGCAGATCAGGTCATATTGGTCCGGAGCTTCTTTAAAGGATGCTAATGCTTTTTGGCTGTCAGTGAATCCAAAAGTTGCATATCCGATATCTTCAAGCAAACCGGAAATGGATAATACGTTGGCATCGTCATCATCAACAATCATGATTCGCTCATTGCCTGGCAGAATCTTTTCCGATGAACCTGCGCCAGTCTCGGGTTCACTGGTTGCAACAGGAAGATAAACAGCAAATTTGGTTCCTTGTCCCGGTATCGAATAGGGGTGAGTATTTCCACTCATCGATTTTCTCTCCTTTTCACTTTTTCGGTGATCGGTAATATTTCTGATAAAAGCCAGAGTTGCCGGTTTATCCTCAAAGGTTATCATGCTGGCGCTGATTTCAACATCAACATGATGGCCATTATCCTCAACTCCTTTGATCTTCATTTGACGAACCGGCTCGCCGTTCTTGATTCGTTCCTTATAGTGTTTGGTCACGGTTGCATGATCACCGGGAACGACGTACTCAAAAATGGAGGTGTTGATCAGCTCTTTTTTAGGTCTGCCAATCAGATTGGCAAATTCGTTGTTGGCAAATTTAATCAATGTTTTGCTGATGATAATGACACCATCATGGGCCTCTTCAATCAAGCGACGATATTTGGCTTCACTCTCCTCGAGTCGTTTTTGAATAAGGATCTCATCCGTGACATCAACGAAATGAACAATCCCGGCATAGATTTCATGTTCGCTATTAATCACCGGCGCCGAACTGTAGCGAAGGAATCGCGGTTCTCCATCCGGTCGGTGGATTATTGCCAGACTGTTATTGATTGTCTCTCCCTTTTTGATTGATCTGGATAGCGGTAGTTCACTTTCTTCATGTTTTGAGCCATCAACGTGGAATATTTCCCACTCATGGGGAAGGATCTCCCGTGAGTTATCAAGGGATGTGTTATCATGATACCCCATAATGGCGAAAGCGGCCTTGTTGATAAACGATATCCGTACGTCGGGAGCATAGGCAATCATGATCCCAATAGGGGCCGCATTCAAGGAGGAATGAAGAAGTGTAAACTGAATATCTTCTTCACTGTTCATGATCTCCCGACCATTTGATTTCGACGGAACGAAAGGCAATATATCACACAAAAATGCAGTTTTACTTTCCATATACTTCTCTTTCGAAATTAGGATGCAGAATAGTGTTTATTGTAAGTATATGTTAAAGCCCGATCCTTTTTCATGAACAAACCGGTCAATTATCGATGTATCAAGCATTACAGAAGAGATGCAATCTGGTAATGATCTCCTGCGAATCCACATTGGATGATTTATCGAAGGTGAAGGATCCCCATGAGATCATCCCCAAATCCTTCAAGTTTGATGAGAAAGGCGGTGGTTTTAATAATAATCCCACTATTGCTGTCGCAGAAGACATTGATCCGGTGGGGATTCCGACACTCAACCGATCCCATTTTGATAGCCATGCACCTCACCAAAGGGAATGCCGGACAAGCGTGGCAGTTGCCCGGCTTTCTTCCCTGCAAATAAACTGTTGCAAGGCTTCTAGGCCAGGTCGAATCTGAAGTCTATCTCGCATTTTCCCTCGGATGCCATCAAACAACCTTTGAAATCCGGTACAACCTCGTATGAAACCTTAAGATGGTCCAGCCATCCCTTGATTCGCTCAATAATCCCGCATTCGTATTTTTCTGTCAGGTTGAATCTGCTTAGGCCGTCAAACGCGAAGCATCGATTGTATTTTCCCCGCAGCACGTTTTTTTCCGGAAAACCGTAGTCGAAAATCATAAACTTTGCCTTTACAGCACTCATTGCGGTATCAACAATCTCCTTCAACTCATCGAAGGTTTGAACAGACGGATCTTTCGGCATTCCCATCAGTTTGAGAATCCGCCCCATCTCCATGGTTGCCATTGTCCTTGCAGCAACCTTGTTGATTTCATTTGCTTTTTCCTGCCCCATTTCCTGGACACAGGTTCCATACCAAATGGCATCGTGTGTGAGCCAGTTTTTTGAAAAGAGCTCCTTCACCTCTTCTTTATCGATTTTTGCTATCAAATCCATGATTACCCCTTTTGTTTTGATTGAAGTCTTGACCGCAGTCCCAAAGGTTGCTTCCTGCATGAATGCCGGCATGTATTCATAAAACGACAACAAATTGTACCAATAACTGATCAACCCTTACTTGAACATACTGGTTGAAGTTTGGGTTGATAGATAAAATAAAGACACAGCAGTAAAGGGATTGAGAATTGGTTTCCGTAATAATCGGGTTGTATGATTCCGATGAATCAGATAGTGTACATATGTTCAGTTTGATCTCTGTTGAATATGTCTGGCGACTAAAAGAAGAATAGGATTTATGACTGGAGGAAAAAGGTCTGGTTTAACGGTGTTGCTCTTTGGTGACACGCACCTGGGATTTGATTATCCGATCAAACCCCGGGTAACTAGGAGAAGGAGAGGTGCGGATTTTTTTGCCAATTATCAAAGAGTACTGGACTTTGCCCTGAAAACACGACCCGACCTGGTGGTTCATGGCGGGGACTTCTTTTTCAGAAGCAAGGTATCGCCTCAGATTGTCAAGGAATCATATGAAAGATTGATGGTGGTTGCAGGGGCCGGTATCCCGGTCTTTATCGTTCCGGGTAACCATGAACGCTCACGACTGCCTCTTCCCGAACTGCTCGATCACCCCGGGATTCATCTCTTCGATATTCCCCGCACCTTTCTTCTTAAGACCAAAAGAGCTATCCTTAGTCTCTCCGGCTTCCCCTGTGAAAGAGGTGATGTTCGAAAGAGATTTACCGAGCATCTGGAAGCGACGAGGTGGCAGCAATATTCCGCTGATCTGAGACTCCTGATTCTGCATCAGGCGGTCGAAGGCGCCAGTGTAGGACCTTCTGATTTTACCTTTAGAAATCGGAAGGACACAATAAATCTGAAGGATATTCCGAAAGCGTTTGCGGCCACTCTTTGCGGCCATATTCATCGCAGGCAGATTCTCACTGATCATCCGTCTCATTTAGTCACCGCCAGAAAAGTAATCTATCCCGGATCCACGGAACGGACCTCATTTGCGGAAAGAGAGGAATCCAAAGGCTTTTTTCAACTGGATTTTACTCCTGATAAAAGAAACACCTGGAGCCTGGACCAGGCACGCTTTATCAGGCTTCCCTCCCGACCCATGGTAGATCTGCTCATTGAAGGAGAGCTTGGAGCTAATATGTTGGAAGGAGTTTTACGATCAAGGACTGCCGAAATCCACCCGGATGCCATTATCAGGCTCAGGTTGCAGAACCCGGATAATAATCAGCAAAAAGCCGTTCTGACAGGTCAATTCTTGAGGGATATTCTTCCTGACACAATGAACTATCAATATGGGACCGAATTCTACCGGAAAGCAGGGGAACATTTCTGATTTGGACCACGTTCGAACATCTTTTGTTCCCCAGGCGTGATTAAGGGGAAATTGATAATGACTTCAGTGCCATGATTTTGAGGATGGGAGATATTATCAGATGATCTGATTTCTATTGTCCCGCCATATGCAGAAACATATTTTTTTACCAGCCTCATTCCGAATCCGGTTCCCTGTTCTCCCTGGGTTCCCGGTCGACTGACAGGTTTGCTGATTTCGAATAGTTCCTCAACCAAAGATGGTGTCATTCCTATTCCGTTGTCCTTGACGATCAATCTGGTAGTCTCACTGTTCTGATCAGCGGATATGATCACCCTGTTGCCCGGGTATGAAAATTTAAGAGCATTGGTCATGAGATTGTTAAGGACTGAGTTGACCAACGAGGTTCTCTCTGCCATGACCCAGGTTTCGTTCTTGATTTGTATATCCAGCTCTACTTTTTTGGATTCAAAACGGTGTTTAAGCATACTTTGTGATTCAGTTACCGCTTCCAGGAGATTTTGCGCTGTGAGGGTTAAACTGCCGTTTTCCTCCTCAAGTATGCTCATCTCTCTCACCAGGTCGATGATAGCCAGGCCGTTTTTTACGGAGATTTTTAAATTATCGAAAACGTCTCCGAACAGGCTCATATCCTCTTCACAAAGTTCAAACAGGCTCTCCAGATTGCTGAACGGATTTACCAGGTCATGGCAGAGAATGTGAAGCAATTCATTCTGTTCCTGGTTCTTTTTGAGAATCGTCTGTCGACTGCGCTTCAGTTCAAGATGGGTATTGACCCTGGCAATCAGTTCCTCTTCGTTTATCGGCTTGGTGATATAATCGACAGCGCCCTTGCGAAAACCTTCAACAATATCATTGGACTCTTTTCTGGCTGCAGTCAGAAATATCACAGGAATGTCGGAAGTTCGGGGATTTTGCTTCATCCTCGTACAAACCTCGAATCCGTCCATTTCAGGCATGAGGATATCAAGCAATACCAGGTCAATATCCATTTTTTCGGTCATCTCCAGGGCCTGTTTTCCACTGGTGGATATTGCCACCCTGCAATCAATTTTTTTCAGGAGGTTCCCCAGAATTTGTAAGTTCTGTGGAAGATCATCTATGATAAGAACAAGGGGTTTTTCAGCACGTGATCGAGTCGTTTGTTCGGTCATTGGATGCCTTTGGAATCTTTGTCGATCGTTTTGTTCAGGATATCTATCAGTTCAGGCAATCGATTGAGTTGATCGGTCAGGTTTTTAACGTCAAAATCATCCGAGAGTTGGTGTATGGATTGCCCCCAATCTGATAGTCGTTTCCAATTGAAGGTTTTACCCGCTTCTATGATGGATATGGCAAAAGTCATGATTTCATCCATGATCATTCTTTCTTTCAGATTCTGCCACCTTTCGAATACCTGGGAGGTCAGGAAATCCCTGAGTGCTATCAGGTCTTCCCGAGTGGTTGGATTGCCGGCTTTGTCGATAGTATCCTGTGGGGTGAGAATATCAGCGGTTGTGTTGTCCTGAAGTTTTTCCCCGCTTTCAACATCAAGGTATTTTACCAAACAGGCAAACAGGTCTGCCTTTGATAACGGTTTGCGGATAAAATCATCCGCTCCGGATTTTTTAAATCGGCTCTCCTCTTCAAACATGGCCGATGCTGATACCGCAATTATGGGAATTCGCTGCCGGCTTTCATCCATGCGAATCCGTTCGATGGCTTCATACCCTGATAATTCCGGCATTTTCATATCCATCAGTATCAGGTCGGGTTGGTTTTCTTCCAGCATGCGCAAAGCTTCCCTGCCGTTTTCTGCTTCGATCAGGTTCAGGTTATTCTGATCTTCGAGGTAGCTTTTAAGCAACTCCCTGTTCTCTTTAACGTCATCTGCGATAAGAATGGTGGCACTTTCAAACCTGGTTTTCCGATAATCCGAAACCTCCTTATCCTTGACATGTTCTTCGGGATCAGCCACCGGTATGTCGGGCAGGTTGACTTCAAAACAGCTTCCCTCACCCGGATTGCTTCGAACCGAAATCGTACCACCCATGGTTTCCACCAATCGTTTCGTAATGGCCAGGCCAAGCCCCGTTCCTCCAAATTTGGCATAGTTCTGGCCTTTTCGTTGCGCAAAAGCATCGAAAATTCTTGATTGCTGATCCGGGGGAATACCAATTCCCTTGTCTTCAACTTTCAGGATAAGGGTAATTTCCGGGCTGTCGGTCTTTTTTTCACCACAAAGTCCGGTCAGTTTTATTGGTCCTTCATCCGAGAACTTAACGGCGTTGCCGACAAGGTTGAACAGGATCTGGCTGAACCTGGTTTCATCCAGGATCAGGAATTCCGGTAGTTCGGGATCCAGCTCAGTTATAAGATCCTGCTGTTGTTCTTTTAGTTTGAAAGAGAACATCTGCCTGATCTCAAATATGGTGTTTTTCAGCGAGACAACACCCGGTTGTATTTCCAGTTTTCCGGCCTCAATTTTAGAAAGATCAAGTATATCATTGATAATTCTCAACAGGGTTTTGCCACCGGAAATAATGGCGGCAAGTTGCTGCCTGATGGAGTTGTCCGTGACTTTTCCGTTGATGATTTCGGCAAATCCCATTATCGCATTCATGGGTGTCCTGATCTCGTGACTCATGTTCGCAAGAAACTCACTTTTGGCACGATTGGCTGCATCGGCTGCATCACGCTCTATTTTAAGCGCTTCCGCCTGCTTTTTTTCAGTAATATCATCAACGTTTCCTTCATAATACTGAGTAGAGCCCGATGCATCCGTTACTTTGCGGGCATTAATCAAAAGATACTTCTCCGATCCGTTTTTAGTATTGATTCTGCTTTCAAATCCCTCTACAAATGAATCCCTCTCAATTCGTTCGTACAAGGTTTTAAATTCCTTCGGATCTGCAAAAACATGCTGGTCAATGTTAGTGAGTTTCGCAACAATTTCCCTTTCATCCGCATAACCCAGAATCCTGGTTGCCGCCGGATTTGCCGTGATAATGCGACCGTCTGTTGTCAACTGAAAAATACCGCCTGTTGAATTTTCAAAAATGCTCCTGAATTTATCTTCCGCCTTTTTGCGTTCAACAATCTCGTTTTCGTATGCCAGGTTGGTTTCGGTGAGTGCGGACTTCTGGGCTTCAACCGTTGAAAAGGCTTTGGAGAACTTTTTGGAAAGCAGAAATGCCTGGGAAAAGATAAAGCCGAAAAACCCGTAAGGTGCATAGTAACCGGTTTGTATGATATTGTTGTTGAACAGTATGTCATTTACCGCCGTTAACAGCAGAATCAAAATACCGGTTACAAAAATTACAGCGCCTTCTCTTTTTCGTCTGATTGCGATCAGGACGGTGATCAACGCGTAACCAAGGATTAACAGGGTGACGAGTTGGTAGGGTCGCATCAGATTGGTATGAATCAGGGCAGGTGTCGTCCAGACGATTGATTGCACCACTCCGACCAGGATCAAAAACGGGGTGAGAATTTTCCTGTTAAACTCCTGCGGAAACAGTGAATATACAAATAAAACAAAAAGAGGTACCGACAGATAAAATGCTGAATGGATCATTCTGACCATGACTTCATAACCTATTCCCGGAAAGAATTCCAACAACAGGGTCTGACCTGTCAGCAGAAGGCGACCCGCGATGATGATACAGAATACTCCGAAGAATAAGGGTGATTTGTCCTTCCTGCGAACAAGATATAATCCCAGGTGATACAATCCCATGATCAGTATGCTGCCAAAGAGAAAAACCTCCGTCAGGGTCTGATTTCTGACCAGCCGGTTGATCTGGTCCGCTGATCCAAAAGTAATGTCACGTATCGGACCGCCCCGGTGATAGTGAAAATTAGAAACCTGAAGGTACACTTCAAGCCTATTACCCGAAGTTTCCAGTTCGGCCACTTGCGGAAGATTGTCAGGAATGGATGTCCGCTTTGATGAACCGACGGCTCCCACTGAAGTCACTTCATCGCCATTCACTATCAGCTTGTAGTTGGAAAAAAACTCCTTCAGCTTGAATGCGGATTTCCCGGGAAACTGGTCAGCAATAATGGTCAGGTGAAAGGTTGCATACCCAAGATGTGGAAGTTTGGTCCCTTTATATCGGTAATCATTCCAATGATTGGGCAAGTCAATATAGTGATGCTTCGAATGATCATTAATGCCGGACAGACCGGTCGATTCACGAAGCTCTTTCCAGAAGAACTCCCATTCCCCGTCTAATCTGACAGGACCGTCTTTCTCGAAATCCCAATTGCCAAGATTGAGGACACCTTTAACAGCTCTTGGCGGGATTCTTTCCGAAGGAGTCTGGCTGCAGCCGATTATCAGGAAAAGGCAAAGGGTGATGATCGATATTAAGCGACGAGGGATTATCATTACTGTGCCGGAATGAAAACGAGTTCTCGAAGTACTGCTTATCCAACCAAATGACCGGTTTGGATCGATGGATCTATATTGTATGGCAACAAATCAAAACTGACAAAGCAAAACCCGATTGAGTCAACCGCTTTCTATTTCAGTCATCTGCGGCTGCATCTGTCTCGATTAGCCCGGTTTGTAACAGTTGTTGATGGGAGTCTTCAACCCGGATGACTGGCGAAAAACGGGAAACCGAAAAACAATGCGAAAAGAGGAGGAGCCGGTAATCAACCCGAAATAACAATTTCCGGTAGTTGGAGCTGCCAAAGCCCTTTTTAGAAGGTTCAAGGGCATCCGGAAGATCCTCGGGAAAGCGCCGAGGTCAAGTGAGGGGAGGTTCCCACTTGATTTTTGGGGGGTCGGGCATGAGAGATTTTATGCGGCTCCTTCATCATTCAAACACAATCTTCGGATCAAGTGAGCCTAAAATAGCGCTGGGCGTTGTCATAACAGATATCCCGGAGAATACCGCCGATGAGTTTCGGGTCATTGGGAAGTTCGCCGTTTTCAATATCATTTCCGAAAAGGTTACAGAGTATGCGCCTGAAGTATTCATGACGAGGGAAGGACATAAAACTGCGGGAATCGGTCAACATCCCTACAAATCTGCTGATCAATCCCATTTGTGAGAGAGCATTGAGTTGCCTCTCAATACCGTCTTTCTGATCATTGAACCACCACCCGGATCCGAACTGGATCTTGCCGGCAACGGAACCATCCTGAAAATTACCCGTCATGGTTGCCAGCATCTCGTTATCCTTGGGGTTGATGGTATAGAGGATAGTCCTGGCCAGCTTGCCTCCTCGATCCAGATGATCAAGAAAGTCGGCCAGAGGTTTTGCATAGTTCAAGTCTCCCATGGAATCGAATCCGGTATCAGGACCCAATCGCTCAAACATCCGACTGTTAGTGTTTCGAATGGGGCCGATATGGAACTGCTGTGTCCAGTCCCGATCCGCGTACATCCTGCCCAACTCCAACAAGACGGCAGATCGGAATCTGATGACTTCGGATTGACTGAGGGTTTCATTTTTCCGTGCCTTTTTGAATATATTTTTCACATCGGAATGGTTGCCCGTCACGAACGCGAAGTCATCTATTCCCTGGTCGCTGATTCGGCACCCCACCTGATGAAAGAGCTCGACACGCTTTTCCAGGGCTTCCAGATAGGAATCATAGCTTTCCGGATCAGCCCCCGTCAGGGATGCCAGTTGATCAACCCATTGGTTGAACTGATCGGGATTGTCGATCTTCAACCCTTTGTCAGGTCGAAAGGCAGGGAAAACTTCCGTTTTCAACGAAGGATCCTTTGCCAGTTGTTGATGGTGTTCCAGATCATCCAGCGGATCGTCGGTTGTGCAGATTACGGCAACATTCATTTTTTCTAGCAGTCCATGCACCGAATTTTCATCCGTTTTCAGTTGTTCGTTACATTCGTCATAAATCTCATCCGCAGTTTCCTCGTTAAGCAGTTTATCCGTAATTCCGAAAGTTCTCTTCAATTCCAGATGAGTCCAATGATACAAAGGATTTCTGACGGTCATGGGAACCGTCCCGGCCCAGGCCAGAAATTTCTCCCTGTCGGAAGCGGAACCAGTGATCAATTCTTCATCAATGCCATTAGCCCGCATGGCGCGCCATTTATAATGATCTCCGTATAACCAGATCCGGGTCAGGTTCTCAAACCGATGATTCTCTGCAATCTCCCGTACGGGAAGATGGCAATGATAATCGTAAATGGGCAGTTCTTCCACCCAATCAAAATAGAGTTTCTCCGCGGTAGGAGTTTGCAGTAAAAAACTGTCTGATAAGAATGGTTTCATGATAATTGAGTGGATTTTATTGTTGTCTTCCCTTTGTATTGTTCAAAAAAAGAAGCAATGGACGATTTACGGGAATTTGTCGTACCGGGATTACAGGTCACCTGTCAGGGCGACAGATTCGGATGTTTTGAGTTTGATTTAACTTGATTCAACATAAAAATAAAGTACGGAGCCGTTAGCTCTATGTCAATAATAGGGAAAGACACTTAAGTTATCATTCTGTTAATTAAAATAAAAATTTCCCTTGATGAAGTCTTGAGACGTAAAAATCATTGACAGAACATTGACCACAATTCGATACTTTCTTCATTATTTAAAATAAGAAGTTCGATCTCAAACTGAAAATGAAAAATGAGCGAAACAGCCGCAGCCAATAAACAACTGATAAGGGCCATCAATCGTTTCAAAGTTTTACACAGCATCAGGGAGGCGCGGGTCATGTCCAGGGTCGACATTGCCAGAAAGACCGGCTTGAGCCAGGCCTCTGTTACCGGTATCACAGCCGAACTGATTGAGGAAGGACTGCTGTTCGAAAAACAGGAAGGAAAATCGATCGGTGGCCGTCGTCCTATACTTCTGGCGATAAACCCCGATGGTGCCTATACTATCGGGGTATTTCTGTCCATTCAGAGGATCAGCGTGGTGGTGATCAACATGCAGGCAGATATTCTGATTTCTGCAAAAAGGGATCTCCCGGCCGGTATCGCATCTCCGGAAGAGATAGCAGGAGAGATTGTACAGGCAGTTCAGAAAGCCATCTGGAAAAGTGACCTTGCCAAAAACCAGATATCTGGAGTGGGGATAGCGCTTCCGGGACTGGTGGATTCGAAATCGGGATCTGTCCAGTTTCTGCCCAACTACCAATGGAGAAATGTCAATCTCAGGGATCTGGTCTCGGAGCAGCTAGAAGTTCCCACCTATATCGAAAACAGCGCAAATACAATCACTATCGGTGAACAGTGGTTTGGTAAGGGGAGAGGTTGTAGCGATTTCACAATGGTCAATCTTGAGCACGGTATCGGAAGCGGAATCGTCATTAACGGACAGCTCTACAGGGGTAGCAGCGGGCTAGCAGGCGAATTCGGGCATATGATCGTTGATCCGGAAGGCCCTGTTTGTCGATGCGGAAGGCAGGGGTGTCTGGAAGCAATTGCCGGAAACAATGCCATTCTGCGAGATGCCGGGATTCTGGCGAAAAAGGGCCTTTGGAAACCCGATGATCCCGGGGGGATCACCATTGAAGAAATCATCGACAAAGCGAAAGCGGGAGAAAAGTGCTTATGCGATATATATGCTAAGGCCGGGAAAATGCTGGGAATGGGGATAACCAACCTGATCAAGCTGTTTAATCCCGAACTGATTATTTTTTCGGGAAAAGGGGTAAAAGCGGGAGAATTGCTTTTCGAGCCAATGCACCGGACTATTGCCGATTGCCTGTTCGAATCCATGGATTGGGATACGCAGTTTGTGGTCCAGGAGTGGAATCCGTACAACAATGCCAGGGGAGCCGGAGCCCTGGTTTTGCAGGAAGTATATAAATCGCCGGCAAATCGGGTGGTTCCGGTGATTTAAACAGTCGACTTCTTTTTTTGAACACGGGACAGGATTTTACCATCTTAAAAGCTTTAACCGGGCTGTTAAGCTCATTCACCTGGATTTATTTGTTTTATTCGACTTTATCAGCAAGAGGCCAAATGAAAACGAGCTGTTCAACCTTTGTTCATTATCGGTATCCCTTAACCGAAACCATTCGTCGCTATGCAAAATTCGGTTATGACGCCGTTGAAATCTGGGGAGGACGACCTCACGCCTATTGGGAGGACATGACCGGCCCGGTGATCGATGAGGTTAAGTCCGTTATCGATGGTGAGGGAATCGGTATATCCAATTTCATTCCCGCTCAATTTCGTTACCCGACCAACCTGGCGGCAGATTCCCGGCAGGTGCGATTAAAAAGTGTTGATTATATCAAGCATAATATTGAGGTGGCAGTTAAACTGGGCTCCCCATCCATCAGCCTTTGTCCGGGATTCAGCATGCATGGTCAATCCAGGCGAGAAGCCCGCCTGGAGATGCTGGACAGTTTCCGGCAGATTATCGAATTTGCCGGGGAAATGCCACTGCAGGTATTAATAGAACCGGCCAATCGCTGGGAGTCTGATCTGATTGTGACTATTGATGATGCTTTGGAGGTTCTTGAAGATCTGGGGAATCCTGAAAACACGGGGATCCTTGCAGATACGGGGCATATTCACATCAATCAGGAATGTCTGACCGATGTGCCCGGCCGCCTGAAAGAGATACCCGTGCATTACCATCTGGATGATAATAGCGGTTTAACGGATGATCACCTGGTCCCCGGAGAGGGAGTTATGGATTTCACTCCCTTTTTTCAGGAATTGGAATCAGCGGGTTACCAGGGATACCTGGCGGTGGAACTGGGATTCGGCTATACCGTGGACCCAGATCCGGCGGTGCGGAGAAGTCTGCAATTCATGAAAGGAACTCCTGATAGCTCTCCATAACATCCTCAACAGCCCCCTCACAGAGTTCGGCACCTATCTCTGCTGTTGCCAAGCCGGAATTGGATCCGATTCTTCCATCCGGATATTGCTTTCTGTAGTCAGCGGCATCTCTGAAATCACCCTCGGGTGGGATTTCCGGATCCATTTTTGCCGATTTTGCAGCTTCGGGATGAACGTAAAAACTCAAAGAGAGTTCACTCGGGGTAGCATGACTGCCATTGGCGTCGCCAAAATACTTCTCTTCCAGCGCTGATACCCGTTTTCCCTCGTACCAACCCACTATTGAACAATGAAGAGGACTTGATTCTGCGTTCAGACTGGCCTCACTGTAAATTTCAGAAAAAGCCGCTTTAAGACTGTCTACATTACCACCGTGACCGTTCAGAAAGTAAAAATGGGTAAAGCCGTGCCGGGCCAGTGAGTAAATGATATCCTTTATCATGGCGATCAATGTTGTGGGACGAAGGGTTACGCTGCCGGGGAATTCCAAATGGTGCTGGGACATTCCATAGTGTAGTGTCGGGGCGACCATTATATCCGTTCGATTCGACAACTCCTCGGCGACCCGTTGGGGGCAGATGGCGTCGGTACCGATAAACCCCATGGGTCCGTGCTGCTCTGTCGATCCGATGGGGATGATGATTCCGGTTGATTGTTTTAGATAGGCTTCGGTCTCCTGCCAGGTGGATAGCTGTAATAACATGAAAACTCCTTGTCTGTGTGTCAACTTAAAGCAGTATTTTTCAGCCTGCTTCCTGATTGAGGCAAGGCTGAAATACCGCGTTATGGCTTTCCCCGTTGATATCGGTTTGCGGGGTGAGCGGGGTTTTGTTTGGAATTTTCATCGATTGTAACCGGTCTTGAGAAGATCGATGTAAATCTCTTCCTTGTGACAACATCCGGATCATCATTTTCCGATTTTTTGTTTTTACCGGGAAATCATATCATAACCCGGTATTGAACAAAAAGGAGGTGCTAAGCGCTTTCATAGTAGATGTTTTCACGATCCACATGTTTGATTTGAAGAACATTGAGGGAGGCATCAATCATGGGCGGCGGACCGCACATCAGCACCTTATGACTGTTATCGATGTTGAGCTTATCGATCACATCCGTTACAAATCCCTTCTCACCATTCCAGGTTTCGCAGGATGCTGCTACGGGGTAGTATTGAAAACGTTCATCATCGGTGGTCATTTTTTCAAACTGCTCTTGATGTATAAAATCTTTCTTGAAATTAACCCCGTGAACCAGCTTTACCGATTCAATGGTTTCATCTCTTAAAGCTTCATCCACCAAGGGAATAAACGGGGTAATACCAATTCCGCCGGCGATGAAGAGAAGTTTGTTATCCCCGTTCTTGATGACAATCTCATCACCCAGCGGACCTTCGACTTCAATCACATCACCAACCCTGAATGCGTCAAAAATGATGCCGGTTCCAAAGCCGTTCGGCGCCTTTTTCACGATGACATTGAACTCGGTTCCATCCTCAGTATAACCGGCGATGGAATATGCCCTGAACATTTCGGGGTCTTTATGGATTTTTAGCAGGATAAACTGTCCGCCCTTAAACTTCATTCTGTCCCTCAGGAGCTTAAAAGTGAAACGCCTTGTGTCGTCGGTTAAATCGGTAATCTCTGTTATTTCGGCGTCGGTACGAACCTTTTCGCGATAACCTTCAAGATCGATGTTTTGTCGCTCCGATTTGGCGCCTTCGGCATTCCTGACGGACAGAATTTTTGCCGGACAGTTGTTAACGCAAGTCTCGCAGCGAATGCAGTTTTCATTTGAGAACTGACCGTTCTCATCAAATTCAAGATAGGGTGTTAGCTGGGCCGGACAAACCCGCGAACATTTCCCGCATTTATGGCACATCTCCTCATGAGCAACACTAACCTTGCGGTCTGTTTTGGTATTGAATTTGGTAAGTTTCCCCAGCTTGTAAGAGAGCTTCTCCATCGTTCCCATGGGACAAAATGAGCACCAACTGCGGGGAGTAATGAATATGGCCATCAGCAACCCAATGATGGTTACCACGGTGTAGTTCATGGTGAAAATATAGCCCAGCTTTGCCGGAAACGATGTTTCCCCCCAAAGCGACATAACCTTTACCAGCCGGATACCGAGCATCACCATGAACCAGGTGAATATCACCGCCGCAAACCAGCGGTTTTTCAGAAATCCTGGAATTGCACGGTTTTTACTGATAGAAAGAATCACACCATCAAAAAGACTGCCATGCGGGCAGATGTTGCCACACCAGTATTTGCCGTTGAAAAATGCCATTATGGTAAGGGTCAGCATGAGTGGAATGATCAAAAGACCTATCTCCGGAAACCACCAGGCTCCCAATGGGGCAACAAAGAGAAACAACCAGGCATATTTTCTCAGCCTGGTAAAGGTGCGTTCGGTTTTGATGTAAAAATTTTTGTATAGTTCCGCTTGATATTCTGGGTTCTTCATTGAATTCACCGATTCATCTCCATAAAAAATGATTAAAAGCAGATTGCTTCTCTTGCTCAAAAGCCGAAGAATCAGGACTTGAAACCTGTATAACCAAGCCCGATTCCCGGGTTTTCATCCTGTCAAAGCGCAGCGACTGTCACGGATTTTTGTCATGTGGTCAGAACGGGATCACAGTCATGGCCCCGAAACCTGAACCTGACAAACGTTAAGTGGTCACGAGTAACAGCCGTATTCGTTTTTAAAACCTGAACTGGAGTCTTCTGCAGCAGATATGCCAACGAAATGGAGGGCATAGTGAAACCGGTTGTTAAGGGGGCTTAGAAAATCGAAGAAAGATATTTGAAGTATGAATATGGAGAAAAGTAACGTTACTTTCAAATAAAAGATGAAACATACCAAAGTAACGTTACTTTGAGGATGGAATGTTTTGGATTCAGTTCTTCCCATACTGCTGGCTAACCAGCGGAATCTCTTTCCAGATGTGTTCGGAGATGGATCCGGTAAATCGTCCTTTTTTTCGAACGATATGCATTTCTACTTCCACCGGTTTGACGGTTCTCGTTTTAAGAGGTACCAACCTTCTGGTGGCGAGTTCTTCCCGAATCTGGTATTCCGGCAAACGCCCCCAGGCGAGCCCAGCCATGATGATCTCTTTTTTAATGGTATTTTCGTTCACTATCCAATGCTTTCCATCCTTCAGTAAACCCACGGCGCCTGTGGGATAATTGGGATTGGTCTCCTGGCGAACGCTTCTGCTGCTGTCACCGACAATCACCTGGATATGCTGCTTAAGTTCCTCGTCATTCAGTTCCTTGTCCATGCGAGCAGCCGGATAATCGGGAGCCGCAACCGGAAACAAGTGAACCTTCATCAGCGGTTTGGATTCCAGCCCCGCGACAATCTCATCCTTGGAGAAAATCGCCATGTTGGCATCACTTGTCATCAACCTGTCCTTGGCTCCGCCTACATACTCTATTGACAGATCGAACCGGGTTTCCGCATAGGTTTCCACATAGTGTCTAAAGAGGTCGATCACGATGGATGTCGGGAACAGCGAATCGATGGCAATCCAGATTTCCGGTTCGATTCCGCTGGAAAGTTGCTTTCCCAGGTTCAAAAGTTCATCCGACTGCTGAACGATCCGCTTGGCTTTCTGGTAGATGGCGTTGCCTTCGGCCGTCAATTGAGCCCGGTATTGATTTCTGGAGAATAGTTTGATGCCCAGTTCGCTCTCCAGTTTTTTAACAGCGATACTGACACCGGGCTGGGTCTGTGAAAGATTTTTGGCAGCGCCGCTGAAGCTGCCGGTTTCTACAATTTTAATTAATATCTTGAGCTGGTAAAGGTTCATTTTTCCGCTGTTCGATCTTCACCCGCGATAGAGCCGGGTTGGAAATCCGGATTGTTAAAAATTGGTGAAAATTCCATTAGATTTGGATCAGAAATCGCCCCATTCAATTTCCATACAGATCACCCCTGTTGGACGATAAATTTCTCTATTTACTTTTTTCCCAGACAAATCAGCCGACTGCGAAAATACCATAAGTGTTTTTTATTGAGATGACAGTACAAGATTAAATTTATTAATGGAATCGATATATTATATTTATTTGACTACCGTTTTAATTTTAAATATAGAATGTGATAAAACATCTCCATTGGAATCGATATGGAAATGGTTTGATCTCTGGACAGCGGGTATACTGTTCAGTAGCAAAAGTCATGATTTGTCATTTTTGTTTTGTCTCGTCACCGTTTTTTGGGTTTCGAAGCTTAAATCAAGGTGATATTCCCTAATTGCGAATGAATTCATTTCAAACAAAAGGAGGATGAAATGATGAAATTTAAAAAAGCGTTGTTGTTTTTTTCCGTTTTCGCTCTGGCAGCATCCCAGGCATTAGCCGCAACTGAAATTCAGTGGTGGCATGCGATGGGTGGCCGGTTGGGCGAAAAGGTCAATGAGATTGCAGCCGGTTTTAATTCCAAGCAGTCCAGGTACAAGCTCGTTGCCGTTTACAAAGGAAACTATGCAGATACCATGACTGCAGGTATTGCTGCTTTTCGTTCCAAAACCCAGCCCCATATTCTGCAGGTGTTTGAAGTTGGAACCGCCACCATGATGGCTGCGGAAGGAGCTATCAAGCCGGTTTATAAACTGATGTCCGATGCGGGCGAGATTTTCACCCCGGATGCCTATCTTTCAACTGTGACCGGGTACTATACCAGCCCTGAAGGAAAAATGCTCTCCATGCCCTTCAACAGCTCAACCCCGGTTCTTTACTATAATGTGGATGCCTTCAGGAAAGCAGGTCTGGATGCCAACAAGCCTCCCAGAACCTGGCCACAGGTCGCCGACTATGCTCGCAAGCTGATCAAGGCCGGTTACAAATGCGGTTTTTCAACTGCCTGGATCTCCTGGGTTCATATCGAAAACATGTCCGCCTGGCACAATACTCCCGTGGGAACCAAAGCCAACGGGTTTGAAGGAATGGACACAACGTATTTGCTGAACGGTCCGCTCCAGGTCAAACATATCCAGCAACTGGCTGACTGGCAGAAACAGAGAATTTTTGTGTACGGTGGCAGAAGAAACCTGGGAAATGCCAAGTTTGTCTCCGGCGAATGCCCCATGTACACGGAATCGTCAGCCGGATATGCCGGATTCAAAAAGGGAGCAAAGTTTGAATTCAGAACCTCAATGCTGCCCTACTGGCCGGATCAGTCAGGAGCTCCGCAAAACACCATTATTGGTGGAGCCAGCCTCTGGGTACTCAATGGCCATTCAGACGCTGAATACGAAGGTGTAGCCAGGTTTTTCTCTTATCTCTCCAGTCCCGAGGTACAGGCTGACTGGCATCAGTTCACCGGCTATCTGCCGATTACTCATGCGGCCTATACCCTGACCAAAGGACAGGGATTCTATGCCAAGAATCCCGGGACGGAAACAGCCCTGTTGCAGATGACCCTCAACAAGCCGACTGCGAACTCACGTGGCTTGAGATTTGGTAGCTACGTCCAGATGAGAGGAATCATCTATAATGAACTGGAAGCAATTTTCAACAACAAGAAGACGGCCCAGGAAGGTTTGAATGACGCTGTCAAGGCCGGTAACAAGCTTCTGCGTCAGTTCGAGAAAGCGAATTAAACTCTGTCCTGATCCAGGTGACAGAACGGTTGACATCAGGTGACATGTGATTGATACATGTTGCCTGATGAGAGTTGCACGGAACCGATGAATTAGCTAAAAACTCAAAAACGGATTTGTTTAAAGCCATCAATCCGATCCCGGATTTTGGAATAGAAATCAATGGAAAAACAGCGCGTTGTTTTTAATAACAAGGTACTACCCTATATGCTGCTGGCACCCCAGGTAGCGATTACCCTTGTCTTTTTTATCTGGCCTGCATCACAGTCCCTTTTCCTTTCAGTTCTGCAACAGGATCCCTTTGGACTGTCCAGTACCTTTGTCTGGTTTGACAACTTTTCCACCATCTTTACGGATGAGATCTACCGAAAGTCGTTAGGGACCACAGCCATCTTTTCGCTACTGGTAACCTTAGCATCCATGAGCGTGGCTCTGCTGCTGGCTGTTCTGGCCAACAGGGTCCTGTTCACCGGCAGGGTCTACAAAACACTGATTATCTGGCCTTATGCCGTTGCCACCATGGTCGCCGGGGTATTGTGGTATTTTCTATTCAATCCCACGGCGGGAATTATCTCCCATCTTCTGAAAAGCATGAATTACGATTGGAATCACGGGTTGTATGAAGGGCAAGCCTTCTTCCTGGTCGTTTTTGCATCGGTGTGGAGACAGGTCTCGTATAATTTTATCTTTTTTCTTGCCGGTCTTCAGTCGATTCCCCCTTCACTCATTGAGGCTTCGGCTATCGACGGGGCATCACCCTTCAGAAGATTCTGGACCATTGTTTTTCCCCTGCTCTCACCAACCAGTTTTTTCCTCATTGTCGTCAATGTGGTCTATGCCTTTTTCGATACCTTTGGTGTTGTGGATGCAATCACGGGAGGAGGTCCCAACCATGCAACGGATATCATGGTCTTCAAGGTTTACCACGACGGATTCAAAGGTCTGGATTACGGAGGTTCGGCCGCCCAGTCGGTTATTTTGATGGGAGTGGTGATTCTGCTCACCATTATTCAGTTTCGTTACATTGAAAGAAAAGTTCACTACTAGAGAGTTGTTATCATGGTAAGAAATCAGCCCTGGTTAACCTTTATCACACACCTGATCATCCTGCTGGGTATCCTGGTACTAATCTTTCCGATCTACGTGACCTTTGTCGCCTCCACCCATACCCTGGAGACGATACTCAGTGTTCCCATGCCCATGCTGCCCGGAAACGAATTGATTAATAACTATCTGACGGTGCTGACGGCCGGTTCCAACTCTGTAGGAGTATCGGTTGGCCGGATGATGATTAACAGCCTGATCATGGCATTGGGTATTGCTTTCGGGAAGATCGTCATCTCCCTGATTGCCGCATATGCCCTGGTCTATTTCAGATTTCGGTTTCGATTGTTTTTTTTCTGGCTGATATTTATCACCCTGATGCTGCCTGTGGAGGTCAGGATTCTCCCAACATATGAGGTTGTGGCTAAAATGGGACTCCTGAATTCCTATACGGGCCTGATATTGCCACTGATCGCTTCGGCAACCGCCACATTCCTCTTCAGGCAGTTTTTTATGAGTATTCCGAATGAACTTTGTGAGGCTGCCCGGGTTGACGGAGCAGGCCCCATACGTTTTTTTATAGACATTGTTCTCCCCATGTCACGGACTTCCATCGCCGCCCTTTTTGTTATCCTGTTTATCTACGGCTGGAACCAATACCTCTGGCCATTGCTGATAACAACCGATGAACAGTTTTACACCATGCTGATCGGAATCAAGAGAATGCTGGATGTGGGGGAGGGGCAGGTTGAGTGGCAACTGGTGATGGCCAGTACCATGCTGGCGATAATTCCCCCGGTTATCGTGGTGGTGCAAATGCAGAAACAGTTTATTCAGGGATTGACGGAAACGGAAAAATAGGAGTGTTGGTATGGCAAATGCCACGATTGAAAATGTCAAAAAATCCTTTGGTGATGTTGAGGTTCTACACGGGATCAGTTGCGATATCCGGGACGGGGAGTTTATCGTCATCCTAGGCCCCTCGGGTTGTGGAAAATCAACCCTGTTACGGTTAATTGCGGGTCTGGAAAAAATCACCTCCGGTACCATTAAAATTGAAGAAAGGGTGGTAAACGATCTGGAACCCGCCGATAGGGATATCGCCATGGTTTTCCAGAATTATGCGCTCTATCCGCACATGACCGTGTTCAACAATATGGCTTACGGTCTGAAAATCAGAAAAATGACCAAAGAGGAGATCAGGAATCGTGTGCACAAGGCAGCCGAAATCCTGGAACTCAGTGAGCTTCTTAACCGTAAACCCCGACAATTGTCCGGTGGACAGAGACAACGAGTTGCCATGGGACGCTGTATCGTTCGGGAACCCAAACTCTTTTTGTTTGATGAGCCTCTCAGTAACCTCGATGCCAAGTTACGAGTTCAAATGAGATTGGAAATCAGGCGTTTGCATCAATCTCTTAATATTACCAGTATTTATGTTACTCACGACCAGGTAGAAGCCATGACGCTGGCAGATCGGCTGATCGTAATGGACAAGGGATTTGCGGGGCAGATCGGTACTCCCTTGGAAGTATACGAGAAACCGGCCAACAAGTTTGTAGCGGGATTTATCGGTTCACCGGCGATGAATTTTTTCGATGCGGAAATGGCGGGAGATGGAAAATCGATTCGTCTGTCATCTGGTGAAGGTTTACAGCTTTCCGGCGAAGGTGTTACCGAGACTGCCGAGAAAACCGTAACAGTCGGTATCCGACCCGAACATTTCGTGATCTGTGATGAAAATAAAGCTCAAATTCATCTACGGACCGATCTTGTTGAAAAGCTGGGTGCGGATACCCTGGTTCATGGCTATTTCAAGGATAACGGGGATGCTTTGACGCTCAGGCTCAACGGAATTCAACACTTTGACAGGAACAATTTACTGCCTATGTGGGTTGCACCGGAAAATGTTCATGTATTTAATCAACAGTCCGGTGACCGACTGAACTGAGATGATGTTGATGCTATTGAATCGGTGTAGTTCCCCGATACGGATAACGCCTTATGAATCACTTCCCCGATCCTTTCCAACCCAATGCGGCGCTGACAGTTTTGATTGCCCTGTTGCTGTCGTTCGCTGCCACAGCTTTTGCTCAATCTCCATCAATGACTGACATTTCTCACCCTAACCAAAATCCTTATGTTATCGGGCACAGGGGCGCCGCCGGATTACTACCGGAAAACACCCTGGCAGGCTTCAAAAAAGCATGTGAAATAGGAGTAGACGGCATCGAACTGGATGTTTTGATAACAGCGGACGGTGAACTGGTTGTTTATCACGATTACGCTTTGAATCCCGATATCACTCGCACGGAAGACGGTAACTGGCTGGATCCTTTTGTACAACTGGTCGTTAAAGAGTTATCGCTTTCCAGAATTAAACGTTTTGATGTGGGAAGATTACAGGCGCATACACCTTACTCTGCAAGGTATCCCGAACAGAAAGCGGCAGATGGGGAACATATTCCTACTTTCAGGGAGGTTGCCTCGCTGTTCAAACAGTCCTGTGGACCTTCGACAAAACTTTTTGTTGAAATCAAAACATCTCCGGAACAACCCGATGCAACTCCATCACCGGAGCTTGTTTGTGATAAGACTATTGAGATTATCCGGGAAGAGGAACTGACAGATCGCGCCTGGATCCTCTCCTTCGATTGGCGCAATCTCCTTTATGTTCAGAATTCAGCGCCCGAACTGACCACCGTCTACCTGACCATCATCGCGTCCAAGTTCAACACCTTGAAACCGGGACAACCCAATGGATCTCCCTGGCTGGCCGGAATGGACATTGATGATTTCGGTGGATCGGCACCCCGGACGGTTAAAGCTGCAGGCGGTTCTGTCTGGTCTCCCTACTTCAGGAACCTGACGCCGGGACTGTTGGCAGAGGCCCATGACCTCGGTCTGCTGGTTTCCGTCTGGACACCGGACGATCCAACTCAAATGGAAAAACTGATCGGAATGGGCGTCGACGCCATCACAACCAATCGACCTGATCTTCTCAAAAATCTGCTGAAATAAAAAAAGAGAGCAAGACCGGGGAAAGGAATCCTCGGGTTTTAAGTATTGAAGGGGTTATGAATCCGTAGCTGTTTCTCTACGATCAGATTATTCTGCATATCCTCTGAATACAGTGTATCGCATCCTCCAAGCAAAGCGGCTGATACGATCATAGCATCATAAACACTCAGATTATATCGCTCAGCGAGGAATCTCCCTTTATCATGTGTGTCGATTGTCAGAGGTTCGGTTTGGCAGATGGCTCTGATCAAGTATAAAATCTCTGTTATCTCAGACCATGGCAGGAGCAGCTTTCGACGCGTCACATTGGTAAACTCATTTAAAACCTGCACACTGATTAACCCTCCGTTTTTGAGGATCGATTCGACACAATTGGCCTTGGCTGTATCGGAAGACAAAAGGTAAAGAAGAATATTGGTGTCAAAAAATGCTTTAGTACCGGGCATTGGCTTCTTCGCGGTCAAGTTTAAAATCTGCAGGAATCTTGTTCCTGAATTTCCTTAACTGCTTTAAACAAGCCTCGTTCCCGGATTTCTTTCGCAGGTGAAAAACCCGTTCATCTGCAATCAGAATTTCAACATCATCACCTTCGTTTAGAGATAAAGCTTTGACCACCGAGGCAGGCAAGCGTATTGCCAAACTGTTTCCCCATTTTGAAACTTGCATGATTATTCCTGTCTTGTTTTGGATATACTTTTAGTAATGTGTATCATTTTAAGTCAAATCAAGTCAATTTGGTTGCAAGCTTGGACATGGATACACAACACCTCATTGCTGGATTCACATCGTGAGGCTCGCAGTTTACTGTGTGTATGGAATTAAGGTTTACATCCCCAGTTAACCCAGCATGGATTTAAGGTTCGATTCTTCTGCTTTGATCCTATCCGAATCCTCTCCTTTCTGCCGTGCTTTCAGAAAATCGATCAGCCTGGCATGACATTCTTTGGTGAGCGGGTAGCGGTAACAGGACAAAAAGGCGATCAGGATGAAGATGCAGGGAATGAGGATAAACATCAGCATCAGGATCAACTGAAATTCCGGTGTCTGCTGTTGGGGAATACTTTTCAGGACCCCATCCACATGGGTTTCAACCGGTGGTTTGTATCCGGCCCAATGAATGCTGTTTCCGACAAAGAACATGACGAGTGCTCCCCCGGTTTTTCTCAGAAAAGCAAAGATACCGGAAAAAAGTCCTTCCCTCCTTCTGCCGCTGAACAGTTCATCAGCATCGGGAATATCCGGAAAAATGGCAAAAACCATCACCTGGATACCTGCAGCAGCGGTTCCGAACAGGGCGCCGAAAAGATAGATGGTCATCACCTGATCCTTGCTGATCAAGGGTACGAGAAAAAAAGAAATAATCCACAATATACAGGATCCCATGTAAGTAAGGCGTTTACCGATTTTGAGGCTGATTCTCTCCACCACGGGAATGGCTATCAGCATGCAGAGATAAACAGGAACCAGCAGCGTCATCATGGAAGAGATGCCGAGACTATAGGTGAGAAAGTAGATTGCCATGGCCATGACCGCGTCCTGGGCCATAAAACCGAAGAGATACATCATGACGACAAAGCGGAAGGGTCTCAATTTCAACGGTTCAACCAGATAGTCGTGGAAAAATATCTTGAGGCTTCCGATCTTCTTTTTGGGCGCCAGCATGGCCTCGGGCGGTTCCTTGCAGAAGAGAAATGTTGCGATATAAGGCAGGGCAAAGAACAATCCGAAGGCAATGGACATGACAAAGAACCCGGTGGCTTTGTCATCTCCGAACATCATATCTACAAAAACATCTTTGGCGATCGTTCCTGCCAGAATTCCGGAGATATTGGAAAATATCATTCGGTAGGTTGAAAGTCGGGTGCGTTCATCGTAGTCGCTGGACAATTCAGCCGCTATGGAATTGTAGGGTACCCAGACGATGGTAAACACAGTGGAAAAAAAGAGGTAGGCAATTAGGACATAAAGAAACTTAAGCCCTTCCCTCTGGATTGGGACAGGCGCCCACATCAAGACAAACGAGACAAAAATCAGAACGATTCCCGCCAAAAAATAGGGTCTTCTTCGACCAAAACGGGTTCTGGTGTTGTCGGAGATGATCCCCATGAAGGGATCCGTCAGAGCGTCCCAGATTTTACTGATCAGAAAGGCGGTCCCTGCCAGAACCGGGTTGATCAGAAGGACATCAGTGAGAAAATAGAGGTAATACATGGAGATAATCGTAGTGGCGCCACCACCATAGATATCTCCCATTCCATAACCCAGTTTGGTTTTAAACGTCAGCTTCCCTGTACTCATGATACTCTCCTTTCAAGAAAATTGACTTCCGTTTGTTTTCCTGCCCCCTTCGGTAGAGCAGCTCGATGTGCCGGTAACTTGCCGAGTTTTATATCCGGCTACCATAAAGAGGTCCCAACCGGGAGCAGGCTCTGAAATCGGCCTCTTCGGTGGCCGTTGTACCACAGGCATCCCAATAAGAAGGCCTGAAAATGTTTATATCCGGAACATTGTGCATGTTCACGGGAATGCGTAGCATTGAGGCCAGTGTGATCAGGTCGGAACCAACATGTCCGTAGCAGAGCGCACAATGATTGGAACCCCACTTCTTCATGACAGTATAAATGTCGCGAAATGCTCCGTCCCCGGTTACTCTCGGAACAAAAAAGGTTCTCGGCCAAGTGGGATCTGTACGTTGCACCACTTTTTGATGAATTGGTTCCGGTAGCGAAATGGAATATCCTTCCGCCATCTGCAGAACAGGCCCCAGGTTTTTAACCAGGTTCAGACGGATCATGGTCATGGGCATCCCTCCCCTGGTTTCGAATGAGCTGGAAAAACCGCCTCCACGAAAAGTCCACAGCTTGGCCGATCCCCATTTGGTGGATTCCAGGTATTTTTCCGTCTCTTCTTCGGTCAGCTCCCAGAAAGGCTTTATGCAGGGTTTCCCCTCTTTTTCACTTGCTCCGCAGCCGTCCAGGGCTGCGGCTCCGGAGTTCGTCAGGTAGATAAAACCGTCCTTTCCTTCGCCTTCGGGCAGTTGACCGGTAATGCGCTCTATCGATTCCGCACTCCAGAATGATCGAACATCGGCAAAAACCTGGGCTGTTCCGGTGAGCAGGTGACCGAACAGCATGGAAAGGGCGTTAAGGCTGTCATTCTCGGTCGCTAAAACATATGGTTGCCGTAATCCATTCCAGTCGAATCCGGAGTTGAGAACACTCTCCATGAAATCCCCGGTGGGCATAAAGTCCGTCCAATGACGCTGTCCCTGGAATCCGGCGGCAATTGCATTGTGACCCGCTGCTTCTTCCAGGTGCCCTGCCTTACCGAGAGCCGGATTTCCGACCATGAGATCCTTGGCGATCAGGGCCATTTTGATCACCGTCTTCCAGTTTTCCGCTTTCTGTTCTGCAGTTTCGGATTTTTCCTCGGGATTGGGATCTTTCATCTCTCCGCAGTTCTTTTCCACCCAGTCTAGCGCCCTGAGATACTCTTCCCGGTCGTATATCTCCCGATTGATTCTGCGGGTAAATTCCGACATATCGACGTGCTGGTGTTTCATCCCCAGGTATGATTGCAGAAAATCACTGTCGACAATGGAAGAGGCGATTCCCATGCTGACCCCTCCCATCGAGAGATACGATTTCCCCCTCATGATTCCCAGGGCAACAGCACAGCGGGCAAAACTCAATATCTGTTCTTGAATCTCGGATGGGATTGAGTTATCGGTCAAATCCTGGATATTGCGGCTATAGAGTTTAAAAATGGGTAATCCTTTTTGATCATGGGCGGAAGTCAATCCTGCCAGGTAAACAGCCCCGGGTCTTTCCGTCCCATTGAATCCCCAAACCGCTTTGGGCAGCAAAGGGTCCATATCCATCGTTTCGGTTGGGTAACACCAGCTAGGCGTAACTGTCAGTACGCCACAGACTCCGGCCTTTACGAATTTGGCGTCACAATCGGCTGCTTCGGCCAGACCGCCGATGGTTGTATCAGCGATAACACACTCAACAGGATCGCCATAAATTGTACGTAACGACTCGGAAATCAATTTGGCGACATTACGCGCCAACATCATGGTTTTTTCTTCCAGGGCTTCTCTCACCCCATTACGCCTACCATCGATGGTGGGACGTATACCTATCGCGACTCCCCTGCCATGCAGTTTTCGTTGTCTACTCGTCTTCATCTTTATTATCTCCGAATTTCACCACTTTGACCGGACATGACATTTTCCACTTCGGCCCTGCTCACCATCGATGTGTCTCCAGGGGTGGTCATGGTCAGGGCTCCCAATGTGATTCCATATTGCAGTGCGGTTTCGTAGGATTCATTTTTCATTAATCCGAATATCACCCCGGCTGCAAAGGCATCGCCAGCTCCTACACGATCATAAATTTCCAAATCCATCCATTCGGTTGCCTTCTGAAATCCTTTTTCGGAAAAGCAAGCGGCTCCCCAGTCATTCCTGGTGGCAGATCGGACCTCCCGGCCTGTTGCGGCGACCAGGGAGAGGTTAGGATACTTGACCGCCACATCCCGTAACGTCTCTTCCCAGGACTCAATGTCTTTATACAGGGGGCCACCGGTAAACATAACATCGGCTTGTTGCAGAAAGGCATGATTGACGGTTTCGCTCTGCTCCTTTCCCCCACGTTGATCCCATAACGCTGCCCGGAAGTTGGGATCATATGAGACGACGGTTCCATGTTTGCGGGCAACACAAATCGCCTCTTCGACAACCGACGGAGTGGTTTCGGACAAACCCGCAAAAATTCCACCGGTATGAAACCATCTCACACCGTCCACGCCAAACAGTTCTTCCCAATTTATATCGCCGGCAGTCAATTGGGATACGGCGGAATTTCCCCGGTCAAACAACCCTTGTGCACCACGGATACCGAATCCCCTCTCCATAAAATAGAGTCCGTTTCGGGCCGAAGCGCCGATACCATCAAAATCCATCCATTTGATCCAACGGGTGTCGACTCCACCGGATCGGATTCGCCCTTCAACCAATCGGCCAATTTCATTATCTACCAGGGCAGTTATCACTGCGGTGTGCTGTTTGAAGCAACTGCTTAAATTCTTCGCTACATTATATTCTCCCCCGCCTTCCCAGACTTTAAAACTGTCGGCATTTCGTATTCTCTCAATACCCGGATCGAATCGAAGCATCACTTCGCCAAGACTGACCAGATCATAGCGACAATCAGCAGCGGGTTTTATCCGGAGCTTTTTCATGAATGATTCTCCTTTGTCTGCTTTACCAGACTCAAAGACTCCCTGCAGGTTTGAACGATGGCATTGTAATTTCCCTGATTCATTGCATTATTGTCGATCAGCCAGCTTCCGGAACAACTGAATATGTAAGGTAGCTCCAGGTACGACTTCAGGTTGTTTTTATCGATACCTCCCGAGGGTATGAAACGAACATCCGGAAAGGGACCGTTAAAGGACCGCAGGGTTTTGACGCCTCCGAAATCTTCAGCCGGAAAGAACTTAAGAATCGATAGACCAAGTTTCAAGGCCTGATGAGTCTCGGTTGGGGTACTGACCCCGGGAAAAACGGGAATATCTTTATCAATACAATATTCAACCAGTTGCGGTATCAGGCAGGGAGAAACAATGAAATCAGCCCCGGCATTCACGGCCTCCTTGGCCTGTTCGACGGATAGCACTGTTCCCGCACCGACTGTTATTTCCGTTTCCTGTGATGCCATTGCAATTGCTTTTTCAGCCAGGGATGACCTGAAGGCAATCTCGATTATCGGTACCTCTCCCGAGCAGAGTGCACTGCATAGGGGTAGTACCTGTTCAAGATCACTGATAGTGACCAAGGGAAGCAATCGGATTTGTGACATCCGGTCGATTATTGCCTTTGAACTTTTTTCCTTCATGGCTTTTTCCAGTTAATCAAGATATTTCAGGTATCGATCATCAACGGTTTCCATTCTCCCCGAATTAGCCGATCGATACATAGCATCAACTGCAGCCATCACAGGCAATGCATTTTCCAGCGGCATCGCGTAGGGGCGATCATCAAAGATCCATTGTCTAAACGCTTCGATGCTGGCAACAAGAGCATGCAATCCTCGAACGGGCGGCTTTTTCTTTTTCACCTTCACACCGACAAATCGCGATTTGGGGAAGAAGTGCCCCTGGTAGAGACCAGTGCCTTTGCTGCCAAACACCTCCATGGTGATACAGCGCTCGGGTTCGGCAATCATGGAGCTGGAAAGTTGAATCAAACGGCCGTTATCCAGCTCCAGGATTCCCATAAACGTATCTTCGACTTCGACGTTTTGAAATTTCATTTTTTTGTTGATTCCTGAAGCCGATACGGGTTTTCCACCCAGAATCCACATGGCCACATCAACGATATGACTGGCCTGCGTAATCAGTGTTCCTCCACCTGCCTGTTGCAGACTGGCATGCCAGGCTGAATCGGTAAAGTAGCTGTTTTCCCGATGCCAGGGTACATTGCAGCAGGCATAGTATAGATCTCCCAGATCACCGCCGTGGGCAGCCTTAGCAATGGCATAGCAGGCTTTATCGTAGCGATATTGATAGTTGATTCCCACTTTGAGATCATACTGCCTGGACACTTCGCAGAGTTCGAGTGATTCGTCCAGCGTGGATGCAACAGGTTTTTCGCACAAGACATGATGTCCATTTTCCAAAGCTTTTTTTGCCATCGGCAGATGCAGGTGGTGGGGCACTGCCAGATAAACTGCATCCGGCGTCTCCTGTTCCAACATGGTTTCGTAATCACTATACGCCCTTTTGATCTTGTATTTTTTTGCGAACATCTCAGCCTTGCCGAGATCCAGATCCACGCAGGCAACCGAGTCGATTTTTCTGCTCAGGCGGCAGATAAACGCCGAATCCTTAGTGATGTCGCCACACCCTACAAAGACTATTTTCATTTTTTGCATAACATATCAGATATTAAGGTTCACCGGATTAGTCACCCTGAATCCAGTCCAGGCTGTTGTAGATAATATTTGCAACCTGTGGAGATTTGAAAACAGCGGACCGGTGCCCCAGGGACAGATAGGCCAGTTTGCCGCGTCCCAATTCCCGGGTCCAGACCACGGGTTCTTTTTTTTGGTTGACTTCCGTGAAGAAGTGAACGGAGATGTCTTCTTTGTATTTGTGAATATACAGCTCGTCAGTGACCTTAAATTTTGAGATACCGGGATACGGACCTCCTGCATCCCGCTCCGGTTTAACCTCGAACTCGCGGACCGGACCGTGGGATATAAACTTCCCCCCGATCAGGTTGTAGTACCGGTCACTTTGCTTAAAGGATGCCGAAGCAGAGTGGATTGCAAACAGGCCACCTCCATTGAAAACGAAATCCTCCAGAGCATTCAATGTCTCCTCCGATATCCGTGAGCGTTGAAAATAGAGAATGACGGCTGAGAAATCACCGGCAGGCAGGGAAGACAGGCTATCAAGCTCCGTCACATAGCTGAATGAATAACCCGTTTTGTCATCCAATACCTTTTTCAAGTTCCGGCGGCAAAGCAGGTTTGGATGCACTATTCCGCTTGATACAACCAGAATTTGTTTCATATTTATCCTTTTTTAATGTTAGAGGAAGTGTTTGTTTTCCTGATAATCTTTCCAGACACTTTCGAACCAATCGTCTTCACCGGGAAGGGATCGGACGGGTTCAAGGCTGGACCGACTTTGTCCTTTCTCATCGAAGGTGTATTCAATGATCATATTATTCAGGGATGAATCGGGTAAATCGAGCCCGGAAATCTCGTTCAGGTTTTCCACCCAATCCTCTTTAAAACGGACCAAATCCACGATCAGAAACGATCCCCTTCCTTTTTTAATTTTTTGCAACAACAGGCGGTTTGATTCGAGAAAGGCTCGTTCCGTAATAAGCAGGTCCTCATTTTTCAGATAATCCGCCAGCTGGTAATATCCTTTGATTCCGGAGTTCTTGCGTTGCTGTTGTGTTCTCTCATTTGATTCGATCGCTTTTTCAATTGCCGAGGGGTCCCTGAATATGCCGAGGGTTTCCGACATGCGACGTTGCAGGGTTGATCTTTCCAGGGCAATATCCAGTTTGGAATCGGCCTGTGTCAGAAGTCGGTATGCCGAGAGGTGCGTTTCCACCTGTCGTTGAATCTCCGATGAGGCTTCCCGGTGAAGAGGCTGTCGGTTTGAATCAATTCTGTAATGAATCATTTCCGCCGCTCTCAAAGAACCAACCTGACCCGAATTCAGTGCGCTTCCGCCAGGCCTGTAAATACCATGGGTTCCACAGCATTCACCGACAGAAAAAAAGTTCGTGATGTTCGTTTCCCACCAGATCGAACCAACCAGACCCCCGTTATTGTGTTGGTGACAAACGGCTATTTCCAGGGATTGGTTTTCCAGATCAATACCATTCTCCTTATACAAACGATAGGCAGGGAGATTCATCTGCCGCAATCTTCCAACAGGGGTATCGGCCACAGCACCTGAATTCTCAAGATATGATTTTGATTCAGGGGGCAGGATGGCAGGATTGAACTCGGTTGAACCAAAACTGGGATTTCTGCGGAAATCGAGATATACCTTTCTGCCGCGGATTCCGGATTCCAAATGGACCGCCAGGTCAACCAGGGAGGATCCCCCGGGATGGAGTTTCCTGACATCGAAAGGCCATTGATATCCCTTCAGGAACTGAGCCTGGAATTGCGCTTCTGCGGATGGAAAGATTTCGCACAGGAACTCCCTGGGATCGGTACCGTCTGCAGCAGTGGAATAGTAGCAAGGAACAACCTGTTGATAACTCCCGGAGAGATTCCAGCGAAAACCGGTTGAGGCGATCCCGAACTGGGATTCCGTAAGGTTTTGAGCCCTGATCCCCGCTTTTAATGCGGTTCCCAAAGATCCCAGTTGGGAATGGGGGTAAACCGAATCCGCGTATAAAACCCCCGGTCCTCCCGTACCGTAAACCACATAATTGGCGTAAATAACAATCGGTTGGTGGTTACCATCCAGGGCGATAAGTCCCGCAATACTCTTCTCTTTGCCGGAATCCCGGGTCAACAGTTCAACCACCTGTATCTTTTCGTGAATGTCAACGCCCTCTTTACGGGCCTCCCCCAGGAGCTTTTCAACCATCATGATTGATGTTTTGGGACCTGCCGAAGTGCCGCGACCTGCCAGGTCGTGATCTGTCTGAAAACCCGGATATCCGCCGTAACGGTTTTGAGGAAAAGGCACTCCTGCCTCCACCAGATGGAAAAACTCTCGGGCGGAAAGTGCCGCTTCAACATAGGCTATGTCACCATGCATGCAACCACCGGCAAAAAGCTCTTCTGCCATTCTCCGAACGCTGTCTTCCCGGCTTACCGGGTTCAGACGATAGTATGTTTGCTTGTCCGATCCCGCATTGGCTGAAGTTCCGCTACCAAGTCTTTCTGTCACCAGCATCACTTCATCCACACCGAGCTTTTTCAAGTGCACGGCAGCATTCAAAGCAGCCGCACCGGATCCCACAACTACAACCTCGCAGCTCAAAAAGGTTGGCTTAAATTCGTCTGTTGGTGCTTTTTGAGAAATCATGTCGATGATTCAAAAACAAGTTCAATAACAGAACAGCTACGGTTACAGGTCACTCGGATTACCTGTCTTTCCCGGTATTTCGGCTGTTTCCGGAGAGATTTGCTTCAATACTACAGGGATCTGATATGGAAACCCCCGTCAACATTGATGACTTCTCCCGTGGCGTAAGGATGATAACCTTTGACGATTCCAGTTACAGTTTTCGCGATATCTTCGGGTATTCCCCAACGACGGATGGGCATTAATCCTTCCAGGATCAATTGGTCGTATTTCTCTTTCACCGGTGCGGTCATATCGGTGGCGATGATGCCGGGTCTGATTTCAAAGACCCGGATGTTTTCCTCCACCAGTCTCGTGGCAAATAGTGTTGTCATCATGGACATTCCCGCCTTGGAGAGACAGTATTCCGCTCTCGATGGCGAAGCCGCATAGGCTGATATGGAGGAAATATTGATGATATAACTTCTTGTATTCTGACCGCCAAGAAGAGGAACCAGTTTGGATGTCAGCAGAAAAGGAGCCAGGAGATTGACCCGCAAAAGTGAAACAAGGTCCTCTTCGGTCAGGTCCAGCATATCCTTGCGAACTTCGGGTGCTATCCCTGCGTTATTAACCAGAACATCGAGATGTCCGAATGATTCGGCCAGAGACTCTTTTACCCTGAGTCGCGTTGTTTCTTCCGCAATGTCTCCCCTGATATAGAGATGATCACGCTCTTTATCCAGGGTGCATAACTCTTCCAAAAAGGGTTCAACTTCGCTCTCGGCTCTTCTGCCAAGAATTGCGATCTGATAACCCTCTTTAACAAGCGATTTGGCAACAGCCCTGCCGATTCCGGCGGTTGCTCCTGTAACCAGGGCTGTGGGATTTTGCTTTGATGTTTTCATCCTTCTGTTATGTTCTGACACTTTCTCCCTCCAAAAGCTGCCCTTCGACTTCCAACTGCAGTTTTCTGGATTCCTGGTGAAGTATGTTATCGCTGAGCCAGCGGGCTGCGAAAAAGCTCATTTCAAATGTTGAGAGACTAATAGTGATCAGTTTCGGTTTGAAGATTTTTCTCAGCGGAGAGCTGTCGAATCCGGTGACAGCGATATCCTCCGGGACCTTGATATCAAGATTCCTTAGTTCGGAGATCAGTCGAATGGCAAAATTATCGTTGAAACCGATGATGGCGTCACAGTTTTGTTCAAGAAAGAACCCTGCGGTATCCTTGTTAACCGCTTCGATGCTCTCCACATTATATACAAGATCAGGATTAAAAGAGCCGAAGTTCTCGTAACAGGCGATGTGATAACCACGGTATCGATCTTCATTTACTGCAATACTTGGGCAACCCTGGTAGCCGATTCTCTTATAGCCTTTATTTTTCAGATAGTTGACCAGTTTGAGAACACCCTTGAAATTATTACAGGAGACATAGTTTTCCGTTTCAAAGGTCCGATTCAGAAATATGTAAGGGACCCGTCTCTCTTCCAGAAATGTCTTGAATTGCTGATCAATCTTACCGAAAGCGAAAAGAACCCCGTGTACGCCGAAATCGTTTCTTTGACGAATCTGCTCAAGCCGGGAAAAGGTTACGGTCTCAATTGCCGCTTTATCGGTATCAAAAGCACTGTTAATAGCATTGATGATATCCCCCATTTCAAAAAACGGGTTGTTCACTGTTTTTTCCGAGTCGGGAATAACCAGCAACAGGGATATATTGGAACGACTGAGCGGTCTCTTTCGTTTGCTGGGAACAAAACTATGTTTGGCGGCCGTCTCGTGAATCTTCTGAATGGTCTCACGGGAAATCCTCGGGTCGTTGTTTAGCGCCCTGGAAACCGTGCTGGGCGAAACGCCGCATTCTGCGGCTATATCTTTCAATCTCATAGATATGGACTCGATTTATGGTACTCGCGACAGAAAACGTTTTGATCGTTTTTTAACAATTTTGAGCATTTCCCGCAGAAAGTGCAGAAATGAATCGAACCCACCTTCTCTTTCACTTTTTTCGGGAATTCCGCATCAGCCAGGTTTTGTCGGCCAAATCCGACAAAGTCCGTATGTCCCTTTACCAGGTTTTCTTCGGCATGGGTAAAGGAGGTCAGATCTCCGGTTGTGTAAGTTGAGCCTATCACAGCCGTTTCCGGAAACCACTCCTTGAACTTCTTGGTATAACGAAAATGACTGTAGCGGCAAAAATATCCCTTCTTGGCAGGGCGTGTTATTTGCGGTGTCAGCGCAGGTATTCCACTCGAAATATTAAGATAATGAGCGCCTGCTTTGACCATACAACCAACCGTTTTGCGGATATCATCCAGATCTTCCAGAATTTCTCCGGGACCACCTGTCCCGCAGCCGCCGCGGATACCTTCATATGCCGAAAAACGGGACCCTACCAGAAGCCGCGGGAACTTCTCAACCGCCTCCTGAATCACCGAGGAGATCAAAAAAGCCCTGTTTTCAACCGAACCTCCAAAGCGATCTTTTCTTTGGTTTATGGGACGAAGAAGCTCACCTCCCAGGTATCCGTGGCAAGCTTTGATATCCACCCCGTCGAATCCGGCCTCATCGGCCAGCGCCACTTTTTTGATGAAAAGATGACGAATCTTCTCCAATTCTTCCTCTGAAAGCAGTGGAATTTCGGAAACATTATCCGGGTATGCTTTCACTTTTTTGGAAAACTCGCCGCTATGTCGACCGGAATGGGTCAGTTGAATCATGAACAGGGTATCGGGATCGACGGATTTGAATTGTTTTACCAACTGCTTGAAACCGGTCAGATTTTTTTCCGAGAGGATCAAGCCATGTTGTCTGGCCAGATGTGATTTGGTGACTGAAGTGGCCTCTAGAAAGACAATTCCCCAACCTCCCCTGGCAAGCTCCAGGTAGCGTTTCAGGGTGGCGTTGCCAACGGCTCCACCGTTCTCCGCACTGTTGATTTCCATGGCTTGCGCGGTTAAACGGTTAGGAGCGGTCCTGTCCCTGATTTGAAAAGGGCTGAATACTATCTCTGACACAAGTTTCTCCGTAATGACTCCGGATTCAAATCAGATAATTTCCGAAAGTTGTTTTTTCAAAAGCTTATAGCACAAACTGCAGGCATCGGGAATTATGATTTGCCTAAACCGGCCAATTGCCTTTGTTTGAACATGATCCGAGATGAGATCTATCGATTATTGTATTGTTATGCAACTTCAGCTTTGAGAAATGTACAAATTGCATGCAAAAAATGCAATGGTAAAATCAAAGCGATCATTTCCGTTTTGATTCAAACTCGTGTAATCCCTTATCAGCCTATGCTTTACTCGGGATATTCAATATTGTTTTAAATATTACTTGCATTATTTGCATGCAATTATGTAAACAAAACCAGTGTTTCAATTTTCTGAACGATCAATTGGAGTTTTTAAGGGCTAACCGGCGGGATTGAGATGCGGAACAGCAGATATCTTTTTCCTTGGTATTAAGGGACCTGTCTTGGGTGAAGGACGGATTCGACCGTTCCGGTCGGGAACCAAAAATTAATAAAAACAATCGGAATACAGTTAAATAAGGGGAGGCCATGAAAAAACTATTTATTGTGATAATCTCAGGTTTAATCTTATCCGGGGGATGTGTGAGTTCCGATTCAAGTTCCGATTCCGAAGAGGAGCTGAGAACCACATGCACGACGACGGATATCGGTTCCGGAACCAGTGATGTATCGACATATGCGAATCGAAAACAGGCTTATATCAGGGAGACGGTTAATTCCTCCTGCAGCAATACCTGGACTGAGGTGATTCGTCTCTCCCAGGGAATTCAACCCGATGAATCAGAGATACAGCAGGATCTGGACCAGTTTAACGCTCGACAGGATACGGCAGATTTCAAGTTGCCGTCTGTGCTCCGCCTGCTTTATCAATACTCGGATTCGGATCTGCTGAGTGGCACTATTCGCAGCAATGCCAAGAGCGCCATTCTGGGATTCAAGTATTGGCCGGATGAACTAAACGATGAATCGGACGACACGGATACGGACAATATGTGTAGCTGGTCGGAAAACCATTTTATTCTTTTCAGTTCCGGAGCATATCTGGCCGGACAATTGTATCCGAATGAAACCTTTAAAGCATCCGGTGAAACCGGGACCCAGAAAATGGCCACCTTTAGACCCAGGATAATGCGCTGGCTGGAGCTTCGTTATAAAAGTGGTTTCAGTGAGTGGCTTTCAAATGTCTATTATAATGAAGACATTCCTGCCCTGATCGCCCTGATCGATCTTTGCGAAGATGAGGAAATTACCGGTCTGGCTACCATGGTGTTGGATCTGATTCTTGCCGACATGGCTCTGAATCATTTCGAGGGAACATTTGGCAGTACCCACGGTCGAACCTATAAATCCAAAATGAGCGGTATCGGTGAAAGCACAGCAGCCGTTTACAAACTGTTGTTCAACCTGAATGATTTCAGCGTTGGCAATATGAGTGCGAGTTCCCTCACTCTCTCGGAAAACTATCAGCTTCCCAGAGTTTTGTACGATATGGCGGTTGACAGTAATCGAACGGAATTTGAAAATAAACAACGCATGGGAATCAGACTGGAAGAGGCGAGCAGTTGGGGGCTTTCAACCAGTGTACTTGAAGACGGCATGACCTTCCTCACCCTGGAGGCGTATACCCATCCCCTGGTTATCGATCTTTTCAAGAATATGCTCGATTCCTATAAATGGTGGGAAAACTCCTTTTTCTCGATGTTTAAGACCTATCGTTCTATTATAGAAGATCCCTCACTTTTGGGGTATTCCAGTCTCGCGGACCTTGCCACGGCATTCGAAAAGGATATCACCCGGAATATGAGACCGGAGGTCAATATTTATACCTATCGAAAGCCCGATTATATGCTCAGCACCGCCCAAGACTGGCGAAAGGGTTATGGCGGTGACCAACAGTCCATCTGGCAGGCAACCCTGGGTGCGGAAGCGGTTGCTTTCACAACCCATCCCGCCACTGAG
>JANQGX010000026.1 GCA_028282885.1 SAR324 cluster bacterium
AGCAACACCACGGACAATATCACCTATCTTGCCGTTATCCAACGTTGGCCGATAGCAGCCTGGAAAAGCTTGTATGAGAGAGCCCGTCACCAGGCAGACCGACTTCATGGTTTCGCAGAACAGGTGCCGGAAGAGTTTAGTGTTGTTCTCAACAAATCCGATCTGGAAAGAGGACTGAAACAGAGGGCATTGGCGATTCAATCCGGTAACACCAAACCGGTTATGGGATTGCTGGGACTGGAGGGGTGTCATGCCCTGGAAGGTGAATTGGGCAATGTCAGGGGACTTTACGAAGCCGGATTTCGGATGGTTGGTCTGCATCACTTTTTCGATAATCTTCTTGGCGGCTCGCTCCATGGTATCACCCATGAGGGATTGACAGAATTCGGTCGTGACGTTGTCAGGGAGTTGGAGAGACTGGAAATCATCATCGATCTTTCCCACTCTTCCGAGAAAGTTGTCGAAGATGTTCTTGAGATAGCTAAAAGGCCTGTCGTGCTTTCGCACACCGGTGTCTATAGAGCCTGCAAAAGTCCGCGTAATATCAGGGATGGTTTGATGCAAAAAATAGCCGCCAAAGGAGGGCTGATCGGAATTGGATATTGGGCAGGGGCAGTCTGTGACATCCGGCCTAAAGGAATCGTAAATGCTTTGCGACAAGCAATAGACTTGGTCGGTGTGGATCATGTGGCTCTTGGTTCTGATTTTGACGGTTCCACCACCACCGAACTTGATACTTCCGAACTTGCCATACTGACCCAAACCATGATTCATGAGGGATTCAGCGAAGAGGAGATCAGCAAGGTAATGGGAGAGAATACCATCCGTTTTCTATTAAAATACCTGCCCCAATAAATGATGATTGAGCTTTTGCAATCCTTTGGATTCAGTCAGACCGAATGGCTGATCTCTCTCGCCTGCGGTTTGCTGATTGGTATGGCAAAGGCAGGGGTTTCCGGTACCGGGTTAATGATTGTCCCCGTCATGGCTATCGTCTTCGGGGGTAAACCTTCTACCGGTATCGTACTGCCGATGCTGATCATCGCCGATCTTTTTGCCGTTCGTTACTACCGTCGCTTTACCAATTGGAAACACGTCGTAAGGTTGATTCCGTGGGCCTTCATCGGTATTCTTGTGGCACTCGTGATCGGCAATATGATTTCGGATGCCACTTTTAAATCGGTCCTTTCCATATCCATTCTCTGTGGTCTCCTGCTGATGATCTGGCAGGATGTTCGTAAAACGATTCGAATTCCCGAGCACTGGTGGTTTGCCATGGTTTTGGGACTTACCGGGGGATTCACCACCATGATCGGCAACGCGGCCGGTCCGGTGCTTTCTCTCTATCTCCTCTCCATGAGGATTCCCAAGTATAACTTTATCGGTACCGCTGCCTGGTTCTTTTTGTTGGTGAATCTTTTCAAAGTACCGCTACATATTTTTATCTGGGAAACCATTACGATCAAGACCCTGGCCTTCAATTTGATGATGGCGCCGACCATCATCCTCGGTGTTTACCTGGGAATCCAGATTGTTAAAATTATCCCGGAAAAACCCTATCGGGTCCTTGTGATCAGCACCTGCCTGATCTCATCGCTGTTGCTTTTTTAAAAACCAATGATTGCCTCTCCCAATCCGGATGGATTTGTCATTCCCGCATGCTTTTATCCGGTAAATATCCGAAATCCTTCATACGCATTATCTCCGGGCCGCATCCTTGCCTTCATCCCTCACCATAATCCGGAGATCGCCGAAATGTGGTTAACCACGGTTGACGCCTCCGGGGTTGGCATATACCATTGAATTCTGCATTCCTTTCACATATACGGGCAGCTCGACCGCATCCGGGTCGACAATAACTTGAACTGGGAGATGGATGGTGAGAAGACGATCCCGCATAGATCATCGGATTCTGGACGGATACCTGACTGCAGAGACAAATATACTGACGGCCGAAGAGGTAAAGGCCCTGGTTGGAACGATGAGAATCACGGTGGAAGAGCTGATCGAACAGCTTTTACCCTGGACGGCAAAAAAAGCGGTAGCCCCGGTTTCAGGATTCAAGGTTGGAGCCGTGGGACGCGGGGAAAGCGGAAATCTCTACTTCGGAGCCAACATCGAGTTCGCGGGGCAGGCATTTCACACTACCATACATGCCGAGCAGTGCTGTCTGGCTAATCTCATGTCAAAAGGTGATACAGGATTGAGAGCGTTGAGCCTTACAGCATCGCCCTGTGGCCACTGTCGCCAGTTTCTGAATGAAACCAATTCCGCATCTGTGCTGAAGCTATACCTCCCCGGAGAAGAAGAGCTTAACCTCTCCGATCTCCTACCCATAGGATTCGGGCCGAAGAACCTGAATATCGACTTCAGCCTTCTGGATCCCCAGGATCATCAATTGACACTGGCCAGCAAGCCGGATGATGAGTTGGTTGAGATTGCGTTGGAAGCAGCAAACAGCTCTTATGCGCCCTACTCGAAGTCCTATGCAGGAGTGGCGATTCGAACCCGGAATGGCCAGACGTTTCGTGGCATTTACGCCGAAAGCGCTGCCTATAATCCCAGTCTTTTACCGCTCCAGGCCTGTATTGCCAATCTGGTTATGGCCGGAAGGAGCATGAGGGAGATCGCTAAAGCCGTTCTGGTCTGTAAAAAGGATTCGAGGGTGAATCACGCGGTTACCGCTCAGGCGCTGCTCAAGTCCCTGACCGATGTTCCGCTGAATATTTTCCAGGCCGAATAGCCGGGGATTTATTCACAGCCGGTTAGGCCGAAGGTGGGTTCCTCATCGTTGTATTCATCTTCCTTGGGATAGAGATAGGTCAATCCCATTTTATCATCCATCTGCAAACGGAGTATTTCATCGGGATCTGCCAGATACGACATGATGGAGAGATGTGTGTCGTGATTGTGCATGAATCCAACGCAGTGTCCCAATTCGTGCGTCATGGTATGGATGAAACGTCTTGCTGAGTTTTCGGCATAATCTTTTTTAAAGATGATCTCGCAGCTATGGATGTAAACCTCGCTGCAGTAGTCCGCATAGGTACTGTCATCCAGGGATTCGCAAGCCTCCAGGTTGTTTTCCATTGAGGCCTGGGCAACAGCGTAGTAGTCAATATCACCCGAACAGATATCTATGGTACGGATGCGGGCTTTATTGGCATCGAAGGTGGAATCGCCTGCTTCGGGAGCAGGCGGATTTTCGGGATCGTCCGGGTAAAGCGCCAACCTCAGGAAAGAGGTTTGGACATCGTTAAAATCATCCACGATGGATTGGTAGATATCCTTGAGATCGGTACCCTGCGCATAGAAAGGATCGGTGACCGGAATATCATAAGCGAAGTCGACAGTTTCGTCACAGGTTCTGATCCAGATGGTGGGATCGTTTCTGCTGATATACCATCGGGAAGGTGACCCATCGCGGTTGATTTTGATCCGGAACCCGGTTGTCAGCATCACAATCAGCACCACGACGATTAGGCGCCTGAAAGGAAACAGATAAGTGAATTGTTTGAATCGATTCATTTTAATCCCTTGGTTACCAGGTAATCTCCGCCCCAATCAATCCGTTGGCCTGGGTAAAACTGTCTGTGTAAAATTCGGCATTGAGTTCTGCCCGAAATCGCAACCAGTCGAGCCAGCGAAAGGACTTACCGACAGATCCGTGAAATCCGATGGCATCCGTCCAACGGTAAGCCAAACCGAATCCCGCGATATTGGAGCCTGATCTGAGCACTTTTATCAAACCGACGCTGAGCCCATTTGTCCCGTTCGCCAGAATGCCTCCCTCGATATTCCGATAGCTAAAGCGGGCGGTTGAAGGCGAGAAAGCGTATCCAAGCCCGAGCATCACTGAAAAGGAGTCTTCCTGGGCTGTCAACGCTCCCGCCGGTAAAAGCATCAGCAGAATCAGTATGATCAGTTTTTTCAGTTTCAAAATCGAACTCCTATGCTGCCCACACAATTCTCCTGGAAGATCAATCGCAGGGCATCTGAATCTCGGACGCCGTAAAGAGCTTCCAGTGTAATCAACACATTCGAAAACAATTCCCAACCGATGTAGAGCGAAGGACCGTATACCGTGTTGCTCTCCCTTTCATACTCATCGTCCGTATCATCTCTGTATCCCCGCACTGCATGCAAAATTCCGCCGCCGAATCCCGCTTCCACCTCTCCCCATAAAACGTCGCCCGGGTTCCAGGTGGCATAGAAGCCGAGTTGCCAGGCATTGTGATAGTAAACCGGGGTTTTGGCACCTGTACTGATAAAACTAATCCTGGAATCGTCTCCTACTAATGCGACATGAAGTCCGGGAATTTTTCGGCCTGAGGTGACGCCGGAATAAGCCAGTCCGGTATACACGTCTGCCTGCATGGCCGGGGTTATAACAAACATAAACAACGGTATTAGAATAAGAGGCTTCAGCCGCAACATGATTGGAATACAGGTGGTTAATAGCTTCGGTTGTATCAATCGGGAACCAGTCATACTTGAAGTTACCATCCCCAAATGAATGCAAAAGCCGTTCAATTATGTGGATTTATGGGTGAAGGATAAAAGGAGAAAACAGGTGTCTGATAGGAGTTCGGTGTAGATTAAGGAGGGGCTTGCGATGACAGGGTAGTGGTTTGATCGGATAAATCCCGCTTTTGCCAAACCATCAATTGGTGCTCGATACCTGCTTCAAGGAAGGGATTCCCCCTGGCTTCAAATCCGGCTTTTCGATAGAAGTCCAGGGTCTGGACCTGTGCATGTAGCTTGAAGACTGTGAAGCCTCTTTCTGCTCCTGCTTCCAGCATCGTCTGCAACAGTTTCTTGCCGATATCTTTTCCCCGGAAGGCTTTTCGGACGGCCAACCGTTCCAGTTTGACATACTCACCCAGAAATCGAAGTCTTCCTGTTGCGATTGGTTGGCCTTCGATTTCACCAAGGACGTGTACGGCAGACAGGTCCTGACCGTCAAAATCGACGTCCCAGGGACAACTCTGTTCTTCGCCGAATACGATGGCCCGAACCGCAAAGGCCTTATTCATCTCTTCCTGTGTGGTGACTATCCTGAACATGGCTTAACCCAGCTTTATCCTGTTTCGGCCTTCATTTTTAGCCTGATAAAGTGCGGCGTCGGCCTGACTGACCAGAATGGAGGAAGATTCCTTGTAATAAGGGACCATGCTGGCAATACCAAAGCTGATAGTGGTATTAATCTGGTATTGATTATAGGTGACGACATCGGTCTCCACTCTCTTTCTGACCTCTTCCGCCATCTCGAATGCAATCATGGAATTGGTATCGGGCAGCAGAACCACAAACTCCTCGCCACCATAACGGGCTATGAAGTCTGTCTCCCGCTTAAATGTGGACTTGAGTAGATTGGCCACATGTTTGAGATATTCATCTCCCGCCAGATGTCCATATGTGTCGTTGACGTTTTTGAAATGATCGATGTCGCAGATCACCATGGTCAGCAGCTTGGCTTCCCGGCTGGCGAGTTTCCACTGGGCTTCCAGGGCATCATCGAAACAGCGGCGGTTGTTTAATCCGGTGAGTACGTCCACCCGGCTGAGCTTATTCAGGGTTTCCGATTTCTCCTGCAACTTCATTTCATTTTCCAGTGCATTCCAATACTCCCTGTTACCGCGCAGCGATATGAGGACCATATAGCCGATGAACAGAAGGATCATCACGGCAAGAGAGGGGTAAATTCCATATATTGCCATGATCGCGGCTGCAGGCAGTAAAATCAGGAAATTGAAGGTGATGGAAAGCCTGCGGTCAGGAAGATAGGAGACCACACCACCGGCTACGAGGCCGACAGTACAGGCTACCATCAGGAACTTGGAGTTGAGGTTACCCTCTTGCTGCATGAAAAAGCCAAATCCGATTCCCCAGACGGCAGGTGTAGCCAAAACCGTTAAGTAGAAGACAAATTTATTCAGCTTTTCGCTGCATTTCTCCAATCGCTTAAACACGACAAAGACATGAAGCAGGCGTGCCAGCCCTATAACGGATATACAACTGAAAAAGACACTGGCAAAAAACTGATGCTGAAGGTAGTAATCGCCGGAATATAAAACAATAAATGCCAGAATGATGTAAAAGAAAATACCGATGCTGGATCTTTTTTTTAAATCATTTAACACCTTTGGTGTGACTGAATGCCTTCTGAAGCCGATGGACTCCTCTTCCATATATCATCCTCAATCCCTTTTTTGGAGATAGGCAGATGAATAACAAACCTTCTATTACCTCTACCTGTTTAGCCGCAAAGACGAGCTTAACAACCTGGTGTTCCAAACATCCTCAGTAGTGTGCCAAAACAAACGAAATAATTCAAGAAGACAAATCGTAGCCATGCAAATAACCGTAGTACGTAAGCGTATACTCCTCTACCGGACAGTAGGGAGTTTCAGGTTTTCACGCATCATAGTTTTTCACACAGTTCTGCGCAAAGGCTTATGAATAAAGGGATTGGAGACATCAGAAAGAGGAGGCCTTATTTTGCATCCTGGTTCAAAGGCAGGACAAAACAGAAGGTTGCTCCCGCGTCAGGATTATTTTCTGCCCAAATCTGGCCTCTGTGTGCTTTGACGATTTCATGACAAATGGATAGTCCCAAACCGGTTCCACCGGCATTGGAGCGTGTTCTGCTACTCTGGATAAATTTATCAAAGATAATTTCCAACTCATCCTCCGGGATACCCGTTCCCTCGTCAACAATCCTCACTGCGGCCGCGGGAACATTATTTTCGTCGGATCTGGATTGATCCACTGGTAGCATATCCCGATCAAACAACAAGCTGATCGATCTGCCCGAAGGGGTGAATCTTAAAGCATTGGAGAGAAGATTACGGAAAACCTGCTCGATCTTCATCTCATCACATAGGGCAACGGTGGGTGTATAGCGTGTAACCAGTTTAAATCGTATTCTTTTTTCCTGTGCTGACACCTTGAATTCCAATATGATGCGTTCGGCCACTGCTATCAGGTCGCATTCCTTAAATTCGTAGCGGGTATGTCCCGATTCCAGCTTGGAAAGGTCCAGAAGATCATTCAGCAGTGACAGCAGCCTGCCGCCGGAAATCCTGATCTGGGAGAAGTAGTGTAACAGCTTCTCTTTTTCAACCTTGTCGATTTTTTCCGCACCATATTTGGAATAATTGAGGATATGATGCATGGGGGTTCGCAGTTCGTGCGAGATATTGGCGAGGAACTGACTTTTGGCGGCATTGGCTGCTTCCGCTTTCTCCTGGGAAACCTTTAACTGCTCTTCAAAGGTTTTGCGTTGGGTGATGTCCCTGACGATGCCCCGATATCCCTTAATCCGGTCATTGTCATCTAAAACCGCTACCCCGCTGGATTCCAGGATCAGTTCATGTCCATCCTTGTGTTTGACAGTGCTCTCAAACCTGAAAAATCGTCTTCCCGAGCCGGAAATCTCCAGGAAATCGGCTTCTCTTTTGTTTTTCTCCTGGGGAATCATCAGGTCAAAGGGAGTTTTGCCATAAATCTCGGCAGCATCGTATCCGATCAGATCGTGAACCGAGGGACTTGAGTAAATATATTTGAAATTATCATCTATTTCCCAGATCCAGTCGCTTGTCGTTTCCACCAACGACCTGAATTTCGCTTCGCTGTGCTGAAGGGCATTTTCAGCGTGTTGATGTTCCCTGATCTTGTTACGAAGCACCCTGTTTACTTCTTTCAACTCCTGGGTTCTCAGATCCACCTGCTTCTCAAGTTCGTCCAGCGCTTTCTGCAATGCTTTTTCCGCTCGTTTTCGGGCGGTAATGTCCTGCAAGGAACCGATGATTTTATGCTCCTCAGGGATATATTTGGAACAGAGCATGGCATGGCGAATGGACCCGTCCCTGCTTTTAACCCGCACTTCTTCATCAATGATCTCCCCGAACTTCAGCAGTTTTTCCACAAATCGTTGTCTTATTTCGGAATCTGCATACAGATCAAGAATTGATGTTCCGATCAACTCCTCCCGGGAATAATCAAGATAGCGATTCACGGATGGGCTCACCTCCAAAATGGTGCCATCCAGCGCGGATTCAATGTAAGGTGCCTGGGCGTTTTCAAAGATCTGCCTGTACTTCTCTTCACTCTCTTTAACCTTCTTTTCGGAGAGTTTGCGCTGAACCAGACGCCACATACCCTGCATAAGCAGTCTCAGTTGTTGTACATCAGCATGGTCATAATCTCCATCCTTGTTTCCGACACCGGCCACAGCAACAATCTTTTTTTCATCAAAGACCGGAATATTCATGTGACACTTGATCCCGACATGACCTTTTGGCAATCCTTTCTTTAAGGGATTCGGGGCTTGATAGTCGTTTGTGATCACCGGTTTTCTCTGGCGGATCGCTTCAGCCCATAATCCGGTTGTTTCAATGGGGAACTCACGAACCAGGTTCTCAACCTTGCATTCCGCCATGGCCGATTGCGACCAGCTATACATGGTAAGTATGGATTCGTCTTCATCAGCAAAAGCGAGATACCCTATTTTGCTGCTGGTTAATCGGACAGCCTCTTCCAAGGCAAAATCGGTAATATCCTTGATTGAGTCGGAACTCATCTGTCCAAGGTCAACCAACGCTTCCAGACGCGATTCATTAAGACGAAGCTGTTCCTCAGCGATTTTTCTATCCCGGTCTGCTTTGCCCGCATAAAGAGCCATGTCGATGGTCACTCTCAGATCCCGATCTTGAATCGGCTTAAGGATATACCCGAACGGCATGGTGAGTTTTGCCCGGTTGAGCTTCTCCTCATCCAGGTATGCTGTTGTAAAAACCACAGGGATGCCAAACCGATTGCGAATGATATCAGCAGTTTCAATCCCGTCTATTTTTCCGCGGATTCGTATATCCATCAGAACAATTTCGGGATGATGAGTCTCGACGTGATGAATTGCCTCTGCGCCATTATCGATCAAACCGGAAACCTGATAGCCCATCTTTTCAAGACTGGACTTCAGCTCCACGGCGACAATGCTTTCATCTTCAACAATCAGTATCTTCGTCGATTCCATATCCAAACGGGTTCGATCATCTAAAAGCCGGTATTCAGAGTTGGAACTGAATGTTCCGGGTTGGATTCCGATCCAGTTGAGGTTTCAATTTGTAGACACTAAAATATAACCGATATGGATAGTCTTAGTAAAAGAAAAATTTGAAATCACTTGTTTCCATAGTCCATAACCGCTTGATTAATTTCTCCTTTATGTTACGATCCTTAAACGTTTTGTAAAAGAATGTATACATTGACGATTCCTTCCGCCAGATTCCAGGGATGGAAGTAAAACGGTCAAAAACCCAACACTAACAGCTCACCCGGAGATAGTCGGTCGGACCCGTGAGGACTATCAGTAAGAAAGCATTGTCAACCGGAAAAGGGATAAGCCATGAAAATTTTGAAGATAGGAGCAAGCATACTCGTCGTTCTGGCAGTGGTACTGTTTATTGGATTTCAGTACTTTTTTCGCTCGGCTGTGCCGGAATACAGCGGAACAGAAACCCTGCGGGGACTCAAAAACACCGTGGAAGTGAGAACCGACAAACATGGAATTCCTCACCTCTATGCCCAAAACGAGACGGATCTTTTTTTCGCGCAAGGTTATGTCATGGCCAGGGAGAGGTTGTTTCAAATGGATATGACCAGATTGGCCGGTCGTGGAGAACTTTCTACCATGTTTGGGGAGGTTACCCTGGAGAAGGATAAATTCTTTAAGACCATTGGGTTTTACAGGAAGGCAACAGAAAGTTACCCCCAGCTCCTGGATGAGACCAAAAACGCCCTGAAAGCCTTTGCAGGCGGGGTAAACCACTATATTGAGAACGCCGATCCCCTGCCCAGGGAGTATTTTTTCCTGGGTGTCAAACCCAAGGAATGGGTACCCGAGGATTCGGTCGTTGTTGCCATGCTCATGTCCTACAGCCTGACCCGATCCAAAAAAATCGATCTGGTAATGCATAAAATCCGTAAAAAAGTCGATGAGGATACGCTCAGGATGATCATCCCTTCCTACCCTGAATTTGCACCCACATTGACCGGGGAGCGCATGAGCAAGTCAGTTGCCGCCCTCGGCCGATCCGGAACATGGACCCAGTCTTCAACGGAAGAGCAGATAGGCTTTGCCGATGATTTTCCCTTTCCACTGGATATAGCAGCCAGTAACTGGATGACCTTTTCCTCGAAAATGACCGATACGGGACAGGCTATGTTTGCAGGAAGTCCTGATTTAAAACCCACATTGCCGGGATTGTTTTACATCATGCACATCAAAGGCGGTGATATCGATGCCATGGGAGGCGTTCTGCCTGGCGTTCCCTCCCTGGGACCTCTTGGTTATAACGGCTTTCTGGCTTTTAGTGCGGTTAATGGCCGCGGAGATGAGCTTGATTACTTTATTGAAAAGCCCAACCCCGATAATCCCAATCAATACCTGACCGAGGAGGGATATCGCGATTTTGAGATTATCAATGACGAAATTCTGATTAAGTCGGAGGATGGATTTAAGTCAGAAAAACTGACCATCAAGATCTCCAGGCACGGTCCCATTATTTCTGATGTACTGCCCGGATCGCCTCAGAACTGCGCTATGCAGTGGGCAGCCCTGGATCTGCCGAACACTGATATTGATGGTTTGATCAAGTTGGTCAAGGCGCAAAGCTTCAAGGATTTCCGTGCAGCCCTTTCCTTCGTGCGCACTATTAATCTCAATATCGGATACGCGGATAAGGAGGGCAATATCGGCTGGCAATTCACTGCGGCTCCTCCCATTCGCAAGAAAGGAGAGGGATCGGTCCCGGTTCCGGGTTGGACGGGAGAATATGATTGGACCGGGTTTGTTCCCTACGATGAGGTGCCCTACGATTTCAATCCGGCTCCGGGTTTTGTCGGGTCTTTTAACAATGAACCGGGCAATGTATCCTACCATTTGACCAACTATTACCTTTTTGAAAGGGCCATTCGCTTTCAACAGATTATGGACGAAAGGGCCAAGAGAAAAGTCAGCTTTGGGGAACTTAAAACGATGCAATTGGACACCGGCTCCGTGGTTGCCCAAAGATGGGTACCTCTGGCCCTTTCCGTCTGTCGGGGAGATGACGAGCTGAAACCCTGTCTCGATCTTTTTGATACCTGGGATTTTAAAATCGAACAGTCCAGTGCAGCGGCCACTCTCTTCAACCACTTCTATTACCTGCTAATGGGGAACACCCTGAAAGATGAAATCGGAGAGAAGCTCTGGGAGGAGGACCTGGGACGGGAATACCTATACTATGTACCGGATCTGTTGTTGACCCGAATTATCGATCAGCCGCAACATAGACTTTTCGATGATATTACCACCCCGGATACCAAAGAGAACCGGGATAACATCATTCGCAAAAGTATGAAAGAAGCACTCGTCTACCTGACGGAGAGGTTTGGAGAGGATACGGATAGCTGGAAATGGGGGGAAGTGCATCAAATGGCTTTCGACCATCCCCTGGGCAGCAAGCTTGGTTTTCTGAATCTCGATTCTATCCCGACCCACGGTTCCCATCACACGATCAATTCAGGATTCTGGGATTCGGCAAAACCGTTCAGCATGAGCGGCGGAGGTGTCATCCGCATGATGGTCGATTTCGCCAACCCGGAGAATTCAACAATTATCAGCCCTCCCGGTCAATCCGGACATTATATGAGTCCGTATTATGACGATCTGGCCCAGACCTGGGCAGATGGAGATCAGGTGCCCATGCATTTTTACTCGGGTAAAGACCTGTCGGAGAAACTGATGCTGATACCCGGAGAATAGGGGGTAAAACAGGCAGACTGAGAGGATATTACCGTTTATTTTTCCTCATCTGCATTTGCAGTGCGCACGCTACGTTATGAAAAGGGACGAAAATCGTGCATTATCAAAAGACTAAAGACTGTTTTAACAGGTGATCTGTTCCTGTTGATCAATTTGTAGGAGAAAAGTATGGAACCGGCTGTTTTATTTAAAGCTGAAAATGGCGTTGCCCTGGTTACGTTGAATCGCCCAAGACGCCATAATGCAATCAACAGGGCGCTGATGACCGATCTGTTGAATCGAATCGAGGAAGTTTCCAATAGCCCTGAGATCCGGGTAGCCATAATCACGGGCAACGGCAAATCCTTCTGTTCGGGAATCGATCTGGATGCCCTGAAAGAAGAGAAAACCCTGGAAGGGCGTGATGACGGTAAGGAAATGCCGGACATCTTTGCCGAATGCAAAAAACCGATTATCGGGGCTATCAATGGCACAGCCATCACCGGAGGATTTGAAATTGCCCTTAATTGCGATTTTTTGATTGCTTCGGAAAGAGCTACTTTTGCGGACACTCATGCCAAGGTCGGAATCCACCCGGGTTGGGGAATGACACAATTGCTGCAGGCCAGCATCGGCCAGAGAAGAGCAAAGCAGATGTCTTTTTCCTGCCAGTTTATTGGCGCAGAGAAGGCGCATCAATGGGGGCTTGTTAACGAGGTAGTTCCCCATGAAATGCTAATGAACCGGGCAATGCAGATCGCCGGGGACATCTGCAAAACCAATCCGGAACTTATGGCTGAAATCAAGGATCTGATCGAATATCGGAACGGGGCAAGTTTATCGGAAGCTTTTGATTATGAACGCCGGGGATTTCGAAATTTCCTGACACAGTTCTCTCCTTAGCCTCTGCCTATTCATCATAGCTAATATCCTATATTCAAAATTTTAAAATATAATTTTTGTCCGTTAATCCATTTAGTACGGATCCGGTCCCGGATCCATTCACTGCAGATTCGTTGCTATATCGAGTCCGATTTCCTGTTTGCAGGCTGTAATCACGTAAAACACGAGACCCTATGTTGCAGAAATCAAAACAGATCATCTTGATCCTGACAGCCCTGCTGATTCCACTGTTCCATGTGATGGCAAACCAGGTTCCCGACGACATCATGGAAAAACTATACATGATCAGAATCCGGAATAGCTTGGGGACAGACCAACACCGGGAATTGATGCGGAATCTTGAGAAACTCCTTCATATGAACCAGGGGGACAGGGTGTTGTCGCAGATCTATGATCAATATCTTGAAATTACCCCGCATCTCAAAGAAGGCAGATTCAACTTCAATACCAGACTGAGTCTTTCAAGAATCAACTCCGAGCTCTACGCACATTTAAGCAATCGAACCGAGATTAGAGATCCGAACCTGATTCAGTTGAACCAAATTGAGGAGTATCTTGAGAAGCGAAAAAAACTGACTACGGAGAGGTCTGATTATCTGGAAAAACTTGAGGCGATCCGCAACAATCTTCTCAGGAAAGTGGTCGCTCAGCAGGGTGTCCAGGGAGCCCAGGGGTTTGCCAAGTCCAGAGGCGGTACCGTCAGTTCTTCCCGAGACCAGAAAAACGATATATCCGCCTTGATAAATAGTGACAGGGAGGGGATCAAGTATCGGGCCTTGAGGAAGAGCTGTTACGTCGTGGTTGAGAAGGCAGGGAATTTTGAGAAAAAAACCGTGGAAACCATATCTGCATCCCTGATCAGCCGGTATCTGAGAAGAGTGCGGGTGATTCCCATGTCCGGTATCAAGGCAGATGAGTGCATTTTTCGGGTTGTTCTTACCGAGACGGATGAAGGTTTCAGCTATACCATTGCCAGCGACAACATCAACTCTCTTGGTGCCTCCCAAAAGCCGGGTACCGATGGTTTGGCCCAGTCGATTTTGCGAGCCATCTACCTGAGCCGTGATGACGCCGAGCTTAAGGGTCGGATTTGTTCGGATCATACAGCTTTGATGCAGGAGGACTGCCGTACGGTGGGAGCGGTTATCGTCTTCTATGATGAGCAGGGACAGGAAATCGTTGATAACAGCACTGTGCGTGAAGGTGATTCATTCTACCTTCTGGTCCGCCCTGACACCACACTCCATGCCAGTATCATCAGTAAGGATTCATCCGGGAACTACTTCAGGATCTTTCCCAATCCCGATGTCACGGATGTTACCAACCCCCTTGTTGAAGACAGGAACTATTTTTTCCCGCCCTATGGCAGTGATCTGATTTTCAAGTTTGATGAAAACACAGGTGACGAAATGTTCTACTTTGTTATGTCACCAACGCCGACATCGGATATTGACCGTATTCTCAACATTTTGGAGCGGGGAACCGCAAAGGATCGGGCTGCTGCTGTCAGGCTGTTTGAGCAGAGAGTTGCAAGTCGGGGATTCAGTCTGGACAAGAAGAAAGTGAAGCTTCGCAATTTTGGCAACATCGGTAACGGACCGACCAAAGGGGACCTGCTTGACAAGAGTGGTGGTTTTGTAAAGGTTGTGCGCCTCAAACATGTACGCTAAATCACTCTCAGGACAATTGAAATGAAAAGGATTTTAATCACATTAATAATATGCGGTTTCATCACGGGTTGCCTCTGTCAGAAAAGCATGAAAATACAAAACGCAGAAAAGATCAACAATCGAAACTACTATCTATTTGTTGAAGGGTACTCCTGTATCTCCAACACCAGGAGCAAAACAAGAATCAAATCCTGGAAAAACAGAATTGAATTCATCGACGGGGACGTGTTAATCTATGGGGACCTCTGCAACGACCAGGCGGAAGTGCTTTCTTTCAAACCCGATGATTTCGAATTTTCAGATGACCTGTCGACCATGACGTTTCAAACCGACACCTTTGTCTATCATGAACTAAAGCCCCAGCTATGTGAAAAAGGTTGGTGGTGTCCTACGGAGGACGAGTAGAAATGATGAAGATACTGTTATCGCTGTTTTTCACATTTGCGTTATTGCAGTACAACCTACCGGCCCAGACATACAGGGCTGCGTTGTTAAAAAGTTCCATCTGGAGACAGGGAGAGATCTCGGTCTGCTGGGAGAACCCAACATCGCAAAATGCTGAAGGCAGGGAATGGGTGAGGGATTCGGTTAAAACCACCTGGGAGAAGTACTCTGCCTTAACCTTTCCCGGTTGGAAGGAGTGCAATTATGCATCAATGGGAATCCGCATCAGAATCGCCGATGAAGGCCCTCATACCAAAGGACTGGGATCCTATCTGGATGGGCGGCATGATGGGATGGTTCTCAATTTTTCCTACAGAAACTGGAGTCCCGATTGTCAGGATGAGGCCGAATACTGCACCCGGGTGATTGCTGCTCATGAATTCGGGCATGCTCTCGGATTTGCCCACGAGCAGAACCGTAAGGATACACCTGCCTGGTGCGCCGATCAGACCCAGGGGACGGATGGTGATATCACGGTAGGTGCTTGGGATAAGCATTCCATTATGAATTATTGTAATCCGGAGTGGAACAACAGCGGTGTGCTCAGTTCAACCGATATTGAAGCATTGCAGAAATTCTATGGTAATCCCGACACCAAAAAAGAGTTCCGCGTGGAATTGAACACCAATGCGGGAAGAGAATTTGTCATCTTCGGAAAAGATGATTTGGTGGAAATCGTGGTTAAACTCAGCAAGCCCGGTTATTTCTTCATCATGGGCACCACCGAGAATGACGAAGGATCCACAAGCTACCTGCTCAATTTCGGCGGAAATGATAATCAACCCGAATTTCTGAAACGAATCGCCAAACACGAAACCAATAAATGGATCTCCATAGGCAGTTTCGATGCTGCGGAACCATACGGCAAAGAAACCATCCGCGCCGTAGCCGCCACAACCAACAGCCTCAATCTCCCAAACTATCGCTACGACCTCACCAGCGGGTTGTTCCTTGTTACAGACAACCAAAAACGAGGGATCAACATCACCGGCAAAGACAGATCTTTCCCCGCCGGCAAGAGCCAATACTCCGAAACCATCATCATGATCGAAACCCGGGATACGAAGTAGCAAAATATGGGGATGCCCAGATCTAATTGTTAAAAAACAGGTCTGGGTTCTCTTATTATCTTCTAAAGGAGATCGTACGGACTTGTTTCGCAAAACAGCGAACGAAACGAATATAAGAGGTAGTCTTGCTTTTAGGCGTCCACTTCTTGTTCGTTATCTTGACGGTTGCTCTTATCTTTTCGTTTTCTGATTCTATCGGAAAAGCAATGAACACCATAGAGGCATAACACAGTGAGCACTCAGAAAAAAGCATCAATAACCATTTCCAAGGAAATACGAAATTTGGTTGACACAGCCAGTAAGGAACTTAATATTCCTCGCAGTAAATATGTTTCACTTGTGCTTAAGGAAAAGCTTCTTGAGAACAAAAAAAGAAGGATACTAGAAGCTTACAAATGAGATGTATTAACTTGTAAAAACAGCCATGGGAAGATTAGAGAATCTGTTTTTCCGGAGGTAGTACCTCAAGTAACACGAAGAGGTATGAGATCTATTTAATAAAACGGCAAAGCGCAATAAGGTTGCTCTCACCAGATTCAGGAAACGAATCATTCATCAAAACAAGCTGAATAGCTATCAGACTGTTAGCGTTATCTAAACAAGCATGAATAACAGTCGTAAAATCAAAAAGCCGTCATAAATAAAAGGCTGCAGTTCTCCCTTTTTTGTATCGGGGCACAATTTGCCGAGGATGATTAATTTATCGAAAGAATACTTCAAAAAGAAAATCCCACAAAACTGCATTGAGAAGTGCTGAATATTCATCGTATCAATACGATGAAATCTGTATTCAGTGGTTTTTCCAACTATCTTCAAGCTCAAATAATAACACGGTTTTGCGCTTTTACCCACCTTTTCTGCAGGCTGAAATGCCTTGTTTGACAATTATATTCATGGTAGAAATGTCGAGATTTTGATCGATCAAAACGATTGAAATCGGAAATGAAAATCTTTTGCTCAAGATCTGAAAGAGTTGAAGATTAGATAAGAGTTGTGGAGAGTTGGGATCGAACTTTCTGATTGTCGATAAACAGGAGAAGAAAGCCAAAAAACCACCGCATTTTCGGCTTTAGAAATCACTTTTTGATAGTAAAAAACAGTTAACAGGAAAACAAATCAATTATCCTTCATGAGTATCATTCACTCTATTGGAAAAAACTTAAAATGTGTTTTGAAGGGTAAAAGATTGTGTTTAAGGGTATTTTCTGACTTTTTTTTGGTGATATCTCCCATAATATATGGACTTTGTTTTGGTCCGACCCTTTGTCGACTTTGTCGTAAGTTTTTCATTAATGCATTTAAACCACCTGATTTCGTATTTGCAAAAATCACTGTTTTTGCTGTTCTCCTCTGTTTTGCCTTGTTAAGTAGCACTTCGGTTGCCAAAGACATACCAAAAGAGGAAATTGAGCGAATTGAAAATGAGGTACATGCCCACCTTGCCCAATACTTTCAGCCACATGTCAATAAGATTTTCGATTTAAATATGATCGGAGATTTTTCCTGGTTTCCTTGGGATGCTAGAGTGAAGCTAGTAAGTTTTCACAGTAAGCCATATGTTCCATTAAAAAACCGAAACGAAGCTCAAGCCTATTTGCGATTGACTATACTGCCAAATGGGGAGAAAGAACCTATACGATTGATTGGACATATTGTTCGTCTAATAAAGGACAAAAGCTGGAAAATTGTACCCATTGCATATAATACCGTTGATTTGAACAGTTCTCTGGGAAAACGCGTGACGGGGCTACTTTTCGATCACTACAAAAATAACACTGAATCACAAGAAAAGAACTCCAAGTTGTTTGGAAATAGTACTTATTTTGGAGGTTCGGGTTCGGCTTTTCTTAGTAGCTCGATTATTAGAAGATATAAAATTCTAGGGGCTGTTATTGGTGACGTTGCGAATATCCACTATGCGGATGCGATATTCGGGAAAGAAAAGCTACCTGTTTTTTTGGCATATTCCTACGAAGAGATTCTAGGCCTGAAGGATCAGGTCCTATATAATGTCTGGCCAATTAAGAAGAGAAGAATCGTTGCTTACCAGCTATCAGAAATAGATTTCAAAGGAAAACAATTCAGAGGAAATCCACACAAAATTATGTTTTGGGGAGCAATAACCTACTTCGATGCGCCAGAATTCGCTTTAAAACATATGGAGAAGTATTACAATCAATTAATTGGAAAGTTTTTGGACTATCGTGAAGAATGCCCCAATGTAATCGAAAAACAAGAGGAAATTTATTGGCAAAGGAAAATGCTTTCCACAAAAGATAAGTATACATTCAAAGATTTTGAGAGAATGGTAGATAAAACGGACCGAGGGTATAAGATTCAAAATAATGAGGAGTTTAAACACATATGCCTAGATGTACTTCAAAATATTGTTTTTCTAAATAGACATATAAGTAATTTGGAGCGATAAATGGGCAATTCTTGAGAAGTGGAAAGATAAAACCAAATACGAATATGAAAAAAAAGCAACAGGTGGTGATATTGATGGTGATGGAATAACTGACTATACCTGTTCAAGCTTTGTCAAAGATTACGTTAGTTCTTTAGGTTACAAAGAAATTCCTTATCAATGGACCGGTGATCTCAACGACGAAAACCAGAAATATTATGATACAGTTGCTGACGCAAATAACATCGGAAGTTCTGAAGGTAATTACGAAAAACAGGATATCAGACCAGGCGACATCGTCATGTTTGATGGTCATACAGGAGTCGTGACCTCCTATGACCCTGTTACCGGTAGAGGGGAGTATTTTCATTTTTTGAATCCAAAAAGTGATCAAGTAGAAACACCATTTATTTATGGGGAAGAGTCTAAAGATGGCAAGGATCAACTTCCACATTGGGGAGATGATAAAAATCCAAAATTGGATGAAAACGGTAACCAAGTTTTTGATGCAGATGGTAATCCGGTTTATACAGAAAATAGTCCCACACGGATCATTCGACCGAGAGCTGAGTTTTTAAGTGAAGGAGAAAAGGGTTTGGATCAATTTGAGGAGCGATATGATCGCTCCCCCAACATCGATTTAGACACCGAACACAGCGGAGAATCCCCCTATTCTTACGAGTCAGACCACCAGCTCGAAGACTCATCCCCCACAGAGGCCCCCGAACAGGGCTCAGTGTCTTCAGGAGCCACAGGTCTTTCAGATGAAGAAATTGCACAATATCAGCAATACCAGGATACAAGATCACAAGCACCGAATGATCCACCTCCAGCAGAGG
>JANQGX010000074.1 GCA_028282885.1 SAR324 cluster bacterium
GTACTTGGAAGTTTCCCGGGTGAATGACGGATAAACAGCGGCCCGCTCAGGCCTACAGCTTGAGCCAGCTAGGTATGGAGTGGGATGACGACCGGATAGGATGGATTGATCACAAATGGTGCTTGAGTCCGTCTGATTGATAAGATCTGATTTAGAAGAGTCCGACATGCTCAAAAAAACTGGTTTTATCTCTCAAGAGCAAAAAGAGCATATCCTGAAGCAAACGGATATTGTCCAGTTGATTGGGGAATATGTTCAATTGAAACCGTCCGGTAGAACTTTCAAAGGGCTGTGTCCGTTTCACCAGGAAAAAACCCCCTCTTTCACTGTTTCCCCGTCATATCAAAATTACAACTGTTTCGGTTGTGGTGAATCCGGTGATTCGATTCGATTTGTAATGGCAATCGAAAACCTTCAGTTTCCTGAAGCATTGAGGTTCCTTGCGGAAAGGTCTGGTATTCAGCTACAAACGGATGATTCAAAAACCTTTCGGAAATCATATAACACTGATGTTGAGAAGTGCCTGGAATCGAGTTTTGATTTTTTTCGCAAAAATCTGGTCGGCTCAAAAGATGAGAGTGAGGTAAAACAGTACCTGGCAAAAAGAAGTATCGACAGCAAACTGGCCGAATCCTTTCAATTAGGCTTTGTAAGCGCCGGCTGGCAAAATCTGAATCGATACTTAAAACAACAGGCAATGAATGACGAGCTGCAGGAAAAAGCAGGTCTGATCAAGAAAGGGGACAGGGGTAATTACTATGACCGGATGCGGCATCGACTGATATTTCCTATTCGGGACAGACGAAAACGTCTTCTGGGATTTGCAGGAAGAGCAATAGGTGATGAAGAGCCAAAATACCTGAATCCGCCTGAGACCGAACTATATAAAAAGAGTTCAGTCTTTTATGGTATAGACAAGGCGCATGATCATATCAGGAGAAGTCGAAGGGCAATTGTTGTGGAAGGATATCTTGATGTAATCAGATTACATGAGCAGGAGTGGTTTGAAACCGTTGCCACTTGTGGAACGTCTGTGACCAAAGAGCACATAGGTGTGCTGAAACAGTGTGGAGCGGATGAGGTTGTCTTGTTGTTTGATGGTGACGAAGCCGGCATAAAAGCTGCACATAAATCAGCCAGATTTTTCCTGGAGAACGATCTTGACAGCAGAGTTATAATCTTGCCGGAAGGGCTGGATCCTGATGACTATTTCAAAAACCATTCGAATCAGGATTTTAAAGCCTTGCTGGCAAACGCCTTGTATGATTTTGAATTTATTATCCAAAAAACACGTGAGGAGATTTCTGAAAAAGGAATTCAAAAACGTGAAACCTTAATCAGGGAGATTGTTCAACTATCCGCAAACGTAGGAACAGGAACAAAAAGGGACCTGTTTCTGGCCAAAATTGCCGATGAGTTTAAGGTTGGTAAAACCAAACTTGAACAGATTCAAAACCAATCGATAAAACAGGAAGCACCTCAACCCTCCAACCCGGAGAAACCGACCTCTTTATTATTTGGAAAAGAGCATTTAGCTGAGGTTAAATTCCTGCAGTATCTGATGAATCATGTTGAGGGAATATCCATAGCAAGGGAAAAAATTTCTACACAAGAATTCATAAACAGAGACTTGGCAAAAATTTATGCGCGATTTTTGCAGCTAAGTGATGATGAATTCAAATTGTTGAAGGCAGGGGATTTTCCCGAGCAGTTTATAGAGCATAGTTCCCTTTTAATGAATTTGCTGCACCACGAAACAGAGTATAAAGGGCCTTTGCAGATAAGACCCGACTCTGAAGAGATGTTGAAGCTTAAGCAAGAAAATGAAGAACAGACCCGGAGTTTCTCGGAAAGAGGTTTTAATATCAGGATCAATAGCTTGAAGAAAAACAAAAAAGCTCACGACCTCAAAAAACTGCAATATTATTCTCCGGAGCAGGAGAAAAAGGCGGTAAAGAGGTTTGTTGAAGAGAGAAATATCACAAGCGGGTTCAATAAGGTCGAAAACCAATAGTCAATTCTATTTGCATTTCGATTACCCGTGCTCAGATGTCGCAGCGGGTTGTCGACCCATAATTTTCGAAACGGCAATTTCACCCGTTTCCGAAAGCCCAAAGGATGACCGTCATGAGGAAGAAAAACCTAAAAGAAAAAATTGAAAAAGTCTCCAAGACCAGAAAAAAAGATACAAAGGCGAAAACGGTCAAAACCAGGAAATTCACCCAAAAAGAGATCGAAAAGATCATCAAGGATCTCACGCTGAAGGGCAAATCCAAGGGATTTGTGACGGATGCCGAGATCAAGAGTATTTTTCCTGGCGAACCCACTGAAAAAGTGTTGAATGCGCTTTACGATTATCTGGCGGACAAAAACATAGAAATCGTTGATTCAGTCAAGAAACGGACTGAATCGAAGAAAAAAGCAAAACCGACAACTTCCGCAAAAGGAAAGAAGTCAACGAAGAAAAAGAAGGCCGAACCGGCAAAAAAAGAAGAAGTTTTGGTTGAGGAACCAGCAGATATTGCTGAGGTGATGCTGGAAGAAGAGCCGAAAGATGAAAAACCCGAGGTTGAAGTTGCAGATACAGATGTCAAAGTAGAAACGCCCACTCCTGCAGATAATGACGAAGATGATAAAAAGGAAGAAGCGGCAGACGATGAGAAATTTGTACTGTCGGATAATGATCTTCAGACCGATAATTCCATCATCGATGAGTTTGACGATGACGGTGACGATGATGGCGATGGTGAATTTAGTAGTGATGACAGCGATGATGAAATAAAAGATCCGGCTAAGGAAGCCAAAACGAAGTCTGCCACCACGGATCAGAATTCGGATGATCCGGTACGTATGTACCTGAGGGAAATGGGATCCATAAAACTGTTGACCCGGGAAGGTGAGGTCGAGATCGCCAAAATGATAGAAAAAGGGCAGCATGAAATGCTTGATATTTTACTCAGATCCGAACTGATCATTAACTATCTCTTCGACCTGGGCAAAAAACTGAAAAATGGAAAAGCAAGAGCAAGGGACATTGTCTCCGGAATAGATGAAGATGATCAGGTCATTGAAGAGGAATCCCAAGCTGCAGACCAGGTGCTTTTGAAACTGAAAGAGGCCAGAAAGCACTTTGAAGATCGGAACAAATTTAATGTAAAACTTGAAACGACAAAGGACCATAAAAAGAAGCGCGAACTTGAGGCGGAATATGAAGAGGCCAAATTTCTCCTGCTGAAGTCACTTCGGGGCATCAACTTTAACACCAAGCAGATTGATACAATGTTTCGTGTGATGCTGCACCACAATGACAAAATTGACCTTACCTTCACCCAGTTATCCAGATATCAGAGGGATTTGCGAGCGCCTGTTGCGCAAGTGGCGGCACTTGTTGATGAATGGGAAGAGGATAACGCTCAGAAATGCGAAGTGCTTGAAAATCAATTGAAAAAACTAACCAAGCACAGTTTTAGAGTGGCCCGCAGAATCCTGGAGAAGGTTCAGGCCGGCGGGCGAAGAATCGATAAGATGATTCATCAAACTGATGTTAAACTGGACAAATTCCGTTCTGAAATCAAAAGATTAAAAGGGGCTGAGAGAAAAGTCAGCAATGCCAAAAGCATGTTGGTTGAAGCGAATCTGAGGTTGGTAATCAGTATCGCTAAAAAATACACCAACCGGGGATTACAGTTTCTGGACCTGATCCAGGAAGGAAATATCGGACTAATGAAAGCCGTAGACAAGTTTGAATACCGAAGAGGATATAAATTCTCAACTTATGCTACCTGGTGGATACGACAAGCCATAACCAGGGCTATTGCAGATCAGGCCCGGACCATCCGCATACCGGTTCATATGATTGAAACCATCAACAAGCTGATCCGAACATCCCGACATCTGGTGCAGGAATTCGGCAGAGAGCCTTCACCCGAGGAGATCAGTATAAAAATGGATTTGCCTGTTGAAAAGGTGAGAAAAGTCCTGAAGATCGCCAAGGAACCGATTTCACTTGAAACCCCCATTGGAGATGAGGACGATTCCCATCTCGGAGATTTTATCCCGGATGCAACCGCTGTGCTTCCCAGCGAATCGGTTGTCAATACCTATCTGGCGGATGTGACGAGAAAGGTCCTGGGAACATTGACTCCAAGAGAGGAGAAGGTTCTGAAAATGCGGTTCGGAATAGATGAAAAGAAAGACCATACACTGGAAGAGGTGGGGCAGGATTTCGATGTGACCCGTGAACGGATTCGTCAGATTGAAGCCAAAGCTCTCAGGAAATTGAGACATCCAACCCGATCCAGAATGTTGAAAAGTTTTTACGAGTAAAAACAAGAGGTTTAAGTCTGACTATCGTACCTATGGGCGATCAGTTCCCAGAGCAGGACATCCCCGGCGATAATCGGCTTTTCCGAGTTAGGCATTTTCCATTAATTACCAGTCAATACAGACTTTCCTTCGGGTTTGTCCATCCGTGATGAACCCTCCTTATTGATCAGTCTTATCTCTGGAACATAATGAGGTTTGCAGCAATGCTGTTATTGTTGCAAACTTGAATCTGCCCTATTGAATACCACGTTTGTCATGGCTGAGGGACGTGTGGAACACAACCAATCAAAGACAGGTAAGAATAAAAATGGAGCTTGATCATTTAGGAAGTTGGTGCAGAACAAAAAAGTGTGGAGATTTAAGAGCTGGTGACATCGGAACCGAACAGATTCTGATGGGTTGGGTGAATACCAGGCGTGATCACGGTGGCGTCATTTTTTGCGATCTCAGAGATTATACAGGGATTTCCCAGGTGGTCTTCGGTTCGCAACACGATGTGCAGGCTTTTGAAAAGGCTGACAAGGTACGATCCGAGTATGTTCTTGCTGTCCAGGGAACAGTTGCACAAAGAGATCCTGAAACCATTAACCCGAAGATGGTGACTGGTGAAGTGGAGTTACACGTAAAAGAAATCAAGATTCTCAATGCCTGCAGTCTGCTTCCATTCCAGTTGTCAGAAGAGCAACAAGAGGTGGGTGAAAAGACCAGACTGCAATTTCGAACGCTTGATCTTAGAAAGCCTGCCATGCAGCAGATTTTAATGATGCGCTCCCATGCGGCACATACTGTTCGCAGTTTTTTTATCGACCATGGCTTTTTTGAAGTGGAAACCCCGGTTCTGACCAAATCGACACCTGAAGGTGCCAGGGATTTTCTGGTTCCCTCGAGGGTCAATCCAGGTAAGTTCTTTGCTTTGCCCCAATCTCCCCAGCTTTTCAAGCAAATGCTGATGGTCAGCGGCTATGACAGGTATTTTCAAATAGTTAAATGTTTCAGGGATGAGGATTTAAGAGGCAACCGCCAGCCCGAATTTACCCAGATTGATATTGAGCTATCCTTTACCTCGCAAGAAGAGATTTTGGACTTGATGGAGAGAATGATAGCAGATCTGTTTAAAAAGACCATCGGAACAGAAGTTCATCTGCCGATTCAGAGAATAACCTATCAGGAGGCTGTGGATACATTCGGAAGCGACGCTCCTGATTTGAGATTTGGTCTGCCCCTGGTAAACCTCAGCGATATCGCGGGGAGTTGCTCTTTCCAGGTTTTTGCCAATGCCATCAAAAATGGCGGGACCGTCAAAGCAATTATGGTTCCGGGGGGTGCTGCCTTTTCCAGAAAGGAATTGGACGATCTGACCGATTTTGTCAAAATATATCGCGCCAAAGGGATGGCCTATGTTAAGATGAAGGAGGAAGGTTGGCAATCTCCCATCGCTAAGTTTTTCACCGACGAGGAAAAGGAAGAGATAAACAAACGAACCGGCGCCAATGTCGGGGATTTGCTTCTGTTTGGAGCTGATGAGACAAAAATTGTTCATGATTCCCTGGGTAATCTGAGAAAGGAAATCGCCAGAAAAACCGGTTTAATCGACGATAATGATTATCGATTTGTCTGGGTAACGGACTTTCCACTTTTCGAGTACGATACCGAGGAAAAAAGATATACCTCATCTCATCACCCCTTTACAATGCCGGATGAGCATGATTTGGACGAATGGGAAAAAAGCGATCCGTCTAAAATAAAATCCGTTGCATTCGATTTGGTGTTAAACGGTGTTGAACTAGGCGGAGGAAGTATCAGAATTCACCGCAAGGATATCCAGGAACGTGTTTTCAGGTTACTGGAGTTGACGGAGGAGGAAACGGAACAAAAATTCGGCTTTTTCCTGAAGGCTTTGGAGCAGGGAGCACCTCCTCATGGTGGATTGGCTTTCGGTTTTGACAGGATTATGATGTTTCTGGCGAAAACAAACTCAATTCGTGATGTCATCGCATTTCCAAAAACACAGCAGGCTTCCTGTCTATTGACTGATGCTCCTTCATTGGTGGATAAAAACCAGCTAAAAGAGTTGAATATTGCAACTCGAAAAACTGTCTCCTAATAGGCGACGGATTGGTTTCCTGAATCAAATACAGGATACATCATGAGTCTGAAAATCGGTTTGGCACTGGGAAGTGGGGCGGCCAGGGGCCTTGCGCACCTAGGGGTTATCAAGGCCCTGCACAAGGCTGATATCCCAATTGATGTTGTCTCAGGAACGAGCATCGGGGCTATTATTGCAGCGGTCTACGGCGCCAATCCGAATATAGATGCAGCTATCCGCAGCGTAAGTAATTACCTGGGATCTTCTGATTTTGATCGAACAAGATTAGAATTGATCAAGGAGAGTGCGTTGGAACCCAAGGGTTATTTTGGGGCCATCAGAAAATATATCAACACCGGGCTGTTTTTTGCGGTTTCTTTTCGCAGGAGTTCGTTTATTTCTGAAGAAACGTATCGACGAAACCTGGAAAAAATCCTTCCCCAAGGCAGTATAGAAGATCTTCCTGTGAAAATCGGTTTGGTTTCCATGAATCTCCACACTGCTGCCGAAGAGCAATCCGTTTCAGGGAATATCATCGAAAAAGTAATGGCCAGTTGCTCAATTCCCGGGATATTCCCTCCCATTCCATTCAATGATTCGCTTTATGTTGATGGTTCCTGGATTAATCCCGTACCGGTTAACGTTGCCAGAAATCTTGGAGCGGATTTCGTCATCGCTGTAGATGTTTCTCCGGGGCTTGATGAAGCCCATAGGGAGATGAACGGGTTTGATATCACCCTGAAAGCGGCGGAAGGCTCACGGCACTGTTTGAAAGAGATCAGAATGTCCAAGGCCGACGTCGCCTTAAGAGTGGATCTAAAGGAAATGCACTGGGCAGATTTCTCACAGATCGATACCTGCACCAAAGCAGGAGAGAAAACAGTTGAACAATCCCTTGATTTGATCCGGAAAAAGATCTTCTGGAAAAAGCTTAAGAAAACCCTGTTTCTATAATATCACAACTGCAACTTCAGTTTCCCTGTTCTACTGTTTATCAATCTCCAGAATTGAACGTCTCATCTGCGTTTTAATTATGAGTAGGCTCACCTTTTGCATTTTCTCGGGGAAGATTGTTGCTCCCCCATTGGGGAGCTGAAGACGATTAACTTATTACTTTATTTTTATAGGATTTTAGAGTAATTTTTTTGCTGAGAGAAAATGGCAAAAGCATCTAAAATGAATTTTGACAGCGGAGGAAAAATGGCTGAAGAAGATGCTGAAGAAGGTGGTGGCAAGAAATTTTTACTTATTATCATTCTTATAATTCTCCTGCTGGCCGGGGGAGGCGCAGCCGCCTATTTCCTTCTGTTCTCCTCGGATGATTCGGCAGAAACCGGGGAAAAACCTGTTCAGGAACAGATTACGGAAGAAGTTACGGCAGCCGGTCCAATTGAAGCATCAAAACTGGCCAACCCGCTCTATACTCCGGCAAAAAAATACGTCGTTAATCTTAGGGATGGCAGGCATTTTCTAACCGTTCAGATGGTCGCAGCTCTAGAGGATCCTGACGCTTTGGCGTTTTTGGCTAAAAGGGAACCGATTATAGATGATGAAATTATAACGCTGCTTGGTAACTTAACCAGTGATGATCTAAGGACACCATCAGGAAAGGCACTCCTGAAAAGAGAAATCTATAAAAAAATGAACGGACTGTTTACGCAGGAATTTATCGATGAATCGGAGGATCACGATGCAACACCGGTAAAGAAAATCCTTTTTACGGAGTTCATCCTCAATTAAACAAAAACAGCAATATTGCTTTTTAAAGCTGCACGATTTCGATAAAATAGGTGCAAATCGTGAATGGATAATAAATAGTCCAGCACGTGCAGTTTGATACTCTGAACCTATACCGCTTACTCGATTATGGCAGAATCAGGAGAACTGGATTTCTCAAGCCTCGACGGAATGGATGACATCGACTGGTCAGATGTCGAAGGTGAATTACAGCAGAATCGAGAAATGCTCATCAAAGAGGCGGAAGCAAAATCGCCTTTTGATGAGGCTGCACCGGAAGGCGAAGTTGTAGATGAGACTCCTGCCGATGTTGATATTGATTTTCTGCTGAATGTTCCCCTCAGACTGACTGTCGAAGTCGGCAGAACCGCTTTGCTTATCAAGGATCTGTTAAACGTGGACCTGGGCTCGATCATTGAGTTGAAAAAGAAAGTGGGGTCCCCATTGCATGTCCTTATCAATGAGAAGCTGGTAGCCAAGGGTGAGATTGTAGTCCAAAACGAGAAGTTTGGTATCAAGATCACCGAAATCATTGAAGAGAGCGAGAGGCTTGTCAAACTGCAGGAAAACTAAACATGCCGGCTGCCATCTTTTATCTCCTAGTTAGTCTAATCCTGGTACAGTTCCCATTCAACGCCTCTGCAGACAGTAAAACGTTTAGAATTGAAAAAGTCACAGTCATTCAGGAAAGCAATGCCGATCTGGTTCAATTAGATTTCAAATCCACCTATCAGGAATCAATCAGCTACCATTTCGATTCCGGAATGGTTCGGATAACGTTGCCTCACACTGAGTTTGTTGAAGCTTTGGAAGAAAAGATCCGGGTTAACGACAAGTTTCTGGACAGCGTACGTTTGTCAAGCGAAGGACTGAACACCATCGTCACAATTCTTTTCGCCGATAGGGATTTTCAAGCCACCGGAAGAATTCTTGATCGAAAAGCCGGAAGCATACTCACCATCTCCGTTTACAAGTCTGATGATGCTGTACCGGCAGAGCCCGAACCTGAATTCATATCCACCGGTGAATCCGGGGCGGAATCCTCCCCTTCCTTGTCGTTTTCTGACGATTTACTTGCCAGCAGCAATGTCACCGTCAGCATTGTTAAAATGCTTGTGGCGCTATCCGCAATTCTTTTGTTTTTCTATGGGTTACTCTGGGCTTACAACAGGTTTTTTGTTCGCAAGTTCAGTTTCAGGAAAGGGGATCACCTGATAAAAATGGTGTCTTCTTATCATATCAGCCCGAAACAGAAAATCATTGTGCTCAACGTAGACAATAAAACCTTTGCCTGTGGAGTAACATCGAACAATATAAATCTAATTTCGGAAATAAAAGACGATTCATTTGATCAGTTTGTTTCCGGATTGAACCACGATGAAAACAAAGAGGTGGATTTCTCCAGATTGAGAACCCAATACCTGGAAAGCAAAATCGCAAATGACAACACCGAATCAGCAAAGACCACCACGACTTTTGCTTCTGAACTAATGAACAAAGTGAAAAAACTGAAGCCTATCGACTAAAACCCTGTCAACGGTTGTCTATCCCACCTCCTAATGCCTATTGAATTTCTTCGCAGTTACATCCATGATTGGTGAAGTGACTGGATCATTACACATGCCATTTTGTCGATTTTCCCGGTTGTATACCTGCCCTTGGTGATTTTCCGTACATCCGGATGTCACCTTGGATTATAACCTCCAAAAAACCTGAAATGAGTGAAACTGAACTGGAATATAATATTGATATTTGCGGGCTGAGGCTGTTTGCTTATCACGGCGTTTTTCCTGAAGAGAACAAACTGGGTCAGGAGTTTAAAATAGATCTCTACCTCAAAGTTATCCGTGCAACACCGGGAGCAGATGATAATCTGAAAAATGTGCTTTCTTATTGGGATGTAATCGAGCTGGTCAAAGCTTTGTTTACCGGAAAGACATTTAAACTCCTCGAAACCGCTGCGCATAGCATTCTGCAAGAGTTAACCCAGTTTCCACAAATCAAGTATGCACGTATTCACCTGAAGAAACTTACACCTCCGATACCTGTAACTGTGGACTATGTCGGAGTGGTATTCGAAAAAGAATATTTTTAGCCTATGCCAATTGAAAAAGAAGCGCTTGTTATTCTAAAAGGGGATCCTCCGACACCTGCTCTGTTCAAGCGCTTGCAAGAGGCCGCTGATCTGATTGTCTGCGCCGACGGTGCTGCTGATTACCTGAAAGAGTTCGATGTAGGTCCGGATTTGGTTATCGGTGATTTTGATTCCATCTCGAAAAAGTCAATTTCGGCGACCGAGACCACGGAATATCTGGAGATGGCAGATCAGGAGTTCACTGATGGAGAAAAGGCATTGCGATATTGCAATAACAGAGGCTTCAATCGAGTGAGTGTTACAGGGGCTTTCGGTGGTCGATTGGATCACAGCCTGTATAACATAGAGCTGCTAAAAAAAATGTTGGATCTGGGACTTACAGTGACTTGCTACACCAATACCGAAAAGGTATTTTTGGCAGACGAATCGGTCCGCCTGAATGACAAGCCGGGAGCCAGGATCTCATTTACCCCTATTTTTGGCCCGGTGAGAGGAGTGACTACTCAAGGCTTGGAATGGGATTTGGATAAAGTAGATTTGGAATTTGGCAGATTTAGCAGCATATCCAATCGAATTACCTCCTCTCCCGCAGAGATAAAATTCTCCAAAGGAGAACTACTCATTTTTGTGGAGCATCATCTATCCTGAATCACAAACCAAAGTGGTTTGGCTGGAGTCTCCGATTCAGTTTTTTACGGAAACCTCCTTTCCGGTAACTGCGCTAAACACTGTATCATGAAGCATATCAAGTTGTTTTTCGGGATGATATTTACTTTTAACCGTGTTTAATCCTTTCTCTCTCAACAGTCGGATATCAACTTGCCCGTCCAGCAGCATCCGGATGATCTCAATCAGTTCATCGCCTGATTCGGCATTATAAAGGAAGCCATTCTCCCTGTTTTTTATGATCTCAGTAAGCGCACCTGACCGATTCGTAATCACCAGCACTTCCCTTGCCATTGCTTCGATTGCTGTCAATCCAAATGATTCCGGTACGAGTGAGGGAATAATCAAGGCATCCAGCTCGTTGTAGATATCAAGTTTGTTGCTCTTGAATCCACGATAATCAACCTGCCAACCCGACTGCTGCAGTTCTTCAATCATGGTTTGAATTTCCTGCCAATGCTCATTATCGTGTATCAGGGGTTCTCCATAAAGTGAAAGGGAGATGGGCAACACAGTATCTAATTTAAGCAAAGCCTGAAGGACGGTCCACTGACCTTTAACCTTAGAGATTTGCCCGACAATACCAAACCGAATCGGAGTGCAGATTTGATCGGATCTGGAAGTAAGCTTCGTAGTTAACAACTCCGGAGATACCCAATTGGAGATGACACACATCTTGTTATAGACTGGGTGTTCCAGGTATTGATTTTCAAGTAGCTTTGAAACTGCGAAAATGGATTTGACTCCGGGTAGCCTGCCAAATATTTTGACAGCCCTTTTCTGTCGCTCTTCAAGAAAAAGGTGAAGATGGATGAACAGCTTTAATGAAAAGAGGAGGGAGATAAAGGTACCATTCAGGTAAGTACGCCCACCATTGCAATAAATCACTGAAATATTGTATTTCCTGACAAGTCTGCCAATGAAATAGCTGCTTTTGATCGAGCTCAGGATATATTTTGCAATATCAACCACATAGATCTCTCTGTACCCCGGCTCCCATGTTTTAATGATGAATGGTGAGAACCCGTGATCGGATAGAAGTTTGGTAAACTTCCCTTCCTCGGGGACCGATACAAAGACATTCCATTGATGGCTGGATCGGAATTTCTCCAGAATATCCAATAGTATGACCTGACCGCCCCCGACTCGATCCCCGTACTGATCCAGAAATAATATGTTGTGCCTGGGCTGTGCAGTAACAGCTTTGCGGGGAGCTCGGCGAACAGGAGCCGGAACTTCCGCAATCCTGTCATAGATTTCAAAGTGCTCTAGTGCTGATTTCTCCCAAGTGTACTTTTGGACCTGATTGAACCCCCGGCTGACATATTCATTTTGGAGATCGTTATCCGTCAACATACGTACAATGCCCTGGGCGATTTCTCTATTGTTATAGGGGTTTATCAGCATGGCCGCGTCTTCAACAACTTCCGGAATGGAAGAGCAATTTGAGGTGATCACAGGCGTTCCGCAGGCCATAGCCTCCAGGACTGTCAGGCCGAAACCCTCATAGAAGGAGGGCAACAAAAACAAGAGGGCGCGTGAATAAATAGCGGGGAGGACCTCTGTGGGTAGAAAACCGGTAAAGATAAGTCTTTCTCTAATTCGTCTGTCGTTAATCGCTTCTTTTAAGCCCGGGTTCTCCCTGAACATATTGTAGTCGTTTCCAAGGATCACCAATGGAGGAAGATCCGGGGACATGGCGACTGCTTCACGATAGCTTGTAACAAGCCCGACAATATTTTTATGAGGTTTCAGATTGCCAAGAAAAAGTATGAACTCATCCGGTAGATTGTATTGTCTAATGATGTTTTCGGATTCCTCTTTGGGGATAGGCCTGTAATCAGGGCTGACTCCATTGTAAATGACTGATATTTTTTCCGGATCAATGTCAAAATACCGGGTGATCTCAGATTTGGAAAAATTGGATACGGTTACGATATGATCAGCTTTGACTAAAATCCTCTTGAAAAAAAGGTTGGAATAGAGTCGCTTCAACAAGCCCGGAAAGAACTGTCTCATTGCCAGATGACAGACATCATGGACGGTGATGATCAGTTTACCCGGATACAACAGGGGGGCATTGTAATGGGGAACATGAAGAATACCGAAGGGATCTATCTTGGTTACCCAGCCGAACTGTTCTCCAATACTGTAAATTTCCTCATTATATTCGTTTAACGGAAATCTCAGTCGTTTGGAAAGAATATCGCGATGTTCTTTTCTGACCAGCAAGCGAAAATTGAATTCGAAATCGTTTTTCTGATACTGGTAAATCAGATTTTCGATATACGTTCCGATACCACTACTGCCAAATTGACGACAATCCAGGTTGATTTGATAATCCGACTGTCTACTCATGTAAAATAGTAGTTGAGTTTTGTTACTGGATACACCGCCGGTTCAGGGTAAGCCGGGATGATCCAGGGCATATGCCAACGGGTTTAATAGCCCGACTTAATAATACTTGAAGCGTACGACGTTAGTATCTCCTTTAAATCTGCATTCTGTCTTGTGATTTTCTGATGATTCAATACATAAAAATCGAGTGTTTCAGAGCCCTCCCTGATGATTTTTAGGGGGAGTTTTAAAGCACATTTTTCTTCAAGATAAATCTGCAAGAAAAGGAAGGCTATCTGGAATCGGATCTGGTTTTCAATTCTCTTTTCAATATACACTTTTATGATTTCCAGAAATTTATCGGCTTTTTCTCTCTGTTTCCCGGTGTGTAGCAGATAGAACTGATGAATCAGGGCAAAGGAGATGAAATAGGACCATCCCTGTTCATACTCGGACATGGTTTTCTCCTTATCCGCAGATTCCACCTCTTTTTCCAGGCTAAGATGTGAACAGATTCTGCAGGTATGCAATAGATCCTTGATAATAGGTACCCTGATCTCAATACCGTTTATCAGTTCCTGGAACCGTTTGAAATCCGGTATTTCGTCGAGTTTCGAGTCAGTTCTTTTATGATAGGCCTGAAAACAGTTTACCGCCCTGAAAGCAGCTTCAAACAGTTTTTGATAGATTGAGTTTTTGTATTGGTTAGAGATCAGTTGAATGATTTTTTCAGATTTGTATTTCCCGGGATAGTTTTCAAACAATTTTTGGCGCCATATCCAGAGTGGAAACTCCAACTGCTCCCGCTTCTGCTCAGGTGTAAGGATTGAGTTTTCAATCAAAAAAAGTTTAACCAGTCTCTTCCTTTTTAGATAGTTGATACGACCGTTTAAAATTCCTAACCAGTAATCGGATTCTGAAAAATCACTGATCCGCAAACTCTGGTTGATTGCAAAATATTGTTGGCAGTCCTTTAGATCTTGAATACAAGTAGTGACATATTGCAGTTTTTCTGCAATCCCATCAAAAGCGGACCACTGGTTTTTCTCGTGCAGCAGCCTGTATGTTTTATCTTCATGTGGGAGGATAACACCGATTTTGGGAGTGGTTTGAAAAATATTGTCCAGACATTCCTTGAGAAATTGATCCCGGTTTTCGTTGGCTCGATCCATATGAAAGTCAAAACACTCATCCAGAAGATTGTTGGTTGAAGCCTCGGAGGTTTTACACTCGTCTTCAATCGATTTGAAAAACTCGTTCTTTCCAAATTCAACTGCCTTGTTTTTTTTCAATTTAAAACCACTTGAAAAATGCTTAAACGCTGCCAATGCCGATTGGGGAAACAGATCCAACTGTCGGCAAAAATACATTTTTTCAAGAGTATCAAAACCAAAACTTGCTTTTTTGACGCTTAACTCTTTAAAGGGTTTTCGTTTAAGGATGTTTTCATTGAAATAGAGTGTTCCGAAAAGCTTCGAAAAGACGAGACGAACCGTTTTAATTACAGTTTCATAAGACTCAATTTTATTTGGAATGATGACCTGAATGACAGGATAACCTGCTTGCCAGCTAATCATTGAAGCTGGTAAATTCAATTCATTTTGATCATCGTTTGTTTTTGCCCAGGCCTGTTTTGAGAAAAAGATAACCTGTGGATTGGTGTTTTGCAGGTAGAGTTGCTGAGATTCAGCGTTTGAGAAGACTCTGCCGACCAGGTTTGAGAGAATGGATTTGGTTTTGTCGTCAATCTTTCCCTTGAATTCCAAAGGAATAGAATAGTCTCTCTGGATAATATCCGTGTCCGATTCGACAAACTGCTCTTCAAAGATCTGTTTGTATTTCGGATCAAACCTTAACTCAAGGAAATCATCACCAAGCGATTCACTATCTGCGGCCATTCAACAATCCTTTGTCTGTCGTTTGCCAAGGAAGATTATTTCACGATTCCGAACACACGGTATCGTAATCGAAGAATCACGTGTTCACGTTTATAAAGAGAAATGAAACACATCCATTTTATTTATGGTAACCAACCGCTAGAAATCAAAGAAGAGGTGAAGAATCTGGTGAATACCCTTCTTCCGCCGGAAAACAAAGATGAAGCGGTCTTCTATTTTGATATTGAAGATTTTTTTTCAAAAGATCAAAACCAAAATCAGAATTTGGTTGGTGAGTTCAAAAATACCTGTGAAACGGTCTCATTTTTCTCCCCGGTGATCATGGTATGTTTGGCTAACTTACAAGCCTTACAAACAGCAAAAAAACAGAAAGAACCTTTGAACAAGGAGCTGGAAGGAATCAATCTGGTTAAACAGGATCAGTCAAGCGATTTGACCTGGTTTGATGCGGATACCCTGCTGGAGGCAAAGGATTCTAGATATCGACTGACAGGCAAGCAGATAGTAAAAAAAATCACTCATTTGGCCGGGAATCGTTATTCTGTTGTTCTTGAGGAAGCATGGATTGATCGTGAGGTGGTGCAGGTTAAGGGGAGTAAGCATTATCCCATTTCGATCAAAAATTTCCTGCTGAAGAAACTAAACAAAGATCTACAATTTGATTCCGAAGCAACAACGCCTGTCGCTAATTCCCGTGAGGCGGATGGCTTTGTAACATTGCTGAAGCAATACCTTGAATCCCCTCCACCTCAGGTAGAACTTGTTATTACCGCCAACATTAAGCATACGCGAGAATTGAACAAAGAGGTCTATTCACTCCTGAAAAAAAACGCCAAAGAAGTTCGCAAGACTGTTTCCTACGATGATTTCAGACCGGTGGCCTGGACAATCCAGCGTGCCAGGGAGAAAGGAATTGTTTTGGATCAGGTGTTGGCAGATCTGTTAATTGAAATAGCGGGTTCCGACTATTCAATTCTAAACACCGAACTGGAAAAGCTTTCCGTACTCATTGCAGCCGACCAAAAGATCACACCCGAGGTTTTGCTGGAAAGTGTAAGTCAGTCTAAAAATTTCACCCGTTTTCGGATTTCCGATTTTCTCACCCAGAAGGATCTTAAAAATTCACTTGAGTGTCTGGAACTTTTACTGGAAGGAAGTGCGACGGATTATATCGCTATTTTCTCCATTATAGCCGCTCAATTTCGACGACTTTTGAAGATTGCCTGGATGCTCGAACAGGATTTACCTGAACAGAAAATCATATCCCAACTGGGGATCAATCAATGGATAGCGAAACAACTGATAAAGCAAACCGGCAATTTTGAAACAAAGGAGTTGGAAAACCTTGTCGTTTTTTTATCGAAGATCGACGTTCAACTGAAATATGCTTCCAAAGATGCCATTACCCTGCTGGAAAACATCTGTTTTCTGGTTTGCCAAAGCGAATTCAAAAACAGCAGTTGCATAAAAAAACACTGGTTGCCATAGATCATGGTTGATACCCAGGTATCGAAACTAAAAAAAACCATCTTCACACCGACTTTCTGCCTCCTCATTCTGCTTGCCCCCTTTTTTCTCTTTTTCTTTGAAATAGAGCTTTGGTGGATAGCAATCATCCTCTTTCAGTTCGCTATTATCCTATTGGGTTTCTTGGTAATCGAATGGAGGTTTGTCTCTCTGGTTACGCTGGGCCTGTTACTTTTGTTTAATACATCCTGGTTTTTAGCAACAGATTCGCTTCCATCGTCTTGCTCAAAACAGATCAATACGCTGACAGGTCAGGTTAAAAATGATGCCTACCTGAAACCTTCTACGATCGAACTGATTAAAGTAACAACCTGGTGCAAAAGTCGGTCAACTGTCAAACCCGCTGCGAGGATTAACCTGCCCGCCGGATTCTATAAAAAACCTGTGAGGTTTAAAACAGGTGACCGGTTGGAGTTCAAAAATCTGAAACTAAAGGCCGATGGGGTATTTCTTTTGGAATTGAAGGCGCCAACTGATGCTCGCGTTTTTAACCTGACATTTCAGGATAAAGTGCTGGAAAGAAGCTCACTACTTCTCTATATCCAGGCGAAGGCGCGATACTATCTGGATGGTTTTGCCCTGGGCGTCGCTAAAGCACTATTAACGGCAGATCGGACGGACATCGAGTCGCAATGGTATGATAAATTCAGAAAACTGGGGGTTATGCATATCTTCGCCATTTCGGGTATGCACATTGGAATCATCTATCTCTGGCTTTCTTTCGTTCTAAGAAGAATACTCTCAATTCCAACCGTGCTAGTTGAAAGAGGGATGGGAGTATTAATGTCAGACCTAATAAGTCTGTTCCTTATTATCATGTTCCTCCGCATGATCGGAATGCCGATTTCGGCAAAACGAGCCGTCATCATGCTAAGTTGGTGGATGTTGATCAGGCATGTTTTTAGCTGGCAACCACTCTGGTTTGTCCTGTTGGGCGTAGCAAACGGAATTTTGGTGTACAATCCGCTCGCCATTGGTCAGGTTTCATTTCAGCTCTCGTTTCTTTCCGTTTTTGGCATTCTCCTGATTCTACCTTTTCTGCCCGTGACATCGCTTGATGATGCGTTCTGGAGGAGATTTATCAAACAAGCCCTTGCCACTTTTTTCATTAGTTGCTGGTTATTAATTTTTACCTTTCCTGTTGTTCACCTTTTAACAGGATTCCACTCTCCATTAACCCCTTTAAGTAACCTCATTCACATTCTTTTTGTCAGTCTGGTTTTTCTACCTTTGCTGATTCTTGTTCTAGGGGTGAATCTTCTAGGGTACTTTTTCGGTTTATATATCAGTGAGTTTTACCTCTATTCCCTGGTTAACTTCTTGGCCACGGTTTGGCAAAAGCTGCTCATTTGGAACAATCATGTCAACGATCATCTGTTATTTCAATTTTCGGTCGATTGGAGTTTTGGCTATTTAATTCTCTATTGGGGAGTCTTGATGGTTTTTCCGCTTTTTTTTATCAAGCCAGGAAGTCATTCAAAAGAAAAAAGAAACTAATGTTCACTTTTATCTTGACAAATGTTTCCCTGTGTAAATAGCATACACTTGTTCACTATACTTTGGATTACTTAAGTAAAATTGACAGGTTGCTATGAAAAAGACTGAAAAAAAGCTGGTTATGGTCGGTATAAGAAGAAAAGGTGAAAAGAGATTTACCCTTCAATCCATCTCAAGAAAGAAGGCTGAAGCGGTAGTAATCAGAGAAAAAGTGAATAGGCCCGTCCTGGTAGCGTAAGTAAATGAACCTACGAAGCAATCCGGGGATTTGGTTCCTTGAGATGTTTCCGGATCATGCAATGGTAAAAAAGGTCAACGGTCTTATTCAAGGAGGTATTTTTCAGGATTGACATGCTGGTCATTGACCAATACTTCGTAATGTAGATGAGGTGCGGTACTACGTCCCGTATTGCCCATCCGTGCTATCAGGTCCCCCCTTTTTACCTTTTGACCCACCTGGACTTCATATTTAGCCAAATGACCATAGCGGGTAACGATATTGTAACCATGGTCGATGACTAGAAACTCACCAAAACTGCCGTTAACGTATGTGTTAACAACCACCCCGTCAGCGGGCGCGATGATAGGAGTGAAAGGACGATTGGAGAAATCGAGTCCTAAATGCCGTTTGATTTTGCCGGTGAAGGGATCGACTCTCTTGCCGAATCGTGACGAGATATGACCCCTGGTCGGGGCAATTGAAGGAGTTCTTGCCAATTTATCAGTTCTTTCCTGAAGATAGGCTCCCAACTGGAAAAAACTGATTTGGCGCAATTTTGTATCAAGATCCAGGCTTCTTAGCTTGTCGAGAAGACTCAGCTCACTGAAATTTGATCCACTCTCTGCATTGATCAGGTTACCGTTACCTCCAATATATCTGATTCTTGTGGAAGCTTCCTGTAATCCGATAATCAGACGGAGTTTTCTGTCGAATTCTTCCAGGTTTTCAAGGTCGTTCCTTTTTTTCAGCAATTGATTGTCCAATTCACGTATTTTGACTTTTTGAGACATCAAAGCTTGCTCTAACATACTTTGATTTTTGCTCTTTTCTCGGATTGTGAAATAGTCAATTGAAATACCGGTAGCTATCAGGATAAAAACGACAAATGTTGCAATGGTGATCTTCAGAAAAAAGGATGAGAGTTCAAATCGTATGATCCTTCCGTCTTTCTGCGGAATAAGCATTATGGTGAGTTTGTTGCTGAGCATTTGTCCTCTGGTTTCTGTTTTCCAAAGATGCCGGAACATGTACATGTCATAGTGAAGGACGACGACATAAGCTGATTATAGAACCGCTATCATTCAAAATCAAGAACCTCCTTTTCGGGAAACATTCGCAATGAAAAACAGATCTGATGCCAGTCTTCTAACTTTGGGAGATGGTGAATCCGAACCCCGAAACTCCAGTGGTATGATGAAACAAGAGAAAGGGATAACTGATCTGCAGACAAACAGCAAAATAACCGAACTCTGGCTACATTATATCTGGAAGGACGAAGTGTTTTCCGATTATCCGCTAATGACAAATTCCGGAAAAGAGTTAAAAGTACTTTTTTCGGGTTGGTACAACAAAGGTTGGGGGCCGGATTTCAAGGATGCCAGGATCGAGATTGACCAGGTTCTTTATTTTGGAGATGTTGAGATTCATATTGATGAATCTGCCTGGGATCGACATTCACATCAACATGATGAGGCTTATAACAAGGTCATTCTTCACGTTTTTCTCAATCCTGCAAAATCACCGGCTAAAAACCAGCTGAATAAGGAAATCCCATCTCTGTGTCTGCAATCTGCTAATCTTGAGCAGTTCTGGATTCATCATCCCTCGCCGAATGAGGTCAGAATCGAGGAGCTGCCCGGTGCATGTGGCTTGATGCTTACAAGTTCGAAGTCGGACAAGCTCAAACATATTATTCGACAAGCTGCTGAGAACCGTCTGATCGAAAAATCTGAGCCATTTGTACGGATACTGAATCAAGATGATCAAAAATCAGCAGAAAATCATCTCTTCCTTTCGATTTGTAAATCGACCGGTTATTCTGCCAACAGCGACAGGTTCGCAGACCTTGCCAGGAAATATCCCTATCATCATATCAGAACTTTTTTCGAACTTCCGCATCGCCAAAGTCGAAACGAGATTCTGAGCCGATGGTTTGGTTACCTGGGATATTTGCACAAGATCGATTTCAACTCGATTCATCAGGATGCCAGGAGGGAGTGGCAAGGATTTTATCAACTCTGGAACAATAGTGAAGGCCAACAATCTGCAAATGCTGTCAAACCTAAAACGGCATCACGACCGCTCAACAGCCCTGTCAGAAGACTGATTGGCTTGTATTATCATTTGGAGCATTCCTGGTTTCAGGGGTTAATCAAGACCTGGTTGATCTTTTTGGCTGACTGCCAAAGCCATTTAAAGAACAGCAACGCACGTACCTTGGTCAAGAAAGCGCTTGACCACCTCTTTCCCCAGCCGGATTGGGAAATAATGAACACTCAATTGGGATTAGATCAGGCCTCGGGTAAAATCCCGAAAACAAGATTTATTGGATACCATCGTCAACTGATAATACTGGCAAATAGCATTTTACCTTTTTTTCTGGCCTGGGCTCGTATACATGGGGATTTACAGCTTGAGAAGAATTTGTTCTCGCTTTTTTTATTACTTCCCGGCGAAGGGAACAATCGCAAAACTAGGTTTATGGAAAACAGGTTATTCAAATCATTTGCAGATTTTCGCTGCCCCAAAAATCTCGGGTACTATCAAGGCCTGATCCAAATTCATGATGACTGTTGTACCAGTTTCTATGAAGGTTGTGATAACTGCTCGTTGTTAAAGCTCTTGCGCTAGTTAAAGCGGGATCTGCGGTTTATCCTGTTGGTAATTATTGTTTCTGTGCTAGATTACAATTAGAGAAAAAGAAGGTAGGATAAAAACTCCGCTACTTTGTCGATAAAGCACCTTTCATCAACCAAATCCGAAAAGAACTGATATGGGCTTGATGTCACTCTTTGGAACAAAGCAAAAGATCCTGGTAAATGTTAAATTACTGGCTGGTCTGGACAAGATTGATGGATACAATCCCGAAAAAGGTATAGATCTCTCGGTCCCGGAGGGGATCAAATTGAAGAAGGCGGTAAAATCCATTGATTTGCAGCAGAGGGAACTGGTCTGTTTTATGATAAACGGCGAAAGAGTTGATAAAAACACTCGACTCAAAGATGGCGATCAGGTGTTTTGTTTTCTGCCTTTTGCGGGAGGCTGATGCCTGGTCAGTCGGCAGAAACGCCGACAATTGAGCTCTATCCTTGGAATGTACTGCTATGAGAGGCAAAGTAGGGGATAGTTGTACCGAGTCTTTATCATGGCACAATGAAGCGAAGAATCTCACCCGAAACAGAAGTCGTTTCTAGATTATAGTCAACATGGTGCCGGTACCCTTGTCTGTAAACAGTTCGGAGATCACCGCATGGTGGTCCATACCACAGATAATGTGTACCCTTTCGACCCCGTTTTCAAGCGCATGTAACATTCCCCTTACTTTCGGAACCATGCCACCCGATATCACTCCTTCTTCGATCAGTTCCAGAACTTCATTTCTGGTCGCATGATCTATAAGCTCATCGTTTCGCATAATTCCTTTTACATCTGTCATAAAGATGACTTTCTGGGCTTTCAATGCTACTGCCATATGAGAAGCAACGGTATCTGCGTTAATATTGTAGGTATTACCATCCTTGCCCATGCCTATGGGAGAAATGACCGGAATATACCCTTTTTCGATAAGTGTCAGGATCAATTCGGGATTGATTCTGACAATCTCACCCACATAGCCCAGGTCGGCCTCCGGGTGCTCCATCTTGGCGGCCAGAATCAAGCGGCCATCTTTCCCACTCATTCCTACTCCAATACCATCCTGGGCGTTGATATTGGCGACAATCTCCTTATTGATCGTTCCCGACAGCACCATTTCAGAGATTTTAAGGCTGGAGATGTCCGTAATACGCAATCCGTCGATGAACTTGCTCTCCAATCCGTATTGTTTTGTAGCTTCAGTAACTTCCGGCCCTCCTCCATGTACAACGACGGGATACATGCCAAGCGATTGCAGCAGGACGATGTCCCTGGCAAAGGAAACTTTGAACTCTTCCTGAACCATGGCAGCCCCACCATACTTAATGACCACGATCTTTTTCCGGAAGCCTTGGATATAAGAAAGGGCCTCAATTAAAAGCTGGCGTTTTTCGTCAGCGGGAAGCTTGGAGAGTTGGTCGTTGTTTGTTTTCATAGCTCTGTATCTGGGTTGCCGTTGGGCCGATGGGTTAAGGATTAACTGACTTGGATAAGCACAATTTTCTGTCTATTGCCATGGTATTAAAACAGTAAGTTTCCGGCAATTGTTTATAACCAATCCAGAGGGATAAAGGGAAAAAGGATGTATTCCAAAAACTGCCAAATTATCGTGGTCTCAGCATATCGGATAGTGTTAATCTGAAATATGTAACTCAATTGATTTCAATTGTGAATTGAAGACACAATTACTGAACAGGAGCAAACTATGCCGGTTGCAGATTATCAAACCTATTGCAAGATGCTGGACACTGCGAGAGAACAGCATTTCGCCTTTCCCGCTATAAACGTCAGCTCAGTTACAACAGCAAATGCTGTTCTGAAAGGCCTGGCCCAGGCAAAATCTGACGGATTGATCCAGGTTTCCACCGGAGGCGGAGAATTCGCATCGGGATTGGATGTGAAAAATATGGCATTGGGAGCGATCACTTTAGCTCAGCATGTTCACCTTTTGGCGGATCAATATGATGTATTTGTAGCCCTCCATACCGACCACTGTACCAAGTCAAAGCTGGACGGCTTTGTGCGCCCCCTTATCGAAGAAACCAGAAAAAGACGGAGCCAGGGATTACCCAATTTGTTCAACTCCCACATGTTTGATGGTTCGGATCTCCCTTTAGAGGAAAATATGGAAATTGCAGTTCCCCTATTAAAAGACTGCGCTGAACTGGAAATTATATTGGAGGTTGAGGCAGGCGTTGTTGGGGGGGAAGAAGATGGTGTCAATCACGAAGGAGTGCCTTCGGAAAAGCTCTACACCACTCCCGAGGATATGCTTTATGTTTACGAGAAGCTTTCGACTGTAGAAAACGGTAGGTTCATGTTAGCAGCGACTTTCGGTAATGTGCATGGGGTCTATAAACCGGGGAATGTTAAACTCAGGCCTGCGATCCTTAACGAAGGGCAGGATGCAGTTCGGAAGGCCTATGGAGAAAAGGCAATGATGGATCTGGTATTCCATGGCGGATCAGGCTCGGAACTGAAAGATATTCACGAAACCCTTGAATATGGGGTTGTGAAGATGAATGTGGATACTGATACTCAATATGCCTACACGCGACCAATTGTCGAGCATATGTTGAAAAACTTTGACGCTGTTTTAAAAGTCGAAGGTGAGGTAGGCAACAAGAAGTTTTATGATCCAAGAAGTTATAATAAAAAAGCTGAAGAGGCGATGGCCAACCGCGTAGCTCAGGCAGCTCAAGACCTGAAAGCAACCGGAAAAACCATTTTTAAGGGATAGCCCGAGCTTTGGTTTACCCCATGGGAATCCACGCCAATCGATAACCTGCTACTGCCCCGTTATGTTTTTTATCAGGGGTGAAACGAGCTACCGGATCGAATGGCGGTAAACGATTTGTAATTGCAAATGGTTAGATTACGGTTTGACCTAAAAAAAACCGGGCAAAGAAGTTTTTTATTGACAGTTTAAGCTTTTACCTATACAGTTACCGAATAATCTCTACGAGACACGGGTCGGTAGCTCAGTCGGTAGAGCACCTGGCTTTTAACCAGGTGGTCATGGGTTCGATCCCCATCCGGCTCACCAGTCTCTTAGGTGTCCCCATCGTCTAGTCGGCCTAGGACACCGCCCTTTCACGGCGGCGACAGGGGTTCGAATCCCCTTGGGGATGCCAAACTCACCTCGGCATCTACAAGAACATCTTCTTCCGGATTTCATCTTATTTACCGTCCCCATCAATATCGGATACTGTCTTCCCGTTATCTTCATTGGTGATCCGTAGGTGCTCCGGTTTGAGCAACCTTGGCTGGCGACCCACAGGTATGCATCATCCTTGGCACATCGTGGGGATTTCCAGGGATGTCCGGAAGTGATTCGTCAAAAACTTCCGGATTGGCAATGCTCTCTTCTTCCGGAAAAACGTTGCCTTGCCGGATGTTTTGCATATAATCAGTGGCATATTGTTTGGCTTTCTCGAAGATGGATTGATCGGCTTTCTGTTTGTCGAGGATCTCTTGAAAATCGTGAGGATACGCTCTCATCACTTTCGATTGAAGTGAAACGATCGGGATAGTGCTTTTTTGATTTCAGTTGAGGTGATCAGTGCGCATTTCGGCTGTCGAAAACAATCTGACTTTCGAAATATCAGGGGGTCCTTGTTCGCTATATCGCAGCACCTTCGATTAAATCGTCGATATCCTGCTGGCTGGACTTACCGCCTGATTTATACAAGTCGATGATCTGCTTGCCGATACCAAACCAGTATTCCCTTCCTTGCGAGACCAGATCTTTCAGCTCTACATAATCCTTACTTTTTTGCCAGGATTTATAGCTTTGGTAGAGGCTGGGATAAAGTTCTTTTCGCATGTCTGAGAATCCGGCAAAATAGAGATGCAACGAGGGATCAAACTTTTTAGACAGCAGGTAGGGAAGCGTCGTCATGCAGTCTGCAGCCAGATCCCTGACGGCACGAAGGAGAATCTCGGTTTTGGTGTGTACGAAGTCCACGATCATATCACGCCAGAAATGATCATATTCCTTTTCCAAAAGACCTTCCCCGATTTCATGTTGAATCACTGTTTCCAGTTCGTTTTCGGTGATGTCTTCGATGGCTTTGACAGGATTATCTTTAAATGGGTAGAAGCTCATGGCTTTTCCCAGGTCATTATCCCGTTTTGAAAAACACCACTCATCGTACCTTGACCAGAGGAAATAGCGCATGGCTTCCTTCCGGATAAAAATCAGGTTGTCATGGAAGAGTGCCGGTGGGCCGAACAATCCCCTTGCATATTCGTCGGAAGAGATGATGATCTCAAAGCCGGATCGGTTCTCTTTTTTATCTAATTTGGCCAGAAAGAAGAGAGGAACCGCACCGTAACTTAATCCGCCGCTGTATACCAATCCTTCAGTTTCCAGCTTTTGATTAATGACCCTGGCGTGAAATGGGTTATAATAATCTCCATTAATGGCAAGGCGACTGAAGGGTTCTCCTTCAATCTCTTCCCAGTGCTCTTCAATTCCGGCTATCCATTGATGAATATCTTCATTGATCAGATCTTCATGTAGAGGAATTCGATTGTGCCATCGATAAAAGTCCCTCATCTTTAGCAGATAAATGCATAAGCCGTAATCCTGTCCGTGATCGGCATCAACGAGGTCGCAATTCTTTTGGACCGTCGTGGTAAGTTTTTCAAGATCAGTCATCTCTAAAGGTTCTCCACAAAGCCGGAATTTCCGTTTAAGGAGTTATTTGCCTGTTATTTTGACACAGCATTGCTTCCACGAGCTGGAGTGTTGCCAGATCACCGTTTTTATTCATTTTTAACCAATGAAGCCATCTGTGTTTCTCTTCTCTTTAATTATAATTCATATGTGGTTTGAGGACTATGAAATAATGAGCGAAATCCTTCCCCGGCCCATGCGTAAAACTCCCTTGGGTGAAGTGACGCCGATTATAATCTGGTCGCTGGCTTCAACAGCTCTTCGACCTTGTCCGAGATCTGGTAGGCGGGGTGCGTTTCGGGAATCAGTGGGCCATTTGAATAAAAAAAGGAGTCTTCGGTGATCCGTAATTCCATTTTGTTGAAATGAATCATCTGCGCCGGGTCATACAATCCTGCTCTGCAGCTCCTGTTCCAGGACTTGTATTCGTTTTTCCAATACTCTTTTGGAGTTTTTCAACTCAGCAGATATTTTTGCCGTTTGATCGATGAGAAGGGAGTTTTCTATTGAGATGGAGACTTGCGAAATCAACAGGGTAATCATTTCCACCAATTTGGGAGAGAACACCCCGGGTTCAGACCGATTCTCAAGATAGAGAATGCCGTTCAATCTTTCATGATAGATAATGGGATGACAAAGGATGGATTTAGGCTTCTTTTCCTTTATATATCTATTATAGGAGAACATGTTATTTTTGCTGGCATCATCGAGCACCATGTTTCTCCTGGTTCGTATAACATAAAATACAACGCTATGAGCAATATCTTCGAACTCTCCAAGCAAAACCGACATCTGCCTGATGTTCAGGGTTTCAGCTTTCTCCACCTCCGCAACGATTTTGAGGTGATTCTCCATTTCCAGCAGAAAGTATCCCTTTCCGGCTTTGGTGTTCTCCATAACTACTGAAAGCAGTTTTTCAATTCTGCTTTGCATATCATTTTCTTCCGCAATTTCGCGAGAGATTGCAAGAATGGATGAGAGGTCGTACAGCAGGGATCTCTCTTTTCCGGCGGTGTCCTTGCTCATTTCCTCATCATCAAATCTTTGTCTTTTTTTCAAAAGTTGTGGGTATCGATTTTCCACCTGTCTTAGCTTCCCCATCGCTCCCCATTTGATATAGGCCAGGCAGGCCTTCCTAATATAAGCAGTTGCGATGGTTGTTTTTTCCTTTGAGAGGTAATATTGAGCAGCCAGTTCGTTTGCTATGGCTTCATTTTGAATGAAGCCATTTTCAGTTGAAGTCTGAATCGCCTCATCAAAGAGATCGCCGGCTTTTATATAATTTCCGGATATCCCGGCAATCAAGGCAGAAATAATCAGTTCCTTGTCTTTAAAATTGATGGCGCAACCTTCGGCCAGGGTCGAAAGCTTCTGATGATTATTTCTCAGGATGTCCCAGAACTTTTTCTTTTCATTGGCGTTAAGCTGATCGTAGTTATCAATGATTATAAGGGAATAGTAAAAGTAGTGTTCCGAAATAGCCAACTGGGAATAACTGCCGATCAACTCATCGGATTTCTGAATGAGGTCTAGTGCTACAGAGGAGTTGTAAAACAGGTAGTTAATCTGGGCACTTACCAGATAGTACCACTGTTTCATCTGGACGTTCACTCCCGATTCCACTGATTCCTGGAGTTCTTTGATTTCCGGTAACCGGTCCGGGGAGATTTGAGATGAATATCTCTCCTCCTTCAAGGCCATCATCAACCGGGATGTCTTTAGGATATTCAGGAGTGCGGGATTTTCCAATTGTTCGACAAAATCCTGGTGTTTTTTAACCTCTTTCTCAATTTCTTCCAGGGGCAGACCGACTATTATCTGTGTTTTTAACAGGTATTCGATGCTCAAAGCAGCGCTGATATAGTCCCCATAGTCCATTCCTGCCCTGTGGGAACGCTTCAGGTAGCGGATATTGTCAACGGACTTTTTCTTCCAATGCCCGATATAACTCCCGAATAGAAAATTCAGTTGGCTGATCAGGCCAAAACGTTCGAACTTGTTGTTCAGGTTCAGCGCCAGGCGCCCCATGGCGTATCCGTTCTCATAATCCTGAAGACCGGAACAGAGAATAACCGCGTAATTCATATATCCGTACGCCGAACTGTCTGTGTTTCCGAAATGCATACTTATTTCAATCATTCTAAGGGTCAGGAAAATCCAAAGGTTTCGTTTGACGATATACGCAGCGGGAATGATGTTGGTAATAAGGCTAAGCAGAGCTTTCTTGTCCTGGTCCTTGAGTTCCGGGTGATTGAGGAGTTCGTCGACAGTTGTCTCTTCCAGCAGGGAATGAATATCCTGGAGTTTGATTTGAGAAACCATGGTGATCTCGGCATCATTCGGGGGAATCTCTTCCTCGAAGATGGTATTTAATGCATTGAGACCAATGGCAATGGCTTCTTCCAGGTTGTTGTTTTTGATATAGAGGTTCAGTTTCAGATTGATTACATCCACCTTCTCCCGATTGGTGTGGATATGTCCCAGCAACAGGTCGAATATAGGTTCTGCTGCTTCCGTATTGCCGATAAAATACTCACATTCCGATCTTTTCAGATAAAGATCCTTTGTCAGCTCGTACTCTTTTTCCCAACTGCTTCTGGAAAGCAGCTCGGAGCCGATGGAGAAGAATTTCCAGGCGGTTTCAAATGCTGCGGCTTCCTTGGATTTGATACCGGCAATCAGGTTCAGTCGGGCCAGTTCATGTCTTTCTGCCTGCTTCGTAATGAGCTGAAGCCCCTGGTTCATCTGGTTAACGATCTGGTAGGCGTTCTTGTCCAGATCCCGTTTGGAGCTGTTGCTAAGCAACAACCTGCCCAGCATGATATGGATCGACTTTCTTTCCCTGGCCTTCAACAGGGAATAGGTAGCTTTTAATACCCTGCTGTGGGTAAATTGATAAAGAGTCTTGTTTTTTTTGCGTCTTGATCGTTTCAAATCAAAACTGGGCAGAATATCCCTGCCCCTGGGAACCAGTTCGATCAGGCCCTTCTCCATTGGTTCGTCCAGAAGGTTAACCACGGTTTTTTTACTGCTTTGAGTGGCCATCACCAAGGTGTCCAGATCGAACTGATTACCGATACAGGAGGCAATCTTCAAAATATCGATCGATTTCTCCTGCAGGCTTTTAACCTTTTCTGCCATCAGGTCTACTACATTGTCCGGGATTTTCACCTTTCGAATGTCATGCAAATTCCAGATCCATTTGCCGTCCTTGGGTTCAAAACGGATCAGTTTCTTCTCGTGCAGTGTGCTCAGGTATTGCTTTACGAAATATGGATTTCCGCCTGTTTTTTCAACGATATGCTGCGCCAGTTGGGTAAAATCCTGTTCGAAACTCAGGGCATCCTCAATCAGCAGGCTAACATCAGACAAGGTCAGTGGGGTAACCTCAATCTGACGGATGGACGTGGCCGATTGTTCAATCTCGTCAAGAAAGAAAGCGAAGGTATGGAAGTTACTAACGAGATGTCTCTGGTAAGCGATGATTAGCATGATATAGCGGCTGCTGATATCACTGAGTGCTGTCTGGAGCAGTTGGATGGTAGCCAGATCCACCCACTGAAATCCGTCGAGGAAGATCACCAGGGGATTTCCCTCAACAGTGAAAGTCTGTATAAATCTTCTAAATGTGTAATTCAGCCTGTTTTGTGCTTCATCCGCATCAAGATCGGGAACCGGGGGCTGGGGGCCGGTGATAGCTTCCAGTTCGGGGATAAAATCAATAACCAGCTTCCCGTTGGTACCCAACGCTTCTGTAAACCGATCCTTCCATTTATCAAGCTCAGCTTCCTCCTCTTTCAGGATTTTTCTGATCATCATTTGCAGGGCTCTGATCAGGGAGTAATAGGGGGTGTCACGGAATTCCTTCTCGCATTTGCCATAACCGACATAGGCACTTTTTTGGGAAGCCAGTCCCAGCAGCTCAGTGATGAGGGTGGTTTTTCCCATCCCTGCCCTGCCTTCGACGGTCATCAGTTCGACACTTCCGGTGCACACTCGATTCAATGATTCGATCAGGGTGACGAAACGGTCCTGTGATCCGTAAAGTTTCGATGGGATTCTGAGTTGTTCAATATTGTCTTTTTGTGCCAGTTCAAACGAACCGACTGTTTGGGTTCTGTGATACTGATCCCGACATATCTCCAGGTCCTTTTTTAAGCCGAACGCGCTCTGATATCTGTCCTCAGGTCCTTTTGACAAAAGCTTCATGACGATTCGGTTAACGATCTCCGGACAATCAGGGTTTTTGGTCTGAATAGGTTCGGGAACCTTGAGAAGATGGCTCTGAACCCTGTCCTGAATCGATGTATGGTTAAAGGGAGAGGATCCGGTCAACATCTCATAAAAAATGATACCCAGGGAGTAGAGGTCGCTTTTCTGATTGATTTCCCAGTTGATTCTTCCGGTCTGTTCCGGTGCAGTGAAGAGATAGGGATCTTCTGCCAGTAACTCAAGAATATCCGTTTTTTTGGGAGTAGATTCCTTGGTCAGGAAGTTAAACCCTGTGAAACTAACTTCACCGTTTTGTTCATCCAGAAGAATATTATGGGGGCGCAGGTCGTTGTGAATGCAGTGTTCGGCATGAAGCTCTCCCAAAGCCTGGGCTATGAAAATACCAATATCAAAAAAACGTTCCAGGTCGAGGGGATTATTCCTGAGAATCACCGAGAGAAACATAGCCCCCGAATCATTCCAGGTCATGGCGATCCTGCCCTTAACATGCATCAGTCGCAGTGCTTTGGTTACAGGAAATAGTTTTAAACTATTAATTTCATTGAATAGACGTTTTAGGCGAGCAAATCTGGATTTCGTGAATTCCGATTTATACTGCTTTAGGAGAACGGGTCGGTCGTTGATGTGGCTTTGTGCTCGAAATACAGTAGATTCAGGGAATTCCTGAACAATTTCCAAATGTTTGTAGCCGGGAAAAGATTCCATGATTGACCCTGATTATTGACTCGTTTTTCTGCAGAAGACGAATCCCTGTATTACCTGGGAATATACACCATCCTCCGTTTTTGTGGCAAACAGATTGGCTTTTTCCAGTGAAAGTAAGGGTGGAAGTTTAAGGATTTTTCTTAAATAAGCGGAATGGACTTTCGGATAAACCGGTTGAGCGCCATTTTGAATTAGCAATTCATGTGAGGTAATCATCAGCATGGTTAATGGGATTTGGGGGAAGGCATTTTCCACGCTGGTATTCATCATGAACTGAACTTCATAATTGGAAAGAGGGCGACAATTTGCCCTCTTCAAAAGGTCGGTTGTCAAGGCATTGACCGGGATGCCGGCGAACTTGTCAGAGGCCAGGAAATAGATATCAAACAACCGGTTCAGGCTGTCATCTAGAGTTGCGATGTCTTTCCGCTTCACACGGAGCACCGGGTGCTCTCTCTCGACAAAGTTGCGAAAAGCCCCGGAACGCCAGAAGCGAATCACAGCCCTGTTTAAATGTGGTTTGTGATTTAAACGGATTAGCTTGTAACTCTTTTGAGGTTCAATTTCTGTATCCGCATAAGCTGGATCCAAAAGATAGGATTCAGGTAGCAGGGTCTTGTGCAGGTTGGGTTTGGATGTGCTGCATGCGCTGATCAACAGCAGAATGAAACCGGATAGCAATAACCGCAATGGACTCGAATTACTTTTTTCGTTTCCAGGTCGAAAGCCCAATAGCATCACCGGAGAAATTACATTGAAGTTTGTCATTGTCCAGGACAGTCAGTTTTAATTTCAGGACATGATTGGTTGAAGGCATCTGAACTGTGGCGAAAAGGTTGTTCTCATTCCATCTGATCCGACTGATTCGAAAATCTTCATTGTCCTCAATATCACGGCCTGTGAGGGTAACGAGTCCGCTTTTGATCTTGATTGTAAACTCCGCCGATGATTCACTGACAACCCAGGTTCCGGTAAAGCTCCTGCTTGGCAGTGATACCTTTCCCTGCCTATCAGCAGAAGGAATCCTCTTATTGACTCTTTTCCGGGATTTTGTCGCTGTAGACGATTTGGTAATACTTTTTTCGGGTTGTCGGGATGCAGTTTTTTCATCCGTTTTATCAGGTGTTTTGCCAGTCGGAGCCGGACTTTGAGTGGAGCAACCGGACGACCCAAGAACGACAAAGAAAATAACTATCGTCAGAAACTTAAAATGCGGAAACATCATATTTTCAATAAGTTGGTATTTAGAACTGTCGGGTAGATGCGCACATTTAACAGATACAACGGCGAATTCCATTGAAGCTGCAGACAACTAAGCGCGTGTTAGCTTGCAATTTATAACAGGGGGATGATTTTGAAAAGCACCAAGTTTTTTCAGGCAGGAGGTGGTCAGCTCTAGCAGGAGTCGCTGACCGGTGTGGATAACAGGAGTTGTGGATTCCTGTGGATGGACTTAACCCGATTTTCGATATCGAATATAGGCAGCCAGGCCGATGAGACCTATGATGTAGCCAATCCCCCCCAGAACATCCCTCAAAGTGACTCTCTCTTCTTGTTGTTGCACCAGCATCTTGTGTATGGGTTGCAGCTTTTTATCCAGGGTCTGTTCAATCATTGATTCCAACTGACCTCGCTCTGTTCTGATATCGGAGGAACTCTTAATTTCTTCAATTTCGGGGGATTGGGCACGCTCATCTTTCAGTTCGGTCTCTGTTCCGGTGGCGAGATCGGAAAAGTCCTTCGTTGTAAGGCTCCATTCAGCGCGATGTCCCATTCCGGCGTTCAGGACAATATGCAACGGACCAAGTTTCTCCACGCTGAAGGAGTATTCTCCCATTTTGTTAGTTTTTCCTTTGCTAACAAGATTCCCCAGGTCGTCACGTGCTTCAACTGTTCCATTCACCACCTTTTTACCCCCTGAAAACTTGCTTTGGGTGTACACAGTGTTTTCCTCAGCCCATGCAAAGATGATCACCTTATGAGCAAATACATCGCCTGTAGGGAGGCATGCGATAACCAGCCCCAGAACCAGTAATGGAATTCGATGATTCATTTTACTCCTGATATTTGCCGTTAGATGCGCAAAACGGTCGATCTTTCATAGACTGATCATGGGAAATCTCCCAACCTCATTCGGGATGCCCTATTTATTCCATTCGTGAAACCTGACCCAGAGTACTGCGCCCAACTCCACGTCTTTCATTTCTTCACCATGTTTGATCCGGTAATCTGCCTCATTCAATGCAGCAAAACCCCACCATCCAGTCTCCGGTGCAGCGTATGTGAAGACACCGTTCTTATCCGCCTTAATGGTCTGTGTGACCATATATTCGGTCGGTGCCTTTGATTTACCATCTCGATTCAGGAATTCCACTTCAACTTCGGCGAAAGGGACCTCTTTTCCGTCCAGTTTGACTATTCCCTGAAAAACATTGCCCGTATACAATCCAAAAGGCTTGGACAGGGGGACTATTTCCGTTTTTAATCCCAACTCCCGATCCCAACCTTCGTCATCTCCGAAGGCGGTTACAATCGTCTTGGTATAGTGAATGATATAACAATCTTCAGCAGGCTCCCAGTATGGTTGCGGTGTCATCACGAACCAGTAAACGCCTGGCTTCTTTACCTTGTATGCAGTTTCCCAGGCTGTCCGGTTGAAAAATCGAAAATGGGTTAAACCTCCGCTTAAATCCTGGCTTTGGTTTCCTGTATGGAGATGTACTTCTGGTTTTAACAAATCCATCCCTACTCTTTCAAAAGGATGTGAAAAGGCAAAAATCACGCGCAAAGTCCTGTTATCATTCTGCATGACCATGGAGTCAGATGGAATGACCAGACCAAAATGAGCATATGCATTTTGAAAAAGAGGGATCAGCAACAAAGCAATCATCAGGCCGAATACTTTTTTCATATTAATCTCTCAAAAGTGTTATTTATTTTATAATCGTGTTACAAAATGCAGCTTAATTTTCTCCTACAAATTTGTCAATATCTGTTTATTGGAAATACACGGTTTACATTATGCTGGTGCAGATCGTCGGTTCCGGAGCTGAACAGAAATATGGATATAACCAATTGCCAATTTCAGGTGATACGGCTTACATTGATAGGGTGATACTAATGACCAAATAGTAATACTCTTTGAAGTGTTTATCCGTGAACTATAAATCGGAAAGATCTGTCGATATCAAGCAACTGCGGGAAACCTTCGCGAAACTGTGAATTTATAAGACAACGAGTGAGATCATGACCAAAACCATCAGATTTGGTGTTTCGATTGACGAGAGGCTATTGAAGCGATTTGACGACCTGATTGCCAACAAGGGCTATGTGAACAGATCAGAAGCAGTGAGGGATTTGATCCGAAATAATCTGGTTAATGAACAGTGGGAAACCAATGACGAAGAAGCCGTTGGGACCATTACCCTGGTATATGATCATCATACGAGGGAACTTACCGATAAACTCACAGAGCACCAACATGCCTACCATCATCACATCATCTCATCAATGCATGTTCATCTTGATGCACACAACTGTCTTGAGGTTGTTGTTGTGAAAGGCAAACCGGAGATAATTAAACGTCTGTCGGATGAACTGATCGGTAATAAAGGGGTCAAACACGGCAAACTGGTGACAACAACGGCCGGCAAAGACATAGCATGAACCTGTTACTTCTTTGATCCATAGATCCCTTCCCAATCCGACCTATGTCTTTGTCCCCGGAAAATCACAACAAAAGCTTCAAGTCTATCAGCCTGATTGCGATTATTACATCCTTTAGCAGAATACTCGGGCTAGTCAGGGAAATAGTTATCGCCGCATTTCTGGGGACAACTGTTTACAGTGATGCCTTTACCATTGCTTTTTCGATTCCGAATTTTTTCCGCCGATTGTTCTCGGAGGGGATTCTCGTCAGCATTTTTGTTCCTGTATTTACTTCAATCAGAAAACAGAAGGGTGATCAGGAAGCCATGGTTTTTGCCGGACGATTCTTTTGGATTGTAAGTATAATTCTTCTCTGTTTTTGTCTGACGGCCGCGGTTTTTTCCACTGCCATAATTGAATACTGCCTGGCAGTTGGATTGACGGGAGAAACGCTGGATATCTCCTCTTATCTGATGCGGTTGATGATCCTGTATATTTTGTTGATTACACTGGCATCGATTATTCAGGGTGTTTTGAATTCGTTTTCAGTCTTCTGGGTATCAGCACTGACACCGGTTCTGTTGAATGTCTGTGTGATTGTCATGGCACTGATTCTGTCCCCTTTGCTGGACAATCCGGCAACCGGGTTTGCAATTGGTGTACTGGTTGGGGGAGTTGTCCAACTGATCTTTCAGGTTCCATTTGCCCGAAAGTTGGGATTGTGTTTCAAAATCGGAGATCGGTTGATAGATCCGGAGATAAAAAAGCTTCTATTGTTGGCGGTTCCAGCAGTAGTTGGGATGGGGGTCTATCAAATCAATATTCTGATCGGCAACAGTATTGCCTCCACCCTTGAAGTTGGTTCGATATCATCGCTGAAATTCAGCAGCAGGTTGCTGGAACTCATCATAGGAATAGTTGTCGTGTCGGCCACAACGGTATTGCTTCCCAAATTTTCCGAGCTTCACGTTGGTGGCAAATTGGACCGCATAAGAGAAGATTTGATAAAATCGATGAGACTTCTGGCATTTGTGTCCATACCATTGTCAGCGGGAGGATTTTTATTGTCATCCGAAATTGTCTCCCTGCTGTTCAGTCGGGGCCGTTTTGATGCACAATCAATAGCCTTAACAGCCTCTGCTTTCCGCTTGCATCTGATCGGTCTCTGCTTCATCGCCTGGAACAGGGTTTTGTTAACCGGCTTTCAGGCAACCGGTTCCACAAAAAGAATGGTTCAGTCGGGGATAATTATAATCGGAGCCCACTTCTTGACGGCCATATGGTTGTCCAGCTTCATGGGGCACGAAGGGGTGGCCGCTGCTATGTCGATCAGCCAGATTCTGCATTCCATCATACTGGTACTTTTCTTGCGTGAATTGTTTTCCAAAAGCGGCTTTCTGAACGAAATGATTAAAGGAACCGGAACCACTGTGATTTCAACAACGATAATGCTGCTTTTCTTGATTCCGATTCAATTGGGTCTGGAAAAAATTGCCCTGCCGGAAGCTGCGAAGTTGATTACGCTGGTTATTTTGGGAGGAACGGTTTTCTTCCTGGCGTCAGTCATGTTCAAAAGCAGGGAGATGAAAATCATACTAGCGTTCATTAAAAAAAATCCTGACAGCTAAATGATAAAGTTGATTAGAGATTGGATTGCCGCATTGATATTTTCAATTATCTTTGCCCTGATTTTCAGAACCTGGTTTTATGCACCCTACAGGGTACCGACCGGTTCCATGGTTCAGACGATTCAGGTCGGTGATCATGTATTCGTAAACAAGCATGCCTACGGATTCCATATTCCATTCTTGGAAGATCCCCTGGCACAGAAGTCTGTTCAGCGGGAGGATGTTGTTGTTTTTACCTATCCCACGACCATAAGAGTGGATTATATCAAGCGAGTTATTGGCATTCCCGGTGATACGATTCAGATTGTTGGAGAAACTGTCTATATCAACGGTGAACCGGAACGTATGGATTATCTCTATTATGATCCGGATCTTTTACCTCTCCCTGAAGACATCGAAGTGGTGGTTCCCAAGGGAAAACTCTGGGTGATGGGGGATAACCGCAGGGATTCCAAAGACAGTAGGTATTGGGGATTTGTGGACATCGAGAATGTTCTGGGTAAAGCAGAGATCATATTCTGGTCCCATAACCCGAAAATGCCTTTGACAAAGGGGCATCGCTACGATCGTATCGGCATCCGGCTGCATTGATACAGGCGTGCTGAAAGTGGTGGCAACAGATGAGGATTGTAGCGGTAATAAAATTATTGGTATAAGATTTTTTAACATCTCCTTTTCAAATGAAGATACCATTGAAAATTGAACAGGTGAAAAATCCATAACCTTTGGCTATGAAGACTTCATTCCGAATTGGTGTTTTTCTGATTGCTTTCCTGATCAGCTCGGCACTGCTAATTGCCCAGGACATCAATTATATTGAGAATAACGACGAATATGTGGATGCTCCTGTGGGTGACGCTGCCGCATTAAACGGCGGAGGTTCACAAGCGGGAGGAGGGGCTGCGGCTGCGAGTTGGGACAGGAAAGATCAGTTTAACTGCGGTTGGCTGAATTACGGTTTATCCGAGCCGGTTTACGAGCAATTCTCAGGTGAGAGTATTTTCGACGAAGGGAAATCGATCACGCAAATGTTCACCAATGTCACCTGGAATCATTTAAACGAACTTGGTTTTCAAATTCCGGCGGCCTGGTCATACGGAGCTGAGTTACTGTATTTCGCATCCAATTCGGACAATATGTATTCGGGAGAGGGAAGTGTTTCGGGATCTTCAATCAACATGAATCTCTATATGGTCAGTGGATCGCTTCGTCTCTTTTTTCTGGATCCGGTCAAGGAATTTCTGCATCCATACTACGGCGTGGGTTGGGGATTCATTTTTGGTGATTTGACAACTGAACAGAATTTGACGGGTGACCATTATTACACAACCCTCAATGGATTGCTGGCTTACCAGGTGATGGGTGTGGAGTTTCTAATCGGCGCCAGGGCCGGCATGATGGCAGAGATTAAAAATATGCGAGCTTCCGCTTCAACATCCAATGATCCTTTTGACCAGGGCGATGGAGACAGTGTTGATCTGACCTTTGACGGTGTAATCATGGGATTGACGGGATTTTATAGGTTTTAATCCGCAATCTCCAGCCCATGAGTTCGTAATACCATTCCTGTTTAAACTGTATTTTAATCGATAAACCAGATATGTTTTTCAGCCTTTCCAAAGTATTAATTTTTCTGACTGATCCTCTGTTCTATATTTTGCTTTTCGCGTTCATTGGCTTCATTCGGTTTAAACAGCGTCTGTTTCTGGTGCTATTCCTGGCATTTTATCTTATATCGACGCCATTTGTGAGTCAGAAGCTGATCTATTTTCTTGAACACTTGAAAACGGAAAGTTTTGTAGAATCCCAGAAATATGATGCCGCTATCGTGTTGGGTGGAATGATTGATTTAAACACCAGTTCTCACGAGAGAATCGAATTCAAGGATGCGGTGGACAGGATTCTGACCGGAATTGACCTGCAACTGGAAGGAAAGACCAAATACCTGGTGATTGCTGGCGGCGAAGGGAGCCTGTTTCAGAAAGGACGTTCAGAGGCGATTCTTTTAAAAAGGTTTGCCCTAAAGACCGGTGTTGCAGAAGATGCTATTTTGCTCGATACCACTTCAAAAAACACCCACGAAAATGCCATCAACACTGCCGAGATTCTCAATAAGTATAAGTTGGAAAAAACGGTGCTGATAACATCAGCTTTTCACATGTTTCGAGCGAATGGTTGTTTTCAGAAAGTGGGAATCAATCCCGATTTGTTGCCGGTTGACTTTAATGCCAAACCCCGAACTGCGGACTTCAGGGATTTCCTTCCTTCCTCATCCGCACTGAAAGAGAGTAATCGCTTTATTCATGAGGCATTGGGGATTATCGCCTACGGGATCACCGGAAGAGCAAAATATCTTTGATCAGGAATCAAACTCATCCCACAGGGAGGATTTCTTCTCCTTTCCGTTTTCATCTTCCTCATTCAACGGCCTGTTCTGCTCAACCGGTGGGATAACTGCCTTGTCACCGGATCCTGCTACTGTATCCAATGGGGCGTTGGAGAGGGTTTCTTCCAGCATATCGGGAATGGAAGAGTCAAGATTGGTTGTCCCGGCCATCCCCGTCATATTGTCTGGGAACTGTTCGTAAGTTCCCGTGCCTGTGGTCCCTTGATCAGCAGTATTCAAGCCCTTACCCTGGGGGAGGGAATCTTCTGCGTAGTGCATATTGGTAACCAGCAACACTTGCTCGGTATCACCCAGGTTTACCGGCTTTAATTCAGACACCACCTGATGCGGAAACGAACCGTTGGCTTTATCCATCAGGGACGAACTGACCAGGATAGCTTCGGAATGTGCACAGGAGCATAGGTATTCGGCAATACTGGCGGCTTTACCCAGGATGGTATAATTCACCGAATGGTGCCCGATGGTGCCGGCTAGACCTTCTGCGGAATGGATCCCTATTCCGAAATCCAATTGTTTACGGTTGAGTACCTTTCTTTCGTGATTGATTGCCAGCCATTTTTGATTGACCTTCAAAGCAGTTCTTATGGAATTATCAATACTGTTGATACCTTCAAATAGCACATAAGCCTTGTCTCCAAGCACCTTGATAATCTGGCCTCCAAATTCCTTGAGAACGGATTCAAGCGGATCGATAAAATGAAATACAAAGTCGGCCACATCGTCCGGGGTTTTTTCTTCAATTCCTTCCTGTATATCCGGAATTCTTGCGCAAAGACAGGTAATTTCGGTCTTTCTCAAAACGGAATCCCTGGAACCGTCTGCGGCTTCATCCATGCTGCTGATGACGGAATCCATCTTAGTTTTGCGTTTCTCCCGGTGATAGTCATCCAGGTGATTGATCATTTTGTTGAATGTGTCGTAGAGAAGGCCGATCTCTCCTTGATCCTTAGTCCTTAATTTGAAGTCGAAGTTCTTATTCGAGATCTGGCCAAAGGCATAAACCAGATTGCGATAAATGCTTGTAATCGGAAGATAGGCAAGCCAGATGAAAACCAGTAGACAGATCATTAGAATACCAGCTCCCACCATTAGAGATTGTCTGGTTTTAGCCAGTATTTTTCCATAATCGAAAAGAATCTGAACCACGGCAATTCGTTTCTCTTCTCCGTTCCGGAAGACTATTATGTTTCTCAAGAAGTGAAGTACAGGAATCGTGCGGTTTTCGAATTCATAGTTCAGCTTTTCGACAACAGTCTTCCTCCCTTCATTCTCTTCCAGTTTCTTAAGAAGGCTAAGCCCCACCTTTTTGTTGACAAACTCCTTGTTTGTGGAGGCGTAGTATTGGCCGCTGGGATAAAGGATTACTGAAATCTGCAGAAAACCTCCATCAACTTCATCGCTGATCTCTTCCATGGAATCATTCAGCGTTCTGTTGATTCGATCCTGATTCTTGTCGTAGAAGCTGGTCAGGGCAATGTCTGAAACGATGACCGAGGTGGTCTTGGCCAGTTCCTTGACCTGGTTGATTCGCGGTTCTGCGAGTTTCTGGATAAAGAGGTAGTTGATCAATGCTGTCAGACAAACAACCGTGAACACTGCAATCAGCATGATCTTATAAACCAGTTTAAAGCTCAGAAGCGAAACACCGCTATCTTTCTCTTTAATTCCCGTCATTTTTTAACCTGATCTGTCATTATGGCGTTATCTGTTTTTCGGATTTACCGGGTCACACCCTAAAGGCCGCAAATGCATTGTGGAATTTCTATTGCAGCCGGAAAAACATCATCAAAACTTATAAATCGTTTTCGGATACTGTCATTCTCAACATTTCTTCGACAGTGGTTACACCGCTTATAACCTTGTTGGCGCAGTCTGATTTAATCCCCTTCATGCCCTGCTCAGATGCTATTTTTCTGATAACCGTGGCATCGGCTATTTTATTGATGGATTTTCGGATCTTATCATCCATCATTAATAATTCGAATATACCAACTCGACCCTGGTAACCGGTATTCAAACATTGTGCACAACCGTTCCCTTTCCACAAAACTCCGGCAAAAGAATCCTGATCGGTCTCCTGGTCGAGTTCCAGCTCCACCACCTCCTCCCAGGATACCGGGTAGGATTCTTTGCAATTGGGGCAGATTCTTCTGACAAGTCTTTGGGCCAGGACGGCAGAGACTGTGCTGCTCACCAGGTAAGGTTCGATACCCATGTCGATCATCCGAATAATGGTGGATGCGGCATCATTGGTATGAAGGGTACTAAGTACCAGATGCCCGGTTAAGGAGGATTGAATGGCAATTTGCGCAGTCTCGGAATCCCGCATCTCACCTATCATTATGACATCAGGATCCTGGCGAAGCATGGCTCGAAGTCCCTTGGAAAAGGTAACCCCGGTTTTTTCGTTAACCTGCATCTGGCCGTATTTGGCGATTCTGTATTCAACGGGATCCTCAATTGTAACGATATTCTTCCTTTCTGCATTGATCCGGTTAAGGGCCGAATAGAGTGTGGTTGTCTTCCCCGAACCCGTCGGTCCCGTGACCAAAACAATTCCATGTGGCTGGTGGACTAGTGATTCCATCTTCTCGGCCATTTTAGGAGGCATCCCGAGATCTTTCAGGGCAATAATCCCCTGGCTTTGGTTTAATAACCTCAAAACTGCCTGTTCGCCGTGAACCGTTGGAATAATGGAAACCCGGATATCGATTTTTTTCCCTGCCATCAAAATCATGGTCCTCCCGTCCTGGGGCTGGCTTTTAGTGGAGATGTCAAGGCTTGCCATGACTTTGACCCTGTTCACCAGGGGGATATGGGCTTGTTTCGGAACCCTCGCGATATAGTGAAGCACGCCATCGATTCTGTTTCTCACAACGGTATCTTTCGGACCCGGATCGATGTGAATATCCGAGCTGCTATCCTTTACCGACTGAAAAATAATCGAGTTCATTAACTTTTTAATAGGCTCTTCATCTTCGGCATCCAGCAGGTCTTCCGTTTCCTCTGAGGAAAAATGATCCAGGTAATTGAGATCAGCATCATCCACAAGCACTTCGGCTGCCTCTTCGGCGGAGCCGGTACTTCGGTCATATCCTTGATTGATAGCTGCCAGGATATTGTCCTCGGTTGTCAGAACCAGGGAGTATTCATATTGTCCCAAAACTCTGGCTGCTTCCTCATACGCAGATTCGGGCCAGGGAGAAACAATAGCGAAAACAAGTTGATTTGCGGTGTAGTCGTAGGGGTAAAAAAGATGCCTTTTGGCAAACCGGATAGGAACCAGGGAGGTAAATGTTTCCTGGTAATCCGGTGATAACATTTCCAGGGTTTCCACATACTCAAGACCGATAACCGCTGCCAGGGATTTTTGATACTGTTCATCCTTTATCAATCCTTGATTGATCAGTTGCTCTCTGAAGGTAGTCTCCTTGGTCATCGCCTGATGCCAATTTTCGGTCAGGTTTTCCTTTAGTTCCGGATCAGGTCCGCTTAAACGATTGATCAATTGCTGATTCAGTGAGGAGGGGTGGGCCATGTTTTACCTATTTTCATTCATCAAAATGCACGGAATCTTGAGTAGCGATTCTTTTTCCTTTGTTTTTTTAGTTTCTTTTTTAACTCCGATTTCCCGAGCTTATCTTTTTGAAAATCGATCAGTTTGTGCAGGGTGTCGATTCCCCTGGATTCAAGCTGGTTCAGAAATATATTCAGAAAAAAGTGAGTAGCCAGTGCATCAGGCATTGCGCGGTGACGATCCTTGATCGGATAATCGAAATAAAGGGATAGTCCGTTGATGCCCCTTGCCTTTACATCAGGCAGTAACTTTCTGGCGATCCTGTAAGTACAGATATCGGTTTGATTTTTAAAACCTTCGATTTTTAGTCGACGAATCTCTGAATTGATGAAACAGAAATCAAACAAGGAGTTATGAGCAACAAAGATTCCGTTATCAACGAAATCTATGTAGGAAGATAGCACTTCTTCGATGGGAGGGGAATCGTTAACGGTTGAATTTGTTATTTTAGTCAGTTTGGCAATCTGCTTGGAGATATTTCGATGAGGATTGACCAGTGTTTCAAACCGATCAAGAATATCTCCGTTTCGGGCCTTAAGCGCCGCGATCTCAATTATTCTGTCTTTACCTCTGATAGATCCTGTTGTTTCGATGTCGGTGATAACGAAAGTTACTTCTTTTAGGGGTTTATCATCTATCAGGTCACCGATGGGAACACATTTCCATCGGTTATCCGAACAGTCAACAAATCGTTTGTCAATAGAGAGGAGCTCGCGAAGGGAGCCCATTTCCTGTCTTGATGTAATTCCTAATGCGTGTCTGATTTGGTTTTCGGTTATTGTACCTTCAAATCTATGAAGAAGTTGAAAAACGGCCTCTATCAAACCTGTTACCTTTAATCATTAATAAATCAGCGATTTACCAGTTATATACCGTAGCCATCGCAAGGGAAAAATTGAATATCCGACTTTAAGTCTTGTATACTGTTGAAAAAAATTTAACGAACAGTAAAATACGATATGCGGTTTTGGTCCCGAATGCAAAATCCGTGAAATGTGTATGTTCCACGGCTCTGGTGGCTCTCTTCCCCTGACGTCCTGTAACAGTATGTCGGGGTTAGGCTTCGAAATTTCCTGTTCTTATGGTTCTTCTGCGAGTGAAGAGACAAAAACCTTATTTGACGCAGATGTTGAACAACTGCAATTCTTTTCACTATAGCTGCAAAAGACGCATATCAAATTGACAAGGACAAAGAACGAACTAATTTTATCCGTTTTTCTAATAGCTTTGACTCATTGCGGGGTAAAGAACCGAACCGTTAAGCAAATTTTCGTATCACCAACCAATTTATACCGTCATCCATGAAAACGCCATCTTTTAATGAACTGATCAAATCGAGACTGTTTGCAGCCGGAGCTGTTTTTTTTGGTGTCAACTGCACCTATTCTTATCTGTTTTATCAGGTCAACAGTTTTAAAATATTCCTGATACTTTGTGGTGTCAGCCTGTTAGCCATTTGGAATGATCTTGTTTTTCAAAAGAACACTGATCGGAAGATTCCCTGGAAACAGATCCTGATATCGTCAATTCCACTATTGGCGACTCTTCCGGGGCTTATTTTATATCAGGGAGCCTACAATTATAATTTCCGCTATGAACTGACCTCGAACCTGGTGTTGATCATTTGGATAGCCTATCTTTACCGTCTAGTAAAATCGGACGAAGATCTATCACCTTTCTTCTATCTGATTGGAATAACGATACTTTATGTCGGTGTTTGGGCTTTTTTGGAGAAACTCGGATTTCATCCGTTGAAATGGGGAGCAGCGCCTGCGAGCAGGGTGAAGTCCACTTTCGGAAACATTAATTATTTCGCCGGATTCCTGGTTGTGGTGACACCGTTGTTTTTTGCTTTCTCCCTGCCTGATAAACTATCTGATTTTACGTCCATAGCTTCTCTGAAATCCGGATTCCGGAAAAACGGACTTTTCTATCCTACAGTTTTTCTGGTTGCTGCAATCAGCTTGATTCTGACATTTACCCGGGCGGCACAAGCAGCAACGATTGCGTCCCTGATAATGGTTCTGTTTTTCTTCGCGTACAGTTCAGTTTCAGAAACCTGGAGGAAGCGCCTGCTCTGGATCTTTTTCTTTGCCACTGTTTTTTCCATTTTGGTACTGGTGCTGTTGGTGGTGTTTTCCGAAAACCTACCGGTCAATCGTTACACTCGACTTCTCACCCTCCAAGGCTGGGTCAGCCGTTTTTCCGGCTGGATACCTGCACTAAACTCCATTGAGGCTTCCCCTTGGATCGGATATGGTCTGGGGAGTTCCTACAATCTCTATTTTAGATTCGCCGATCCCAATGCCAGGCTTCTATTTGAGCAGCACAGCTACAACCACGTTCATTCCGAACCATTGGAGTATATTCAGGAAGCCGGTATCCTCGGTTTCATAATCTTTCTGGTTTTCTGGATTTACTTGGCAATCATTTTACTCAAAACCATTGCTTCCAAGGAGAGTAACCTGTTGCTCAGGAAGCTGGCACTGGGTGTTCTGGGGGGATTTATCGGGTATCATCTACATGGTTTGTTCTCTGTCGCGCCGCGAATGATGGTGATGAAACTCCCGCTCTTTACCTTGATTGCATTGACTTTCATTATTCAGAAATTAGCAGCTTCGGTGAAAGAAGAAGAGGTTGAAAGAGGGTTTGTTGAGAGGCTGAAAGCTTTTGCACCCGGTTTGGTGGGCCTGGGATTTCTCTGGATAATATTCTCTCCCTGGCTGATCGGGCAGTATGAGTATGTAAGCATCCAGAGGCAACGACCGTCGTTGTTGAAAGTGGAGAAGCTGGAAAAGATGGTTGAGCGCTATCAGGATGTCTATGCCCTGGATTATCTGTCACACCTTCAGATTCAGTACAAGCGGTCGAAACAACTGGAAAAAACCATCAAATATATTGATGAAACCCTTCCGGGTTATAGGGAAATTGGCCATTCCAAAACGGTCCTGGCCATCATGCAACGTGATTATGCGAAAGCCAAAATCCTGGGACTTACCTATCAGAATGAGCAGGATCGCTATTATAAGCCAACCATTTATCTTCTCATGGGATTATCTCTGGATACCGATGACTTTGGCTTGTTTAAATCCCAGTTCCAACTTTTGGTCCGCAACCTGATATTTAAATCAAGAGTGTATTACGATCTCGATGCGGACAAGGTTCAAATTCCCATTGAAGAAATGAACACTGCTTTCCAAGTTGTGGAAAACGAGGAAGGCTTGGTGTTCAGGTGGAACGAGAAGATGATTAGAAATTTTTTCGAAATCGGAAAGAAAACCAGGACAAAAAAATCCTACACCATGAAGGACAAAAACGGTTTCCTTTCTTACCTTGCTCATCATTTTTCCAATCACCCCTATTTCAAAATTAATGTAAAACCTGAGTACAAAGAGACAGAGTCCGGACAGGTCAGGAAAGAGCTTCAGGCATATTTTTCCTCTGCCGCTGGGATGCAGAAAGCACTTGCCCAATTGTCAAAAAAGCAAAAATCCCAACTGGCCAGGACTCCGGCAAGCCAACGAAACCAGGTTATATATCAGCATCGTAAGGAGACTGAGGAGTTAAGAACCAAGTATAAAGCTCAAATGGACAATTCTGCCGCATTTCTGAGGACAAGAGCAGACTGGGGAAAATATTTAAGAAAACAGAAGTTTACAGGGAACTTCATCAGGGAACTCAGTAATGTTCTGTTTCCGGCTCGGAACAAACGATAGATCGGTTGCAGGAAGGAATAATTTGATTGTCTAAAAATCTGCTTTCTGCTCAAATGGATGCAAAAGAAACTGCAGATAACAACCATAAAAGGGATTATTTGTGCATGCCTTTTTAGCTCGGTTCGGACTAACTCGAAACAGTAATCATCGAGACATGAAAAAGGAATTCAATCCGGTTTCCAGGAAAATTTTATTGAAACTGCTTTTTCTGACGGTATTAGGAGTTGGATTTCATTTCTCCTTATCTGCCCAGACCGTTCCTATCCCCAGTTTCAATGTTCAGGTGGGTCAATCCTCCGACCCTCAGCAGGTGGCTTCGACACTGCAGGTAATTGTACTGTTGACGGTTTTGACCCTGGCGCCTGCCCTGATCGTCATGACCACCTCCTTTACCCGGATTATCATTGTTCTTTCATTCTTAAGAAACGCGCTGGGAACCCAACAATCGCCACCTAACCAGGTTTTGGTAGGGTTTGCCCTCTTTCTGACATTTTTTATTATGGCGCCGCTCTGGTCGAATGTTTATGACCAAGCTCTAAAGCCATATTTCGATAATAAAATGAGTCAGGAAGAGATGATCAGCAGGACAACAGCACCTGTAAAACAATGGATGCAGCGTTTCACACGTGAAAAGGATCTGGCGCTGTTCGTCCGGGTTGCAAAGATCGATCGACCCAAGAATATTGATGAGGTTCCTATTTGGGTAGTGATGCCGGCTTTCGTCATCAGCGAACTGAAAACCGCCTTTCAGATGGGATTTATTATTTATATCCCTTTTCTGGTAATCGATATGGTGGTTTCGGCTGTGCTAATGTCCATGGGTATGATGATGCTACCGCCTATAATGATCTCACTACCGTTCAAGATTATGCTTTTCGTACTGGTGGATGGTTGGTACCTGATCACCGAATCGCTTGTCAAAAGCTTCACCGGGTAAACGGATCAAAGGGAGATAAAAGATGACCCCCGAATTTGTCGTTTCATTTGCTACCGAAGCCATAACGATTGCAACGAAACTGGCTGCGCCTCTGTTGATCACAGCTTTGGTGCTGGGACTTGTTGTCTCCATATTCCAGGCTGTTACCCAGATTCAGGAGATGACCCTGGCGATAATCCCCAAAATGGTGGGAGTGGTGGTTTTGCTGATTCTATTCTTGCCGTGGTTTGTCAGTACGGCGGCCGAGTTCATGGCCAAAACCTTCAGCAGTATTCCTTTTTACATCGGTCTGGGTTGACCGCTTTCATGGTTCGATCCGGCAAAACAGAATTTCCTTTTCGGCTCCGCTGAAGACGGTCCGTAAAAGCAGTCTGTGGCAGGGCGGATCAGAATCTTCTCTTTTCCAGGAAAACCTGTCGATTCCCTCAATTAGAGCTTGGAAAGCGCCTTTTCCGCTTTTTCTCTCAATTCTCGATTTGGTTTGATTCCAACGATATTGAATGCTTTCCCCTGAGTCGTCGTAATCTCCGTCCAGGTTGAGGTCCACCCTGAAGAGCAACTGATCCAGCAAACCATCTTCGGATTCGTTTGTAACTTCAGCCTGTTGGTAATCTTCGTCCAATTTTAAGAGAAATATCATCATTTGCTCCCGGAAAGCGGCAGAATCGATGAATCCAGTCATTGAACGTTTAATACTGCCGAAATTGCTGCTAATTATCCCCCCTGCCAATCCAAGAATGAAAATGGAAATCATGACTTCAATCAGTGAAAATCCCTTTCTAGTCATAGCTGGTTTTGTAAATTCTCCAGTTCAAAACTTTCCCCTGCCTGGTCCTGGCTGAAAACTTGGCGACTTTCCCATTGGGCTGATCGCTGGTTTTCCAGTCGACCTGCCAATCCTTTAGATCCCGAGGCGTTTTTATCCGGTTCAATGGCGGGGTATCAGTTCGTATTGCTTCCGGATGAGTATCTTCGGGAAGGCCTTTCACAGCCTGGTCAACCTCTTCCATGAAATTGATCCAGGGTTCAATATGATGCACGATAAATGGATAATCCAGTCCTTGTCTGATCAGGTCGCTGCTTAGACCGAGTATAACAGAAAAAAGAATAAGACTGATCATAACTTCAATCAGGGTGATTCCCCTCTTAATAGACCTCACTGGTTCGTATCCTGCCATTGATATTGATGATCAGATTTTGATTTAAGTTTCCGTATTTAAGTGTGACGGTTTTTGGCGAAGTAAACCCGGATCCGGAAAAGTAAATACTGCTTCCTGCAGAATGCACAATTGAAGAGTCTAATGCCTTCAATCGCCACTCACCCCAACCGCTTCCCTTTCTTTTACGGTACCTGAGTGAAGAAGAGTCCAGTTTCAGTTGGATCGTGGCGTTCTCAATGATTGCTGACATTCTCAGAAACTGTAGTGTGTTTTCCAAATCAGTTACCGCATTGCTTAACACCTGTTTGTACCATAACGGCTTCAAGGAGACATACCCAATTGAGGAAACGACGGAAAGAACACAAAGAGCGGCAAGTAACTCAAACAGGGTTATACCTCTGTGAACCCCATGAGTATGAAGGAATCTGTTCATAGGAAGCTTCGCCATCTTGCTGATTGAAAGTTTGGAAATCTCCCGGTCGATTATCAGCTAGCCAGGCTAAACAATTTCCTTTGGATAGCATTGTATCTTGTATAAAACAAGTTGGAAAAGTTTTGCCAAAAGAGAAATCGATAGTAAATTGCTGAAGCAAATGAGGTTAAATCGAGGTTTGTTGTGCTATTACGCTGAATCGGAGTCTAATAATCGTGATCTTGAATGCGGGTCAAGATTGAAACCGCTTTTGGCAGGTCAAAACAAGAAACTGGACGGCAATAACCGCTCGACCTCCCAAAGCGCTCTATTTTGATTCGGAAGGTAGGGTGATGGGCAATTTCATCACAATACGGGTTCCGATCTTCAGATAACGTTTTTTCAGCTCCCGACGATTCCATTCGCGAATTTTTCGCAATGGCACATCATATTTCTGGGAAATCTGCCAGAGGGTTTCGCCTTTTTTAACAATATGGATATGGGTTACACCCGGCAATTTGTCCAGGTCGTCAATAGCCAGTTTGGTATTGGAGGGGAGTCTTGGCGGCTTCCAGTCGGAAGGGATGGGCAGCATCAACTTTTGCCCTATGCGCAACAGGTTTTTCCTGCGAAGGTGGTTGTAAGCAAGTATTTCAGAAATAGGAATGCGATATTTGCGTGAAATAGACCAAAGGGTTTCACCCTGGCGGACTTTATGGATTTTCCACTCCTGATGCCTGTTTTCCTTAAGCTTCTTCAGCTCGGTTTCATGGTCCCGGGTGATCTCGATATGGGCCGGTAAAACAATATCGAAACTGCTCATGGTGGGAGGAGTCAGGCCTCGATACCTGAGCCTGGGATTCATGGCAACCAATGTTTTGGTTTCTATATTGAACATAGCTGAAATCTGTTTCAAGGTCAGCCCACCCCCGACATCAATTGCCTTTTTCTCAAGTTCTATATGCGGTGCTCCAAGGGGAGCGAAACCATACTTTTCAAGATTGCTGAAAATGATGGACACAGCGTAAAAGGCAGGCACATAGCCCCTGGTTTCTCTCGGCAGTCTTAGTGACCAGAAATCGGTAGAACGACCGGCAGCTTTAGCTTTGCGGATTGCTCGGCGAACCGTTCCCGATCCGCTGTTATAAGCGGCCAGGGCTAATTCCCAATTACCGTCAAACTGCTTGTGTAGTTTTTTTAAATACTTTGCAGCAGCTTCGGTTGATAGTTCGGGATCGTAGCGATCATCATGCCACCAGCTCCGCATCAATCCATAATGCTTTCCGGTATAGGACATGAACTGCCAAAGACCCACTGCGTTAGCGGTAGATCTGGCTTTGGGATTAAGATTGGACTCTACTACAGCGAGATATATCAGGTTAGCCGGCAGTTCATGCTTCTTCAAAATTCTGTCGATCATGCTCTGATAAGTGGGCATCCTTTCCAATGCTTTTTGAAATACGCCTCTTTTCTTTTGGGTATAGAGCCGGATAAAGGCCTGTATCCTTTTATTCGTGTAGACAGGAATATCCGGAACTAACGACGGTTTGTGGTCAACGCTTTCGGTTTCAATTCCGAAAATCCATTCCGGGGTGTCTTCAATATCGTCCGTATCGTCAGCCAATGCGTTCAGAATTAATTCAATCTTTCCGTTGTCAATCCGAAACCTCAGCAGTTCGGCCGGATCTTCGGAGTATTCATAGTCATCTTCGCTTGCGACTTCCGACAGGGGGATGATTTCATCATCGTTTCCTTTCAAATCGGCTTCATCAAGTTCTTCCGTTTTATCTGCAGCCGGTTGGCTAAATTCTCCCAATATCTCATTGTCTTTTTCTGTCAGGGGATTCAGGCTGGCAATAACGGACCATTTTTCAGATTTATCAGTAGTATTGGGACCAAGATTTTGTGGATTAACAACGATTTCAGCCTGATGGATATCCCAGGATACTATTTTTTCCACGGATTCATGCAAAGGAAACAATTCTTCGGAAGCTCCCTTTTCGATTGCAGGTGTTATTTTGTCGGTAGATTGATTCGCCAGTAAAAGTTGGGGAACACATCCCAGAATCGTAATAAAAACCAGAAAAACGGATTTTCTACTCATTGCGGTTGCCAATTTGGTTTCAAAATCGCTGTCTTTGAGCGCCGGTAGGGTTTTTAAAAATTTCCCTAACATCTGGATTTGTTGTGCGGTGGCTTATTAAACCACTTCCTGTCAGCGCGATATTCCTTTGAAAAAAAAGGTTTTTGAACAGCATCCTCAGAAAAAAAACAAAAAGCCCGAATCCAAACCATGCGTGCTGGTGAATTCAGGCTCTAAATTTTGCTTCGAATTGAACATGTCTTTTTAATTCCTGTTCATTTCGATTTCCGGTCAGTCTAACAGAATTAGACTGACATGCAATAAAAAAACCAGGAGGCTTGTCATAATTTATTGATTTGTAATAATTTTATCTTAGGAAGGACCGACTGATTTTGGAATGGAGATAATAGTTTTACATCAACGATAGTAGCATGTGTAGGGGTGGTGAAGTCTCTACTGACAGTAAAACAGAGGAATTGGCCTCAATCCGGACCACAAATCGCTCAACCAGTATTCTTGCCCCATTCTCTATCTGTTAAGCTAAGAATATGGATCAACCGTTGATTTCAGTCATTATTCCCACTTTTAACAGGGCATCATCAACCATAGCTGCTGTTTTATCGGTTTTAAACCAATCTTACTCGAATATTGAACTGACCGTAGTTGATGATGGTTCGACTGACGGCACTGTCGAAAAACTGGAATCCATTGAAGATAAAAGGTTTTGTTTTCTCCAAATTCCAAATGCCGGGGTTAGCCGCGCCCGGAATCTCGGGGTTGAAAAATCCAGGGCGGATCTGATCGCCTTTCTCGATTCTGATGATGAATGGCACAGGGATAAGCTGGCGAAACAAATAGACTATCACAACAAATATCCGGAGATCAGCATATCCCAAACGCAAGAGATCTGGATCAGAAACGGGAGGCGGGTGAATCCCAGGAACAAACATCTAAAACCCCAAGGGTATATTTTCCCCCAAAGCCTGGAATTGTGCACCATTACCCCTTCGTCAGTGTTGATGTCCCGGCAGTTGTTTCTATCTGAAAACGGATTTGATGAGAGAATGCCTGCTTGCGAGGATTATGATCTCTGGCTGAGAATAACTGCCAGACACCAGATAGGTTTAGTAGATGAGTATTTAATGACGAGACATGGTGGTCATGAGGATCAACTCTCCACTAAATACGCCGCAATGGACCGATTCAGGATATACAGCCTGGGTAAGGTCCTGCTAACCGGTTATTTGAACGAGCTTCAGAAAAAGCAGGTTAAAGAGGTAATGGAACGAAAACTGGAAATTCTGATCGCAGGTGCAAAAAAAAGAAATCGTGAAACCGATGGGCTCGCAACGCTTATGTATAAAGTTCTGAAAAAAAATGTGAGCCTGAACGCCTTTCAACACCAGGCTGAAAGGCTTCTCCTTGGAAAGGATCCCTGAAAACCCGGAGATGGAATCCTATTTCTTGACCGCTGTTTTTTCCAGCACAATCACCAAAATAAAGCCAATAACTGCCAATGCAATTGCCAGCGCAAGTTCGTTATTAAAGCTTGCGGGGAGAATGTTTGCCTCGCTGATAATGTACTCTTTCCCCCTTATTACGCGCGTTTCCAAAACTTCTTTCCAGGGCCAGACCTTTCTCAACGAACCGCACATGATGCCGGTCAGGAAGGCCATGGTGGCATTCTCGTAGCGTCGTAACATAAAAGAAAGCAACCGGGAAAAGGCTATAAGGCCAAGAACACATCCAATCATGAAATGTGACAGGACAATGAAATTCGCTGTATAAAAGGGATTTTTCAGGGCTGCCGTAATATATTCGTATTTGCCCAGGATCAGCAGCAAAAACGCTCCGCTCAGTCCGGGCAGAATCATGGTGCAAATTGCGACTGCACCGGTGAGAAGAATAAACCACCAACTTTCAGGTGTTGAAACCGGGATCAGTCCGACGAAGATAAACGCAAAAGCTGTCCCCAGTAGAAAGGCGATTCCTCCGGACCCAAGCCATTTCTGCGTCCGTATCCCCATGATGACAATGGACGCAATAATCAACCCGAAAAAAAAAGCCCAGGTTAAAACAGCATAATTCCTGAAGACATAATTCATCAGATAGGCCAAAGAGAATATGGCCACGGCAGCACCACCGAAAAGGATAGACAGAAATTTCAAATGAACTGTGTTGAGAGCCTTTCTAAGCTCAAATTGCTTAAGGAAACGAATGGTAGTCATGTCGACTGACCGAATAGCAAACAGTAGTTCCTGGTAGATGCCCGTGATAAGCGCAATGGTTCCTCCCGATACACCGGGAATAATATTGGCCGCCCCCATGAACAAGCCCTTTATAAACAACATCAGGCTTTCTCTCAGGGTTGTGGGGCCTTTGGTGGAGAGAATGGCCTCCTTCCAGCTCAGGTTGTTAGTTTCTTTGGATTGCATTTTTATAAAAATGATTTGGTTAAAAGCTGATTACAAAACTCGATGAAATGATATTAACGCATGGAATTTGGAAACTGACAATGGACAATAAAGGCAATACGGTTTCATGCTTTTGTCGCAGCCTGAATCCCGGTCTCAGCCCTTATCTCGCGGGCGTGGTTTCTTGACCCCAGTCTGGATTAATGTCACCATGAAAGTCAATCCGAGGATTGTCGGATAACTGATAAGGACCCGTCTCAAGTTGAATCTATGGATTTTGAAACTGTCATCGGGCTGGAAGTTCACGCCCAGTTAGCTACTGATACGAAACTGTTTTGCAAATGCCCCATCGAATTCGGACAGGAACCCAATTTGAATACCTGCCCCGTTTGCCTGGGGCTGCCGGGTGCTCTACCCACAATCAACCGTGTGGCGGTGCGTTATGCCGTGATGCTGGGTCTTGCCACCAATTGTTCTATCAGGATCGACTCGCAATTTGCGCGTAAAAACTATTTCTACCCGGATCTGCCCAAGGCTTACCAGACATCCCAGTTTGATCGTCCAATCTGTGAAAATGGTTGGATAGAGATCAATGTGGAAGGTGAGACCAAGAAGATCGGAATTACCCGTATCCATATGGAGGAAGACGCCGGCAAACTGGTACATGAAGGTGATGATCCGTCCGCCAGCTATGTGGATCTCAATCGCGCTGGAACTCCACTGGTTGAGATTGTATCAGAGCCTGATATCAGGAGTGCTGCTGAAGCCAAGGCTTATATGGAAAAAATCCATTCCATTGTTATTTACCTGGGTATCTGTAACGGAAATATGGAGAAAGGGAATCTGCGATGTGACGCAAATGTCTCAATCCGACCCCATGGGCAGGACGTTTTTGGTATCAGGACGGAAACAAAAAACCTGAATTCTTTCAGAAATGTGCAAGCTGCAATTGAGTATGAAATTGAGCGTCAAACGGAAATGGTTCTGGATGGAGAAGAGGTGATCCAGCAGACCCGCCTTTGGGATGCCGACAAAAAAACCTCACGTGCCATGCGCAGCAAGGAGGATTCCGATGATTACAGGTACTTCCCCTGCCCGGATCTTCCGGTGGTATTGGTGGAAACAGGTCTGGTGGAACAGTTGAAGTCAGAGCTTCCGGAACTTCCTGATGAAAAAAGAGTGCGTTTTCAGCAGGAGTATCAGCTTGGTGAAAAAGAATCTGAAATTCTGGCTGCAAACCGGCATCAGGCAGAGTTTTTTCAAGAAGTCGTTGCCAAAGGGATTGACCCCAAACCTGTTTCAAATTGGATGCTGGGTGACTTTGCCAGACTTCTTAATGAGAATAAGATTGAAATCCGGGACAGCAAAATTACCCCTGATTTATTGATGGGGCTGATTAAATTGATCGAAGACGGTACCATTAGCGGTAAAATTGCAAAAACCGTGTTTGATGAGATGTTTCATTCCGGACAACCGGCAGGAGAAATTGTTGAAGAGAAAGGACTGAAACAGGTTTCCGATGAAGGTGAGATCATTGGCATCTGCAAACAGGTTCTGGAGGCGAATCCATCCCAGGTAGAGGAGTTCAGGCAGGGCAAGCACAAAATTCTCGGCTTTTTTGTCGGTCAGATTATGAAACAGACAAAAGGCAAAGCAAATCCGCAATTGGTCAATACCACTCTCAAAAAACTGTTGGAAACCTGATACATCTCACAAGCTGCGATGAATCGCAGCTCTTCTCTCCTATCCGATCACACGCATACCCGGTGAGGGTGGTTATTCAATTTCATCTCTTATTTTGACTCAAGTTTTTTTTGGAGAATCCGATAAGGGAATGTAAGGATACAAGAATAATATTCCGCTTAATCGGATGCCAAAGGGAATCTGGTATTCAAGCTTTTTGTTGAGTTTCCGATAAGATAGACAAGAACTTATTTTTTTACGATTGTTAAACATATCCAAGGCAAGCGTCTTGTTTTGAGATTTAATAAAGAGGTATGGATATGAAATGGATCAGTCATTATCTGAAAGTGGCGTCGGTTCTCTTCTGTTCATTTGCATTCGCAATTACCTATGGTTATGCCCAGGCGGCAAAAGATTCAGGTAACATGTATACCAAATGGATCACATTGGCATTATTGGGTAAGAATCAGGCGGAGATCGAGTATTATTTTAGAAATGAGAAAGAAGCAGCGATTCAGAGGGTTAAACAGCGAATTCGATTTGCCGTACTGGAGAATCTTCGTCGATCCGGCATTAAATCAATGATAGATAACAGCTCGGATGCGGACGATTTCAATGTCATCATTACCAAAATACTATTGGAAATCCGCTATGTCGGATTGGAACACGACCCCGATTTACTGCTGTCCATAAAAGAAGAATTTGGCATAGAGATTCGAAATTTATAATTGAGCTAAAAAAGCAAGATTACCATCAGAAATATGATCTGCGCCCGCCAACCTGATCTCTAAAATTCTCTTCCTGACCGTTGGTTATGACAATATATCAAGGAGGAGAATTTCTCCCCCATCTCATCTCTGCATAAAATAAGCATTGCTTTGTTAGTTGATATTCATGTAGAAATGGATGAGATTCTTTTGTTTACCACCGGCCTGTTGAATAACTTCCTGTTGAACCAATCTGGGGAACAAGATGAGACAATTCAAAAAAATCCTTCTAGGGATCGACCTGAATCACTTTTCAGAAGAGGCAATGGTTTTCGCTGCGGACACGGCCGAAATGCGCGGCTCAAGTCTGGTTGTTTTATATGCGCACAGGAGTTACATACCGATTGTCAATGTCTCGTTGCCCAAGGGAACTATTCAGAAGGACGAAGAGGAATATAAATCCGAATTGACGGAGTTATGTAAAAAACACATTGGTGACAAGGTTGCCTGGGAGGCTGTGGTCATTGAAGGCAGACCTGTTTATCAGACTATTCTGCGAGCTGCGGAAAAGCTTGAGTCCGATTTGATCATCGTCGGGGAACATGATCGACATGAACTTGATGAAATACTATTGGGGTCCAACACCGAGAAGATAGTCCGGTATGCAAAATGCTCGGTTTTTGTATTGCGGAAAACCTAATTCTCACCTTCATCCAGGCACCAGGAAGCGGTCTTCCCTGCCATCAGCGGAACCACCCATTGATCACCGGATGGGTACTTGCCCGGGATTTCAGTTTCCCGGCTGACAAACTTGAGTCTCTGGTGGTTTTTCGATAGTCCGTAAAAATCCGCTCCAAATACCGAACAAAATCCTTCGATTCGATCCAACCTGTCTGCCTTGGCAAATAGCTCGATACACAAGGGCATTGCCACGGGAGCTGAATAGATCCCTGCGTTTCCGGAATTATCTTCTTTGTCGGTCTGTAAATGGGGCGCGCTGTCCGTCCCCAGGAAAAATTTGGAATTTCCGCTGGTTGCAGCCTCCAGAAGACACAACCTGTCTTCTTCTGTCTTGACAATCGGTAAACAGTAGTGATGCGGTTTGATTCCCCCGACGAGCAGATCGTTCCTGTTGAGCAGCAGATGATGCACGGTAATAGTACCGGCGATGTGAGCAGGGCTTTCCCTGATAAAGTCGACTGCCTCCCTGGTTGTCAAATGCTCCAGCACAATTCTCAAAGAAGGATAACGTTTTGTCAGTGGCAGCAATATTCTGTCGATAAACACTTTCTCCCGGTCAAAAATATCAACATTGTCATCAACCACTTCACCATGAATCGATAGGGGCATATCAACTTTCTGCATCATTTCGAAGACCACATCGGCCTGCCTTATTTCTCTTATTCCATGACTGGAGTGGGTGGTCGCTCCTGCCGGGTACATTTTGATGGCAGCCAGATCCTCGCATTCTTTTGCCTTTTTAATCAGTTCCGGTTTTGTTTCGGCGGTGAGGTATAACGTCATCAATGGCTGAAACGAGTTATCCGGTTCCAATGAGTTCAGGATACGTTTTTTATAGGCAATAGCCTGATCTATATTAATGATTGGAACCTTCAAATTAGGCATGACGAGTGCCCTCTGAAAATACTTCGCAGTATGGTTGACGACTGATTCCATTAGGGTCTGATCTCGAAGATGGAGGTGCCAATCATCGGGTTTGATAATGGTAATTGATCTCATGATGGATGGTCATTGGAGAATTTCCTGACATGCGGCAATCGTTGGATCGGATCACGCAGGGAGCTGATCATGGACTGTCTTTGTAAATGGCAGGAAAGAGATTGTTGCTTTCGGTAACAAAGATTGTCTTAAACAGATTTGACAATATCAAGACAAATAAAATAAATCAAAGACAGGAATCCGGGGGAGGGCAGTTTTTATGATTGATTTATGTTTCCACTTACGGAAATTTTGAGACTGATTTTAATGACAAAGAAGGATCTCGGATCCCGGCTCCCATCGATTCTGCTGATTGATTCGTCGGTAAACATTTATAAGTTCGGTGAATTAGATTCGTGATTCAAATATGCAAACAGTCATCAGGGTGAAAACAAATCTCAGGGAACAACTGGTAGATATCACTCAGCAGGTTTCAGAGGCGGTATCGAAAAGCGGTGTTGATTCAGGAATCGTGAATGTCTACTCGCAGGGAGCGACCTCTGCCGTTATGATCCAGGAAAACTGGGATGACAGCGTTCAATCGGATGTCATCAGTCTCTTGCGGGAAGTTATCCCCAGGGGAGTCTGGCTGCATGATCAACAGGATGGTAACGGGGATTCTCATTTGAAGGCAGGATTGGTTGGTCCCAATGAAACCATTCCCATCATTGACGGTCAATTGGGCCTCTCTACGTGGCAGAACATTTTCCTTTGTGAGTTCGATGGTCCCTGCCAGGAGCGATCGATCATCTGTACCGTCATTTCCGACCGATAAAATTTCAAAGCAATCCTGGGAGGGAACATGTTGAAAAAGTACAGTCTAACAAGTTACCGGAGCAAGGGAAATAAGATCAGACATTTATCAATGATATCGGGATGGTTTTTAATCGTTCTGTTGCTATCGTTGTCCTCATTTGCCGGGGATGGTATTGATCGGCTGGTGTTGGCAAATTATCTGGAGACTAACGGGGATCAATTCTATCACACCAAGGAAATCCCGGGAAATCTCAAACTGGCTTTGAAACAGTATAAGAAAGCATTGAAGTATCGAGCGGAAAAATCTGATATTGAATGGAAAATAGTCAGATGTTATTGGGTTCTGGCGCAGAAAACCTCCAATGAAAGGGAACTAAATTTGTATCATAAGGAGGGAATCCGTTACGGTAAAGCGGCAGTTAAAAACAACAGCGAAAACTCAAACGCCCACCTCTGGTATGCTATGATCGTTGGTTCCGGTGCAATGCGGCAGGGTGTGGTTAGAACCCTGTATAACAGGGAAATCATCAAATCCGGTCTGGAAAAGGCGATTTCTCTGAATCCCCGAAATACAAATGCCTATGTCGGCCTGGCCGGATGGTATTTTTATGTGCCAGCGATTCTGGGCGGAGATAAAAGCGAGGCATTGAGATTGATAAATAAGGCCATTAAGCTGGAGCCGAATTATACATCAGCCAGATTGGTAAAAGCTGAGTTCCTGATATCAGAAGAGAGCTATGACAAGGCCACCCGGGAACTGAATCTGCTGTTGGCTGTAAAGAAACCGGTTATCAGGGGAGATGGCGTTGAAGATAAAAGAAAAGCTGCGGAATTACTGGCTGAACTAAAAGAGATCCGGAAAAACGGCTAAGGGTTCAATTCACCGTCGATCAACTCGATTGCACGTTCATAATCCTCCCTATGGACGTATAATTGATAGATTTCAATTAATTTCTCTCTACGACCCAACAGTGAGGATCTATCGGCTAAGGGTTTCACCATCGTTTTTCCAAATTCTTTTTCAACAACCAGTATGGTTTCCTGATCGGTTTTTCCATTATCCAGTTGTGATGAATACTGATTGGAAGAATGCGCCAGGATGGTCTCAATTGAGTGTTTGCGAAGCAGTTTGTCCACACGGTTCAATATCGTCAGCCGCTCCGGCTCTCCTTCATAAACCCTGATCAATCCTTTTGCCGGTATCCGGTTGAAAATCTTCCCCGACCATTTCTTGTGTCTATTCGCTCTGAACTCCTCCATCAACCTGGTTTCAGTCAGATTGAGGAAATTATCGATGGTACCGTCTATCCGATAGTTAATTTCTTTCTTATTGAACGCCTCGATCAAATAATGACGATAAGCTCCCAGGGATTTGTGAAAGTAAATTTGGTAAAACATATGGACACGAGCCAGCAGAAAGGCTTCGTAAGAGGGGACACCCTCACCGTCAATGGTGAGCAAAAACTGCCGGGATTTCTCTTCCAGGCTGCAGCTGAAAGAGTTGATCAGACGCTCCAGATCATATTTACCGTAAGGGACGCCGGCAAAATAAGAATCACGCAACAGGTAGTCCATTCGATCCACATCTATTTCACCGTTTATCAGTTGACATAACAAGGGATAGATGGAGGGGTTACCGTTTTTGTCAAGCATCCTCACGGTAGGTTTTTGATTTTTCGACAGAATGGAGATGATATCTTCCGCTTCATTTGGGGTCAGTATCTTCTGATCCTCGGCCAGGTAATGGATAATCATATGTGAGAAATCCTCATGCGTGGCCTGACGATCGGTTTTAACAGAAGCAAAAATTGGTGTTTCGAGTTTGGATATTTGGGGAAGTAATGATTCTGCAGCGTGGGAGAAGGGAGGATGGCCGATATCGTGCAAAAGGGCGGACAACCTCAATATCTGACGAAAATAATCCAAACTCTCGTCAGAGTAGTATTCCGGCAAAGGACTATATGGATTTCTGCCCAACTGGTCAAATACCAACCCTGCCAGATGAATGGAGCCGATGGAATGTGAAAAACGGGTATGAACGGCTCCCGGAAAGACAAATGAAGCAAATCCGAGCTGCGAAATATGTCTTAATCGCTGGAGGAAAGGGCTGTCGATCAGCTTTAACTCACGATCGTTGAGATAAACCGATCCGTGAATGGGGCACCTGATAAGCGATAATTTAGGTTTCATTTCTGATCACCCTTGTTCCGCTGATTCTATCATGCAGTGGCAGAGGTGCTGTGCAAATGACGTTGATGAACAGAAATGGCAGTAGCACCACGAACAGGATTTCCCGAAGCACCAGGGATATAATCAGCGCTCCTCCCCTTTTGGGGCATTCCACTGACAGCGAAAAACTGAATTTTCCCAGGGTTTTCCCTTTAAAAACGGCAACTGTCAGATTATACAGAAGAAACCATATCAGGAGATTTATCTGAAGTGAAGTGAAGATCGTTTCAGAAACCCTGACCAGCAGTCCTATCATCATGATGTCCATTGATCTGGCCAGCAGTCGAACTAAGTAGTGGTTTTTTGTCGGCTCCATAAACGACCTATTCCAGGAATTCTCCGGCTATCAGGATTGCATCACTTCCCGCTTGCCTCGCGCCTTTGCACAGCTCATCGAAACCCTTGTCTTCAGGTTGAGTCAACAAATAAGCCAGCATAGGCAGATTCAGCCCGGTGATCACCTCAATCTTATCTTTTTGTACAAAAGGGATGGCAATATTGCTTGGAGTTCCTCCGAACAGATCGGTCAGGATGATGGTTGGTTGGTTCGACTTCAGTGATTCGATAGCGGATTTTACCTTCAGCGAATACTCACCGAGGTCTTCCTGCAGATCAAAGCAGACGGGAAGCGCTCTACCCTTTTGCCCTGTTATGGCCTCGGCTATTTCAACAAACTCTTTCGCAAGATTTCCATGGGTGATGACGAGGATGTTTGCCATTCTCAAACCAGGTGTGTTGGAGCCGTGATAGAGCTAATGTCAATACCTTTCACTCGGATTCTGCAATCTGTTGTAAGACTTCTTTAGAGGTATCAAGAGACAGCAGCTTTTCTTTAAGGGCATCTTCCCTGAAAAGTCGAACAATCTTGGCACTTGCTTTCAGGTGCTCCGATCCGCCTTTTTCCGGGGCTACGAGCAGGAAAAAGAAATGAGCCGGTTTACCGTCCAGCGATTGAAAGTCGATTCCTTCCTTGGAGATTCCCAAGACGATGCAAACTTCTTCGACTTCAGAACTTTTGCAATGAGGGATCGCAATTCCCGAGCCGATGCCGGTCGTTTTTAACCGTTCTCTCTCTTCCAGCATCTCAATGATGTTTTTGGCATCAGAAATCTTGGTGGTCTTGGTCAGCAACTCGACCAGATTTCTGATTATTTCACTTTTGTCTCCTGCTGTGAGGTTCATCAAGATACCGGATTCACAGAGGTAATCAGCTAATTTCATCTGAATTTGCTTGGTTGTTCAATTATTTACTTTTAACTAGCAATTTTAGTAATTTTTCGAAACCTTGTACAAGCTTTTTTTTGAATTTGGTGATCTCTATTGGCTCGGTTCTTTCCTTATCACCGGGATTATTTTTACCGCTTGGCAAGGTAGCTGCGCAGTCCGTCCCTGACTGCTTCGCGGTCTTCTGTGTAGGTTACTCCGAACCATTTTTCCCGGGTGGTCAGCATCTTAATCCTGACTTCTCCACTTGATACAGGGCTGTCAAGTGCGTCCGTGACGAAGAATTCCGCAGCCGGCTGGTCGCCTTTTTCCGTCAGGAATTCACGGAATCTACCGGTCAGAATCGGAAAGACGTCAGGCGAAAATCCCCAGAAATTCATCGAGACAATGGTGTCTGGTGTGAGCTCTATTGGTTTTCCATCTACCTCACCGATAATCCCGGATTCAGTCTGTCGAATGTTTTTGGTTTCAACGACAGAGACCAGGTAACCATTATCCGCTTTGCAGATCCCCCTGGAAACGCCTCCATGCGCAGAGAGAGTGTTTTCCAATCGGTAGCCCACCATGGCGAACTCCCTGGAGCCGGGGGAAAACTGCTCCAGCTCCCGGCTGAGTTGCACAAACGCAGAAGAACCATAGAAATCATCGGCATTGATTACAGCAAAAGGGGTATCAATAATGGATTGAACCGAAAGCACAGCATGTCCGGTTCCCCATGGTTTGGTTCTTCCTTCCGGGACACTAAAACCGAGTGGTAGTGAGTGTAACTCCTGAAAAACGCAGTCAACATCGATTCTATTTTGGAATTTGGAAACTACAGTAGATTTTATCTGTTCTTCGATCTCCCGATTAATGATCAGGATCACTCTACCGAATCCCGCCTCGATCGCATCCTTGATCGACAAATCCATAATGGATTCGTTGTCAGGACCGAAACTGTCAAGTTGTTTATAGCCGCCATATCTACTTCCCAGGCCGGCGGCAAGTATCACAAGGGCAGGACCATTCATGTTGCTCATTTCAGTTTGATAATTTAGTGAGTTTGCTTGGGGGAATTGATCATTGGGATGATTTTCATGTTGGACTTCCGTCAAAAGGACCGGCGATTGATCACAAGCAGGCCCCAATTGAACCCTCTTTGCAGAGTTTTCCATCGATCCAGACCGCTCCGCTGAAATCTGCCTGGCTTAGATTCGCACCATCCAGTTTGCTGCCATGGAGTTCTGCACCTTTTAAAACGGCATTTTGCAGGTTTGCATGGGACAGATCCACATTCTTCAGAAAAGCTCCGGTCATGTTAGCACCTTCCAGATTTGCGCCCTTCATTATGGAACCGTTGAGATTAAACCAGAGCATTCTTCTGTTTTTCAGGTTAACATAGGGAAGTTGGCAGTTTTCGCATACCTTGGTGCTGATAAGCCTGACCAATGGTTCGGTAATGCAGCGTCCAATAGAACCTTTTTTACAGGTTTGTCCGTCAACCCAGGTGGATTCCGAAAGATTGGTTCCCGAAAGATCGACCATGTTCAGGGTTGCTCCCTTCAAGCTGACAGAACGCATATCAGAATCGAGTATTTGGGCTCCGGAGAGATCAGCCTGTTCAAAAGTGGATTCTCTCATATCAGATTTAATCAATTGGACATCGTGCAGTTTGGCACCCGCAAAATTGGATCGATAGAGATCAGTTGAGTTCATTTCAACAGTAGTGAGATCGGTCCCTTTGAAATATCCGTAAGGCAGGCTGCATTTGTTGCATGCCTTGTTGAGCACAGCATTTCTGACGTTATTTGTGATACAGTACCCGATGGAACCAATCAGACACTTTTTGCCATTGATCCAGTATGCCCCTGAAAAGTCCGCATTTAGAAAATCCACATTTTCAAATGTAACCCCTTTGAGATCGGCATTACGAAATACCACGTTTCTAAAAGAGGTGTCTGAAAAGGAAGAGTTGGCAAGGACCGAACCTGCCAGATTGGTGCTTCTGAACTCCGTCCCCGTGAAAACGGATTCATTCAGCTTTGCTCCGGTCAGGTTGGTACGGGTCAGGTCCGACTTTGTGAAGTCCGATTTTTGGATATCAGCGTTTGGTAGTTGGGTTTCCGTCAGCGTCGCACCATTAAAGTTCGATTGGGAGAGGTTACATCCGGTTAAGTTGGACCGCTCCACGACTGCTTCACTGAAATCCGATTTACTGATAGTGGAATCCCGGAGGTTCCCCGATCTGATAATGGACTTCTGAAAATCATGATCGTTTATGTGAATATGGGTCAGAATACAGCGATTACAGATTTTCTTCTCCTTAAATTCTTTAAAGGTCTGCGTGATACACATACCAACAGATTGTTCCTGGCAGAGTTCACCCGTCGTCCAGGTTGCACCTGTTAGAACCGTTCCGCTGAAATTTACACCGTTCAGATTTGCTCCGGTCAGGTTGGCTTTGGTCAGGATAGCGTTGGATAGATCGGAATCCGCCAGATCGGCGTCCATTAGCCTGGCATTGGTGAGATCCGCACCGTGCAGGTCGGAATTTTTGATAAATGCGCCCACCAGAAAAGCAGTTCTCAAATTAGCGTAGGGCAAGCTGCAGGAGGGGCAATTCCGTGAATTCAGCACATTCAAAATACTCTCAGTAATACATTTTCCATAGGAGCCCCGTTGACATTTCTCCCCATTAGTCCAAATGGCATCTTCGAAATAGGTTTGACCAAGGGTGATATTGGTGAGGTTGGCTCCCTTAAGATTCGCTCCCCTGAGATTTGCCTCAATTAGTGTTGAGCCCTCCAGGTTGGCATTGGTCAGGTCACTTGCTTTTAAATTTGCTCCTTCCAGGTCGCATTTGATGCATTCCTTGGTGTTTTTTAGTTTATCGAGGTCTTGTTCATTGTATGCCGATGCGGGTGACGAAGTCAGGCTAAACACCATAAGTCCGCACACTGCGAAGGTGATTTTCAGAATCCTGTAAGATGATTTGAAGTTCATGATGTCATCCGGTATTCACATTCAGTCCTGCTATTCAAAAGCAATCTGAACAGCCCTGATCGAGGTTTCTCACTTCGAGTTACTTTAGCGACCCTGCTCACTATTGTTCAACAAAAATCGTATCGTTGTGTGATTGAAAAGCGTTCATGGAGCGATTAACAGGTGAACTGTGGAAAAACGTGGCAAACATCGTTTACATCAGGCGAATCCTCTATTATATATGGGTTAAGATACAGGCACCGGTAAATGCTGTCAGAACAGATCATATCGAAAGGTCTACGAATATAAAAAATATGTTAACCCTCTCCTTTCCTTTTCAGGAAGACGATAAAACACAAATTAGAAAGATACTGCTGGAAAAACAGGGAACAATTGTCTATCCCACCGAAACCTTCTATGCCCTTGGGTGTGCCGCAACAGACGCATCCGCTGTATCATCCATCTTCCGGTTGAAAAACAGAGATAAAGCCATGCCATTGTTGGTTCTGATTGATAGCTGGGAAATGCTGGAAGCATATGGTAAAGATATTGACGAATCGATGCGCTCCGAATTGGACAGATTTTGGCCGGGACCGCTTACCGCTGTTTTAAAATGCAAGGATAATTTGCCGGGCGAGCTGAATCAACAGGGAACCACTCTTGGATTTAGAATGACCTCTTCACCGGTGGCCGGAGAGATTATCAGTACAGTCGGTGTTCCTCTTGTGGGGACCAGCGCCAATCGCAGTTCCGAAGCGGAGACGACAAGCTGTTTGAAAGCAAGGGAGATTTTTCTTGACGAAGTAGATATTTATGTTGACGGGGGAACAACACCAGGGCGGCTGCCATCGACGGTGGTAGATTTTTCGGGTAAATCACCAAGACTGATCCGAAAAGGTGCAATCGACTGGGATGAAATCTGCTAAATCGATTCGACAATTTAAAAACCAATTCGATCACAACAATCATTATTGGAGAGTCCTATGCCGAAAAAGAGAAAGGTGGATTTTAAGGAAATTGGATTGGATGTGGGCCTGATTCTGGCGAAACAGTTCTATAAGACAGAATACCTGCACTACGGTTACTGGACTGACGAACTGGAAGTGGATGCCGGTAACGTCTACCAGGCACAGGAAAACTACGCCAATCTGATCCTGGAGCATATTCCTGATGGGGTGAAATCAATCCTGGATGTAGGGTGTGGTGCGGGCAAATTTGCGGAAAAACTCCTTGATGCAGGTTATGAGGTGGATTGTGTTTCCCCAAGTCCCAATCTTACGAGGCATGTCAAAGCTTTAATCGGGGATCGCAGCAGGATATTCGAATGCGGTTATGAAGATTTGAACACGGATCGCAGGTACGATATGATTCTCTTTAGCGAGAGTTTCCAGTATATTCCTGTCAAATCCTCGCTGCCCCAGAGTATCCGCTTTCTAAATCCCAAAGGCTTTATTCTGATCTGTGACTTCTTCCGCAAGGATGTTGAAGGGACCAGCCCCATTGGTGGTGGGCATGATTTGAAGGAGTTCTATGACTATGTCTCCACACTCGAACTGGACTTGATTGAAGATATGGATATAACCAAGGAGACTGCTCCCAGTATCGATATCGTCGATGACTTTCTGACGCAGACCGCTGTGCCGATCTACAATCTTATCTTTTACGCCCTGGAAAACAACTTCCCTCGTCTGACAGCTTTTATTAAATGGAAGTTCAAGAAACGGTTTGAGAAGATCGATTATAAATATTTACAAAGAAAAACAAACGCAGATAGTTTTTCCCGGTTTAAATCTTATCATTTGTTGGTCTACAAAATGCGGTAGCAGCCCGATCTGACCGATTCAAACCCTTCAATCAGCAGCCGATTTTCTCAACGAACTCATTCCAGCAGTTGACCCGCGTCCATTTTGGATCTTCCTGCCCCTTATTATGGGGGCGGTCCATCATGTAAACGTGGCTTTCCGGAAGGTTGGTTTTAATATCGATGCAATTCTTGGGATGGTCGTCCAGGAAAACGATCTTCTCGCCCGGTTGATGAATCTGTGCGATGACCTGTGATTTGGTGGGGTAATTGTCAATACCGAAATCGAAGTGGCCGGCCATGTAAAGTCCGCTGTATTTCAATCCGTGCAACGCCAGATTTCTGGCTCTTGGTTCGAACAAGTCCTTGGGAAGATTGGTGATCAGATTGACCGGGAAACGGCCTGATATTCTATTGAAGCTGAGCGGATCGACCAAGAGACCCAGCCTGGTAAAATAATCACTGCTTACAAAATGGTTCCACACCGCTTCAATGTCCAGTTCTTTGAACTCTTCTCCGATTTCCCACTTCTGCAAAACGAAATCCGGGGGTAGATCCGGGATATATTCCGCCCTGACAAAATCCACAAATGCGCTTTCAAAATCGAGAATAACGCCATCTACGTCCAGATAAATTTCCATGTTTTCACCGTCTTGAAGTCGTCTCAAAACCATCCGAGAAATACAAAATTGAGTCACATTATAGCGTCATTTCAATGTCCGGGGTCAGTGATCGTCGCAATAGAGGGATGAATATCAAAGATTGATTCATCTCTGCTCTAAAAAAGCATAGATGCACTTTTCCAAAAGGTTTTTCTGTGCTAGCCATAAAACCAGGAACGATCCAGATAACCTATAATCCCAATCAAGAGACCGCGGACATGAAAGAGTCGGACCCCGTTAACTCGTATTCAATTAGTATTAACAAGAAAAGGTACGTGTTCACATGCCCCGATGGAGAGGATCATGTACGTGATATCGAAAGCAAGCTGACAAATACAATTTCAACCGTCTCCGGTCAGGAGCCGGGTCATGTGCTCTCTGATTATGCAGTCAAAGTGGCTTTATTACTGGCCGATGAGGCGATTTCCCAAAAAAAAAGCAGGGAAATCCAGAGCAGGGATATAGAAGAGAAAATCGAGCCCATGCTGAAAGAGTTGGATAGAGTCCTGGAACCGGATAAGCAAATTTGAAGTGGACAAGAGCCGTGAATCCGGATAGAATGTGTCATCTACACATCACGTGTTTTCTGCCCTGTTCGTGAATTTTAGGTAAAATTGAGCCGTTTCATACAAAAAGGGACTGGTCACTGTTAACGGTGCGCATGCCCAAGCTATGGGAAGCCTAATGTTATTATTACTACTCCCACCTGGTCACTCCAGGTTCAATTAAGTCCTAAAACACGGCAGGGCGGTACTGCAGGCTATATGGTGATGTCAATCAAATGATCTCCCGCCGATTTCTTAATCCGCCGTTTTCGAGAGTCTTCCTTTTCACTTTTTTCGGTTTTAGATAGTTCCCGGACTGTTGAGAGTTTTCTGTTATCTTTTTTCCGCTCAATCACATTGATGACCTGTGCACCGTTTGCAGCGTTATTGTGCAACCCGTCCTGATACCTCGATAGAATCGAAGATTGCGAAATGATGACTTGAAGATTGTGGATATCTCCCATTGCCTTCCCCGTTGAACAGTTTTTCGACACGGTGACAGGATAAGGTCCGTTCAGGACCTGGTTTGATGAAATGCCTTCTTGAAAATGCAATTATCCTGCAAATCTCGTTTTTATCTTATCAAATTGGCAAAATAAAGTCAGGTTAGAAATAGCGGTCATTTTCTGATTCGACAAGCCCGAGCTCTACAATACCCCTCCATATCCGGAGATCGTTTGCTTTTCAGGTATTTTTAAATCATAATAAACGGATAAGCATTAATCCTGCTGGGTTTATGCAATCTCCTGAAATTGTAAATTAAATCGAAATCTCTCTGATTAAAACATGACATCCGGGCAGCAGCATGCCTGGAATGAAATCGGCTCATTTGATTTGTCTGAATTCATGTATCAAACACTTTGCTGATATTGAAAAATAAAACATGCAAACTTTAAATGAATTGGCGAAACGGTTCACCGGGCGCGGTCCGTTGTTGAACATTGTGCTGGACGGCTATGGGCTGGGAAAATCGGACAATACCAATGCGGTATTTCAGGCCAAGACGCCGTTTATGGATTATCTACGGTCATCTTTTGCCAACACGAGCCTGTTGACACACGGTAAACATGTTGGGCTTCCCGGGGACAAGGATATGGGCGGATCGGAAGTCGGACACTTGACTATTGGAGCAGGACGAATTATCTCGCAGGGACCGACCCTGATCAGTGATTCCATTGCTGACGGCTCCTTTTATAAAACGCCGGTTTTGCAGCAGGCACTTGACAACGCGAAAGCTGGGGCGCTTCATCTCATCGGATTGCTCTCCGACGGCAATGTGCACAGTCACATTGAACACTTTATCGCCGTGATTGAAGAAGCAGCGAGAATGGGTATCAAAAAGGTATTGATTCATGCCCTGCTGGATGGCAGAGATGTTGGAATCCAAACGGCGGATATCTATGTCACCCGGCTGGAAGAACTGTTCGCCCGGATTATGTCCGAGCACCAGGACTGGATTTATGCGATTGCTTCGGGAGGGGGCAGAGAGATTATTACTATGGATCGAGACAAAAATTGGGCCAAGGTTGAAGCAGGCTGGAACACACATGTAGAGGCGAATTCAGGGAATATGTTTAACTCTGCAACTGAAGCCATCGAGCATTTTCGGAGCAAGACCCAGGGACTGGTCGATCAGGACTGTCCTCCTTTCAATATCAAACCTGCCGGTGGGATCTCATACAAGATTGAGGATGGGGATTCGGTGATTTTTATGAATTTTCGGGCGGATCGTGCTGTGGAATTGACCCGGGCCTTTGTGGAAGATGGTTTTGATGGGTTTCCCATACTGCGAAGACCCAAGGTCTTTTATGCCGGTATGATGGTCTACGATGAGGACAACAATCTGCCGGAACATCGTATCATTGGCAGCCCTGTGGTGGAAAACCCATTTGGGAAACGCATCCTTGAGTTGGGACTGAATCAGTTTCGTCTGGCAGAGACCCAGAAATATGCACACGTTACGTTTTTCTACAATGGTGGTTATCGCAATCCACTGGATCCGGAAAAAGAGAACTATTATCTGATTCCATCAGACAAGATCCAATCCTTTGCCGATGCTCCCGAAATGAAAGCTATGGAGATTGCAGAAAAAGCGGTTGAATTCATCAGGTCAAAGACCTATCATTACGGACTCATCAACTTTGCCAACGCCGATATGGTGGGCCATACCGGCAATATGGAGGCGGCGATCAAGGCAGTGGAAACCGTTGACAAGGCTCTGAAAATCATCTGCACGGCAATCGAAGAAGTGGGAGGTATTGCGGTTGTAACCGCTGATCATGGCAATGCGGATAAGATGATAGTCACCAGTAAGAAAAGCGGCGATGATGAACCAAGTACCAAACATTCTCTGAATCCGGTACCGTTTGTCATCTATGATCCTTTGTATAAAGGAGATTACAGCCTGAAACAATTGAATGGAGATGAGAAGTTGGATCTTTCCATGATTGCTGCCACCAATTTTATACTGATGGGAAGGGAGGTTCCGAACGATATCAATCCTCCCCTTTTTCTGACGTAACACCCGGCTATGCAACTGTTCATGCTGAAACAAGCTTGAACTGGGGCATGCTTGATGACCAGCAGAGTATAATACAATTCGACCTTCAAGTGTGAAATTAAGAATATTTTGAAATAGCCGGAAAATCAAATAAATACAGGCCTATGAAAACGCTGACTTTGAAAGAGATAGCAGATACGCTGAATGGTAAACTTATCGGAAATCCTGATGAGACTATAACCGGTATCAGTGGAATTATGGAAGCGGAGAAAGGGGATATCACCTTTCTTGCGAATCCCAAATACAAGGATCACCTGCCTCTGTGTAAAGCGTCCGCCGTACTGGTCGGCAATGATGTCAATGTGGAAGGAATCAACCTGGTCCAGGTGGATAATCCGCGCATGTCGTACAGCAGGGTTATTCTAATGCTCTTTCCTCCCCGTAAGGAAACTCCCGGAATCTCCGAAAATGCCTTTATTGCTGCATCCGCTAAAGTTGGAGAGAATTGTACTATCTATCCCGGGGTATATATCGAGGAGAACGTCAGAATCGGGAAAAACACAGTCATCTATCCCAGCGTCTTTGTTGGCGAAGGTGTGACTATCGGAGAGGACTGCCTGATGCACGCCAATGTCACCATCAACCAGGGCTGTGTAATTGGAAACAGGGTGATGGTGAATGCCGGTTCCGTAATTGGCAGTGAAGGATTCGGTTTTGAACGGGAAAAGGACGGGGACCCTCATGAAAAAGTTCCCCAAGTCGGCATTGTTGTCGTTGAGGATGATGTTGAAGTAGGAGCACTCTGTGCTATTGACAGGGGATCGGTAAAGCCGACTGTTATCGGGCGGGGAACAAAATTCGATAACCTGGTCCATATTGCGCACAATTGTGAAGTTGGTGAGGACAACCTGCTAATGGCGCAAGTCGGTCTGGCAGGAAGCGTTAAAACCGGACGTAATGTTTGGATGGCAGGACAGTCCGGAATCCTGGATCATCTGAATATCGCTGAACATTCCAAAATTTTCGGGAAAGCAGGCATCACCCAGAATATTGAAGAAGCCGGTTTTTATGCCGGATTTCCGGCAAAACTCTTTGCGGAATGGCAAAAAGGGTCCGCCATGTTCTATAAGACCGATGAACAACGCAAGAAGCTTGCTGCTCTGGAAAGGCGTGTCAAGGAGTTGGAAGGCAAGCTTTCCGGGGAGTAGGTTTGTTTTGATATTAAGTAGTGCGAGGATAGTCTGAAAATCGGGGGCAGTTACAATTTTTCACGCCCTCTGATACGAGTCGATCCAAATTAATAGTCCGAACTTATGCATTATCAAACCCGCCAGGCCCCTTCCCGGGGCTTGTTTCCGACAAGGCTTCCTTTTCCGTCTCGCTACGCCTGAAATAGAGCTTCCAGATACTTAATCCAAGACATAATAAAATGAGGAACGTTGCCACTAAAAAGGTGTCCTGAAGTCCTCCAATCTGGGCGCTAATTGATGACCTTGTTGCACCGTCCGGATGCACCGAGCCTGAGTAATGGAAGGTTCTACCTGCCCATATCGCCCCCAATACGGCCGTTCCAACTGTCTGTCCGAGAGTTCTGGAAACGGATATTAAGCCAGACGCGATTCCCAGGTGGGCTTTGGGAACCGAGCCCATAATTGAGCTGCTGTTGGGAGACTGAAAAATACCCATCCCGATCCCCAAGGGAGCAAGCCGAATTATATATCCCGGTATGCTTGTGTCGGCGCGCAGGGAGCTGCATGCATAAAATCCGATAACAACGATTACCAGGCCTACGGTTGAAATTTTTTCCGATCCGAACTTATCGGAAAGAGTTCCGGCGATTGGCGAAGTGATTCCGAGAGAAACGGGGAGGACACATAACAGCAAACCGACAACCATTTCCGGGTATCCCAGAATGTTCTGCAGGTAGAAGGGTAACAAGATGATTGTACCGGCGATACCGATGAAAGCGACAAAGGCATTGGTCAGATTGATGCTTAAAAGGCTGTTTCTAAAAAAGTCGAGGTTGATCACGGGGTGGGTGGATTTTTTCTCCACCAGTATAAAGAGTAACAATGTGATAAACCAGCCGGCAATCAGAATGGATACTGCAGGACGGGTGAAACCCTGTTGCTGACCTATGGTTAACCCGAGTAAGAGACAGAGAATTGAAATGAACAGAACGATCGCCCCGATGTAATCGAATTTTTGCTTTCCTTTAGGTTTGATTGTCTGTACGAACCTGAACACCATGATTGTGCCCACGATTCCGATGGGCAGATTGACAAGGAATATCCAGCGCCAGGATAAAAAACTGAGAATGACTCCACCGAGGCTCGGGCCGATAGCGATACCAACAGAAACGATGGCGCCTGAGATGCCGAGGGCTTTTCCCCTCTCATAAGGAGGGAAAGCTTCTGTTACGATAGCCATACCCAGGGCCATGATCAAGGCGGATCCCAGTGCCTGGGCAACACGGAAACCGATCAACCAGTAAACATTGGGAGATAATCCACAAAATGCGGATGCAATAGTGAATATAATGAATCCCAGGGCATACAACCTTTTCTTGCCGATCATATCTCCCAATCGACCAATACTCAACATAAGTGTTGTGACCGTGAGGAGATAAGCCAGAAGCACCCACTGGATGACGGAAAAGTCAGTATTCAGATCATCAACCAGCGTCGGCAAAGCCACATTGACGATACTGCCGTCTACGGTAGCCAGAAAGATCCCCATCCCCGTTGTTGCCAGTACCAGCCATTTGTTGCCGTGGGGTTTTTGCGAGTGATTCGTCATTTTACGTGTGGTCAAATATAGCGATTGAAACTTCGATTGAAGCGGAAGCAATTTCCTGCGGTCCAGTTTCAGGAATCGATGGGCTTTAATCTAACTGATCGAAAGATTGTTGTACAGTTGAGGAATGGGAAGGGATAACAGATTTTCTTCTACCGTCTGCAGCACAAGGGGATTCTAAATATCCCCGGGACAATAACGTCACAATAGTTGATCCAAATTTCAAAGGGAGCGATGGATTGCGGAAGTGCTCTTCGGTTTCATCGATAGAATCGTTTTGCGGAACTCCTTTTGGTAATCCGATATAGCTGCTGCTTTATCTGCCAGACAGACCAGGATGGATTCCGGATAAACAGGGGGGATGGGTGTCAAAGGCCACATGTGCCTCAAGATAATATTCCGCTCGATCCGGTTAAGCCTGAAATACCGCTCTGCGTTTTGTTTGGCAATGTAGGGGTGTTTAAATCCGTGGAGCCCCGGACTGTTCACGTGCCAGTCATAGAGATAGAAATCGTGCAGGAGTGCTCCTCGTGTTGCGGATATGTAATCCAGGTGCAGTTTCCTGGCAGCCTTAAATGTAATCTCGGCTACGTCGAGGGTGTGCTCCAGGCATGATGTTTTTCCATGATGTTGATATTGAGCCAGGGAAAGAAAGGAATGGTGATCAAGAATTTCTCTCAGGTCAGGGTAATCCCTCATGGAAGTAGCAAGTTTATGGTTCATGATTACGTTTTTGGACTTTCCGATTCCGTGTCAGCCGTTGTGTCAGTCCGTTTACCCGGAAGGAATAGACGGTGGTGCTTGGTAAAACGAGACGCAAAGGGGATGCAAATCGTTTCATGCGCAATCTTCGGTTGAGATATCTAAGTGAAGGATTGTTTAAAAAGCCCAGCACGCGTGACGAGTATATGACATCGACCAGAAATACCGTCAATGCAATTCCGTTGCAAGCCCAGACAATGTGATCCGGAATGGCAAGCAGTATCCCTACCGAAAACGGATAAAGGATCTGTTCATAAATAATTGACAGTATCGCCCAGGCTATGGAAAAGGGAACACAAATGTGTCCCCTGAAATTCATCCTGTCATCCCGATAGTCCCAGAGCCGTTTTTTAAATAACCTGTGCATCACTTCTCCGGTGAAATACTCCAGAAAAGTAATGGCAAAAAAGTAGAATAATACTCTCAACACAAGAGAATAATGATGGGCATGAAGATAAGTGATGAGAATAAATATTCCGGAAACACCGTAGAGCGGAACAACGGGTCCCTTCAAAAAACCGGGATTAATCAAACGGCGATTTCTAAAGGTGCGGTAGACGGTTTCGAGAAGCCATCCCAGAATTGAAAAAAGGAAAAAAAGAAAAAGAAGCTGTCCAATACCATGGGTGTTTTGTATCAGGTAGTAGTGGGTATAGACCTCTTGGATGATTTGATTAAAGACCATGTCACCCTCCGTTTATCTCTGAAATCCTTTTGGGCATGAGAGCTCCGACCAGATATCTGATATCTGTCTCATACTTTTTCAGAGTGTTAACCCCAATGTGATTCCGTATGGATTCATCCATCCCTTTCAATGCAAATAGAAGGGAGTTTACTATGGCACGTTTCTCCGTTGCCTGCATTTTTTTTAAATAGCTTGTGTCTATAATTTTCCGAACTGTTTTGCGGGTCTTGGATTCAAGATCCTCCAGGATATCCTTAATCTTGTCTTCATAGCTGCCATATAAAAGCTTATCCGATAAATATGGGGTTTCGATAATAACCTTCAGATGTTCAACCAATGTAATTCTAACCTTCTCCACCGGATCACGGACGGACTCCAATGACTTCTCCAGCATCGTCTCAAAAACAGTAAACTTACTCAGAATCAACTCTCTGATTAATCCCTCTTTATCTCCGAAATAGTTGTAAATGGTGCCTTTTGCTACATTGGCAAGTCGGGCGATTTCATCAACTCCGGTCCTACGAATCCCGAAGCGGTTAAACAGCTTTTCGGATATATCCAGAATCTGTTGCCTTTTCAAAGGTTTCATGAGACTCCATAAGAGAGTTTTTGGGAATTTGAAAAAATGAACTATTAAACCGATATAGTTCAAAAATATCTTCTCAAGATAATTCTGTCAAGGGGTGAAATTTGGGGAAAAGAAGGTTTTGTCCTGAGGGATAACCAAGTTGGAATGAAGTGGCAGAGGAGATATAGGTTGGGCGATTAAGTATCACGCTCTACCAAAGTCATCCTCTTTCCGTTCGATATCGTCTTCACCGAAGTACTCTCCGGTTTGCACTTCAATGAAAACCATATCTTCAGTACCTGGATTTTGGACCCGGTGCCAGGCGGTTCTTGGGATATCAACAGCCTCGCCTGTCTGAACCTTGATCTCGTCGTCATCAAGCGTGACCAGGGCTGTTCCGTTAATGACGTACCAGTGTTCCGAGCGTTTCTGATGCCGTTGCAGACTAAGTCTTTTACCTGGCTTAACCGCGATTCGTTTGACCTTATGATCCTCTTCATCGGCAAGAATGATGTAGTATCCCCATGGTCTGTGATATTCGGTATTGAGTTCTTCCATTATTTTACTCTCGTTTTTAAGGATTCCATCCAGTGTATAAATGGCAGGTTATTTCAGATGTTAGTTTTTTCGGCCGCCAGTGTTTGGGATACTCGAACCGGGATCATGTCGTCGGTTTTAGCGAGTTTCTCCAATTTCATGTTGATTGAATCGAATGACATTACTTATTGTTACACTGCAAACTGTCCAGGATCAAAGCCGACAGCTTCTGCTGAAGAACGGCATAAGAGTAATACTTGGTAGCCAGTTTATAATTTTTATCTACCATTTTGCCACGCAGTTTATCATCGTCCAAAACCTTCCTTGTCAGTTCAACTGCCTCTTCAGTTACAAAACCATCGATTTCGATGGTGTCAAATCCTTTGGGCTTGATATCGGTTCGATAAATGGAATAATTGTTAACCAGGATGGGTTTTCGGAAATAGATTGCTTCCAGGAATGCATTTCCAAAGCCCTCGATGTTGGAAGGGTAGGTTACCAGATCGGCAAAGGGATAGATGTCATAAAGGGTGTAGATTTTTCTGCCATCCTTTGTCTTTCCACGCTGTTCACCAATAATGTCGGAAACAAAGAGAGTATTCACATCCATCATCTTTGAGTATTCACGAACCCTGTTTTCGTAATCATATCCCTCATCTCCCGATGCGTGGGAGATAACCAGCTTTGCCTTCAACCCCAGCCGTTTTACCAACTCTATGGCGTGCTCAATACCCTTCCGTTTAACCACCCGGGTGGGCTGTAGGATCAGCAACTCATCATCTTCCATTTCCAGTGCTTGGCGAACATCAGCAGCATAATCATCCGGTGACTCAGGTGGATTTTCAAAATCCATTACGTTGGGAATGACAGTGGCGGATATTCCGGTTCGCAAGCTCAATTGATTGTCACCGGAGCTGTTGATGACGACATGCTTTATAAAGGGTAGATGCGGTGGAAAAGCCATGTTCAGGTATTCCCAGACTGCATTGACCAAAAACTCCTGTCTTTCCCAGAAGAAGTCATGATGATGAGCAATGGTCGGAATCCCCAGTTCCGAAATCAGTTCGGTGATGGCAATTCCCAGCGGCATATTCAAAGGAATGGTCAGGGCATTTTGAGGAACAATGACATCTATCCTGAACTTCTCGATGAAGGCATAGAGTTCCGTTTTCAGGCGTTGTTTGATTTGATGCATTTTCGTCGTCACTGCTCTGTCTCTAGTGCGATGACCAAAGCTTTTATGATAAACATCCCGGATATCAGGGTGCGTAAAATGTGCTTCTTCCGCAAAGTAAGAAACATCATCCGGACGATCCAGCTCTCCGGCAAAGTAGAAGCAATTAAATCCCTCGTTTTCAAAAACATCGGCCCATTTGGTGATCTCCAGTGAAACACCGTCTGTTCCGGCAATTCGAGTGGATACAAAACCGACATTATGCATTTTTCCGCAAAACCTGCATTTTTTCATGATCATTCCTCTTCAGACGTTATCACCAAAAGATCTTGCCGATGAACGGATGTTTTCTTAAAAGTTGAATTTCTTGACGATGGAGAGACAGATGGTGTAGAAATGTAGAAAAGAATTATGCGAAAAAGATCCATAGATAACCTTCCAAATCCGGATAAAACATGGAAAAACTGCTTAGAAAAATTTACGGCGATTCACAGGGAAGCCTGGCCCACGAAAAAATACAGGAGCTTATAAAAGATATTCCTATAAAAGATGAAAAATATCAAGAATGTTTTTCTCAGTCGGATATTGTCTTAATCACTTATGGTGATTCAATCAAATCGCATTCGGGGGAAAATCCGCTGCAGACCCTCAGAAAATTCTGTGTTAAATACTTTAAAAACCTGTTTTCAGCAGTCCACATTTTACCATTCTATCCCTGGTCCTCGGATGATGGATTTTCGGTGAAGGATTTTTTTGCTGTTGATAAGAACCTGGGTACCTGGGAGGATATCAACGAATTTAGTACCGATTTTGAAATGATGTACGACTATGTGTTAAATCACATGTCTGCCGAAAGCGAATGGTTTCAGTCCTACCTAAAGGGAGACGATGAGTTCAGGAATCTGCCGATTGAAGTTGATCCTGAAGTTGATCTGTCGCTGGTGACCCGGCCCAGGTCCCTTCCCCTGTTGACCGAATTCCGGAAGTCGTCCGGTGAGAAGGTCCATCTCTGGACGACTTTCAGCGCGGATCAGATTGATATCAATTATCAGGATATAGGTATTCTGCTGAAGTTTGTCGAAATCCTCCTGTTTTATGTCCGGAACGGGGCTAAGTTGCTGCGTCTGGATGCGGTTGCATATTTGTGGAAGCGAATAGGAACCAATTGCATTCATCTGCCTGAAACACACGATGTTATCAAACTCTTTCGGGCGATTCTCAACCAAGTGGCCCCCGAGGTGCTAATCATTACCGAAACAAATGTGCCTCATGAAGAAAACATCAGTTATTTTGGTAATGGTGGAGACGAAGCACAGATGGTTTATAACTTTACGCTGCCGCCCTTGCTGGTTTATTCATTTTTTAAAAAAGACATAACCCGTTTTTCAGAATGGGTTAAAACCCTTCATTTGGAATCAGGGTCCAACACCTTCTTCAACTTTACCGCATCTCACGATGGAATTGGCGTCAGACCGCTGGAAGGGATTCTCGCAAAGGAAGAGATTGAAGAGATTATCGAGCTTGTAAAAGCCAATGGGGGGCAGGTTTCATTCAAACAAAACTCGGATGGTTCTGAAAGCCCATATGAGTTGAATATTACCTATGTTGATGCCTACCTGCGGGGTGAAATCGGCGAGGACGGAAACCATGCAGAAAGATTTCTGGCGTCCCAGGCTATTCAACTGGTACTACCCGGTGTGCCCGCAGTTTACATTCATAGTATCCTGGGTTCTCATAATTGGTTAGAGGGCGTTGCCCAGACAGGCAGGGCCAGAACCATTAACCGTCAGAAACTTTATGTTGAAGAGCTGGAAACCGAATTGGCAGATAAAAAAGGATTTCGCTATAAGATTTTTAACGCCTACCGCCATCTCGTCAACACAAGGATTAGTCAGCCGGCTTTCCACCCCAAAGCCGGATTTGCTATTGAGATGCTCAATCCAGGCGTGTTCTCAATCAGAAGAAGTAGTAAGGAACAGGAGATTTTGGCACTCACCAATGTTATGGATCAGCCCATTGAACTTGATCTCTCCACAAAAATCGCGGGAGACGGAATCATTGACTTACTAACCGGAGATCGACCCAATGCGGGCAATGTCAAGCTTGCTCCATATCAGGCAATGTGGCTGACGCAAGAGGCTTACTGAGAATGAAAATCGCTTTTATGCATTATCATCTGAAGCCCGGTGGAGTCACAACCGTTTTAAACCATCAGGTGAAAGCGGTTAGTTCATTTGGTGAATCACTGTTGATTACCGGTGAGCTGCCTGGGGATCATATCTACAAGGACGCCGTCACCCTGCCCGGCATTGCCTACGATACGGTGAAATCCCGGGCTTTTGATCCCCATCAGGTTGCAGCAGATATTCTATCCGCGATCAACTTTCGCTGGAGGGACGGCTGTGACCTGATCCATGTTCACAATCCCACCCTGGCAAAAAACCGGGATTTTTTGATAATCCTGAAAGAGCTGCAGAAAAAGGGATGTCAACTGCTTCTGCAGATTCACGATTTTGCAGAGGATGGCAGACCGGGGATGTATTTTTCGGAACCGTATCTTGAAGACTGTCACTACGGCGTTATCAATACCAGGGATTATCGTTATCTGCTCTCATCAGGACTCAAGCCAGAAGGTCTTCATCTCATCCCAAATGCGATAATATCGGAATCACCACTTTTTGGAGGGATAATTGAGGAGGATTTCGTGCTATATCCGGTCCGGGCGATCCGCAGAAAAAACGTGGGCGAAGCTATTCTGACCTCACTGTTTTTTCCTGAAGATCTGGCCCTTTGGATCACCCTGCCACCTAACAGCCCGGTTGATGTGGAGAGTTATCAATTTTGGCGTGACTTCTGTACAAAACACAATCTTAATGTTCGATTCGGTGCCGGATTGGATGAGGAGTTGCCGGATATGCTCTCTTCATCTCAGTTCATACTTACGACCAGCATCATGGAGGGTTTTGGTTTTGTGTTTATCGAACCCTGGCAAGCTGGAAAGATCATCCAGGGCCGGTATCTGGATGAGATCTGTCCTGACTTTGAAGCTTTGGGCATCTCTTTTTCGCATCTCTATACAAACCTTCCAATTCCCGGGAAGTGGATTGATCGGATAGAATTTTCGGAAGAGTGGCTGGAGACGATTCAATCCGTTTCCGGCAGCTATGGAATTAATTTTCACCAAAACCGTCTCCAGAAGAGTTACGAGGAGATGAGGTCCAGGGAGTTTTTGGATTTCGGATTACTTAACGAAAAGTTTCAAAGCAGGATATTAGAAAGATTGATAACTGATGCAAAGAGTCGAAAGGAGTTAATGACAATAAATCCCTTTCTCATGAACTTGCAGGAACCTGAAATATCAAAGGAGATGATCAAATCTAATCGGGATCTTATCCGAAGGAGTTTTACAGAATCTGCCTTCAGTAGTTCTCTGTTGTCCGTCTATCGAAAGGTGATCAATAAACCGGTTCAACAGCAAATTGATAAAGAGATTCTGGTTAGTCGTTTTATGCATCCGGATCGTTTTAGTTTACTGAAATGGGGAAAGTTTAATGGATAAATCGTTATTTGAGGATTATCTTAAAGAGATTACGCCTGTTCCCACGGGGTTGGATAACCGGGGAGAGGCAGGGGGGAAGATAGGATGCATCCTGTTTGATATCTACGGAACCTTGTTTGTCAGCGGTTCAGGAGATATCGGTTCCATTCTGGAACAATCGGAGCAATTTAAATCCCTGCAAGGTATTATCGAAAAACATGATCTCGAAATATCTCCAACCCGGCTGGTGGATTCTTATTTGACCTCTATTCGAAACACACACACAGTTGCCAAACAGAAAGGGATTGAATATCCCGAAGTGAACATCCTCGGGATTTGGAAAGAGGTCTTTGCAAGCATCAGGTTGCCTTTTCAGTTTGATCTGCAACGATTTGCCATAGAGTTCGAATTGACAATCAACCCGGTTTACCCAATGCCGGGCATGAAGAACTGTCTGGAAGAGTGCAGAAAAAGAAACCTCGTACTGGGGATTATCTCGAATGCCCAATTTTATACACCTTTGCTTTTCAACTGGTTTTTGGGAGCTCCACCGGAAATGTTAGGGTTTCATTCAAGCCTGGTGATTTACTCTTATCAACGCGGAATTGCCAAACCCTCACTGGAGCTTTTTGAAACAGCTTCAAACAGGGTTGCCGAATTGGGGCTGGAAAATCATCAGGTGCTTTATGTTGGTAATGATATGCTGAAAGATATCTTGCCGGCAAAAAAAGTTGGATTCAAAACCGCACTTTTTGCAGGGGATAAGAGATCTCTCAGATTAAGAGAGGACAATCCGGAATGTCGGTCCTTACAGCCGGATTTGATATTGACTCATCTGACACAGCTTTATCAATAACCAGTTCCCAAACCAATCAGGTGCAGAATTGTCCTCAGATCCCTTTCGATGTGACCAATTCTCATGATAATCAAATACTTATTATCGCATTACAGTTGCTGAATCGTCCCTTGATCTGTTATACTCACGCAACTGGGAAATTTCCGCACGAGCTGGACTGATGAATCCTATCGACTGTTAATTTCTTCAACAAGACGGTTTTTTAGTCCAAACGGTTATGATTTTAGGCTTCGCTCCATATTTATCAAAATATGGATTCGAACCACACGTACAAAACAGCCAAGGCAGAACATGAAAGTAAACCTGGAATCTATGCCCAGGATGGTTAGCGGGATAAAAAAGGTTCGTGATACTATCATTACAAATATAGTTTTAATTGGTGAGAAGTCAGCGCCTACTTTCAAGGAAAAAGGCAGGGCCGTTTTATTCCAGGAACGGCTTGCGGAGTTCCAGATCGATGAGTGCACGACAGACAGTTATCAAAATCCGATAGGCATCATTCGGGGAAGCGATCGTAATAAACCGCCGATATTTGTGGTGGCTCATTTGGATACTCATGAACCGTATCAGGAGTTTTTTGATTTTACTGTTCGCAAAAACACCATATCCGGACCGGGGGTGGCAGATAACTCAACCGGCGTCGGTGTATTGATTTCCCTGCCCGTGATTTTAAAACAACTGAAGTTAAAATTCAGGTCAGATATTGTATTGGCCGGGGTTATACAATCCATCGGAAAGGGGAATCTGAGGGGAGTGCGACACCTGATAAAGACCTGGAACGGACCCATTCGTGGAGCTATCTGTGTGGAAGGTGTGGAACTGGGAAGATTGAACCACTATTCAGAAGGTATGGTGCGCGCCGAAATTGATTGTCTTTCCTCTTCCATCCCCGGCAGAGACAAAAGAAATAACTCCAATGCTATTTTGATAATGAATGAGTTAATCAACAAGATCCTGGAGATGAGGCTCCCCCAAAGGCCCTACTCTAAAATTGTTCTTGGAAAGATTAACGGTGGATATCATCACGGACGAGACGCCTTTGACGCCAGCCTGGGGCTTGAAATCAAAAGTGATGCTGACGATCTGGTGAAGGAGTTGATCAATGAGATAGAAGATATTACAGAAAATCTGAAACGGCTCTATGAAGTGGATTTGAAGTTGAAAGTAATCAGTAACCTGAATGCAACACGGCTCAAATTCAACCATCCGCTGGTCAAGTACGCCAACTCAGTAATGAAGACCCTGAACCTTGAACCCAAGAGCGAATCCAGCGAATCGGAGCTTTCAATTTTTCTGTCCAACTCGATTCCGGCAGTCACACTGGGTGTTACTCGTCTGAAAACACTGAATCCTGAACCCTGTGTTGAAATTGATCCCATTTTCAAAGGGATCGCCCAGATCATCGGAGTCCTGCAGGCAATAGACAATGGAGTATGTGATGGCAGAAAACTGGCTTGATACCAATACATTTCATCACTCGGAATTCAGCAGCATAGACCGCCTGGTCAAGGCAAAAAAGAAAAAAGAGGTGGTGATTTCACTTTGCCTGCCAACCCTGAATGAAGAGAAGACGATAGCCAAAGAGATTGTGATCATGAAATCCGAGTTGATGGATCGACATCCGTTACTCGATGAAATCATAGTGATTGATTCCGGATCATCCGATAAAACCAGGGAGGTTGCCACTCACTATGGCGCCCAGGTACACCTCTCCAGCGATATTCTACCGGATCTGGAGTCGTTTAAAGGGAAGGGGGAAAACCTCTGGAAAGCCCTGTATGTTTCCAAAGGGGATATCATTGTCTATTTGGACACGGATATCAAGAACATACACCATCGATTTGCCTATGGCCTGTTGGGGCCCCTGCTTCTCGATGAGAAAATTCGATTTTCCAAGGCGTTTTACGATCGGCCGCTTTCCGATGAGACAAAGGGGATCAGACCCACGGGAGGAGGCAGGGTTACCGAACTTGTGATCAGACCACTTTTCTCCTTGTTTTTTCCGGACCTTACCCAGATCATACAACCCCTTTCCGGAGAGTACGCGGGATATCGGGATCTGTTTGAGGCACTGGCATTTCCCATCGGCTATTCCATTGAAACAAGCATGATTATTGATATCTACAAAAATTGGGGTCTTGAAGTCATGGCCCAGGTAGATTTGGATCGCAGGGTTCACCGTAATCAAACAACCCGATCCCTGGGTAAGATGGCGTTTGCCCTCATGCAACGTTTTTTGACCCGGATATCCGACTACAACATGATACAACTGAAGGATGAACTGAATGACCGGATGATTCAGTTTGAAAACCGGGCGCAGGAGTACCAACAGGATATCAGTAAATTCGATATGCAGGAGAGACCGCCGATTATCACCATACCCCAATATCGGGAGAGGTTCACGACGGCTCCTAAAAAGGATGGAAAGAGCGGCAGAAAAACTTAAAAACTAAAGATAGCTCTTAAGTTTGACTTCCTCGGATCCCGGAATGTTCCCCGACAAAACCTTCTTGTTCATGAAGTCTTTGGAGACGTCTTCCCAGTATTTTCGGACAATTTTTTGAGGATTAATGCCGACGAAGTTTAGTGCGTGTTTTAGCTCCCTCAACTCATAAACCTGCTTTTCTTCATCCAGGGTTTGCTTCTTTTCAAATTCGCGAATCATCTTTTTGATCCACCGGATGTTCTCGATGTTCATCAGGAATTCATGGCTTTGCATCAGCTCCAGTGCAGGGCTGTTTGATGCGGAAGAGTCATCGGCATCCGGTTGATCGTCGATTGTCTCTTTTTCCCGAGCCAGAAAATCGAGAATCCCCTTTTCAAAAGTCTTTTTATTATGTTTCTTTTTAAACTCGGCAAGAGCACAGGTCAGTGTGGTTTTTCCGACTCCCGACAGCTCCGGTTTGTCCTTCAAGCCGTCGTATCGCAAACCTTGCAGATCGCCTTGTAAGACCTTGCCTGTTTCCCAGAGTTCATCAAGATAATCCTCAACAATCTTTTTCTTGGTCACTTTCCGTTTGTTGGGCTTTATCCCTTTGGCTTCCTTGAACTGATTCAAGGTATTGCTAATGGTGCGATCCCCTATTCCTTTCAGTTCCTTCGCGTTAAGAATATCTTTATATTTTAACGCTTCCAGTTCTTCCAACCCAAAATTATCCTGCTCCAGAAGTTGCTCAAGATAATTCTGTACCCGTTCGGATTTCTTTAGTCTTTCCATATTTCTCCCCCTATGGATGCAACGCATTCTTGAGATCCGTATGAATCCGGCTCGGTTTCGCGAGCTATCTTTATCAAAAATTTTTAAACGATTTTGGTTGATCCGGTACGACTTATGTTTCAGTCTATTAACCACTTACACTAAGATAATAGAAAATTATCACAAGGAGTTCGGGGGGCAAAGAAAAAGTCGCGAATGTTTAATCTCACTGTTGCGAATGTGAACAATAGAATGGGGTTTCAAGTATATTCTCCTGTTTTTAAAAGGGAAAAATCTAATATACTAGTCGCGATATAAGAATTTCAATGTTGTGAATGTAAAAAACCGGTGTTTTTAATTCAGGGTGGCATCATGGTTAGCTTTGAAAAGTAACGATTTGTCCGATTTCACAGCCCTGTCCGTTTGAGATGAGGGTCCGCAGGTAAGATTGGCTTGAATTGGTCAGATTGCGTTCATTCAATTATCTGAAGTTGTTGTGAAATGGTAGATTATCCTTTGTTCCAGTTTTCCGGAAACTTCATTTTGATGGAACCCGATTTCGACTTGAAACCTGAGTTCTCAAAATGAAATTGAAGAGAAGAAAAAATTTAAGATATTAGTAGGTTAAAGTACAAACAAACGTTTTTTAAAAGACTCAGTTCATTTTTTTTGATCAAAAAAGAGCAGATAGTGTGCTTTTTGCATTTTTAGTTCTGCTGACTCCGCAGCTAAAGAACTGCGGCCATTGAGAGGCAGGTTTTGCCCAATTGAGAAAGCCTGAGTGGAACAGGGGAACAGAAATTCCTATCAGGTGTGACGCAACCGCAAATAAAAAGGTAGAAGGCTCATTAACAAATGGAGAAGATAATGAAGGTTCTGAAAACAGTCTTGTTGATCTCAGCAATCAACCTCGTGTTTACCGGTATTGCCGTGGCACAGGAACAGGTGCCGATGATTTATCTGGAAACATCGGAAAAATGTAACAACTACGCGCGCCACTACTGTTTGAACGGTAGTCACGAAGCAGCGGTAAACAGAGCTCTTCTTGATATGAAAAAGAAAGGGTATCGAATTACAGCCAAAGTGATCAAAAATGTTGCCCGTAATACTCCATCCCGATCAAGAAATCCTGTGCAAGTTACAGCCCAGTAGAGTCTGTTCAGAATCTTATCACACCTGACGCAGGAAGGAATGTCTGCCCAAAAATCGAATAACCTGATCAAACTGATGGCAGGAGTTGCCGTCAGTGCGGTCTTTTTGTACCTGGCCTTCGGTAGTATCGACCTGGGGCAGATGAAACACTCATTTCAAACTGCCAACTACTGGCTTTTTATACCATCAGCTCTCTGTTGGATCGTGGCACATTGGCTACGAAGCATCCGCTGGCGCCTTTTTTTCAAGCCCATTAGAAGCATTTCCATTCGCAGGCTATTTTCTGCAACCATGATTGGTTATATGGGAAACACGGTTCTGCCAGCACATCTCGGTGAGTTTTTTAGAGCCAATGTGGTGGGAAATCGAGAAGGCATTCCCACCAGTTCGGTACTAGCAACACTGTTATTGGAACGCATCATCGATGTTTTGTCTCTGCTGGTGATCATGGTGGCAGCCGTTCTGATCTATCCTTTCCCGGACTGGGTAACGAAAAGTGGCTACATCATGTTTGCTTTGATCCTGGGATTGTTCATTTTTTTGATACTGCTGAAACAGCAAAACAGATGGACCATGGGGCTGGTTCAATGGGGATTGGGATTACTGCCAAAACCCATCGCCGGTAAACTGAAGGAGATTCTGTACGCGTTCATCAACGGGATCAACGGATTACAAAACAAGGTGGACTACCTTCGCATGTTTGCCCTCTCCATTGCAATCTGGTTTTCGTACTGGGCAGGGCTTCACATCTTGTTTTATTCATTTGATTTTGTGTCCATTTATGGTGTGAGCACCATCTCTTCGGTTGTATTGCTGGTGATAACAACCATCAGTGTGATTGTTCCTTCATCTCCGGGATATGTGGGAACATACCATTATCTGTGCCAGCTTTCACTTGAACTGTTTGGGGTACCACTTTCGGCAGGATTGTCCTATGCCATTGTGGCCCACGGAATAAGCACACTGCCCACCGCCTTCGTCGGTTTTGTATTTGCCTGGAAAGAAGGGATGACCCGACTCAAATCCGGGGATGATTAATCGGGAGACGGATCAGGGCAGGTAATCTTCCCGAACCGGAGAGAATACTTCAATAGCCACAGAATCTTCGATGATATCGGCCTTGTGACTAACCCCGCCAGGTATGCTCCAACTATCTCCCGGATTCACTTCATGCGCCTTGTCGGCGATAGTCAATCGAATTTTCCCGGAAACCAAATATCCGGTTTGCTCATGGGGATGCTCATGCTCGGGTAGAATCCTTCCTTTTTCCAGCTTGAATTCGGCCAGTAGGGTTTTCTCTCCGTACGCCAAGGTCTTGAAACTGATCCCGTCGATTGGGGTTTTGTATCCCTCTTCATTTTTCTTTGTGAACACGATTTACTCCTTTATCATTACTCAATATGATCCAGGTAGCGGGCAAGTTCATCCAGAAAATTAGGGGTGAAGACGCCACTTTCTGACTGCCTGAGAATTTTATCAATCTCCCAGAATCTCCCCTCTTCTATTTCCGATTTATTAACTTGGATGATGCTGTCCCAGGTACAAGTGTAAGTTGAAACATACTCCGATTCGAAATCATTGCTGTGTTGATACTTGTATAAAAAACGGATTTGCCCGGGATGAATACCTAACTCCTCCTTCATTTCACGCATGGCTGCTTCCCGGTATGACTCTCCCCTGTCTACATGACCGCCCACAGAGGTGTCCCATTTGCCCGGTTGAACATCTTTATTCAGTCCTCTTTTCTGTAGATACAGTTCCCGGCGACTGTTGAAAACCAGAACGTGGGCAACACGGTGAATCAGATCCGGCTGGCCGTGGACTTGATCACGGGTTGCCTGACCTATGATTTGATCATCTTCGTCTACAATGTCGAAAATCTCTGTGCTCATCCCAGGCTCCGGCTGTTGAAAATGCCATATCAGAAAGAATCCAGTGTAGGATTTTAACTTTGTGTCAGTCAAACGACAAAAAACGACTCCCCAATATTTGGCTATGCCTCCTGGTCCAATGTCATGTGAGTTGTACGAATTCATCGATTCAAGTAGCCTTTTCCTTATTCCACATTCACCTTTCTGAATAAGCAAAAGGAAAAATGCATACCAGCTTGAAGACACTTTTTGATCTTTTGAAGAGACTGGAGTATCGTTTGGCTTTTATCGCGGCAGGGGGCGGAGTCGGGCTGTTTGATCTGTTTAAGATACCGGGATCCGGCCAGGTTATGACAGAGGCGGGAATGCTTTATGATCCGGCTTCATTTGCAAGGTTTCTGGATGCCGACATAACCTGGAAATATGTCAGTCAGCAGATGGCGGATCGAATGCGCCAGACCCTGGTGACGAAAGCCAATGCGGAGCTCTGTTTCGCCCTGACTTGTGCCTTGGTTTCCGACAGAAAAAGAAGATCTCCCGATCAGGCCTATTTGTCGATAGCTCTTGAAGAGCAGCCGGTTCATCATCATTTTCTCATACCAAAAGGAAACAGGGAGGAGCAGGATCGATTCGTTACCGGTTCTGTCTGTGAACGCATAATCGAATACCTGGGGCAGGTCTCATGAAATTGATCGATATTGCAGGAAAAGAAGAAAATCCGGAAAATCTCTTTAACTTCAGCAATCTGGCTATTTTCCCCGGATCTTTTAATCCCCTTCATACCGGTCACAGGAAGATTTTCGAGATGCTGACCGAGGAAGAATACCAGGTTGTTTTCGAGATCAGCAAAACCCGTTTTCAGAAGCAGCCCTATACCGATCTGCAGCTTGTTGACCTGACATCCCAGTTCCGAACATTCGCTCCGCTGTTAATTACGGATGCTCCCCTATTCATTCAAAAACAGGCGCTGCTGGAACAATTTAATCCTTTCTGGGTGATGGGATATGATACCGCCAAAAGATGGATTGAGGAAAACAGAAAACTGGGTGGTGAAGAGCAACAGCGAGTCAATCGCATGAAGGTTATCTTCATCGGCCGATTAAGCGAGGGAGTCTATCACGATCCGTATAACCTGCTCGATGGCTCGGAACAGTATCAGTATACCATATTTCCCCTTCATTGCGATATTTCCTCAACTCAAATTCGGGAGAACAGGAGTCGGAACCAACAGTCCGAATGAAGGTTTTCCTGAAGGTCGGTATGAACTCGTGTCAAATAAGTTCCGTATTGACCTGAAATCACTATCGGGTATAATACTGATTAGTATTGCCCGCCCGGCTTCCGAATGACCTGACACGGATTAATACTGCTTTAGGCCGGATCACAAATGCCATTTCATTCATCAAACCGGTAACAGCGAAACCATTAACACTAGGGTTGAAGATGGACAACTTACTGATCGAAGCAACAAAATATACCCCCGAGATTTCCTTTAACGCCGAGACCAATATCCTGGATCTGAAAGGCGAAACCTACCCGGAAAACACGGCAGAATTCTATGCCCCGGTCTTCAAATGGCTGGAAGAGTACCTTCAGCAACTGGGTGGTCAGGAGGTGACCGTCAACATGGAGATAGTCTATTTCAATAGCAGTTCCTCCAAGGTTTTGATGGATCTTTTTGATCGATTCGAAGAGGCTATAAACGAAGGGAAAAAAATAACCATCAACTGGATTTATGACAAGGAAGATGACAGCGCACTGGAATATGGAGAGGAATTTCAAGAAGATCTGGAGGTCTTGCAATTGAACCTGGTAGAAAAGACAGGATAAACATGGTTAAAAAAATGCTGATCAATCTATATCAGATCAATCAGGATTTTGATAACAGGGGCATATTTCTGAATCTGGCCGGCCCTTTATCTCAAAACCTGATGGTGGAAATGGGGAGCCTGATGAAAACCAAAATGAAGCTGGAAGGCTCGGATTCTGCGACGATTCGCAAGGCTTTTTCCGTACTTGTGGAACTGAATCAGAATATCATCCACTACTCCTTTGAGAAGTATTATAAATCCGGTTCCCAGATCAAATGTCAAAACGGCTGTGGTATTATTTCCATCGGACGTGAAGAGGATCACTATTTTTTACTGAGCGGCAACTTGATGGAGAATAGTCGCGTCGAACAGCTTCGTGAACGTCTGGGGAAAATTGTGAACATGAACTCGGAAGAGTTGAAAAAGGAATATCGTTACAGGCGCAAAATCGGGCCGGAAGAATCCAGCAAAGGCGCTGGCCTGGGTCTTATCGATATCGCCCGTAAAGCATCCTGCCCCCTTAAATACAGCTTCGATAAAATCGACGAGGAGCTGACCTTTTTCTGCTTGAAAATCACTGTTTAATCTTTAACCACTCGCTGGAGATAAAGATCGGATGACACGATTACGACAGCAGGAGAACCAAGTTTATTAAACTAATGGATCGACACACTATTTTCGAAACAGAAAACAAAATCATTTTAGAAGCAGAAACGATTCTCAAGGAGAAGAATCACGAAAAGAATCCCCTGATTGAACCGTTCAGCGGTTTACTGACGTCATACAAGAAGATTTTCAAGCAACTCAGGCGGCTGATTAAACTCAGTGACAAACAGCAGCTCAAGCTCAACCAATTGAATGAATCCCTCGAAATTGAGAATTATGAGCTGGTGTTGGAACTTGGTCAGGCATTTGAAAGTTTTGTAAGGGCTTTAACGACCACAGTCGATGCAAAGCACCCCATCACAGCAGGACATTCTCATCGGGTAACGGAGTATTCTCTTCTGCTGGGAAAGCGTCTCAAGTTATCCGACAATGATCTGGAAGTTCTCAAGTATGCGGCTTTATTACATGATATCGGCAAAATCGGCGTTCCGGATGCGGTGTTAACCAAAAAAGGACGTTTTACCCCGGAAGAGAGAGCAGTAATGAACGAACACTCCGTCTGGACTTACAAGATATTGAGCGCTATGCGGCTGCCGCAGATGTTAAAAAAAGTCCCGAAAATGGCGGCCTGTCACCACGAGAAGCTTGATGGGACCGGTTATCCTTACGGTTTCAAGGATAAAAAAATACCGAAATTTTCGAAAATTCTTGCAGTCGGAGATGTATTTGATGCCCTGACCTCAAAACGGGACTATCCCAAGTATGATGGCAACGTGACTATGGGATTCGAAGCAATGCCCCTGGACAAAGCACTTTCCATACTGGACAAGGACAAGGGGAGCCATTTCGATCCCGTTATCGTTACAAAAGCTATTGATGAATCCGACACACTGGTGGAATTGTGGCAGAAATTTCATTTAACCTAACCTGTACCCCGGAGAGCAGTTAAAATGGATGGCCTTTATCAACTGAAAAAAAACCTGGATGAGAGTGGAATATTTCTCAGTTTTAGTGGACCGATTTCCCAGAATCTGATGGTTGAGCTGGGTGATATCCTGAAGCGGCAAATGGAGTTGGCCGAGGTGGAGACATCCACCATTCTCAAGGTTTTCTCCGTGCTGGTTGAGCAGTCCCAGAACATCATTCACCACTCAGCGGAGAGCCTGCCGGAAGAGTATGATAACGATGAGAAACTAATTCTGGGGACCATCGCAGTGGGATTCCGTGAGAATAAATACTTTGTCTTAGGTGGCAACAAGGTGAAGCAGGGACAGGTTGAAGGTCTAAAAGAGAAGCTGGAATCCCTGAAGACAATGAATAAAGAGGAACTGAAGGAGTTTTACAAAAAGAAGCGAAAAGAGACGGTACTAAGTGACGATAAAGGTGCCGGGCTTGGTTTGATCGATCTGGCGAGAAAGGCCAGTGAGCCGATAGACTATGAGTTTATTCCCATCAATGATCAGTTCTCCTTTTTTTCCATTCGAACGCTCATCTGAACCCTAGTGATGAAGAAACATACGCTTTTCAAAAAGGAAGATCAGGTCATTGAACGTTGCAGGAAAGTGATCGAAAACCTGCAGGATGAAGACGTTCCTTTTCATGACGACTATATCCAACTAACGGAAGATTATTCCAAGCTTTTTCGCCAATTTTCCAGGATTGTCAGGATCAGTGATAAAGCCCAAGAGCAACTCAGGGAATCACAGGAATCAATAAGCCAGTATAATAAAGAGCTCAAACAGTTAAACGCTACTAAAGACAAGTTTTTTTCTATTATTGCCCATGACCTGAAAAGCCCGTTTCAGGCGTTTCTGAATCTGAATACCTTCCTGGTGGAGCGGTTTGATCGATATAGCAAGGAAGAGATTATAGAACTGATCACCGAGATGGGCAATACCGCCAACAACCTCTTCAAACTATTGGAAAACCTCCTCAGTTGGTCTCGAATTCAGATGGGGAAAATGCTCTTCGAGCCCAACGTTTTTCCTGTGGATCAACTGGTCGGGATGACAATCGATTTCCTTGAGGCCACTGCCAAGACCAAGGAGATCGAGGTGGTAACCGAAATTCCGGAGTCCCTGACTGTTTTTGCCGACCCCGATATGTTCGGCGCAGTGGTTCGCAATCTTGTATCCAACGCCATTAAATTCACTAATCCGGGAGGAATTGTGAGAGTCGTAGCAAAGGCGGCAGGGGAACAAGTAGAGATTGCTGTCATCGATTCCGGAGTGGGGATGAGCCCGGAGGTGTTCGAGAAACTGTTCAGAATCGACACCTCTTATTCAACCCCCGGAACGGCCAACGAGAAGGGCACAGGTCTGGGCCTGATTCTTTGCAAGGAAATGGTCGCCAAACATAAAGGCGAAATCTGGGTCGAAAGCGAGGTTGGTGTGGGAACCACCTTCTACTTCAAACTCAATCGACTCTCCGGTCCGGGATGAATGCTTTCGGTTACTCGTCGATCGTGAAGCCGACCACAGTAACATCATCCCTGATTTCATTATCTCCCTTATACCGGTTGAACTCCTCCAGGAATTTTGAGTTTTGCTGTTCAAACGACATGTGACAGGTGTTTTGCACCAGATTGCAGAATCGGTGGTTTCCAAAGCCGAAGTTCCTTTGACCACCAATCTGGTCAATATAACCGTCGCTGAACAGGTAAAAGGACATTCCCCGTTCGATCTCTATGATCCGCTTACTAAATTCAAAATCCAGATCTGATTTTTTGTAGCCAATACTTTCGCGATCTCCCTTGATGAATCTGGTTACTCCGTCTTTTACGGTTATCAGCGGTAGACGGGCACCTGAAAAACTAAGGGTACGATTTTTTGTATTAACATAGCAGATGGCCGCGTCGAGCCCGTCGTCGGACAATCCGAACTCCGTGTCCTGCTGCAGGGACGTTTTTACTACAAAGTTCAATCTTTTCAGGATCTCCGACGGATCCAGACAGCCCTCGTCATGGGTAATACGGCGGAGCCCGGTGGAAGCAATCATGGTCATGAAGGCCCCGGGTACACCATGACCGGTACAGTCCATGATCCCGATGAGAAATCCGTCTTCGACAAATTCCGTGAAATAGATATCACCGCCAACAACGTCTCTCGGCATCCAGAGAAAGAAGCTCTGTGAAAGATGTTCCTTTACGATGGAACGATTGGGGAGCAGGGATCTCTGGATGATCTTGGCGTATTCGATGCTATCCATCAGCTTCTGATTGGCCTTCCCAACTTCCAGCAGACTTTTATTCAACTCTGAAGTCCTTTCCACCACTTTCTGTTCCAGGGTGAGGTTGGCCTGTTCCAGCTCTTTATTCAGATCATTCAACTCCCTGGTGCGTTGTTTGACAGTCTCTTCCAACTTGTTTTTGTAGTCCGCCTCAACCTTTCTCAAACGAACCAGTTCCACGGTTTTGGACATAACTGCCAGAAATCTGTCAAGATCGAGCGGCTTCAGAATGAAATTGTGAACACCCATGCTGATCAGTTCCAGCAGATATTTCGATTCGTCATGTGCGGAGGTGATAAGGATTATTTGATCGTCATTGATCTCTTTAATCTGACGGACCATCTCGATCCCGTCCATAACCGGCATACGCAGGTCACTGATCACGATTTCGTAATCATCGGTCTGGTATTTATCCAGCCCGTCCTGCCCGTTAATCGCCGGCTCGATCCTGTTGAAAAAGGTGGACAGGAGTCGAAGCGTATCTTCACGCAAACGATCATCGTCTTCCACATACAAGACACTGATGTTTCTGGAAAACTCAATTAGTTCCTTTAGCTTTGCAGCTTTTTCCATAGGGTTATCGTTGTTACTGTTATTAGACCTGATACTTCGGAAGCTGTTTGCAAGCCTTCACCATGGTATCGATGAACTGCTGAATGTTCAACGGTTTAAAAATGAAATCATTGGCGCCGGATGCCTTGAGTTCTTCGACATATTGGTATTCGTCATGGGCAGAGAGAATGATAACCATCTGTTCCGGATCTTGATCCTTGATTGCTTTTGTCAGCTCCTGACCGTTCATTTCGGGCATGGTGTAATCACTGATCACGATATCAAAACTCCCAGTTTGATAATGCTCCAGGGCAATCCTACCATTTTCAGCAATCGTTACCTGCTTGAAAAATGTTGCCAGCAATCTGTGCGTATCTTTCCGTAGGTGCTCATCGTCCTCAACATAAAGAATATGAACACTGTCAGAAAATGCTTTGAGGTCTTTTGCTCCTGCCATAACTAGATCTCCTTTTCGTTTAGCATCGGCATGCTGATAATAAAGCAGGCCCCCGGTCCCCTGTTTTCTGCAAATAGCCTTCCCTTGCAGTGTTTTTCGATAATCAGTTTTGACATATACAGCCCCAGACCCGTTCCCGTTTTTTCGTCCTTGGTAGAAAAATAGGGATCGAATATGGATTCCATGATATCTTCCGGAATTCCCCCGGCGTTATCGCTGATTTCGATAATCTGTTCGTTCCCTTCCTGGAATCCCCGAATACCGATTTCGGGATGCTTCACCTGCTTCTCAACGATAATATCCTGTGCATTTTTAATGATATTCAAAAACACCTGCGTTATTTCATTGGGATAGGTAATGATGGGTGAAGTCAGATTGTAGTCTTTTTTCAACTCGATGTTTTTGTACTCCAGAGAGCGACCGATGATATTGATGGTCTGCTCCAGAATTTCAGTCAACAGCACCGACTTCTTTTTCTTTTTGGGATTGAAAAAATCCCTGAAATCGTTAATGGTGCGCGACAGAAACTGGGCATGTTCATTGATGTCTCCCAGCAGTTCCAGAAACTGGTTTTTGTCATAGGTATCCAATTCCAGATAGACCATCAGATTGCCGCTAATGGTGCTGATTGAAGAGAGGGGTTGACGCCATTGATGCGCAATCATGCTTAACATTTCTCCCATTTGAGCCTGCCTGGCGCTTTTCAGCATAAGCTGGTCTTTCTTCTGGTTGGCTTCTACCTCCTCTTTAATCCGCAACTCAAGTGTCACATTCAGCTCCTCCAGCTCCTCGGATTTTTTATTAAGTTCATAAGTCCTTTCCTCAACTTTCTGGGACAAGGTGTTGCTATAGTCTTCCAGTTTTTTCCTGGATTCTTCCAATGCCTGACGCATCGATTCATGAGTATCAGCGAGCTGTTTTAATTCTTTGATATGACAGGTGCTTGGCTCTCCCCGTCGCAGATCCCCTTGGCTGATTCTGATACTTTGTTCCAGAATTTGTTTCACCGGTTTGATGTAGTTTGTCGCCATCTTTTTGGTCATGATCACAGCCATGATCAGAGCCAGTATAAAGATCAGGAAGATAGAGATGCCGCGGGTAACATCATAAACCATGACATCCGACATAGGGGCAAGGGTTCCGATTCTCAGCACAGGTTTCTCATTGTTCGGGAACTCGACCACCGTTCCGGCCCACCTGTCCCGATCGACACTAAAGTGGATTACTTTGGTCATGCGTTTGATCCGCTTGGAATCCCATTCATGAAGCAGGCTTTTAACCGGCTGGATATTGATCCCTTCAATCGGACGCAAAACCAGATCTTCACGGTGATATCCCTGTTCTTTCAGGACGTTGCCGGACAAACCGATATATCTACCGTCCATCGTGCTGACAAAGATGATACCGTTTTCACTAATGACCATGTCTTCCATGATTTCCTGGAGGTCGGTTAGCAAAATATCGAATGCCAGTACATAAAAATCGTCGTAGCCGCTTGTAATCTTGATTGCGGCCGTGATTGCCAGGCTGTTGTGTCCTTCAGGGAAATAGGGTTCGTCCCAAACCAATTGATAGGCCTTCTCATACATGGTGTATCTATACCAGGATTGATCCCGTTGATCTCTCTCCTTGGGATACCATTGCTTTTCAATCAACTCCAGATCTTCATCCCACTTGGATATAAGTGTTCGCGGGTTCTCGGGATCGGTGAAGGTGTGTTTCGTAGTCCACTCGTCTTCATCTTCCAGGCTATGTTCCAGGGAGAATGCGTTGCCGTGCTTGTCCACACTTTTGATACGGAAAATGTGCTCAAACTCATTAAGAACGGGTCGATACATTTTCAACATTTCTTCGGAATCAAATCGATTGAATGGATTGGATCTGCCCCAATGCGCTGAAATATTGATGTTCTTGATAACAGGCTGAAATGTTCGGTGAATCTCAGCTTCAAGTTGATCTGTGGATTCTTTGATAAGCCGGCGTGACAGAACAGTGAGTTCCGAATACTGAAGAATCAGTACCACCCCTGAAAATGAGACCAGAATCAGAATAATCATGATGGTGAAATTTCTGAAAATGCTGGTCCGAATGGAGATATTTTTGTGTGTTTTTTTCTGCCTTCTAAGGCTTCTGGCTTTTAGCATTATCGGTTTACTCCGCGATGATTGTCATCCAGGCCCTGGAATCCGAAACCTGTCTGCTCTTATTTTTGGCAGATTGTTTCCGAAGTTCTAACAGAACAAAAAGGCTGTTTTCAGGAAAGGTCGTCTTAAAAATAGAGGCTGGAGCCAGTTCTTGGAGAGCTTTGAGCAAGCGCGAAAATACCTGTAAAACCAATTGATTATTTTTGCTGACGATCTAATCCCTTCTGCCCGGAGTTCTATCTCTAACCTATCCCGAAACGGATGATTCGGTCAAAAATCCGAAGTTGGAGGGTGCACCAAAAACATGTGGGTAAAACTTACGAAAAGACAGAGGTAGAATAATAAAAACAATAGGATAAGGCGCAATATATTGATAAAAAAGACTTG
>JANQGX010000090.1 GCA_028282885.1 SAR324 cluster bacterium
ATGCCATCTTCGGAGCCGATGATCCTCCCCCTCCCAATGTTTATATGACCCTGGAGTTTGACCCGGCTACCGGCTCCTATTATATCGGAGAAACCTCTACCGGAAACGGGGGACAGGTGGAGTGGGTGGAGCCCATTGCCGAAGGACTGATGGCCCAATTTGAGGCCATTTTGGCAACCACCGGCGGACAAATCGCCAACCCGGATGAACTGATGTCGATCAGTATCGTCATGGTGGGGGATGAGTTTTACTTCAATGGAGAATACTATAAATCCGCAAAGGTCGATGAAGCCATCGGTAAAGTGGTACTGGATACCTTCAAAGGAATCGAAATAGAGGGCGGGAATCATTGTGCCAAGGTGGCCCTTTATGAGAGTCAAAGCAACGATCCCGAAGTGGTTTTCGAAGAGTTGGGTCAGGCACTGAAGTACGACAACTATCTCAATGGAACGGCCATATTTGATGCGGATGGCAACCTGGTAACCGGGGAGGAAGACCTGACCCAGTTCAATGCCGATTATGAAGACTGGCAGGACGGTAACATGACCCAATCCGCTTTCACGGCGAAGTACAGTTTCCAAAGCCAGAAAGCGTATGTGGATCAACTGATGATTGATTCCCCCGATTCGGAAGAGGCCCTGGAATGGCAGGCCATACTGAATTACGGAGAAACCAACCTGGACGGTGAACACTGGTCGGATAATGTCACCCGGCTGGGGAAACTGATTGGCACCACCAATGACTTCAATCTGGCCGATATCGACCTCAGGGATCTTCAGTTCGAACTGTCAGACGGTAAGCTGATCATCTCCACCAACGAGAAATTTGAATACGACGCCAATTACGGTAATGACCAGCAAATTGTTATTGAAGACTGGGCAAACTGGAATCAGGATGTAACCGAGATTCACCTGCAGGATGGAAGCAGAATCAATATCGCAGACCTGCTTGAGAGATTCGAGGTCACCGATGGCGGCGGCGCGGTGGATATGGGGCAGGCAGCGGCAGACCTCTTCCGGGGAATCGAAGGGATTGCTGATGCCACGGCAGCGGAAACCATGGCCGGGGGTGATGACGATGACACCATCACCGACCAAAGAGGAAACAGTTATATTGACGGCGGAGCCGGAGCGGATACGATTAACGCCGGATACGGAGACGATGTTATCCGGGGAGGAGCCGGAGCGGATACAATCGACGGTGGAGCAGGGATCGATACCATTCTCTATGACGATTCGGAGGAAGGAGTCGCGCTGAATCTGGAAGAGGGGATGGGATACACCGGAACTGCAGCGGGAGACGTCCTCAACAATATAGAAAATGTGATCGGCTCCGATTATGATGATACGATTATCGGCAGCACTGTCGATAATATCCTCCGGGGAGGAGCGGGAGACGATACCCTTAGCGGTGCGGAAGGAAACGATCAGCTTTACGGTGGTACCGGGGACAACATTATCCTGGGTGGAACAGGCGATGACCTTATTTCAGCGGAAGATGGGGACGACTACCTGTCAGGCGATGAAGGAGATGACCGGATCAATGCCGGTGACGGAGACAATTACCTGGACGGAGGAACCGGCAACGATGTTTTGACTTCAGGATCGGGGAGTGATTCCCTTATTGGCGGCAGCGGTGACGATACCCTGGATTCCGGAGCCGGAGATGACTATCTGGATGGTGGATCAGGCAATGATATTCTCAACGCGGGTGACGGGTCCGATACGCTGGATGGTGGGGCCGGTAACGATATTCTTAACGCCGGAGTCGGAAACGACAGGTTGTTGGGGGGAGCCGGGAATGACACCCTTGATGCGGGGGAAGGGAACGACTTCCTAAATGGCGGCACCGGAGATGATGTGCTGAATGCAGGTGCAGGAGATGACTATCTTATCGGCGGTGAAGGAGCCGATGTATTAATCGGCGGCGAAGGTTACGATACCGTAGACTACTCCGGATCAGCCGAAGGAATCGAGGTGGCCCTGGACTGGGGAGACGGAACCAGTGATGCCGTGGGAGGAGATGCAGAAGGTGATATCCTGGAAGGAATTGAAAAAGTCATCGGAACCCGTTTTGATGATACAATTGTCGGGAACGATTCGGACAACGAGCTGGTCGGTGGTGCCGGAGATGATACAATGGCCGGTGGAGCAGGAGACGACCGACTGATGGGTGAAGTTGGCAATGATTACCTGAAAGGGGGTGAAGGAAACGACTTTTTGAGCGGCGGCGAGGGGGATGATACCCTTTTTGGAGGCGAAGGAAGCGATATTCTCATTGGCGGCCAGGGTTATAACTGGCTTAGAGGGGGCGAAGGAGAAGATCTGGCGATCTTCGGCGGGGATATTGAAGATTACCGATTTAACTTTCTTGAAGACGGGTACTTGGTTGTCGAACACAAAGGTGGTTATTCCAGAGACCTGATCAAAGGCATTGAACATCTCAATTTCAACGGACAGATGTTCGATGTTGAGGAGTTGAGAAGCAACCAGGATCTATTAGAAACATTTACGGACGGGGGCGAGATAACCTTCCGTAAAAGAAAGGAGGCGCATCAACCCGAAAGTATCGAAAGTGCCCTGGCGATTGCGGCAGCCGCTGCTCTTGGTGCGGTAGCAGCTCCTTACACGGCTGAAAGCTCCGAGATGAGTTCGTTTTTTACGAGCAGTCTCATACCGAATGGCGATAGCGGCGAAATGGAACCTTTTACCGGTAACGATTCCCAATCACCCATCAATCCGGCTATTCAAGACCAACCTCCCTTGATGAACCTTGAACCGACAATTAGTACCGACGGGCCAAACGTTCCCCTTTCTGATCTGTATGATGACATGATCGGATCACAAACCGAACCGATCTTTGAAAACAATCCCGGAGATCCCGGTACAGAAGAAGACTACCGGAAAACTCTCAATTTACAACCGGCGCAGGCAGTTCACCAGGGTAGCGACGAGGAAATACCGGTTACGACACCAGATTCACCAAGCGAGGGTGATCAGGCCCCGATCACCGAATTCGAATCAGGTGCCGCACAATCAGGTGATCCCACAGAGGACGATGTTGAAGAGTCGAATGAAGCTGTAGTGGAGAGTCTTGAGGATTCAGACAGTGATTCGGATAATATCGGTGAAGAGGAATTGAAAAAAGCGGAAATAGAAGAGGGAAGAGGTGTCACCACCGAAGATCAACCTGTCGCTTTAAATATCAGGATTGCAGATCCCAATACGGATAGCGAACTGCTGGTCCGGATTTCAGGTGTTCCGGAAGGATTTTCGATATCGGCAGGTCGAAACCTCGAACAAGGGGTCTGGGAGCTGACCCCTGAGCAGGCTGCATCGGCGGAACTCATTCCCCTGGAAAACAGCGATCTGGATTTTACCCTCAGGATCGATGCCATAGTAACAGGAAATACCGGACAATCAATTGTTTCTACTCATTACAGGGAAATTGAGATAGACGCTGTTGCGGATGCACCGAACCTGCTGATCACAAATTCCCTTGGATCGGAAGATGTGATGATTCCGATCGATATCAGCTCAAGTTTAAATGATCCGGATTCTTCTGAAACCTTGCGGTTCGAAATAGAAGGTGTTCCGGCAGGATCGGTGCTTTCGGCAGGTTCAGTCGATGATGATGGAATCTGGTATCTCGAGCCGGATGAGATTGATAATCTTGCCATCAAACCTCCCGACCACAGCGATGTCGATTTTGATCTTGTCATCAGGGCTATCTCGACCGAAGGCGAAAACAACGATATGGCTGTTGTGGAACAGAACCTCACCGTTAACATCAATGCTGTAGCCGATACCCCGGAACTCACTGTAAACGATGCCCTTGGAACCGAAGCCCGGGCTATTGCCCTGGATGTTCAATCCGCACTGGGAGACCCGGATTTCTCGGAATCCCTGGCTGTGATTATTGAAAACGTACCCGAGGGAGCAATCCTATCAGCAGGCCAGGAGGTGGAAACGGGTAAATGGTTGCTTCAATCCACCGATCTGGCAATGTTGAACCTGATCCTTGCCGATCATGATGACAATGATGTTCAACTCATCGTCACCGCAGTCTCAACAGAGAAAGAGAACCTGGATCAAAGCGCTGTTTCCAAAACCCTGCAAGTCACCGTAAACGCCGCTGATGAAGTTCTTATTGGCACGGATCAGAACAATGTGATCTTCTCGGGTGGAGGAAATGACGAAATCAGGGGAGAGGCAGGCGATGACACGCTCTACGGTGACGGTGCTTTCCAAAGCGGAGCGGATGTTATTCTCGCTGAATCCCCGGGGAACGATGTCTTACGGGGTGGAGACGGTGATGATGTCCTGTACGGTGGTGCGGGAAACGATACTCTTTACGGGGATGCCGGTAAAGATATCCTGATTGGAGGTGCCGGCGATGACCATATTTATGTCGATGCTATGGATCAGACAGAAAACATCCAGGGAGGAGAGGGATTTGATACCGTTTACATCCAGGAAGCGGGAGCCAGAATCGACATGAATCTTGGAGCGATAGAGCAGGTCATCGGCAGTTCCGGTGTTGACATAATTGAAGGTAGCAGTGGTAACGACCTGATTTTCGGTAATGGCGGGTTGGACAAAATCAACGGTTACGGCGGAGATGATGAAATCCACCTGTCAAACGTTCAGATTTCCGGTGCTATGGCTGATTTTGTTAATGGAGGCGATGGATACGATAAGCTGTTTGTTGACAGCACCTTGTCAGCCAAAATCAACCTGGATGGCTCTCAGATCGAAGAGTACTACGGCAGTGACGGGCAGGATGAGGTCGTGGTCGGTGAAAATTCCAAGATCATAGATGGACGTGGAGGTGTCGACACGATTAATTATGGCAATTCCACCGCCGGTGTTCAGATAGATTTTACTACGAATCAGGCCAGTGGAGGATACGCAGAAGGCGACACCATCAGGGGATTCCAAAACCTGGTGGGATCGGCACATGGAGATATTCTGATCGGAAACAGTGAGGACAATTATTTTGAAGGACGAGGAGGGAATGACAGCTTTACGGGCAACGAAGGAGCTGATCAGTTTGTCGCCGGAGGCGGAAACGACTATTTTGAGGGTGGTGACGGGAACGACATTATGACAGGAGAGGCCGGTGATGATGAGTTCCATGGAGGTGGCGGGGCTGATTCCTTTAATGCTGGATCGGGTAATGATCTGTTCTACGGTGACTCCGGTAACGACAGTATGTCAGGTGGCAGCGGCAACGATGTTTTTTACGGAGGGAGCGGAAACGATACCTTCAGCGGTGGAGCTGACAACGACACCTTTTATGGCGGAGCCGGAACCGATACCATCAATATCAGTTCGAATTTCAGTCAAAGCTGGTACGGCCAATCATACAGCAACGGAGATGGAACAGGGAGATTGGTCACCTCGGAAGGAACGGACAGGGTCTACCAGACCGAGTCGGTTACCTTCAACAACAAGACCTTCTCATTTGTGAGCAACAACAGACCTGAAGCCAAAGCAGGGGATCATGTCGTGTCGGTGAATATGGTTGAAGACACTTCATGTAACATTTCAGCCAGTACCTTGCTTAGCAATGTTTACGATTTCGACAGAAACGACCAGTTAAAAATCGTTGCTGTTGAGGCAGAGGAGAACTGTGCCGTCTCTTTGAATGCTAACGGTAGTGTCACTTTTCGACCGGGTGCTAACTACAACACCAGCGGTAATCAAAGTGATCTGTACAGTGATGTCTATAAAAAACAACCAAGCTTTAAATACACGGTTGAGGACTCCGCAGGTGCAAGGGTTACAGTTTCGACAAAGGTCGGGGGTAATATTTCTCCAGTTGATGATGCCCCGGTTTGGATTACCGAAAGCGAAAAAATCTATTGGGGTTCCGGAATATGTTCAGGAAAATTTACCATTTATGATATTGACTCTTCCTCATGCACTATTACAGCTTCGGCAGACAGGCTGACCTGGGATATAACCAGAGAAGCCTATAAAACATATAATGGTGGAGGCAGCGGTTCGTCTGGTGGAGGCGACGTTGAAAGGGTGTATTATGATACATTTGATGCGGTAGCCCTGGGAAACAATTATACCCATTTTACAAGTACTGCAGATGCAGGAGGATGGGGAGTAATTGATTCAACTTACGTCAGAACCATTGAAAACCTTGATCTCAGAAATTATCCATCTCTCCTAAATGGTAGTTTCAAACTTTATGCTGATCCCAATATCTATGTTGATCCCACTGCAACAAGCAGCGTTTTTACTGATAGTAACGGTTTTAGCATCAATAAATTAGAATATGTATATATCTATACGGGTCTTTACGCTGGTTGCAATACAAGCCGGGCCGAACGGCAGTATGAATACTGCGACACATTCCAGGTTAACTTTGGAAATGGAGACAATCAGATTACCAGAACAGCAGGGCAATATATTAAACAAACTGCTATTGACCCTATAGTCCTGGACCTGGACGGTGACGGGATTGAGCTTGTGGGGACCCTGGATGGTGTTGACTTTGTTTTTGACGAGGGCAGATCCCCGGAGCGAATTGGCTGGGTAGGAGAAGATGATGGAATTCTGATCTGGGACTGTAATATGGATGGAGATGTTAACGGACTTCAGGAGCTTTTCTTTTCCAAACTGATTCCGGACTGTGGCAGTGATCTGGAGGCTTTGGTCGAACATTTTGATACCAATCAAGACGGAGTTTTTGACATCCTGGATGAACATTGGCGAGAGTTTGCCGTTTGGCAGGATCTGAACCATGATGGTGTCTGTGACGAAGGTGAACTGACTTATCTCGACCAGTCCCACATTGCTTCAATCAACCTCGACTATTCTGATGTTGCTTATGAAAATGCCGGTAACCAGGTGGTTAAAACAACTCATTACACCACAACAGACGGGCAGAATCTTGACCTGCAGGAAGTCTATTTCCAAATCGACGCGGAATCTGAAGGAGCAGAAAACCTTGTTACAGATGAAGTAATAGATCAACTCGCAATAGAGCTGGGGATCAATACAGAGCAGTCCGCAATTGCCAATGAATCGCTCACCCATTTTCCCGATGAGGAGTCAATCGATGCTTACATAGCAGAAATAGAAGCCAGTCAGTCGGAATCAGTTGTCGGTGTCCCTGTAACTACTAAAGCGGTAAATAGTGATGATGATCTGAATGGTCTGGATGATGATATTATTGACCAGGTGGCTGAATCCTTAAATAACGATCCCTTTCAAGTCGGAGAGTATGAAATCCCTGAATATCAAAAGATTACCCACAATCTGAATGATGCTACCGATGTCGAAACAGCATTGACCGGCAATAATGCTGGAGCAGATCCATCTTCTGTTTTATCACATCATGATACTGATGAACCTTTGGATATTGCTGACTTGTTCCAACAGGCCGACTGTGTGATCGCGCAACTGGCATTTGACGCTTTGACTATTCCGGAAGAGCCGATTGATTTGATAACAACACCGGATCACCCAATCATAACAGATACTTCAACTGAAGAGGAAATGTATTCAAATGGATGACAAAATGTCTGAGAAATCAAGTACTACCACCCAAACCCGAAAGACTGAAAAACCCCGGAAAACCAAACCGGTTGTAAAAAATACCTCAACCGCAGGATTGAACAAGACAAAACAGATCAAGCAATCAACAGATCAGGCAAAAAAAAAGGGTGCCGGTGAAGTGCAGAACCGAAAAACCGAATCCAAAAGCAATCAGGAAGGGAAGCCAGCCACTTTGAATGCGATTCTGGGGGATGCCTGTTGGTTGCTTTCCCAATCCGGAGCCCACCGGTATAATTTTTTTCTCGCAGACCTGGAGTGGCTGGTCATACCTGCCATTGTAAACGGACAGTATAAGCTTTTCCACTCTGAAAACCGACCGGTAGGATTTGCCATTTGGGCACAAGTTTCGGACGAAGTGCAGAAAAGACTGGCAAAAGGAGCCGGAAAACTTGCATCACAGGATTGGCGAAGTGGGAAAAACCTCTGGTTGATCGATGTCATCGCACCGTATGGACAAGCAGACCAAATGCTTACGGACTTAAAGCAAACCGCGTTAAAAGGTAAAATGTTTAAATACCACAGAAACAGCCCGGATGGAGGGAGAGAGGTTGTTACTGTTCAACCCGACCAGGTCGATGAATAGCCGGATAATAAGGTGGCTGCCTGTCCTCGCCTGTCTGGTCTTTTATCCTGTTCTTATAAGTGCCAAATCATACAGAATTCTTGAAATCTACAGGTTGGCTGTCAACAATTCAAGACAGCTTCAGATATCCGAACTCAGGGAATATCAAGCACTGGAGCAGGCAAGATCTGTTAAAGCCGGATTATTACCTCAAATCACTTTTTCTATCATCGAGACCAGGACAAACAGGTTTGCAGTTACCAAAGACAGTCAGGTGATTGATTACAGGACTCACAAGAATGAACGTGAGCTAAGTTTTACACAAGCAATTTATCAACCCGCGACCTACCGCAAATACCTTCAGTACAATCAACAGTCCGACCTCCACAAACTCCAATACAATCTTGACAAACAAAACCTTGCGTATTCGGTTCTTGAACTCTATTTCTCACTTTTAAAAGAACAGGACAGCCTGAAAATACTGGAGGCCAAACTGCGGACTCTGAAAACCTACGAAAAGATAGCAGAACGTAGGCTAAAAGGCGGTATGGTAACGAAAACGGATATCCTTAAAACAAGGATTGAAACCATCAAAACCGAATTAAGCAGAACCAGTATAGAAGGAAGCATTCAATCAATTTTAAACCAGTTATTTCAAATAAGCGGTGACAGAATCCAGACAGTTGCTTCACTTAAGGCCAAGGACGAATTGGATTTAGAGATCAGACCGGACAAAGAATGGTTACAGACGATTTTCAAGCAGAATCTGGAAATAAGAATCAAAGAGGCTGAAGCAGATCAGGTATCACTTGAGATCGATGCCATTCACGCAGAATGGCTGCCCACCCTGGAATTCTCATTTACTTACAGCGAAAGTGATCTACCACAAGCAGACCCGGAAGAAACATTTGCCCTTACTTTGGAGTGGCCAATTTTTCAGGGCTTTTCGAGTACCTCTCTTCGGGACGAGAGAATCCTTGCCGGTGAAATTATCGCCAAGGAAAACGAAAACATTAAACTCGAAATGGAAAACAAACTGCTTAATACCTACTATGAAGTCCTGAAAACAGTTGAGAGAATTCAATTAAACAGGCAGTTGGTTGAAAGCTCGGCAGAAGTTTCAGTGCAGGTTGAAAAACAGGTGAGGAAAGGAGTTAAAACCATTGCCGAGCTGATTGAGAGTGAAAACGAACATCGGGAAGTCCAATTGGACCTTAACAAAGATTTTTATGATTTCCTGATCGGAAAAGCCAAGCTTCATCTTTATTCCGGAGATTTGTCATACGATGTCATAAAAGCATTCAACCAATTAGTTGAAAATTAAGATGATGATAGAGAGAACGCCAAAAGAATCCAGCCTGTTTGGGTTGCTGCTTTTTCTTCGTGAACATGGCATTGAGTATGATATTGAAAAAATCAGGGCTGGTATTAACGGGAAAAAAAACCTGACAACTAAAGACTTGGATCTTGTTCTAAGAACGCATCTGAATATAGATGTTTTCTGTGAAGCAATCCGTGTTGAGGAAATAAATAAATTGAACTTACCTATCATAATCGAACTTAGTGATGGGGAACATCGATTGCTTGAAAAAGCTACTGATAACCGAATTTGTTTTCGAAATCCGCGAACCAAAGAGCAGGAATCTCTCACCTACGAAGAGTTTAATCAGATCTACGCTGGAACCTCTCTTTACCTGCCAGGGAAAACCAACGAAGAGATACAAAACCCGGAATCTAACGATGAAAGTACCAATCAGGAAATAGCTGATGAAAATGAATTCCAATCTGACCATTCATCAAGTGAAAGGGCGGCAACGGGAACTGAATCCAAACAAAATGATGACTCGGGCATACAATGTCTTGTTATGCTGCTCAGAATTCTGCAAGTTCCTTTTTCAGTAGATAACCTCAAGCATCAGGTGGCAAAATCGGATGGATTGAACGTTCCGGATCTCGTTTATCTGGCCGGATCTCACCTAGGTTTGCAGGCAAAATCCAAAAAGCTGAAAACCTCACAGTTAAAAAAACTGTCATTGCCCGTCATCGCCGAGTTGAAGGATCGAAGTTTTTGCCTGATTGTAAAAGTGGAAGATGACAAAATTCATTTTCAAGATACACGAAGCTCCAAAACAGAAGTCAAATCAATGAAAGAATTTGACCGGGAGTTTAACAGGATTGTGGTTATGATAAATGACCGACCGGATGAATCAGGTGATTCACGGTATGAAAATTTCGGTCTTTGGTGGTTTATTGCGTCATTCTCAAAAAACCGGATGATTTTTACCCAGGTTATTGTTTCTGCGCTAATTATGCAGATATTTGTCATGATCACCCCGCTTTTCACCATGATCATTATTGACAAAGTGCTTAGTGCCAGTGGAACCAGTACTTTGGAAGTCTTAATCATCGGTCTGGGGATCATGACGGTGTTCGACTATCTGGTTGGATTCTGTCGAGGCAACCTTTTACATCATATGTCCAACAAGGTAGATCTTACTCTTGTTTCCGACCTGTTCAGGCACTTGGTTAGCCTCCCCATGACATTTTTTACCGGCAAACAGACCGGGGATACAATTTCCCGAATGAAAGAGGTGGAATCGATCAGGGGATTTTTGACAGGAAGTGCGTTGACTGCTTTGATCGATTTTCCTTTCAGCTTGATATTCATTCTGGTTATGTACTTCTTCAGTCCCTTGTTGTGTATTGTTGTAGTAATTTCGATAATTCTGTCTGTTTTGATCTATGGTGTCGCAGGACCTTTTTTAAAGGCCAGGGTCAAAAAAAAGCAGGAGGGAACCACGGATCAACAATCGTTTCTGTTTGAGATAGTAACAAGCATTGAAACGATAAAATCTCTTTCAGCAGAATCCAGGATTCAGAAAACCTGGGAAAATCAACTGGTTGTGAATTCCGAAAATGCATCGAGGTCGGAAAAGGTATCCAACCAGATTAATCAGTTGGCAGCATTCTTAAACAAGGCAACGATTGCTGTTTGTCTCTGGTTGGGTGCTGTAGCTGTTCTTAATGGTGAAATGACAGCCGGCCAACTGATAGCTTTTAACATGCTTGTGGGAAGGGTAATGGGACCTGCCCAACGAATTGCACAGATTTTTCAGCAACTTCAGCAAATCAAGGTATCAGTCGAGAGAATTCGTGAGATATTTCAGACGAGACCAGAGCCTGCCTTGCATACAGCCCTGGTCAGCTTGCCTAGACTCCAGGGCAGCTTCACCCTGGAAAGGGTCAGTTTTCGATACACACCTGAATCGCAGCCTGTTATCGAAGATATCTCACTTTCCATACCTGCCGGGCAGATAGTTGGGGTCATCGGTCTGTCAGGCTCCGGCAAGAGTACCTTGATGCGCCTGATTCAAAGGCTGTACATTCCCACTGAGGGTAAGATCCTGATTGACGGGATAAACACTGCTGAAATAAGTCCGGAATGGTTCAGAAAGAATATTGGTGTTGTTCTTCAGGATAACATTCTTTTGAATCGTTCGATCAGAGAAAACATCGCATTCACCGACCCATCTATCGGTATGGAGGTGATTGAAAACGCAGCAGTACTTTCCGGTGCTGATGAGTTCATCCGGAAACTGCCTAAGGTATATGATACCGTTGTAGGAGAAAGAGGGTATTTGCTTTCAACAGGACAACGGCAAAGAATCGCCTTGGCGCGCGCCCTAGTTAAAAATCCCAAAGTAATAATTCTGGATGAAGCAACAAGTGCATTGGACTACGAATCGGAACAGATAATCCAAAAAAACATGGGCAGGATCTGTGAAGGCAGGACCGTGTTTATCGTCGCCCATCGATTTTCCACTCTCAGGATTGCCAATCGAATTATTGCTCTGGAAAACGGAAAAGTGGTTGAAGATGGCAGCATAATTGAGCTTTTGAAAAAGCGGGGTCTATTTGCCCGGCTTTTTGCAATGCAAAATATTATTCAGCCAAAAGCAGAAGGTAACGTGTTTGCTATCAACAGGGCAGGATAGCCTTATCCGAAGTTGACTTCGGGATTTAGAGGTAAAAATGGAAAAAGATGAAACCAATCTTGGCCATGACTCTGGGATCGCTTCAGTTATCAACAGGCGACCAACCCACTTTCACTGGATTTTTCCCATCATCCTGGCTTTGTTGATTGCTTCGATCATTGGTTGGATGATTCTGTCGGAAACAGATGTTGTGTCTCCAACACCCGCCAAAATCATAGCTACCAAAGGACTGCACCTGATTCAACCCAAAGAAACCAGTGAAATATTTAAAGTTCCGGTGAAGGAGGGAGATTTTGTAAAAAAAGGGGATTTGTTGGTTCGATTCACTAAAAGGGAACTTGATATTGAACGACATGCCATTCTCCAGGAATTAAACCTGTTACGAGCTTCCGTTTATCGTTTGCAATCCCTGATGGCGTTTGCTGACAAAAAATACCGTCGACCATTATCTCCTACAGGCGTTCCGGAACAGATTCTGAAATATCAAAAGATGCTTCTGGAAAACCAAAAATTATCACATATCAGTAAACTTAAGACCCTTGATATCAAAATCGACACTGCTGAACAGGAAATCAACTATCTCAAGGCAGAGATTGGAAAACTGAAGAAGATTATCCCCCATGCCGAGAAAAAAATCTCCAGATTAGCGCCCCTGGTGGAAGAAAATCTTGCAACACAAGAACAATACGACCAGTATATAGAAGATCTGATTGTTAAAAAGGAAGACCTGAAAATAAAATGGACTGAGGTAAGAAAGCTTGAAACCCAGGTGAAGTTTAATATTGAAGAGAAAGTACTGCTTCGTGACAGTTTCAAAGCCGATGTCAGCCAACAACTTCTTGATGCATTTCAACGCCTGGAAGAACAGAAACTTGGCCATACAAAGGTGATGGAGTCAATAAAGCTAAAATCCATCCATGCACCTATAGATGGCACTATTCACAATCTAAGGCTGTACACAGTGGGAACAATCGTTCAGTCCGGTGAGGTTATGATGCATATTTTGCCTTTTGACACGCCATTAGAGGTTGAAGCCAACGTTCTTAATCGCGATATTGGATTCGTAAGTGAGGGGCAAAAAGTTAAGTTCAAAATAGATAGCTTTCCATTTACAAAATATGGATACATTGAAGGTAAAGTAAAAAAGATTGAACGTGCATCCGTTAAAGATGAACAGATGGGCGATATTTATCCAACTATCATCGAACTCGCTTCCCATCATATTGAGGTGGACGGAAAATTAGTCAGATTGTTGCCCGGTATGAGTGGTATGGTTGATATCAAAACCGGCAAACGAAGGTTGATTGAGTATATTGTTGCGCCTTTTTTAAGATATAAAGATGAAGCTTTAAAAGAAAGATAGACCAGAACAATATGACTATCTCCCTGCTAACAAAGACACCGAATATCGCTGCTTTTGTTATTCTTGTTTTGATTTCAGGATGTTCTCAAAAACTCCCCCTGGATTCAATTTCTAAAAAGGCCAGCGGGTTTGAAAAAGCTTCATGCCCTTCCCTGGAGTTGGCTCTGGAACATTATCAGGCTCTCAATACGATTCTGGTAAAAAGGAAAAGAAGGCAGATTCATTTACACTGGAATAAAACTTTGATCCCTTTGATTATTGCAGAGAAAGAAGAAGATGATGATGATGATCTGTTTAGAGAAACGGTTTGGTCAGGTTTCGAACAGGTCAAGGCCCTGACTGGTTTGAATTATGTTAAAAACAACTATTATGGTTTTGAACCAAACTACTATATTTTTCATGTTGACCGGAAGAAGCTGGCGAGATTTAAGGAGTATCCTCCAACCTTATCATCCTGTTTACCGGATTCGGGAAGTCATGAAAGAACAATTTTACTGAAGGCCAATCAGAATCATGAATGCAGAAGATATTCAGGATTTGCAGATAAGAAAATATATGACTGGTTCGAAGTAGTTGGCGCAATGGCATCTAATCAGGATGCAATCGGTGGCAAAATCAAAAAATTCACTAATGAAGATCTATGCGGCGTGTATCTGGTTTCTCATAAAAAGAACAATTCAATTATTGATAAAGCGGTGATGACGATTCCCAAGGAGTTGCCTCCCGACCAAAAAATACGTTGTTTTAGCGCTATGCTGTTGAGGAGTATGGGGTTGATTACAGGATATTACGCTTCACCTGTCCATGACTATCAGGATTTAAGCCAACGTTGGGGAGTGGTAGGATTAGATGCCGCGATTTATGATAACCGGTTGCAGAGTATTGGATGCAGTGTCTTGAATCAGCAAATATCGTTTAGAGATTTTACCGAACAGGATAAATTCTTTCTTCAATACCATTACTATGACTCGCAAGCGAGAGAGGCAGATTACATGAAGTCCTTCGACGAATCAGAATGGTCTCTTCTTCCAAAATAAAGTTTGTATCAAATCAATTGAATCGACGAGTTAAAAACTACTTATATGAATACTCAGAGGTACGATAACAGGGAGAACCGTTCGTGCATGCATTCTTACACTCGAAACTTGAGTCCACACCGCTTTTTGCGTCATCCACTTCATCTGTAACACACGGATTGCCGGCTTTATCTATGTGTATCTTACTGGTTCTGAAAAGATTTTGGTCTCTATTAAAGAGAAAATAATCGGCTGTTTCGAAGACTGCATTTCCGGATTCAATAGAAATCGAATAGTGCTGGTTTTTGGTTTCAAAACCGGTCTCATCATATTCCCAGGTCTCCTTTGTGCCACCTGTAACTACTCCACTGTTATTATATTCAAGCTTTTGATAAGAAACTCTCAAACCTTTACTATTAAATATATTGGTCACTTCATTTTCCGGTGTACTGGAAAGCGTGCCATTCGTACATTCATATCTAATCTTGCTAAAAGACTTCTGATCGTTTGATTCATCGTATACATATACAATTTTATAATCACATGTAGCAGTATCATTTGAGACATCATATTGGGATTCATCAGTTTTTCTTCCCTGGTCATCATATTCAAATAGCTGCCGTTGTACTACTTCTCCGGAAGCATTAGTCTGTACTATTGATTTTATTATATGTTTCTGATCGCTGTCCCTGGATACATCGACAGTTGTATTTAGGCGTGTCAATCCGGTTTCAATATTATAGGTAATTGTTTTTATGAGAAAATCATCTTGATATTCCTCTTTGGTTTGAGAAGAAAATTGAAGAGAACCGTCTATTGTTTCATATATTTGGGTGGTGACACTTTCTCTGTGTAACAGATCAAGGTCGGCGAATACTGTTGAATAGATGATTCGTGCACCCTCGGTGTAGCTAAATTCACCGGTGTAAAAGACGGTTGAAAGCTCTTCAGTGTTGTCACTGCTATTAAGTATTCGACTTATCGATGATCTGACATAGTATTCATCTGAATAAGATAAATACTCCTCGCTGTCGCTAAACAATCCGTAGCAGTCACTGTCATCGCTGGTATCACCATCGTTGTTAAAATCCGCTGAAATATTTCCATTACTATCCGTACAGGAGTATTCACTGGTATCGTAAGTTGCAGTGCCTTGTATAGTTCTTTGATGATCGAATTTAACATTTCCAACTGTTTCAAGCTGGTCGGAGTAATCAATCGATTCATATTCAATTTCAGATAGAATAAAGATCCCATCGTAAGGATTTTCTGTAAAAACGGCAGTTTCCTGGTACATAATCGTGTTTGCTTCAAGATTTAAGTCTTTGGGATCAATGATGATTCTATGATAGATCGAGTTGCTCAACAGTTCGCTCTCATCGTAAAACATCTCAATGGAATCGCTGTATGTGTAATTTCCTTCATCAGGGTAGGTTCGATCACCTGCCTTGTCATAATAAACATACTGGATCTTTTGAATAGAAAGAGGCGTGACGGCTTCATATTGAGCCAGGTTTTCTGCAAAGGTTCCATCTTCAAAAGGCTCATTAAAGTACCCGCTTCTCTCCTCGGGATATGGTGAATCCCATTTATGGTACCTGCTGATGGATTTTCTATCTGAACTGAGAAATGTGATGGAATCTGAGGATGGATCAAATCCTTCTTCCGGCCAATTGTAGAGGGAAGAATCAAACGGTTGGGTTCCCGAAATAGTTAATTCATATACCCCTTCGAGTTCCTGTTCCCTGCTAATATTAAAGCTAATATATCTGGCGTTTCCCTGAACAGAGTCACTGTTTATCATGGACTCTTCAATATCGCTGTTTTTATAGCACGAAATCAGAGCCTGCGAGAACAAAACGAAGATGATCAGTATTAGTATACGTTTTGAAGCATTCATATTTAGAACTTATAGGTTCCTATTACTGAAAGTTGATTGGATCCTGAAGTGAGGATAATCTCTTCGAATTCACTTTCAACAACTATTGCCTGTGCCTGAATACCAAAATCAAAATCATCCATAGAATAAACACAACCTCCACCCACAATATAGCCGGTTCCTTCATCCTGTATTTTGGTTTCTGCATTTCTGTCATGCAACTCACTCTGCATAAACGCAAGACCTGTGTGAGCGAAAAAAATAAAATCATCATAAAACCTGCCTGAGATCCTGTAAGCCAGGTGAAGGCTTCTTGAAATCATTTCATATTGCCAGGATTTTCCATACTCATTGAAACTAAGCGTTGCTTCATTTGCAGTAGCTCCGAATCTGAATTTAAACCAAGTCGGATCAAAATCAATATCAAAGAAGAGACCAACAGGAATTCGATGCGATTCCAGATCTTTTTCAATTGGGTCATCCCAGACCCCGACTGATAATCCAACAGCCATCATTTCCTGCCCGAAGGAGTTTGAATTGAACGGAAAAGCAAACAAAACAACTAACAGGAATATGAATTTCCTCATTGCGTCAATTGATAAGTACTGTCAGTGAAGACGGTTAGGGATTCCCTCTAAATTAAGAGACATGGAGTGTAATCTAAAGTTGGATTTTTCGATATTGAACTTTGTTTTAGGCTGTAGTTACGAATATCCAGAAATGTAAATTCAACTTCTAATACAAGCTCTAGCCGAAATCAAGGAGAAATGAACTGATTTTTTAGTATGGCTGAAATGTATCCTGTCTCCTTCTTTCTGGGATTAGTTAAGATCCATGAGTTAGCAACTTCTATTTTTTATTCCCGAGAATACCAGGTAAAGGAGGGAGGAGGCTGAGAAGATGATTCCGGCGGTGATCCAGGTGATGGCGATGGAATAGGTTTCAGCCTGCCAACCGAGAAGGGCGCTGCCGACCATGGCGCCGACGCTCATAAACAAGGATTCCAGGGAGATGAGGGTGGAGCGTTTTTCATCGGGGACCAGTTCGTGGAAGAGACTCTGGTGCGGAGAACTGAGCATACCATTCTGCAGGAACAAAAGGAAATAGAACAGGGCAAATCCCAGGATTCCGATTTGCAGGGACAGCAACCAGAAGCTGGCGCCCATTGTTAGCCTGAAGAGTACCAGGACGATTACATATCGATCTCTGAGCAGCCTGCAGATAAAGGTTACCAGAAGGCTTCCCACCGAAGAGGCAATGAAATATCCGGTTGCCAGCAATCCGAAAATCCAGCTTTGCTCCTCGGAGCCCAAGATGCCTTTCACCCGGGGTTGCCAGAGATTCTCAATACTTATGATGGAGAATCCCCAGAACAGGGTTGCCAGCAGAAGCAGAAAAAGAGCTTTATTGCGCAGCCCGAATTCGAATGCATCCTTCAACACAAGCGGCAGATTCTGAAAGCTACTCAACACTCCTTTTCCTTTCAGATCAATCTTCTCATTAATCCAGATTTTGGTGTAGATTGCGTTCCAGAAATGGACGAGCAGCATGGTAGCCAGGTTGAAGGTATATCTTCCACAGTGCAGGTATTCTGACAACATGGGAAGCACTCCGCCGAGAAGCGTACCAAGTCCCAAACCAAAGGGAATCCAGAATCCGACCCTGGCAAACGCCTTTTGAAGATTCCCCCCCGGATTGACCGCGTTGAAATTGTCGACAAACCAGGCATCTATAGTTCCAGTGGACAGGCTTCTGGCAATCCCCATCATTCCGAATCCGATAAACACCAGCAGTGTTGTACCTATCGGTAGAAGCAGGATCACCAAGGAGGTAATAGAAATAGCGGAAGAAATCAGGTATACCGTCTTGCGTCCGATCTGATCGGCCAAACCGCCGGTAGGTAATTCAAAGAGAAAGACCATGCCGGAATAGACCGCCAGGCAGAGCCCCACCTGAAACAGATCCAGGCCCCGACTGATCAGAAACAGGGTTGTGACAGGGATAATCGTTCCCACCGCAAACCAATGGAAAAACTGGTGAAGAGAGAACTTTCTCAGATAAATTGCAGCGGGATCAGCCATAGCCGGAGGTTAAGGTTTACATTCGAAGAGGCGGTGCGGAATACAAAATCAGGTCTCAATTTAGTTCGATTCCAATGCCCTGTCAATTGGGCTGACAGGAAAAATAGGTTCTGTGCCTCCTGTTTTCATTTCACTTGATTTCGGGTTTGGGAGGGGAGTTCGTGAAACTGGTTGCGGTAGTATTGGGCAAAGCGACTGAGATGCCAGACCCCCCATTCGGAGGCGATATCGCCGATGGATTTGTGGGTATTTTCAGGCGAAAGCAGGGCCCGTCGGATACCGTTAAGTTTGATGGACCGCAGGTAAGCGTTGGGGGACTGGCCAATGCAGTCCTGAAAACTGTACTCCAATGTTCGCCTGGAAACCCCTGTCTCCTTGCAGAGGGTAGATACGGTCATTTCCGCATCTTGGTGCTGATGAATAAAATCACAGGCCTGTCTGACAATTCGGAATCGTTGAGAGCGATTATTCCTTTTGAAATCCGTCGGCATACTGAATGCCTGGTGGATCTGTCCTGCAATCAACTCTGCCAGGGATTGTCGCATGCATTTGATGGATTTTTCACCGGTGAGCCTGTCCGAAGCCGATTGCATCATCTGCAGTAGCTGTTTGATTGTGATGCGCAGGGCATTAGCATTTTGGCGATTGTTTTCAAAAATACCGGATTCAGGGATCAGGAGCCCATACTTCATTTCCGGATAAAAACTATTGAGGATGGCTTCAAAGAAGACTTTTTCCAGGCTGATGACCACACTGTGTGTCTCAGGGCCGGATATACCGTTCACGGTTGAACCGGATCCGGCATAAAATATATTGCCGGACGAGAAGCACTGTCCATTGATTTTACAGTAGCCTTTATCGCTGAGAAGCAGAATGACCAGGTAATGATCCTTGGGAACGGCTGCACACTGATCCAGGGTCTGGTTCAGAACTTCGTAATACATCCCGAATTCGCTCCCCAGCAGCATGGTGGTGCAGTGCCCCCTGAATTTGCCGCAACTCAACTGTTGGTATCGTTGATTGTATCCCGACAGCCTTCTGGACTGCCTGTCGAAATCGGTAAAATCCTGGCAGATGTAATTGATTTCAGCTTTGTTTGTACTTTGAACCAGTTTCTGATTCATGATCAATCTCTTCTCAGCAACAAGGAAGATTCTTTTTTCTTGCGCAAAGTGGATAACCGCATTTTTTGAACCCGTGTTAGGGTTCATCCGATTCGTATTAAAAAGAATCGCGATGTTCTGTTTTCTGCAGTTCTGAGGTAATAAAGCACAGATTTCGTGCTCTTGTCAATTGAACTGCAAGTCCGGAAGGGTTGGATTATCTGTTTTTGAACGATTCATCCGTGTCGGGCAAGCTCGGCTTGTTCGAGCCCGTTTTCATCCAATAAGGTATCCGCTTATCTTTGTTTCGGATGCTCAATCAGCATAATAAAAAGGGGGGTTGCAATGAAACTCAATCTATTCAAGACAGCAAGGGTCTTAATTTTTAGTCTGCTGCTGTTATCAATCTGTTTTGCATCAAACCTGGCGGCAAAAACTGTTACGCTCAAACTCGCTCATTTCATGCCGACCATGCATGTGCAGCATGAAGAAGCTTTTGTACCGTTTGTGAGCAATGTGGAGAAAATCTCCAATGGTGATGTCAAGATCAAGATCTATCCGGGTGGACAGCTCGGTAATCCCAAGAATATGGTAAACTCCATAAAAAAAGGGATCACTGATATCGGATTTGTCATTCCTTCCTATGTGCCCGGAATCTTCAAGCGCAGCGGTGTTTTCGAAATGCCTTTTGTATTTGACGATCCGGAGCATGTTGCCCGTGTGATGTATGATCTGTTTGACAAGTATTTTGCTGAGGATTACAAGGATTTCAAAGTACTCTGGTTTCTCTCCAGTCCGCTCAGCCAAGTGCATACAGTCAAGAAGCCGATCAAAACCCTGGCCGATTTCGAAGGAATGCCTATCCGTGCCGGCGGCGCAACCGAAACCACCGCATTTCGACTGCTGGGGGCCAATACCGTAGGTATGGATATCAAGGAGATGTCAATATCCCTGCAGAAAGGTGTGGTGGACGGTGTGATCACTCCTTACGCGGCTCTCAAGAGTCACAAGATATTTGATGTCGTTAAGAACATCACAGAGGTTAATTTCAGCGGAACCCTGATGGTCGTGTTGATGAACAAGAAAAAGTGGAACAAGCTTCCTGCTTCCGCCAAACAGGCCATCGACCAGGCTGCCGGCAGACAGATGGGTTTGACGGCTTCCAGGGCTTTCCTGGATGAAGACAACCGAAATAAAACAGCCGCCCAGCAATCCGGAATCAAGATCCACAGGCTCAGTTCAGGCGAGATGGATCAGATTCGAGATAAGATGAGTGGCATCTATTCGGGTTGGGTTGAAAAGGCTAATGCCAAGGGATTGCCGGGTCAGGAAATCCTGGATGCATTTCTCGCATCAGCAAAAGCCAATCGGTAAGTCGATCGACCTGATCGAAGTTTCCATCTATTCGCTCCCCTGTCCCCTTAGCGGGGATCAGGGGCGAAATCCATTTTCTCAAGGTTCATACCATGCTTAAACGTTTATCTGCCGGTATATCCACCTTTATACAGCCTTTGTCATCTTTTCTCGATAGACTCTCCTGGCTGGCACTTTTTGTGATGATGGTTTATACCGTCGTGGATGTCCTGGCTCTCAAGGTGATGAAAACTTCCCTGTTGGGGACTCCTGAAATGACAGCGCTGTTGATGGTTGTCTGCATCTTCTTCTCTTTCGCACAGACCGAGATCAATAACGGCCATATTAAGGTCGATTTTGTTTACGACAGATTAAATCCGCGAACAAAAGGAGTTGTAGATTTCCTGACCCAATTGCTTTGCACCATCCTCTTCGGCTTTATCGGCTGGTCATCGGTTCTCAACGGCTTTGAGAAACTGGAATCCAGTGAATTGACCATGGACCTGTTGATACCCTTGTACCCGTTTGCATTTATCGCTTCAGCCGGCTGTTGTCTGATATGCGTGGTACTATTCATGAAAACCCTGCTGGCGTTAGATAAGGTAATAAATCAATGAGCACTTTGACGATCGGTATTCTCGGAATCCTGGTACTATTTGTTCTGCTCGCCCTGCGTATGCAAATCGGTTTTGCCATGGCCCTGGTGGGATTTGCCGGATTTATCATTCTCAGCGACTTCGAATCGGCATTCGGTTTGATAGGGGCGGAACCTTTCGATTCCAGTAACAAGTACCTTCTTAGCGTAATCCCTCTCTTTATCCTGATGGGGCAGTTTGCCACCCACTCCAATATGGGCAAAGAGGTCTACCACATGGCCTATCGCTGGCTGGGATTTCTACCTGGTGGTCTGGCGATGGCTACAATTGGCGCATGTGCCTGTTTTGCCGCAATTTCGGGCTCCTCCCTGGCGACAGTAGCAACCTTTGGCATGGTGTCGTTGCCGGAAATGAAGAAATACAAATACTCCGACGCCCTGGCCACGGGTTGCATTGCCGCCGGAGGTACCCTGGGAATCCTGATACCTCCCAGCACGGTTCTGATCATCTACGGCATCCTTACCGAACAGAGTATTACCAATCTTTTTATCGCTGGTGTGGTTCCCGGGATACTGCTCAGTCTGCTGTTTATTCTGACCATCTATGTGATGTGCACCATCAAACCCTCCATGGGTGCCAAAGGACCCAGTTTCACAATGAAAGAGAAACTGATGTCCCTGAAGGATACCTGGACCATCCTCACCCTTTTCATCCTGGTGATGGGGGGGCTCTATACCGGTTGGTTTACACCCACAGCCGCTGCGGGTGTCGGGGCTTTTGGCGCCTTTCTGATCATGATCATCAAAGGCAGGCTTTCCAAGGAGACGACCCTGGCTTCGTTGAAAGACACTTGTAAAACCACCGCCATGATTTTCGGTATCATCATCGGTGCCACTATTTTCCAGTATTTCATGACCATCAGCCAGCTACCCGATTATCTGGCAACGACAGTCACAGAAATGGAGGTGGGCAGGCATGTTGTCATGTCATTGATCATCCTGCTCTTTATCGTTTTGGGCTGCTTCATGGAAGGTCTCTCCATAATGTTCCTGGCCGTTCCCATCGTCTTTCCGATAGTGATGGGCATGGGCTATGATCCCATCTGGTTTGGGATCATTATTACACTGGTGATGGAAATGAGTATGATCACTCCACCTGTGGGCGTCAACGTTTTCGTGTTGAGCGGTGTGGCCAAAGAGATCCCCATGGAGACGATTTTCAAGGGCGTACTTCCCTTCTGGGTTGCCATGCTGGCCTGTATAATAATTCTTATGATGTTTCCCGACCTCGTATTATTCCTGCCCAAATCCATGGGTTATGTTTCAACCGGTTTTTAACAAGGATTGACAGATGCTGTTTCCGTTTTTAATAATCTCCGACCTGGTTTTCCTGGGTATGGGAGCTGTTTTGTTCAAGGAATCCATTCATGAGCAGGAGAAAAGAGCGACCTGGATTGGCTTCCTGTTTATGCTGATTGCCCTTGCCCTGATGGCTGCAATAATCTGGGTGCCGATGGCCAGACTTCCCCTGGGAATCGTCTTTGGACTGGCAGCGGTTGGTGGAATCATCTTCTGTATCCCCGGTCCCCAGAATCCCAGGGCATTGAAAGGAGCTATCGGCTATGCAGTCGGTGTCATTGAAAGACTGGATGAGAGTTTCAGCGTCTTTGTCCGTTGCAGGGGACTGAGAGAAGGTTCCAGGGAGTATAAAACTTTTTATACTGCCAATCCCGAGTTGGAGGAACCGGACAAGGAACGCAGGAAAAAGGGACTCCTGGGAAAACTGGGAAAGATTGATGCCGGTTACCAACCCAACTCCGCCATGGTACATGCCGCATTTGAAATGGATGATTTTCTCGGTGAGTATGCCATATCCGATCCTTTCGAAAATACTCCCGAAGCGGACTTGGATCCTGTCAAGGCAACACGAATTGTCAAAAACCTGGGTAAGCATCTGGGAGCTGAAATGGTAGGGATTTGCGAGCTTAACGAAGCTTGGATCTATGCCAAACGAGGTGAAATTCACTTCGGGAATTATGAGGACTGGGGCAAGGAGTTGAAGGATCTACCCAAGTATGCTGTTGTGTTTATTACGGAAATGGAGCGGGAACACGTTATGTCCGCTCCCCATACACCTTCGGTAGTTGAGAGCGCCGTCAATTATGCCAGAGGAGCGCATATCTCAACCATTCTGGGAAGATGGTTTGCCCATATGGGTTATCGCGGTATTGCCGAGAATACCCGCAATTACGATGTTATCCTGCCCCCCCTGGCTGCGGATGCGGGTCTCGGTGAAGTGGGACGACACGGTTACCTGATCGCTCCCAAATTCGGAGCCAGGGTCAGGATATTCGCCACCCTCACCGATATGCCGCTGATACCGGATAAGCCTATCTCCCTGGGTGTTGAGGAATTCTGCAGAAAGTGTATGAAATGTGCCGATTCCTGTCCTTCACGTTCGATCACAACAGGCGACATGACGGTATGCCGGGGATTCGAGAAGTGGAAACTGGATGAAGATTCCTGTTTTGCCTACTGGGCCCGGGTGGGAACCGATTGCTCCATCTGTATGGCAATCTGCCCATACAGTCGACCCGACTCCTATTTTCATAAATTTATCCGCTGGTTTGTTGCCCATTCACCGGCTGCCAAGGCGGTTTTCCCATATATCGATAATTTTATTTACGGTAAACGCTGGAAGGCCAGGAAGGTGCCGGAGTGGTTAAGCTATCCCAAACGATCAGAGGCCGAGGATTATCCCACCACTCTTAATGACGATCACTATTAAGAAAGTGTTGTCCACCTGGGTTGGATCTTTTGATCACCGACCAGAATGATCAAATGTTTTGGATCACCCTGAACTTCCAGGGTGATCCGCACCGGATCGATGCCGCCAAGTATCTTGTATTCGCTCCTCAGATAACTGAAATCGGCATTTTCCAGAAAATACTGCAAAATCTCCAGTTGCGCTTCAATCAGCATCTGGTCGGCACATTGTCTTTTCATCAACTTCCTGATCAAGCGTTCGTAGGCCTTTCTGGAGGCGGTTTCGATACAGTATTTCGTCAGCTCTAACCCAATCCGCATATCTCTCCCGTAATCCGTGTCATGATTCACAAGCTTTTGATCCAGTCACAGAGAAATTCTACTCCCTTTTTTGTTTTGTAGCAGTAGATATCGATAAAATCATCGCCAATGGATTCATCCGGTGGTATCTGTTCGCTTCCTGCCAGGGCGCGGGCACCTTTGAAATCGACATAGGCCAGCCTCAGGGTTAAACCGGTTTCAGGTCGACCGAATTCCACTCCTGGCAGGCAGGCAACTCCCGAGTTCTCCAGCTTTTTTTGCACAACTCGTGAGAAGCTTCGATGCCAGCTTGTTCCTTATCGGCTCGAAATCGGGAAAAAGATAAAAACCACCGCTGGGCTTGACCGCCCTGGTCCCCGCATCCTGAAGTTGATCCGCACACCAGTTTCCAGTCTGGCGAGAATTCTGCGGCTGTGCGCCAGGTATTTTTCAATACGAGTACCACCCTAGCTCGATCTATCAGGTTGCATGTTTTCGGTATTCGCCGGGTGTCATGCCGGTCCAGCGTTTGAAGGCATGGTGAAAAGCGCTCTGGTCGGAAAACCCCAGTAACAAGGCTATTTCACAAATGGTTGTCTCCCTGTTTTTCAGGTAACCCACCGCAATTTCCTTTCTTACCGAATCGAGAAGATTACGGAAGGTCGTACCTTCCTCCTGCAGTTTGAGTTGGAGATTCCGTTCGGATAGAGCCAACTCGCCTGAGATAACAGTGATCGTTGTCGGCGTTTCCTTGAGACAGGCCCGGATCAAACCCCGGGCTGTTTTCTCTGTCCAGGAATGATGACTATAAGCCTTGTGTAACGCCTTTTGCACCACTTTCTCCAGATCATTCAGAATCTCAGAATTGGCAAACAGAATCGGTTTCTGCAAAAAATGTGCGGAGATGAGAACTTCACTGCTCTCCCGGTCAAAGAACAGGGGAGATTGAAACATCCGGTCGTGTGCTTTGGTGCTGCAGGGGCGGGCATGGGAGAAGCGCACTTCTGTCAGCTCGATCTGATCTTCAGTCAGGGAGCGAAGCATCATAACAAAGAGGGCAATAACCGATTCAGAAAAGTGACGTTCCGTTTTAAGTCCGGGGTGGCTCATATTCCAGGTGAGATGTGCCATCCCATCCTGCAATCGAAGTTCCGGCCGGATATAATCCATCACCAAATTATGATAGGTAAAGTTTTTTCGCATTGCCTGCTCCACGGTTTCGCAATTCATCATCATGGCATACAGCAAATGACGACTGAGCAGGTTATGACAAAATTGTCCAAAATGTAATCCGAAATCCGGATCTCCCGATTTTCTACCTACCGATCGCCAAACCTTTTGAAATTCAATCAACGGAACGCGATCCTCTTCTTGTTTCAGGCGGGATAACTCCGGTCCGCACTCTTCAATAAGGCCGTTTTCATCGATACCGATGCTCTTGGCGTACGCCAACAGAATATTCAAGAGATCAACGGAGGCTGACAGAGAATCAAATAGCATACGAATGAAATGGTTTTTCGAATTACGTTAAATCACAAGAGTTTTTCGCTTTGGCACAATACCGGTTTGATTCTTCATATTAAAGTCAAATTATCATGCATTGAATTTTGAACGCATTATAGATTTAATTTTAGTAAAAGCCAATAACGGAGAAAACCATGGCAACACAAAAATCCATTTCCTATCAAGCAGCTACAGATAACAAACGCGTGGAAGCGACTATAACAAGAGAGATAACCGCACATCCCCGAAGAATATTCCCCATGGCCTGCCCGGTCGAAGAATTAAGGTGGATTCCCGACTGGGAATATGAACTTGTTTACTCAAAAAGCGGTGTCAATGAGGTTGACTGTGTTTTCTTTGAAAAGGTGAGCGGTCCGCATTTTTTCGGTGAGGCTTTCAACACCTGCTGGACCACGATCGTCCATGATCCCGAAAATTACCGGGTGGTGTTTATCCTGAACCCCAATAACAAAGCAGTTATCAGACTGAATGTTACAATCCGTCAGGTAACGCAGGAGGTTTCAAACTGTACCTGGCATCTGGTGTTTACCGCTCTGGATAACGATGCAAACGGAATGAGTGAAAACGAGATCAAGGAGAAAATGGAGTTGATGATAACCTTTCTGGCGGATCTACTGGTGCAGTATTTCAAAAATGAAGGGGTTGACGGATGACATAAACAACCGATGTTACGAGTGTTTGGATAAAGTGGAAAATTGATCATGAAAACAGAATCAAAACAGCGGGTGATGAACTATCAGACCGACTCCTATGCCATTGTTCATCACGCGAGGTACCTGGAAATGATGGAGGCAGCACGCTGGAACTATTGTTACGAAAACGATTTGATGCGGTTTTACGATGAAAAGGGAATATTTCACGTCATCGTCAATATCAACATTGACTATCGGCATAGCGCCAGGTCCGGGGATGAGATTTTGATAGAAACGGAAGTTTCCCGGGTATCGAAGAAGAGCGTCGTGTTCCGGCAGGTTGTTTATGCAATGGGAAAGGTTCTTGTTACTGCAGAGATCACCAATGTGTACAAATTTCTGCGGGATCAGACCGTGGTTCCTGTCGAAGAGATGACCGGATTCTGGGAGGATTTGAGGAAATCGTGACGGTTTTGACGATTGGCACAAAACCACTAACCTGCTTAAGGGATTACCAGGGATACATAAAGGTAATGGAGGTTTTCTGGCCCTCTTCTCCGGTTGCCAGGTCGACTCGGCAAACAAAACCGGAAGCTGAAACCATTCTTGGACCCGCTCCGGCGGAGGATCTGGTTTCATCTCCAAGCTCTTCCTTCTCTTCGGCTACACTGCCGATTTCATGAAAAAGAGCAAGCTGGAATCCAGTGGCTATGTCTTTCCAGATCCGGAAATCAAACGGGACCACATCCGTGGCGAAGTTCCAGCGCAGTTTGGTGGAAAAGAAAGCCATGTTTGCACCGCTGGATCTTCCCATGGGGTAGGAGCGCAAGCAGTCTTCGCCACCAAGTGAGGTGGCGATTCCTTTTTTCCGTTCGATGATATACTTATCGATCAGGTTTTTCTCCGCACTAATCAACCGGAATGGTTTTGTTTGTTGGATGAAGATGAAAGTTAGGGAATTGTGGATAAACAGGAGGTCGGGCGAAGGAATGGCCAACCGGATGACTGTTGCAGGGAATTACATTTCGTCATCCGGTCTATTGATAGATTGGAAACAGAGATTACAATAGGGCTGTGCTGAAGTATCTTTCCGCCCGGTCGGGAAGAACGGTGATGACATTACCTTCCTTGCGATCGGCCAGAATTCTGGCAGCCCAAACGTTAGCACCGGAAGAAATCCCAACCAGCAGTCCGTGATCATATCCCAATTGGCGGGTGGTTTCAATGGCATCTTCATCGGATACCTCAATCACCTCATCCACTAGACTCGTATCGAGAATTTTGGGGACAAAGCCGTCACCGATGCCTTGGATCTGGTGCAGTCCGGGTTCGTGACCCAGAAGAGCTGATACGTTTTTGGGTTCCACAGCCACAATACGGACATTCGGTTTATGCTCACGCAGGAATTTGCCGACGCCCTGCAGAGTTCCGCCACTGCCTACGCCAGCGACAAAGCAATCTATGTTACCCGTCATCTGCCGCCAGATCTCCCGGGCGGTTTCTTCGTAATGAACACGGGCGTTGTCCGGATTCTCGAACTGCTGTAATACCACAATCCTGGGGTCCTCTTCCTGCATCTTGCGAACCCTTTCCACTGCACCGTGAATGTTGTCTTCAGCAGGTGTCAAAACCAGTTCTGCTCCCAGGGAGCGAACCAGTTTCTTACGTTCATCACTCATATTCTCCGGCATGACAATCCGCACCCGGTATCCCTTCAACCGACCGACCAGCGCAATGCCAATCCCGGTATTTCCCGATGTAGGTTCCACCAGAATGGAATTTTCATTCAATCGTCCTTTCTGTTCGGCTCCTTCGATCATGGACAGTGCAACCCGATCCTTGATACTGCCCCCGGGATTGAGAAATTCGGCCTTCACAAAGACATTATTGCGTTTCAGTTTGATCAGTGGCGTATTGCCGATGAGGTCAAGAATATTGTCGGTTAACATGGGCGTTCTCGTTTCGATATTGATGTCACAAGCTGATACAAGCTCATTGAGGGGCATCCAATCCCCCGATTTTTTTAATGAATAAAACACCAATTGGAATGAAAAGTTGATGTTGAAAACTAGAATGATAATGTAAGATTTTAGTGAGAGGAAACCCCGAATAGGGGCTGGAGATTGATTAAGACTATGGATCGGGAATATTAAGGTGAAACAAGATCTGTTTGCTGAAAACAGCTTTCATGTCCACTGAATGGGTTAACGTCAATACTGATGATATCTCTCCAACTTGTAACGGCCATTTTGTTTTCCACATGACTGCTGTCCCCACCATAAATAACGTAGGATTTCTCTGAAAAATAGTGTTTACAAAGCGTTGATTTGCCGGACTGTCTCGGTCCTGTGACAGTCACAACCGGGTACTGCTTGGCCCATCGCAGCACTTTTCCGGAGATAGATCTTTCTCTGATCACTTCAATCTCCACGAGTGTTAATCAAAGGTATTTGAGTAAGGATATAGTTTCGGCTCCTGTAAAAAAGATGAAATATTTCTCTTTACTCTTTTGGTCGCGTGTTATCCATAATCGACAGGCAAGGAGGGGAGGAAGGGGTTGATACCGGAGGTGCGGATGTCTGACAAGGATCGGCATCGCATAAATGGTGTGCAGTTAGCAAACGGCGGACACAAGATATCCGTCAGGTGTACGTTCCTTTCGGAAAGGTTAAGTTTTCCGGGTAATACGGAAAAACCGCGATAAACGACTGCCCGGTTGTTCCCCGAGTCTAAAAATGGGATCTTTTTATCTAAATCATCGGTAGATTCAGCTCTTTGGCGTTGATGATGTTTGGGACTGCTTGTGGAGGTGTGCCCTTGAGAAAATCCCGGATATCGGGTTGGTTTCGAACCGGGTAGCCCTGCAGAATCCCTGCGACGTTACAGGCGGCCAGAGATGCCATACCGGCTCTTGTCCACTGGGTGGCTGAAGCGATATGGGGGGCGATAACGACATTCTCCAGGCCTGACAGTCCTCTTGCAAGTTTCGGTTCGTTTTCAAAGACATCCAATCCTGCCTTAAATCCGGGATTGTTGCGGGCATGATTTACCAATGCGTTTTCATCAATTACAGGACCGCGACTGGTATTGACCAGAATGGCGTTTTCCTTCATTAAAGCCAATCGACTGCTGTTAATCAGGTGATGGGTGGAATCGTCCAGCACGGTATGGATGCTGACACAATCGGCTTCCTTCAGTAATTCCTCCGGGGAATCGGCCCTTTTACACCAAAGAGGGCTTTCTCCGTTGCTGACCAGGAATTCGTTGTATGAGGCAATATAGGATTCCAGCTTTGAGTTGGGATAGAGGTCGAAGTAGATGATGTTCATCTTGAATCCTTCGGCCATGATTCTGGCATAGGCAGATCCGATACGACCGGCACCAATGATACCGACGGTTTTGCGATTAAGCAGTTCTCCCACAAACAGGTTTGGCAACCAACCCTTGAAGTTCCCTTTTCTGAGATAGCGTTCAGCTTCGCCAAGTCGACGGGCTGCGGCCAATGTTAGGGTCACCGCCATCTCCGCCGTTGTTTCGGTCAGCACTCCCGGTGTATTCCCGACAGGAATCCCCTCTTTGGTTGCTGCTGCCACATCAACATTGTTATAACCCACTGCATAGTTGCTGTAGACCTTTCCCCCGGCCGTCTTTAGGGCTGAGAACAGGGTTGTTCCCCAATCTTCGGTCAATTGTCCTATAGCCCCCTGGCATGCTGAGTCGATAGCGGATTTTATTTCCCTAACGGTTAGCACGTCCTTTGAGGTGCAGATTTCAATTCTGCAGTTCGCGCCTTCCAGAACCTCCAACCAATGGCTTCCCGGCAGTTCCTTAGTGACGATGATCCGTCTTGACCCGGACGGATTAACGATTCTCCATTTATGATTTGCCATTTGCCAATTCTCCGTTTGTTGAACGATGACCCGGACGCTGGGAATTCATTTTATATCCGTGCTTTCAGGAGATCCGGGCCGGATTTGATATGATCCGGTATCAGAGCTTACTGCCTTCAACGGCATTATTGTCGAATGCATCAAAAATTGCAATATTTTTTATTCAATAATTTAAAACTACGGTATAATAATAACTTAACGGTCAAATCACAGCACGGTTTTTAAATCGATGATTTGCCGAGTTCCAGACAAATTGATAAGGTTTGGTTCCCCGGCTTACCAATATTATAGCCGAAGCTGAAGATCGTGAAAAGCAAAAAACAGAATGCAGGAGGCCACTATGCAGATGATGACTCTTCTCGATAAGATATCAGTAAACAGACTCTCCCAATGGATATGCGGAGTATCAGTCCCGGGCAATTTCTCCATTCACGGGTCTGTCCCGGATTTCCAGGTAGTCTTCCACAACCTGCTCGATGTATAGAGCCTGTTGGGCTGTATTTAAACCTGCCACCAGTCTCATGTCACGCTCCGATTTCAAAATGGCGTGAACCTCGTATGAGGACCAGGACAGTTTTTTGCCGCGATGGATACTCTCCCTGGAATAGAGTTGGTCGAGATCTTCCAGCGGTATACTGATATTTCTGAAAAAAGGCAGAGGTGAATCCATCACCTGGAAAACACCTTTGCTGACGGTAACAACGGTTTTGTTAACAATTCTGGCAAGGCAATAATAGGTCAGGGAGATACACATGATGAGGTGGAACATCATGTATAGCTGGGCGGGAAGGCTTTCTACCTTAATGAAACCAATCGGATACCAGAGGATGAAGACGGTATCCAGACATATACAAAAGGGGATGAGCCAAAAAAGTTGAGCATTCAGCCAGCGATATACAATCTGCAGCAGATCTTTATCTTTGGTAAGCCTGATACTGAGTGGCAACTCAATGGTGTCCCGGCGGTAGTCAATCTCCGTTTTCAGTTGTGAGCTGCAATTGAAGATGTGATTGCACTCAGTGCACTTGGCTGTCCCCTTTTCTGTGTCAATATATTTGGTTTCAATCTCTTTCTGGCATCGATCGCAAGTTACCTTCATATCTCCCCCTGTATGACAGATTCGCGAACTTGATAAATGACAGAATGAACCTTTGTCCCGGCGGTGCCGGAAGGTTGTGAAAATTATGACACACCTCCGGTGAAAAAGCTAATCTTCCTGCGGGGTGATTTGGCTGAGCTTTTCACCTTGTGCAGGTAGTGTCTGCGGCTAGTCAGTGGGGAAGATTACCTTACCCGTTGAATCGAGATCATAGCCGCAATCGGGGGGATAGATATTGCGAAAACTCTCATCGTGCAGGAGTCCAAGGAAAAGCTGAATCGGTTTATCGAAGAATCTCTCCTTGGGAATCAGCAAATCGAAACGTTCCCATCTTAAAGGGAGGAAATCCAGACCCAGCAAATGAGCCACAATTCTGATTCCGGGTGCGGCATCCGCTTTCCCGGCCAGGATTCTCAATCCAACATCCATATGGCTGGTTTTTTCGTCTTCATAGCCATTAACCTTGTCGGGGCTGATCTTTGCCTTGCGCAGTTCATGATCCAGCAAGAGCCGCGTTCCTGTTCCAACAGGCCTGTTGATAATGCGGATTCCTTTCCTGGCCAGGTCTGCAACGGCTTTGATCTTTTTGGGATTTCCCTTGGAAATCAAAATACCCTGCTCCCGCATACTGAAGTTCACCACGGCAGGGATGCTTTCCAGTTCATTGCGGGCGAAAGCGAAATTGTAATCCTGTTCATCTTCCTGCAGCAAGTGACTGGCAGCTATATGACAGAGTTTCTGGCGGAGCATTTTTAATCCTCCCATGCTGCCAAGATTGCCGAAAACAGCGATATAGTCCGGATACTGTTTGTTAAAGAGTGAGATAGTTTCGTTCAGCAACAGGTCATTGCTGCCGGTAACGATCAGCAGACTGTCATAATCCGGGTTGAGGTGGGTTGATTGGGGGTAGTTTATGGTGTTGGCCTCAATCCATTGCTCCACCAGGTGTTTGGGGAAGACCCATTTTCCCGTTATTTTTGTGGCTGGAAGCCCCTTTTCCGCAACCAGGGAATATACCATTTTTTCATTAACATTGAGAAAGGACGCTACCTCTTTGGTCGATAGTAATACCGTCATTTTTTATCCAGTATCAGAAGATGAATATAATGAATTTATTCAATACCCGGCGGATTTTTAAGCCGGGCGGCTGTTCCAATTCAAAACGTTTGTTAAAACCTCTCGCGATTTGTTGGATCTTGCTCAAAACTAAAGGGTTAACAGTCGTTTGTCAAATAAACCGATACAAAAAAACAAACTCTTACTTTCGGCAACCCTGTCGACAATCCTGAAGTCGTGTTTTTAATTGCATGCAGGAAGCAACTTTACTTCTTTTTGATCAATCCAAACTCCGCCGGATCTGGACCAAATTTAATTTACGCATCAGAAGAAAGTGCAGATAGCTTACCCGGCTTTGATCCGTTTCCTGATCCATTGAATCATCAGGCCGGAAAAGTTTGTCAGCAAGACTCCGCAAATTACCAGACCCGCCCCTGTCAAAAGGGAGATGGTAACCGGTTCTCCCAGAATCAGAAAGGCAAGCAGTATGGCACTGATGGGAACGAAATTAATAAAGACACTGGCTTTCATGGGGCCCACGGTTTTCAATCCCTGGTAGTACCAGATAAAGCCCAGTACAGTCCCGAAGATACTCAGGTATAAAACCGAAACCCATTCCAGGGCTGTGTAGGAACCGAGAGATCCCAAAAATCCCCTGTAGGTTGCCGGAATAAAAAGAGCGATGCTTCCGGCCAGAGCTGAATAACCGACCGAGACCAGAGGCGAAAGTCCGGACATCACCATGTTGCCGATCAGGGAGTAGGCCACCCAACTGGCTACACAACCAAATATAAACAACTCGCCCATTCCCAGGGGTTTATCCAGAATGGAGGCGAGATCACCATAGGTGATCACAACCATGGCTCCTGTTACCGACACGAGAATACCGACGGATTTGAGAAAGGTCAGTTTCTCCTTGAAGAAAATGGAGGAGAGCAGACTGATAGCAATCGGGTTCAGCGCGATGATCAGGGATGCCCTGCCTGCTGCCACGGTGTGCAGTCCCGAGAAAAACAGTACATTGTAGCTGAAGACACCGGTCATACCCAACAGGAAGATGGGAAGAATCTGCTTTGGTTTGAGTCCGGGCAGGTAGCCTTCCCGGATTCGTATGAGTGCAATCAAAAGAATGCTGGCTGTACTGAATCTCAGAAATGCGGCCGCATATGGATCCATATCGCGGGCAATTACCCTGCCGGCGATGAAGGTTCCTCCCCAAAAGATGGCTGTCAGTAATAATTTCAGATAGATGATCATTATATTCGATGACTCAGGGAGGTTTCCCGGTTTTGTTTATGCTCCATTGACGATGTCAGAGTATTCTACTCATTAGGTGTTTCAAGAACCAGGTTGTTGTAAAGCTTTAAACCGGATTATCACGGTTCCGGGATGCGTTAATTCATAGACTCTTTTGCCGCAAGGCGCACTATTATTCGATCAAGGTACCGGGAGATTGGACAGGTCTCTTGTGCCGTTTCCGTGATTTAAAACAGGATTTGTCGCTGATTACTCCCCTCGAAAGATCACTCCCGCACACCAGGGCGATTGTAAGAAAGGTCAGGATATGGTATGAATATTCATGAAAATCAAATAGCAACATCGGTTGAAATAGACTTCGGATTTGCGTTATCATGGATATAATGCTCCGGCAAAAGCATGAATCCACAGCGATCCTCAATGCGGTTCCGCTGCAGATCCGAATCTTTAGCAAATTGATTACCGCTGTTTGACCCGAAAAGGTCAATTTTATCGAATTATTAACAGAAGGCCTGCCATGAAGAAACTGATATTAATACTGCTGACCATTGGAGCTGTGTTGGTTATAACTGTCCAACCCTTATCTGCCGCCAAGGGAACACGGTCAGCCGTGGGTATAAAAACCGATTTTGGAACCACCCGATACCTGGACGAGCTATACGCCCTGAAACTGGGATGGACCATAGCTTTTATCGATCGTAGCGGAAAGTGTATCTTCGAGAAAGCATCCTGGGATGAAATTGACAGCGAAGGCCCCCTGTTCGCTTTTCTGCTTAAAGAAGCCGATATGAACAATGACAACAGGGTGACCCGAGCCGAAGCATCGAATTTGCTGCAAACGCAGAAAGCGACACTCTGTCGTAACGCCAAACGAAAATAGGATATCCCTGCTCAGCACATGCCTTGTTGGGAATGCCGTCCCCTGACAAAGGAACGGTGTTGATAGTCGGGATGTATGATTGAAATGGATGAGTTGATCATGGTTGAAGAATCAAAAGAGATTAAGCTGACCGCCACCGTCTCAGGCGCCGGTTGAGCATCCAAACTCTCTCCGGGGGACCTGGATAAAGCACTGTGCGGATTCGAATTTCCCACAAATGAAAATGTATTAGTCGGACTGCAGAGAGCCGATGACGCAGGGGTATATAAAGTTTCTGACGACATCGCCCTCATTCAGACCGTCGATTTTTTTACCCCGATTGTGGATGATCCCTACTGGTTTGGGCAGATTGCTGCGGCAAACGCTCTCAGTGATGTATATGCCATGGGGGGCACTCCCAAAACTGCCATGAACCTGGTGGGCTTTCCGGTGAAGGAGATGGATATCTCCATCCTCAGAAAAGTGCTGGAGGGCGGGCTGGATAAAATGAAAGAAGCCGGGGTCGCCCTCGTCGGAGGACACAGCGTTGAAGACAAGGAGCTGAAGTACGGTCTTTCGGTAACCGGTTTTATTCATCCTGATAAGATTCTGACCAAAGGCAATCTCAAACTCAATGATCGATTGATTCTTACCAAACCCCTGGGAACAGGCATTATTAACACCGCCATCAAGGGCAACCTGGCAACGGCAGATCTGGTTGATCGTATCATTAATCTGATGGCGAGGTTAAACAGGGTAGCTGCTGATGTAATGACGGGATATCGGGTCAATGCCTGCACTGACATTACCGGTTTCGGGTTATTGGGTCATCTGGCGGAGATGGTTGAAGGAAGCGACTGTAGTCTGGAACTGGATGCTGCTGAAGTCCCTGTTTTTGAAAAAACGGTTGAATTTGCCTCCATGGGGATCGTTCCCGGCGGCGCCAATCGCAACAAGTCATATCGAATGCCGCAGGTGGGATTCTCCTCATCCATCGATCCGGTCATGCAGGATGTCTTTTTTGATCCCCAGACCTCCGGTGGACTGCTTATCTGTGTCGAGTTCGCCGATGCGGAGGCGCTGTTGACCGATCTGATCAATAACGGCTCTCCCGAAGCCAAAATGATTGGCAGGGTTATTAAGAAAGGGGAAAAGCCGATTCTGGTTGGCTAAAAGATCCAATCCGCTATTGTGACATCAGAGATGAATAACCTTGTCTGCGAATTGCATCGCCATAACGATATCCAGCATATTGGTAGTGGTCCCCACCTGTTTCTTATCCAGCAGACTGAAATGGTCCAGGCAGGTGCCACAGACCATCAGATGAACCTGATTTGCTTCCAGTTCCCTGAGAGCTTCCAGAACCTCTGATCCTTCAACGGTTAGTTTCACCCCATTGTTGACGAAAACCAGGCGCCAAAGGTCGGATCCCATCTCCTTCACGGTCTTGAGAAAGTTTACCATCAGTTTCAATCCCAGCTCATCATCGCCAAACCCTATTCTGTCTGTTGTTACCATGATCATGGTTCTCTTGACATCAGTATCGGTTTCCTCTTTTTGCGGATCTGCCGATGTTTTTTCACCGATGCTTTTTCCCATCACCCGGATCTCTCCGTTGTTCTGATCAACTGAAACCTGAAAGGCCTGTGTATTTAGAAAGCGGCTGACATTCTCTCCGGCTGCTTCATTGTCGACAATAACCGTTATCGATTCCGGATTCTCATTTTCAATCATCTCTTTTGTTGCCAAAACAGGGCCGGGGCAGGCAAGTCCCTTGGCATCAATTGTGTTCATATCGTACCTCGTATTGGATTCGTCATCAGGTCAAAACCGACAGTCCCTACGAGTTGAACTCCTGGCTTTGCCGAATCTCTGGTTAGTGCATCTTAACTCAGATTAGCCGATTTGTTTTTGAAAGAGGAAATAGATAATTCCAATCAACATCCGCCCTGTTATCGGGATATTCGATTTTCGGAGAGATTGTTTCAGTAGAGAGGCAGATCAATTCAACTTGGAGATCTATTCGGATTCGTACTTTGAGGAGATGATGCGATTGATAAGGGAGAGGAGTTGATCGTGGTCAAAAGGTTTGGGAAGGTAATAATCGGCTCCGGCAAAAAATCCACTCTTGATGTCATCCCGGGTAATCATGGAAGAGACCATCACAATTTTGATATCCTTAAGTTCAGGTTTGGACAGGACTTGTCGGACGACCTCATCTCCACTGATGCCGGGTAACATTCTGTCCATGAGAATGATTTGGGGAGGGAATTCCGGGATCACCTCCAGTGCCTCTTCACCGGTTCCTACAATCCTGACCTTGAAATGGTCCCGCAGGATTTCTTTGATGAGTTTGGCGGATTGCTCATTGTCTTCCACAACCAGGATATTGCAATCAATTGCCATTTTGTACCGGAATAATCAATTTTTGCTGTATCGTCGGATTTTCATGTAAATTGTTTGAAAATACTTTGTATGTTTTCTCAGATATTTACAAGAAAATCAAGGGCCCCTGGGAACTGCTCTCATATTGGATGGTATTTTCCGCGGGTTTTATCCTGATTGACCTTATCTGTTGAAAATCTTCATCCGGGTTGCTTCGGGTAACTTCCTTGACGACGGTCTTTAAAGCCCATAGAATGCTTGAAAACAGAATATTCGAATCTTTCGCAGACCCATTGTATTCAGGAGACCAATTGAAAGCATTTTTTAAACCTAACGGGATACGATTCCTTCTTGTCTGTTTGTTTCTGTTAAGTCCAAACCTGAGGGCCGACACTCTAATTGTTACGGATCAAAAAACCGGTTTGAAATGGATAAAAGAAGAAGTGGAGGCAATGACCTGGTCAAGTGCCATGAACTATTGTGACACCTTGCAGGTCTCCGGTTATTCGGATTGGAGGTTGCCCAGTATCGAAGAGCTTAAGACTTCTTATGCCATCAGGGATACCTTTCCCGGATTTCCGGATGAAGATGACGCTTACTACTGGTCTTCCACCGTTAACAAAGACTATGCGGACTACGCTCACGGGATGTATGCGGAAGGAGGTTATCCCTTTGACGACGGACATAAAGATTCAAGATATCTTGTCCGTTGCGTGAGAAATAAGCTTAAGGCTTTCTGTGTCAGCGGAAATTGTAAAAACGGATATGGCGTTTTCCTTTTTGCCAATGGTGATAAATACGAAGGACGCTGGAAGAATGGCAAAAGACATGGTTACGGAGTTTATACCTGGTCCGGCGGAAAGCAATACCAGGGAGAATTTAGGGATAACAGAAGAGTTAAATAGTTGATAAGCGGACAACACTATCTGTAACCAACACCAATAAAACAAATTATTTGCCGTAGTCTCTTTTTCCCCATATGATAATAGGCAAAGACGCTGAAAAAACGGCTGAAGATTTCAGTCTCACCTCATGATTTGATTAAAGGAAACCCTCTTTTGAGTAAGAAAAAACTCGAACAGTTTTACGAGCAATTCTCCGGTGAGGACCAGGTGCTAATCCCTATTATAGCGGATCCGGATGCCATTGCCTGCGCCATGGCCGTCAAGAGATTGTTATGGCGTAAAACCGCAGGGGTCACCATATCCAACATCAACACTATCAAACGTCCCGACAACCTCTCCCTGGTCAGCCTGCTGACGGTAAATCTTGTCCCCTTCAAGGATATTGATCCTGAAAAATTCAGCAGGGTTGTCCTGGTGGATGCCCAGCCGGACCACAATCCCGTTTTGGCTCGATTAAAGCCGGATGTGGTTATTGATCACCATCCGGATTCGGGATATGAGCCTGTCTACAGGGATATCCGCCCGAAATACGGAGCCACAGCCAGTATTCTTTTCGAATATTTGCGAGCGGCGAATATCAAACCGTCAATAAGGTTGGCTACGGCGCTCTACTACGCCATTCGTACGGATACGGATAATTTCAACCGCAAGGCGATCTATGAAGATGTCAGGGCTTTTCAACACCTGTTTCCCCTGGCCAATATCCAGGCGGTTCGCAAGATAGAAGCAGCGGAAATGCGACCGGGATTTCTGAAGTATTTCCAGACAGCTATCGAGAACCGCAAGAAGCGAAAAACCTGGCTATTCTCTCACCTGGGAACCGTTCCCAGTCCCGATGTTTGTGTAATTATCGCCGATTTTTTCCTGAAAGTGGACGACGTCAACTGGAGTATCATCTCCGGTATCAACGGCAAAAAGCTTTATATTATCTTCCGAAGTTTCGGGTATCGTAGTAATGCGGGCAGGGTTGTGCAGAAGAGCTTTGGCGAACTCGGTTCTGCCGGAGGGCACAAAAGCGCAGCCCGGGCGGAAATCCCGCTGGCCAATATCAAGGACTTGGTGGACTGTCAAAACGATAAAAAGCTGGGCAACTGGATTGTAAACCAGATCACGAAAAAGAGGTAGGGCAGGCGATCCCATGATTGAATTTCTGACCATCGGGATAACCCTAGGCCTGTCGGCTGGCCTGGCTCCCGGCCCCCTCCTGACTCTCGTTATTTCTGAGACCCTCAAACATGATATCAAAGCCGGGATCAAAGTTGCACTGGCGCCAATCATAACCGATTCTCCCATTGCCCTGCTCACCCTTTTCATTTTTACCAGCCTGTCCCAACATTTGGAAATCCTGGGAGTCATCTCCATCGCAGGAGGATTCCTTATTCTGCAGATGGCGATTCAGAATTTGAGGGTCAAAGGAGTTAAGGCGGAGATCAAGGAAAAAGAGACCGATTCCATGCTGAAGGGGATCCTGGTGAATTTTCTCAGCCCCCATCCTTACCTGTTTTGGATAAGCGTTGGCTCACCTATCGTCACCAGGGCGGCAGAAACCGGCCTGGCAGCGGCTTTCGGTTTTGTTGCCTGTCTTTATGGGTTATTGGTCGGATCTAAAATAGCGGTGGCCGTGTTGGTGGGAAAATCCAGGGAACTTCTTTCCGGCAGGATTTACATTTACATCATGAGATTTTTGGGGCTGGTATTAATTGTCCTGGCTATCATGCTATTCCGGGAAGGGATTGGGTTATTGAGTTGAATGATAATCGCCGGATTTCAAGTTGAGCATATCTGCTCGATTCATCGCCCTTTAGCAAAGGATGTGCTTTCAGATTTTTCTCCTCCGCGAGACACCCTCACGATAACCGGTGATCCAAGATGGTTCTTAATTCTGAAACCCGCACTAGAACAGGGTTATCTCCGGTTTACCCGACTCCCGGATTTCAATCAAAGCGCCTTTCCCTTTCATTCCCACACTGCAATTGACCACCTTGGTATCTCCAAGGTTTGATACACCGTAATCTTCGTGAATATGACCGCAGATCAGGACTTTTGGTTTGGTTTCCTCGACCAGCATTCTGAGTTGACCGCTTCCTGCATGGAATTTACCCGCAACCCTGTCCTGGAACCCCCTGGGCGGTGTATGGGTCACCAGAACCTGTTCCGAAGTGATTTGTGGTTTTACTCCCTTTAAAAATGATTTTTCCCTTAACCTGATTTTTGAAGCAAAAGGAAGTAGCACTGTCCCGTCAATTCCCATAAAGGCGACACCATTGAATCGTGTCTCATTAAGATGAAGATCGGTGATGTTCTTCTGTTTGAGCATTTCCCGCTTTGCCTTAAACCGGTCTGAATTGCCGGTGACGATCAAAACCGGCAGTTCCAGCCTGGCAAGTTCGCCTAAAAAAGCCGAAGTGCCAAAAAGTCCGACCAAATCTCCGGCCAGGACCAAAACATCAGCTCCGTGTTCATCAATTCGTTCCTTTATCTGCTGAAGTCTGTTAATCCTCCCGTGCAGATCCGCTGCGGCTACAATCTTCACTTTCTCCCTCCGGATTTCGGTCCCTTAAACTGGATTTTCGAAGGATCAGTTTTCCTGGTTCCGGTTCAAATTCGAGAAGCATTCATTCAGTCTGATGGTAAAATCCCGGAATTCTAATATCCCTGATCGGGTTTGTCCATCCCAATCATCAACGTCAGGGCGCCCAGGGCGATATATAAAGCGTTGTAGTGTCAGCGTTTTTATTTTTCGCACGTTAGATCAAATCCGGAATAGAGATGAGGTCGATTAATGAATCCAAGTAATTTATTCGATTAATGTGAAGAATATATTGACATTCTGCCTCCATAAGAAAAAAATATTACTCATTTGAATCATCCTCATTTGTTGTTTAATCCATTCCATAACTTCGTCCAAGGAGAGTGATATGCGCTTAATCAGTAGAATTCTTGCGGTTTCCCTGTTTTTGATGTTCTGTAGCGGGCAGGTTCTGGCCAAGAACAAGCTCAAGGCGGGCTTTATCTATGTCGGGCCTATTGGGGACTATGGTTGGTCCCATGCCCACGATGTCGGCAGAAAGTACGCCCATGACAAACTTCCCTGGCTGGAATCGGTTTTTATCGAATCCGTAGCCGAGTCCGATTCAACCCGGATTATCGATCGCTTCGTCCAGGAAGAGAAAGTAGACGTTGTTTTTACCACCAGCTTCGGTTACATGAATGATACGATCAAAGCCGGAATGAAGTACCCCGATACCCATTTTATGCACTGCTCCGGATTCAAGCAGTCCAAGAATGTTGGGACCTATTTTGCAGATCTGTATCAAATGTATTATCTGAACGGATTGATGGCTGGCGCCCTGACCAAATCCAACAAAATCGGATATGTGGCCGCTTTCCCGATTCCTGAACTGATTCGCCATATCGACGCTTATGCGCTTGGTATCAGGGCAGTAAATCCGAAAGCAGAAGTTCATGTTCGCTGGATCTACGCCTGGTACGGACCGGACAAAGCCAAGGAAGCAGCAGAAGCGTTGATCGCCGAAGGTGTTGACGTGCTGGCATTCACCGAGGATACCCCTGCAGTCATTGAAGTTGGCCAGGAGCATACCGAAAAGGGCAAGCAGATTTACACCTTCAGTCACTACAGTCCCATGCAAGCTTACGGTGTTGACTCTGTCGTATCCGGACAGCTCGTGGATTGGGGTATTATGTATGTTAAAATTCTGAAAAGCCTGAAAGACGGAACCTGGAATAACAAAGACATGTGGTGGCTGGCAGCAGAGGACGCCGCGATTCTCGGCGGAACCTTTGACGAGATTATCAACAAGAAGTTTATCCCGGATCTGAAAGCAGTCAAGGTAAATACCCCTGATCTTGGCAAACAATCCGTTTATGACCTGGTTGTGAAGCGCTATGACCAAATGAAGCAGGGCGTTGAGGTTTTTGATCCTTTTGTTGGCCCTATCTATGATAACCAGGGCAACCTCAAGATCAAAAAGGGAGCCAGGGCTTCCAAAGGTGATCTCCTGAGTATCATGTATTATGTTGACGGTGTTGTTGGCAGCATCCCGAAATAGCAAGTCTTTGCAATGAATATGACTATGGAGATCCCGTGGTCATATATTTGATTTTTTAAAGCTTTGTCGATCGAATTTGAATCGGCAAAGCTTTTTTGTTTCTTGGAAAGACATTTTCAAGTAGGATGCGTTTTACGCTATGAATCCGGAGCTTTGATTAAATCGAAGGACAGAACCTGGTTTAGTTGAAATACGTGGACAGAGAGCAACGCTTTATCGATACCGCAGACTGAAAAACATCCGAATGAATTACTTCTCCCTACCTGTGCTGTCAAGGAGGCTATGAGAAAAATCGAACAGCTTGAAATGGCTGGTATTACCAAACTCTTTCATGGTGTGCCCGCCAACAAAGACATCAACCTCAGCATCAGATCCGGTGAGATTCTGGGACTGCTCGGTGAAAATGGGGCCGGCAAAACCACCCTGATGAATATTCTCTATGGTCTTTATCAGCCGGACGCCGGCCAGGTTCTGATCAATGGAAAACCGGTCAGGATCAGCTCCCCCCAGGAATCAAAAATGCACGGGATCGGGATGGTTCATCAGCACTTTATGCTGATCGAAAGCCACAGCGCCATGGAAAACATCTGCCTGGGTTACGATGCGGCCCCCCTGGTATTTCCTAAAGCAAAACTGAAGAGGCAGATCATCGAGTTCAGCAGAAAGTTCAATTTCGATGTTGATCTGGACAAACCCATCTGGCAGTTGTCAGCCGGCGAACAGCAACGTGTTGAAATCATCAAAGCCCTGTTCAACGGAGCCGATCTGTTGATTCTTGATGAACCCACCTCGGTGTTGACGCCCCAGGAAATCAAAGAGCTATTTGTCATTCTCAATAAAATGAAGGATGAGGGCCACCTGATTATCCTGATCAGTCACAAGCTGGATGAAATCATGGAACTGTGTGACCGGGTCACGGTGTTGCAGAAAGGAGCAATTGTCGGAGACGCCGAAACGAAGGATGTCGACAAAAAGATTCTGGCCAGAATGATGATCGGGCGTGATGTCATCTTCAATATCGAACGAGAGGAGATTCCCTCAAGTGACCGGGTCTTGAGTGTTGATAAGGTTGTGGTCACCAGCGACAAGGGAATTCCCGTGGTCTCCAATATCTCGTTTGATTTATACAGAAATGAAATATTCGGAATTGCCGGTGTCTCGGGTAACGGTCAGAAAGAGCTGGTTGAAGCAATCACCGGATTGCGCAAGATCGAATCGGGCAGTATCGTCCTGGATGACCAGGAAATCAGTAATCTCTCACCCAGGGCGATATATGATAAAGGGATCTCCCATGTTCCGGAAGAACGCATCAAATTCGGAATTGCTCCCGGGCTGTTCCTTTATGAAAATGCGATTCTTAAGCAACATCACCTCAAGAAGTTTGCCAGCAGGCTGTCCCTGGCCTATAACACCGTTAAGGACCATACCAGGGGATTGATCGAATCCTTCCAGGTTCACGCTCCCGGAATCAGTATCCCCACAAAGAACCTCTCCGGTGGGAATATTCAAAAACTGATTCTGGGACGGGAAATAGATGACAATCCACCGGTCCTGGTTGCTTCCCATCCCACATACGGTCTCGATGTAGGTGCTACGGAATATCTGCGCAAGCAGCTACTCAAAAGACGAAAGGAAGGAGGCGCGGTGCTGCTGGTTTCGGAAGATCTTGAAGAGATTTTTGAGTTGTGCGACCGGGTTGCGGTGATCTTCAAAGGAGAATTCATGGGCGTCCTCAAAGCGGATGATCCCAAGCTGTGCGATATCGGGCTGATGATGGCCGGATCACTTAGAATATAACCGAATACTTATTGGTAAAACTTGCCCAGATAACATCTCTTACTGGATAAACTCAAGACTCAAATTATGCTACGTCTAAAAGTCAGCGACCGACAGGAGATCACCACACTTCATTCTTTTTTAACCCTGGTTTTCTCCATTGTTACCGGCATGCTCGCTATCAGCTTGATATTTCTGATCTCGGGAGCTAATCCCCTCTACGCTTTTGCCAAGATCTTCACCGGCTCCTTTGGCAGTATCTATGGGATCAAGGAGACCATTACCAAGGCGATCCCGCTGATCCTGATTGGTGCCGGTCTGGCCGTCGCCTACAAAGCCAAGTTTTGGAATATCGGGGCGGAGGGACAGTTGTTGCTGGGGGCGATCTTTGGTACCTGGGTGGGGCTCAACCTGGGAGAATCCCTTCCCTTCTATATCATTGTCCCCTTGATGTTTCTGGCCGGTTTCATCGGCGGTGGCTTGCTGGGAGCAATACCCGCAATCCTGAAGATCAGGTATTCCGTAAATGAAGTGATCTCCACCCTGATGTTGAATTATATTTGCGCAGAATTCCTGACCTTTCTTATAGTGGGACCCTGGAAAGGGAAAACCAAATTCGGTTTTCCCTATACCGACGATCTTCCGGAATCCGCTATCCTTGGTGTTATCTCGGGAACCCGGATTCACTATTTCACCCTGATACTGGGAATTCTATCCGTACTCTTTCTCGGATTCCTGCTCTTTAAAACAAGATTTGGATACGAAGTCAGGGTCATTGGTGAAAATCCCAATGCAGCCAAGTATGCAGGGATCAGCTTTTTTCGGACCCTGCTGATTGTCATGATAATCAGCGGCGGAATGGCCGGTTTAGCCGGTGTTGGTGAAGTTGCCGGAATTCATCACTATCTTAGTTACCCCGCCTCCATCTCTTCGGGATATGGATTCACGGCAATTATTGTGGCCTGGCTGGCCAAACTCAATCCGATCTATGTCATCATCTCCGGTCTCTTCTTTGCCGGTATCCTGGTGGGAGGCGATGCAATCCAGATCTCTCTTAATCTTCCGGCAGCGACCGTTTTTGTATTCAACGGGACCCTGCTGGTATTCCTGATTATGGGGGATTACTTTCTGAAACACAGGGTTAAACTGCAGTGGTCAAGGACTTAAATTTATGGAAGAGATAATCGTATCGGTTTTACAGAGAACTTTGGTGGCCGGAACTCCACTATTACTGGGAACTATCGGGGAGGTACTCTGCGAACGCTCCGGTATCCTCAACCTGGGGGTTGAAGGGGTCATGTCCATGGGGGCAGTTACCGCTTTTATCGTCACCTTTGCCACCGGCAGTCCCTGGTTGGGATTGGCGGTCGCGATTCTGGCCGGTATGCTTATTTCGATCGTTCATGCCTTTGCCTCTGTTACCCTGCAATCCAACCAGGTGGTCTCCGGATTGGCGCTGACCATGCTCGGTCTGGGTATCTCCGGTTTGCTGGGAAAACCCTATATTGGCACACCGCTGTCGGTAAAAATGAATACCCTGCCCATTCCCGGTTTGGTGGATATCCCCTATATCGGTCGTATCTTTTTTGACCAAAGCCCTTTTTTCTATATGGCGATGGTGCTGGCCTTTATTGCATGGTTTATACTGGTCCACACTTCGCTGGGAATCAAAATCCGTTCAACCGGTGAAAACCCCAGGGCAACCGAAACCCAGGGCGTCAATGTATCCCTGGTTAAGTATCTCTGCGTGATCATCGGCGGGGGATTCTCGGGGATGGCCGGAGCCAATCTCTCCATCTCCTACAGTAAATCCTGGATCGAGGGGATGACGGCCGGCAGGGGCTGGATTGTGGTAGCTCTAACCATCTTCGCCCTCTGGAATCCGACCCGTGCCGTCATAGGGGCATTTCTCTTTGGCGGGATATTCGTTCTGCAGTACCTCATCCAACCTTTCGGTATCTCGCCCAATCTCCTGGCCATGCTGCCCTATCTTGCCACCCTGGTTGTGTTGGTGGCTATCGGTATGCGGGACAGCAATAAGCTTAACGCACCGGCTATGCTGGGTGAACCCTACAAACGCGGCGAACGGTAGAAATAAGGGGGCAAGACTTGTTTTCAAAACAGGTTTTGTCCCCTTATTTCATTTTATCCTGTCACCATCCCTCGTTCAACCAAACAAAATCCTGACCCGTCAAGTAACCATTACTATTTTGGTCTAAAAATGTAACCGGTTACATTTTTAGACCAAAATTAAACCCGGACAATATTCTGGTAAGTTTTTCTTGGGAAAGGGCGCTGCAAGATTGCGTTCGGATTCTTGATGATTTATTTCCTCTTGTGTAAATTACTGTAAACAGAGGCTTTAGAAGTGTCTGAATTTGACGTTGAGAGATAAAACGACAGGATTTTTGAGGAGTGGAAACCCAATTATAACCGGAATGTATCATCATTGTTAGAGAAGGATTCTATTTTTTTGGTTGACAAATCGACGTCTCTACCATTAAATAATGTAAACGGTTACATTTATAAACTTCAACTTTACTCTTAAATCATAAATATAAAGCAGTTAATCAATGGTACCGAGCACATCATGGCGACGACAATCTCGGACATCGCTCGTTTAGCGGGCGTCAGCAGGGCAACGGTTTCAAGGGTTATCAACAATCCGGAGCAGGTCAAGGAGAAGACCCGGAATAAGATTCTGCGGATCATGGAGGAGCAGAATTATGTATACAATGCCCTGGCAGGTGGGTTGAGCAAGAACAGCACCCGTACTCTCGGTTTGATCATTCCCACCATCACCAACCCTATCTTTGCCGTCTCCACCAAGGGAATCCAGAATGCAGCGGCAGCCCGCGGGTATTCAATCATATTGGGAAGCACGGAATATGCCGAGGGCATGGAGTTGAACCTGGTGCGGCTTTACTTGGAAAAAAGGGTTGACGGCATCGTCTTCACCGGCAATCCGCAGGACCCTCGCACAGCGGAATACCTGGCATCCCGTCAGATTCCCTATATCGTTACCTGGGAGGTTAGCCAGTCCGACAGGGTTCCTTTTGTCACCTTTAACAATATCAAGGCGGCGTACCAGGTGGTGGATTATTTCATATCCATGGGACATCGTCGAATCGGCATGATCTCGGGTCGCTTTTATGAGACGGGTCGTGCCAAAAAACGGTGGGAAGGTTATGTGGAAGGGCTCAAAAACTGGGATGTTCCTTATGATGAAAATATCGTCATCCAAAAGGAGTATTCGGTGGCATCAGGGAGAGAGGCAATGGGACGTCTTCTGCGTGACCCCAATCCACCGACCGCCGTCTTTTGTGGGAACGACATTCTTGCATACGGAGCCATAGCAGCGGCAAAGGAACATAAGCGTTCAATCGGAACAGACCTGGGGATCATCGGATTTGACGATCTGGAGATGTCAGCCGTGATGGATCCGCCTCTGACGACGGTTCGCATTCCCGGTCATGAGATGGGAAGTATGGGGGCAAATGCCTTGATCGATATCATCGAAGGGAAGACAACCGAGACAGTGCAATACGTTCTGGAAACCGATTTGATTCTGAGGAGCTCGGTTCCCAAACTAAAATAAGGCCTCTCCGGAGTTTTCCGTGAAGGCCGTTCAGGACAGGTCACTATTAAAGTGGCCATCGATTTATTAAATCGATTCTTAAATATCCATAGTGATCTTCAATAGAGAAAAGACATCAGGAGATAACATGATTCAGTTTTTAATTCATGAAAAAGCCGATTCGGTAGGCGTGGCTACAGTCGACATCAAGGCTGGAGAAAATGCCAGCGGCCTTTATATGGACAGTCAAAACAAGATAGAGGTGAAGGCGTTGGACGATATCCCCCTGGGACATAAAATCGCTTTGATTCCTCATAAGGTTGACGACTCGGTGATCAAGTATGGTCACGATATCGGTAGAATTGTTGCGGACATCGAGAAGGGCGGACATGTCCATATTCAAAATCTAAAAACAAAAAGGTGGTAACAATGGAAAACAAGAAGATTATGGCCTATCGCAGGGAGAATGGCAGGGTTGGTATTCGCAGCCATGTCGTTATTCTGCCCCTGGACGATCTCTCCAATGCAGCCTGTGAGGCAGTGGCAAACAATATCAAAGGTTGCAAAGCCTTGCCACACGCTTATGGCCGTCTGCAGTTCGGTGAAGACCTGATGCTTTTCTTTCGTACCATTATCGGTATCGGCGCCAATCCCAATGTGGCAGCCGTGGTGGTGATCGGAATCGAGCCGGATTGGACCAATATTATTGTTGACGGTATCAAGAAAACCGGAAAACCGGTGACGGGCTTCTCTATTGAACGTACCGGCGACATCGGCACGATTGCAAATGCCAGCCGCAAGGCAAAAGAGTATGTCCAGTGGGCGTCCGAGCTGAAGCGTGAACCCTGCGATCTTTCCGAAATCTGGGTTTCTGTCAAGTGCGGTGAATCCGATACCACTTCCGGCCTGGCCTCCAATCCCACCGTGGGGAATACCCTGGAAAAGCTGGTTGGCCTGGGAGCCACCTGCTCTTTCGGTGAGACTTCGGAAATTACGGGGGCGGAGATGGTCTGCAAGGAGAGAGCTGCAACGCCTGAGGTAGCGGAACAGTTTATGAAGACCTGGACCGAATACGACGCCTTTATCAATGAATGCAAAACCGATGATCTGTCCGGATCACAGCCTACCAAGGGGAATATCCGTGGCGGATTGACCACTATTGAAGAGAAGGCTTTTGGCAACCTGCAGAAGATCGGCAAGAGCATCAGCTATATCGGTGTATTGAAGCCGGCGGAAGCTCCCACCGGAGCCGGACTCTGGTTCATGGATACCTCTTCCGCCGCTGCCGAAGCCGTAACACTCTGGGCTGCTGCGGGTTTTGTTGCACATTTCTTTCCCACCGGCCAGGGGAATATCATCGGCAATCCCATCGAGCCGGTCATCAAGCTGACAGCGAATCCGCTGACAGCGGAAACCATGTCTGAGCACATCGATTACGACTGCTCTGCGATATTGCGGGGCGAAATGACTCTGGACGAATCGGGTGACAACCTGCTGGATGTCCTGGTCAGGACCTGTGAAGGCCGTTTGACATGTCAGGAGGTTCTCGGACACGAGGAGTTTGTACTGACGAAGCTGTATCGCAGTGCATAAGACAAGTTCGGCTTTCGCTGACCAATCTCCGCCTGTGAAACCAATAAATCGAAGAAGCTCGAGGTAACGGGCGGGTTAATTGAGCGCGAAATTCCGGATTGATTTGCTAATTTGTGAACATAAAAAACGGAGAATCAAAATGTTAAAAAAGAACCATTTTATCCTGGCTCAGGCCAGCCTAATCCTCTTTTCCCTGATTTGCCTTATATTCAGTAACGCTGCTTTCGCTGCCGATGTTTACAAGTTGGTTGCGGCTCATACTGGTAACAAGGAAAACACGACTTACTGGGCTGCAGAAGAGTTTAAAAAGAGGGTTGAGAAGTATTCAAACGGTCGTATTACCGTTGATGTTCATCCAGCCGGTTCTATGGGAAGCGATAAAAAGCTGTTGGAAATGGTAGGACAGGGAACACTGGATATCGCCCACTCCTCACAGGGAAACTATGCGCATGTTGGTAGAGCCTTCTTTCCCTTTGATCTGCCTTATATCGTTCATGGCCCTTACAACTGGTTTCGAGTGATGACTGATAAAGAGATTGTGGCAGAAGTGAAGAAGCGTGTTGCCAAGGATGGATATAAGTTTTTGCAGGCTTATCCGGCAGGAGGTGAGCGGTTTATTATGAATGCCGAGAGACTGGTAAAGTCACCTTCCGAAGCCCGGGGCATGAAACTCAGGGTCGTAGCTTCTCCTATCAACCAGAATCTGATCAGAGCCTGGGGTTTCAATCCGGTTTCAATTCCCTGGTCCGAAACTTATCAGTCCGTGCAACAGGGCATTGTAAAAGGAGTCTACCTGCCAAATATGTGGGCCTATATTTCAAAGATTTATGAAGTGGCGACCAAGGTGACGGAAACCGGCGGAATCGGCATTTGGCATGTTGTGGTGATGAATCCAGATACTTACAAGAGTCTCCCCAAAGATCTGCAACAGGTGATCGACCGTGCTGCAACAGAGTCCAGAATAGCCGCTTTTGCCCACGATCAATACTGGTCCAAGGTTGCCAAGGACAAGATGTTGGAATCCGGTTGTGAATTCTACACGCCGACAGTTGAAGAATCGAGACAATGGATCAGCAAAGCCAAATCCACCTGGGAACCGATGATCAAGAGACTGAATCTCGACAGGGATTTCATCAAGAAGATTCAGGATGTTCAGATTCCATTTGATCAGTATTAATCGAACGGATCACTCTTGCTAGAGTAGCGGAAGAGAATATGGCGGGGAGGTATTTATCTCCCCGGTGAACCGGTGGAGCGGTGATCAGCAAATGCGGCCGGATTGTGCTGTGGCTAATGATTTTCCTGAGTATGGATGAATCCAGGGCGTTTTCACCGACCCAAACGAGAACTCTATTTCATTCGAATCTTTTGTGTTTTGTGGTTGGTTTTGTATTGTGAGATGAGTGCAGTCAGATCCACAGTCCGGCACCAGGCACTGAACACAAAACATGATTTATTTGGATTCTATTATGCCTGTTTTATTAATTTCAACCGGGAGGGCAAGTTGCTATTAAAAAAATCATATCGATTGTCGAAATCATTGAGTGACCTGTCATTTGTGATAGGGAAATGGATTCTGATTATCATGATGTTCTCTATTTTCCTCGGTGTCTTTATCCAGGTGTTTTTCAGGTACGTGTTGAACCAACCCCTGTTGGCACCGACAGAATTGACAACCTGGTTTATGGTCTGGGCCGGCTATTTTGGAGCCAGTGTGACGCTTCGCACAGAAGAGCATATCTCCCTGCAGATTCTTATCCAAAAGACCCAGGGTAGGACCCGGTTCTCTGTCAAAATTCTATCTCGTTTGATTGTCCTGTTCTTCGTCATCTTCTTTACCATTTTTGGTTTTGAGCAGGCCTTGACCAACAAGGCCTTTTCCTGGGCGGTCAATATGAAGGTTATGTATGCCATGTTCGGCATCCCACTTGCGGGGCTGCTGATGCTGACTCACATGATTTACCTGATTCTAAACGATTTTGTTCACGAATTTAATTTTATCGCAGAAGGAGAATTGCAATGATTTCCTGGATCTTCGTCAGTTTTGCCTTTTTGATCGCTATCTCTGTGCCGATCGGCTTTGTGCTGGGGGTGATTCCCCTGACCTGCACCATGTTTTTTATGAGGTTTTCTCCCACCATGATTGCGACAGAGATGTTCTCCGGATTGAATTCCTTTCCCCTTATAGCCATTCCGTTGTTTATCCTGGCCGGGGACCTCATGAATTCAACCCGGGTAACACATCAGTTGATTCAACTGAGTAACTCAGTCATTGGTCACATTCGAGGGGGTTTGGCTAATGTTAACATCCTGGTCAGCATGCTTTTTTCCGGGCTAAACGGCTCGGTAGTCGCAGATACTGTTTCTGTAGGATCTGTGCTCATTCCCGCCATGAAGGAGGAAGGATACGATTCCGATTTTTCGGCGGCCGTTACCGCAGCATCTTCGATGATCGGAGGGATTATTCCTCCAAGTGTCAATATGGTGCTTTACGGTGCAACCCTTGGTGTTTCCATTGGCGCTCTTTTTGCGGCGGGACTTATTCCGGGGATTCTCATCGGGGTCATGCTCCTGATTGTCTCCACCACGATCAGCATTAAAAAAGGATTCCCGGTGCATTCCGACGGTTTTTCCATGATCGCTTTTCTACGGGCTTTCAGAGACTCATTTGCGGCCTTGCTGATGCCAGTAATAATCATTGGCGGAATTCTGCTCGGTATTTTTACACCTACCGAAGCTGCAGCCATTGCCGTAGCATACGCTCTATTATTGGGATTTGTTGTTTATCGAAATATGAGAATAAAGGACTTTATTGAAAGTCTTTACAGAAGTGGAAAGCTATCAGGGATAATCCTCCTGTTGGTGGGTGCTTCCATGCCCTTTGCCTGGTTGATTAATATCTTGAATGTCCCGGAAGTGATCACCGAACTGATGACCAGTATGACCAGCAACAAGATCGTCATGCTGATTTTCATGAACCTGTTTTTCTTAATGATGGGTATGATTCTTGATGCGACCGCAAACATTCTGATTCTCGGTCCGATCATGCTGCCAATTGCCCAGGCGTATGGGATTAATGAGATTCATTTTGCCATCATGATGGTCGTGAACCTGATTATCGGTTTGGGAACACCACCGGTAGGAACGGTACTATTTGCGACAGTACCTCTCGCCAAATGCAGTATGGAGAAAATCGCCAAAGCCATCTTTCCTTTTATAGTCGGTGAGATCATTATTCTTATTCTGGTTACCTATGTACCGGCGATCTCGCTTTGGGTACCGACTATGCTGGGATTCATCAAATAAAAAATTGATTTGATCCGTCAATTTTCCAGAAATCAGGTGTGGTATCAGATGTAGTACCAAGTCATTCAAGTCTCTCTCCTCCGTTGACTTGATCTGGTACCACCAACTCATTTAGGACAATATTGCAGGAGTAGTTTTAATGCTTTACGGATACAACGGAAAAATTCTCCATGTCGACTTGACCAAAGGGACCTGGGAGATAGAAGAGCCAGGCGAATACTGGTATCGTACTTACGTGGGAGGTTCTGCGCTTGCTGCGTATTATTTATTGAAACATGTCAAGCCGGGAATCGATCCTCTTTCGCCGGACAACGTCTTGGTTTTTGCACTTAGTGCCGTAACCGGGGCACCTGTCTCCGGTTTTAATCGATATAGCGTTGCAGCCAAGTCCCCCCTGACCGGAACGATCGGCAGAACCGAAGCCGGCGGTTATTTCGGACCCGAGCTGAAATTCGCGGGATTCGATGCTGTCGTAATTTATGGGAAATCCGAAAAACCGGTTTACCTCTGGATTCACAACGGTGAAGCGGAGATTCGGGATGCTGCGTCTGTCTGGGGTAAAGACAATATACAGACATTAAAAATGCTGGAAGAGGAACTGGGTGACAAACGTATTCGCGTAGCTTCTATCGGTCAGGCTGGTGAGAATCTGGCCCGATTTGCCTGTGTCCAGAATGACCTGGAGCATTACAATGGCAGAACAGGCATGGGCGCCGTGATGGGTTCCAAAAATCTGAAGGCCGTTGTGGCCCGTGGAAAGAACCGGCCCCAAATGGCAGATCCGGACAAAGTCAAGGAGATTCGCAAGGTTCACAACGATAAGATCAAGGTCCACCCTCCCAACGTTGCTCTGAACACCGTGGGAACAACCGGCCTGATCAAGGGCCTGAACGACACAGGTATTCTGCCAACCCACAATTTCAGGGATGGTACCTTTAAGGGAGCGGATAAGATCAACGCAGACACCTATCACTCGACGATTTTCGAATCCAAGGGAAGCTGCTACTCCTGTTCGGTAAAATGCAAACGAAGGGTCAGTTACCAGGACGAGAAATACGGACTCGATGTGGAACTGGGCGGAGCCGAGTTTGAAACCTTGTCAGCCCTGGGGTCGCTTTGTGAGATAGACAACCTGCCCGCTATCGCCAAGGGGAATCAACTCTGTAATCTCTACGGGCTGGATACGATTTCGGCCGGATGCGTCGTGGCCTTTGCCATGGAGTGTTTTGAAAACGGTATTCTAACCACTGAAGATACCGGTGGACGAGAGATTAATTTTGGTGATGCCGATGTCATGATCTGGTTGATCGAGGAGATGGCGGCTAACCGGGGAATTGGCAAGATTCTCTCCCAGGGGGTCAAACGGGCCGCCGAGATTATCGGAAAGGGGGCTGATGAATACGCCTTTCATATTAAGGGACAGGAGTTGCCCCTGCATGATGGGAGGGGAAAATCAGGGATGGCAATGGGCTTCGCATTGGCTCCCACAGGCGGTGAACATGTAGAGTGTCCGCACGATGTTGCTTTCACCGGTAATGATGTCAGCAAGCTTTCAGCCGTCGGTTTGTTGGATCCTGTTGAGCCCCTGAAAACCGATGCAGCCAAAGCCCGGTTTTTCTCCATCGGTCAGAAGGTGTGGCAGATTAACAATTGCTATGGCATCTGTAATTTCTGTTCCGTTCCGATTCACGCCATGACCTTTCATCAACTGGTGGAATTGATTAGGGCCATCACCGGCTGGGACACATCTCTCTTTGATATTCTCCAGGTATCCGAGAGAGGAACAGTGATGCAGAGAGTGTTTAACAACCGGGAAGGATTTGGGCCCAAGGACGATCGAGTTATTCGCAGGTGGCATGAACCGTTGCCGGATGGACCCCTGAAAGGTCAGTCCATCGATCGCAGGGCCTTCAGGGAAGCAATTGATCTCTATTATGAGTTGTCCGGTTGGGATAAAGACGGGAAACCCACCAGGGCCAAATTGATCGAGTTGAACCTGGGATGGCTGCTGGACGATGAGGTGGCTTAAACATTCACCCTGATATATAGAAAAGCAGATCGCAAAAATTTTAAGTTATCGTTCCATCCGAACCCAGCCAAGGAGGTTATGATTTAAAACCCGCATGAATCCGTCCCTTTGAACTGCGAGACTCGCAGCAGGAACTTCGTGAAAACGCCTGTCGACGTTGCGAGTCTCATGTCTCATTTCAAGAGTTTTAAATCATAACCCCCTTGGCTGGTAAATTAGATATTTGTTTTGTAATTACAGGAGTAATACTATGATCATTGGATTTATCGGACTGGGGAATATGGGCGGTGGATTGGCCAGAAACCTGATCCGTGCCGGAAAAGAGACCCTTGTTTTTGATTTAAGCCAGGAAGCCGTAGATAAAACCCTGGCAGCCGGAACTTCCGGTAAAGCCGTAAAGTCGGCTGAAGAGCTGAAGGATGCGGATGTGCTCTTCACCTCTCTTCCCCTGCCGACACACCTGGAACAGGTCATGCTGGGCGATGATGGACTGCTGAATAAAATGAGGAAGGGATCCACATACATTGATGTCAGTACTATCGATCCCGCATCCGCCCGCAAGCTTGCCAATGCTGCTGCGGCTAAAGAGATCCAATTCCTGGAATGCCCCCTGGGCATGAACCCGGCTGCTGCTGAAAAAGGTGAGGAACCCATTTTTGTGGGTGGGGACAAGGCTGTATTCGAGGAGATGAAGGATATCCTGGCTATTGTGGGAGGAGCTCTTTATTATATGGGAGAAGTGGAAGCATCTGCCGCTTTTAAACTGATCAGTAACCTGGTGGGAATGACCAATGTAGCTGTTATAGCCGAGGGGATGCGTCTTGGTGAAAAAGCCGGTATTGATGGCAAACTTCTGGTTGAGCTGCTGGAAGATACCGGGGCAAACAGTTTTCAATTAGGTCTCAGGGGGCCCTGGATCGCGGCCGGAGATTTCGAGAATCGCTTTGGACTGGACCTGGCGTTGAAAGATGTTCGCCTGGGTTGTGAAATGGCCGATGAGTGGGGATTGGACGCTAAAATAATGAAACAGGCCCTGGATTACTATAAGGAAGGTAGCGGGGAAGGATACGGTGCGGAAGACTGTAATGCTATCTACAAGATTATAAAATAGGTTCTTTTGCCATACGGAAGACAGCGTGTGCACGACGATACAGGGGTAATTTACAGGTACCTGCTCCTCTATTTCATAAATTTTGAGGATAAGGGATGAACGAAATCAATCATCTGTTTCGGTTGGATGGGGCAGTTGCCCTGGTAACAGGAGCCAGTTCGGGTATCGGTTTGACAATGGCCCGTACCCTGGTGCGAGCGGGCGCCAAGGTGATTCTGGTAGCTCGCAGGGAAGAGGCTTTGAAAACTGCGGTTGAAGATATTCAAAAGAGCGGCGGCCAAGCTTCTTACCTGGTAGGCGATGTTTCAGACCTGGAGGTTTTGAATGATTTGGCGGAGAAATCGGTATCAATTTATGGCGCACCGGATATCCTCGTTAACGCAGCCGGAATTAATCCCAGGCAAAGCTGGGATGAGATTTCTCCCGAGATCTGGAATCACACCCTGGCGCTGAACCTGACAGCCCCATTCTTTCTTGCCAGGCTGCTGGTGCCTGCCATGCAAGAAAAAGGCTGGGGAAAAATCATCAATATTGCTTCCCTGCAGTCTGTGAGAGCCTTTCCCAAAGGGACAGCCTATGGCGCTTCCAAGGGTGGTGTGATGCAATTGACCCGTGCCATGGCGGAAGCATGGTCGGCTAACCAAAGTGGCATTACCTGTAACGCCATTGCCCCCGGGTTTTTCAAGACCGGATTGACCGAGAAACTGTTTAACGAGGATAAGATCATCCAATCCCTGGCCGACCAGACCATCATCGGACGAAACGGGGAGCCGGACGATCTGGAAGGGGTTACCATTTTCCTGGCTTCGCATGCATCGGACTATATAACGGGGCAGACCATTTTTCTGGACGGGGGATGGACTGCAAAATAACGAAATGATTTGAGACCGACAAATGAAAGCATTGGTTTATACAGCCACCCGTGATGTGGTATACCGGGAGGAGCCGGACCCGGTACCCGGAGAAGGTGAAGTTCTGATTAACATGGAAGCAACCGGAATCTGCGGATCCGATATGCACGCTTATCATGGCAAGGATGAAAGACGGGTTCCTCCGCTGATCCTGGGTCATGAGATTGCGGGAACGGTCGCCAGCGGTCCTGAAAGCGGCAGACGAGTTGTTATCAATCCATTGATAACCTGTGGTCAGTGCGAATACTGCGATACCGGTTATTCGAATCTCTGTGCCGAACGGGAATTGATCGGAATGAGGCTGGCAGGGGCTTATGCGGAACAGGTTATCATCCCCTCCCGAAACCTGGTTTACATCCCTGACAGCCTGGACCCGGTTAAAGCAGCTTTGACCGAACCGGTTGCTACAGCCCTGCATGCCTTGAACCTGGCCCGGATAAAAAGTCACAGACCCCTGGCTGAGCAAACCGTGCTGGTGATCGGCGGAGGCGCTATCGGACTCCTCGCCGTTTTGCTGTTAAAAGGATATGGCTGCAGCAGTGTTGTTATTGCCGAAACCAATGATCTGCGCGGCAAATCCGCCGGACAGGTAACCGGCTGCCAGGTGATTAATCCGATCAAGGATGGTGATCCGGAAGAAGGCGGTTTCGATCTGATCATCGATGCCGTAGGCGGGGGCGTTACAAGAAAAATGGCAATGAAAGCCGTCAGACCCGGTGGCACTTTTGTTCATATCGGTCTTATGGATTCACTGGGAGAGATGGATATTCGTAAGTTAACCCTGTTTGAGATCTCGCTCCTGGGTGTTTACTGCTATACTGCTGCGGATATGAGAGCCGCTGCCAAGGCTATTGAAACAGGGCTGGTCGGTGATTTGAACTGGATTGAGACAAGACCCCTGTCCCGGGGGGCTGCTGCATTTGACGATTTGGATAAGGGTCGGACCGCCTCGGCCAAAATTGTGTTGATTCCCGGTTAAGAAAAAGAAAGTACTAATGGAACAGAAGACAATAAAAGTGCAGGTCAGGCGATTTATCAGTTATAACAATCGTCCCGTAGAGACCGTCGAGATTGCCGAAGGCACTGATATTCGCACGATGGCTGAAATCATGGGAATTGGCCTGGGAGAGATTTGCGCATTGAGTGTCAATGGCCAACAGGCATTGCTGGATCAGGTTCTGCAGCCGGGTGACGTGGTTCATTTTATCCCCCCTATCGGAGGGGGTTAATTGATATCTCTTTTATGGTATCACTCAGCGGACCCGGAAGCGATGAATGGTTTGCTGGGTATAAATCTCCCCCGGCGACAACCAGACAGACGGGAAGTCCTTTCGGTTTACCGCATCAGGAAAGCCCTCAGCTTCCAGACAGAGACCATCATGGTTTTGAAATCCCTGCTCTTTTAGTTTATCAAGATAGTTGCCGCTGTAGAATTGTATGCCCGGCTCGGTGGTGGCAACCCCCATCTCCCGTCCGCTTTCGGCATCCAGCACCAAGGCCACCGTTTTGCATTCGCTTCGTTCCATTCCAATCGCATAACAATGGTCATAATCTCCCGCTGCAGCGATGTCCTTTCCTATCGGTTTTGCTTTTCTGAAATCCCAGGGAGTTCCCGCCACCGGTTTCAATTCCCCTGTCGGGATCAGGTGTTCATCAACAGGCAGATAATGATCACAGGCCAGCGTGAGCTCATGATCAAGGATCGACCGTTTGCGGTTTCCTGAAAGATTCCAATAGGTATGGTTGGTGAGATTGACAGGACAGACTTTATCCGTCTCCGCCTTGTAGTCGATAATGATCTCATTGCTTTCAGTCAGTGAATAGCTGACGGTTATATCGAGATTTCCGGGATAACCTTCTTCTCCATCAACGCTTCTGTATTGGCAGGTTATGACACCATCTTCTTCCGAATCCATCTCCCAGATCAGTGTGCTGATTCCCTTAGGTCCGCCGTGCAGATGATTGATCCCCTTCTCATTTTTTTCGAGTTGATAAACCCGGTCTTTGATGACAAATCGACCATCCCGAATACGATTCGCCACCCGGCCCACCGTAGATCCGAAATAGGGACTGTGATCCTGGTAGTCCGCTATATTGTCAAATCCCAGGGTGATCTCCTCACACTTTCCATTTTTGTCCGGCGTTTTCACAGAGATCAGGGTTGCTCCCCAATTGATCACGCTGATGGTAATACCGTTGTTGTTCCGAAGTTGAATTCCTTTAACAGAATGTCCCTCTTTGGTGATTCCAAAATCAACGCGCTCTTTTTTCATACCTGCTCGGTTTTGTGATTATTATCCTGCTGAAAATGCCTTTCGGAAATGCGGTTGGTGCGGGCCGGAATCAAAACAAATAACCAAGTGCCAGGGCGATGGTTTGGGTGTCGTAGTCATAGTCGGCCTGGTAGGTGGTACTGCTTTCAAGATCTATTCTGCTGCCGTTGGTCTGGCCGATTTCAGCCCTTAGAATGAAAGACCAAAGGATATAGTCAAAACCGATGCACCATGATTTGATGGGAATACTTTGACCTGTTGTCTCGTCACTGGCGGTACCACTGTCTGGCTCGATGGATATGGCAGAACTGGTTGTGAGGATGCCGTAGCCGACTGCAAGGTAGGGTTTGAATCCCTCTTTCCAATGTTTGTCAGCATAGGTTTTCAGTTCAAGAGCCTGATACGAGGCGGTTTCTTCGATGGTTACATCATCATCACCCAGCTTGAGTTCAAGGGTTCTGGTGAGGCCGCTGCCATATTTCAAACCGATAGCAAATACGTCCAGCAATATTCGCTCAAGAAAAATCACATTTCCAACCAGAACCTCGGAACCATCGTCGCCACTATCCTGGTCTTCCAGTTCGTATTTGGCTCCATGAAACTGGAACTGGTAAACACCCAGTTTGGTTGCCGGAAACTGAATGTCCCGGGCTAAAACCGTGGTGTTTGTAAAACAAGCTGTTAAGATCAGAATAAGCGATAATCGTATGATCATGCGGGATCAATATACGAGCTGCCTGCAAGAGGCTGCAATTAAACCGACAAGCCGGATACATACTTCAGATAAAATCAATTCAAGTTTTCTGCCAATATCTGTTCAGTATTAAGACTCTCTTGTATTCGACCGGTCAGGTTATCTATCTCGCCCGTTACGGCAAATCCGGTTTCTGATCAGCTCTAACGATTGCGGGACAGCAGGACCAGGTCCTTGAGCAGGGCAGCAGCAGCCCCCATTGGTGAGCTTTTACCACCGGTTACCGTAACCCGCCCCATAGTATCGGTCAGAAAGCTGATTCCTTTCTCTGAGTAGTCGACACCGGAGAGGGGGTGATCGGGCTCCAGTTGTCTGGGGGAAACCTGTAAAACCAGTTTCCCATTGCTGTTTTTGATTGACCCGATCAGTTTGATCACCTTGTTGTTTACCATTGCTTGCCGGATGTCGTTCAAATCCAGTTTTGTGATCCCCTCAACTTCGATGTCTTTAGGACCCAATTCGGTTTGAAACAGGCGATTGGCAATAATGATGATCTTGTTTCCCGTGTCCCAGCCTTCGACATCAAGCGTGGCGTCGGTTTCTGCAATACCCATTCTTCGGGCCTCTTCCAGTGCATCTTCATAACAGCGGTTTTCCCGCGCCATGGAGGTTAGAATGTAATTGGTTGTTCCGTTAAGTATTCCCTCAATCCTCTGGATTCGGGTACCGACAAGAGGTCCAACACCGATGTCAACTGTTGGTAATGCGGCAGCAGTGGCAGCGGAAAGGCCTATCGCCACTTTCGAGTCTTTGGCCATACGATGAAGCGGGCCATATTGAAGCACCAGGGGACCTTTGTTAGCGGTAACGATTGTCATCCTTCTCTGCATGGCACTCATCATGTGATGAAAGGCGGGGCCGATATCTTTCATATTGGTGGGTGTTGTTTCAACGAGAAGAGTGAAATCTCCCTTTTTGATCGCATCAACGCCATCCAGGTCGTCCCGACCAAAGGAGCCATAATCGGCTGCTTTGCCGCCGGATTCCAAATGTCCAAGCAGCTCCCGTGGTGCAATTTCTCCGTCGCGGACAGAGGCGCTGCCCGAGCTGTCGGCAATTCCGGCCAGGATCAGCTCGATTCCCTCCTTGCTTAAGATTTCATCTCGTTTTTCATCGATCAACCGTAGAAAAGCCTTGCCGACTTTTCCCAAGCCACAAAGCATGATCCGCTGTTTACTCGTTTTCATGGTAATTTTCCTTGGAAAGATGATCTGTTGCGATTGTCCTGGGTTTAGTTAACGAAAAGAGACTCCGAAGGCGAATCTCAGAACTTTACGATTGTAGTCAATAAGGCTGTCCCCATAACCATTGAAATAACGGAAATAGAGATCAATACCGGTATCATCGATATCCAGCAGATAGTGAACCGGAAGAAAACCCTCCACCAGATAGCTGTCGGTTTTCTCCAACCAGCCGCGACGATACATCAGGTCCAGGTGCATGAGATCATCTCCCAATTGAAAGTACATCTCGCCGCTGCCCATGTATTGCTGCATATCGGCATTGTCGTCATAAAAAGCCCGATACTCTTCTGTTTTCGGACTGGTGACCACCCAGATTTTGAACCCCAATCCGAGAAAGTCACCGAATCTGTTCCGGACAAAAAGATAGCTGCGGTCCCAGGTGCGGGAGTAGTTAATCTCCTCCTCACCCACTATTCGTGCTTTCTCTCCATTGGACTCATGTTCGGTGATGCCGAACCTCACCAGATCGATACCCAATAGGTTATCAAAATCCAGAAAAGCTTCGGGATTATAGTTCTGTTCACGAAAGGGACGGGAGTTTTCCAGATCATAGATTTGCCAGAAAGCACGGTGACTGTATCCGAAATAAAGGTTCCAGAAAAGTCTCTTCTTAAAGCTGAACTGGATTAACACCTCGCGGTCGTCATAACCCTGTTCCCCCCCTTCGCTGTTAAGGAACCATGAATTTGCCAGGTAGATTGGTTTATGGGATTCCAGGCTCTGTAAGAAAGGCTTGTGACTGTCTTCCGAATAGGTTGTCTCAGTTATTAAAATAAGAACTGATAAGACGGCAGCGAAGCATTTGCCAATCTTACTGCCGGCCATCCAAAGCACTTTATCTTTGCATCGGGATTGGTGTCCGCAGAAATCGGCGGATATTAATCCGGTTTTTTCAACCGGCTGCCAGCCAGAATAATCAGCAAGTACTAATCCGGGTTCGGGGGCCGGGTTGTTTTCCGGGTTCAGGGTATGCTTCATCACTTTTAAAGGGTTGATTATTCAGTATTCTGGTTAACAGCAGTGGGCCAAATGTACATTGCGCAAAACCATAACCCATGATATTGCTGGGAATATGAAAAAGTAAAGACGAGAAACGGTGATCGTATAGAATGGATAAGTGATGGACTACTATTGGGTCAAAAAAATTGTCAATCCTTTTTCTGATATCACCCCCGGTATCATCCTGGTGGAAGAGGGGTCGATTGCGGCGTTGAGTAAAAAACCATCGGGATTGAAGATCACTGAAAAGTATGAATATGCCATTCCCGGTTTCGTCGATATTCACACCCACGGCCTCGCCGGTTTTGATATCATGGACGGAACCAAAAAATCCCTTTCAGCCCTGGCGAAGAGCCATCTGAAGGCCGGCACCACCTCTTTCCTTGGTACGACCCTGACAGCTCCGTTGCCCAAGCTGGGGAGAATCATAAAAAAGGGTCGTGATTACCTGGAGGCCAACCAGAAACGCGCCCTTTCCGGAAAAGAGGCCGATATCCTGGGATTTCATCTCGAAGGTCCCTGGATATCCGTACCCAATAGCTGCGCCCACAATCCAAAACACATTATCGGACCCGGATCTGATTCGGAAAGCTTTGTGGAAGAGAATGCGGACTGCATTCGGATGATAACAATGGACTATCAGGGCAGAAAGAGTGATTCGTTTCTGCAGACCCTCAAAAACAGCGGGATTATTGCAGCCTGCGGGCACGATGATTCAAGGGATACCCTGATCCAAAGGGGATTTAAAAAGGGCATCAGTCATGTCACCCATATCTATTGCTGCACTTCCCATTTTCACAAACGCGGTATCGATAAACACCTGGGCGTTGCCGAGATGGCATTGATGACGGAGGGGATCACTGTCGAAGTCATTGCCGACAACCACCATATAACCCGTCCTATCTGGGAGTTTATTACCCACAACAAACCCCTGGAGGAGGTGATTGTGGTCAGCGACAGCATCAGGGCGGCAGGTTTGCCACGCGATCGGGAGCAAAAACTGATGTTGGAGGGAATGGAGATCTCAATTCGGGATGGGGTGGCGCTTCTTCCGGACGGATCCGGATTTGCAGGCAGTGTTACCAGCCTTTATGAAATGTTCCTTATTCTGGTCAAAAAGTGGAAGGTTTCCATGCAGGACGCCGTTCGGGTCACCTCCTATAATCCGGCGAAAAAACTGGGGCTGGAAACACAAATTGGGGAGATTCGAAGAGGCAACGCGGCCGATATTCTTTTTCTGGATAAAAACTTGGTCATTACAAAAATTCTGAAAAACGGAATCGTGGTCAAATAAAACCCTGAAGGCAATGGTGATCGACTACTATAATTTTGATTTCGAAAGAGACGCCGCTTTATCCCCCCTGCCGTTTAAGCTGCTGGAAACGGATATCGATCTCTATTATGACATGGCGCTTTCTCTTTATTTTGAAATCGAGAAAAACAATGCCGTGAAACGGGAGACTGTGGTCATCCTGCCCGTTGGACCGGTTTTTCAATACCGCAGATTCGTGAAACTTTGCGAAATGCGTGGCTTAGACCTCTCCGGACTGCACTGCTTTTTTATGGATGAGTATCTGGATGAGGATAAAAAACTTATCGATGATCAAAACCCGCTCTCTTTCAGGGGCTTCATCCGCGATGAACTGGTTGAAGCCATGCCACCCGGCATGAACCTGAAGCGGGAAAACATCCATTTCCCGGACCCTGATGACTGTGCCGGTTTCGATCAAAGTCTCGAGCAGTTGGGGAATGCGGATATTTGTTATGCGGGTGTGGGGATAACAGGTCATCTGGCATTTAACGAACCGCCGGAAGAGGAAATGAGCGTAGGTGAGTTTCGAAACCTGCCCTCCCGAGTTGTTAAACTGGCTCCCGAAACGCTGACCATCAATTCCAATACAGCCATGAGAGGGGCAATAGAGAAAGTTCCCCGGTTTGCGGTAACAATCGGCTTCAAACAGATATTGGCAGCCAGCAAACTGCGGATTTACTTCAACAGACCCTGGCAGAGTAGTGTCATTCGGAAACTGCTCTTTGCTCCCGAATCGTCAGCTTTTCCTGCGACCCTGGTACGCACCCATCCCGGCGCCAGCCTCATTCTCACCCGGGAGGTAGCTGCCAGACCCGAGTTTGCCCTGAAGTAAACATCAAACCCTTTGGTAATCCGTATTTACTGTGCGATATCCCTTGACACGGTATCGCAGTCTGTTTAGTTTCAACGGATATCGGATTCCAATGGGTGAGAGTTCAACTGCCCGGCTCACATATAATCCTCCCCGGCTCAGGCCGGGATTAACCGCAAAATACAGACCAGGGGAAGGTAATCATGCAAACTGAACGACCCGTGAAACTTAGAAACATGATGGCTTATGGTTTTGGTGAATTTTATGGAGGGGGTTCCTTCATTGTCATCAGTCTGCTGTTCATCTTCTTTCTGACTGATGTTGTAGGGATATCCCCTTTTCTGGCCGGGTTGATAGTTATGATCGGCAAGGGTTGGGATGCGATTTCCGATCCCATAATGGGTCATCTCTCCGATAACATGAAAAGCAGATACGGTAGACGCCGAATCTTTTTTCTGGTTGGCATTATTCCGGTTGCGGTTACCTTTTGCATGCTGTGGTTGTCGGTGAGGCTGGAGAGCGAACTGGTCAGCTTTCTCTATTATGCTTTGGCCTATCTGCTCTTCTCCACAGTTTTCACCATGGTCATGATTCCCTATCGGGCGTTGAATGCTGAAATGACCCTGGATTACAAGGTGAGAACCAGGTTGACGGCAACCAAGGCGATCTTCTCCCAGGTGGCCTCCCTGCTTTCGGCCACGGTACCCAAACTGATTGTTGATCGTCTTTATGCCGATAATCCGTCCCAGGGATTTCTGGTGATGGGGATTGTCTTCGGACTGTTTTACGGGCTGCCCTGGCTGATTGTCTATTTTGGAACCTGGGAAATGCCGATTGATGAGAATGAATCCAGCCCATCCTTCTGGTCGTTTTTCGGTAATTTCAAAACCCTCTTTGTCAACAGGTCGTTTCGCATCCAGCTAGGCATGTACATCAGCGCCTACACGGCCATGGATATTCTGATGGCCATGTTCATCTACTATCTCACTTATTATATCGGCCGCAAAGAGATCTTTTCTCTCTGCATGGGATCGATGATTATCACCAATATACTCTTCGTACCGGTCTATACCTTTATTGCTAATAAAAGAGGGAAAGGTTTGGCTTATATTATCGGATTGGTTGTCTGGTTTTGTGCCATGGCCCTTTCTGTTTTTATGAGTAATACCACCCCGGTATTTGTGATTGTATTGCTGGCTGTGTTGATCGGAATCGGACTTTCCTCCGCAGTTTTCATGCCCTGGGCCATGTTGCCCTCCATTATCGACGTGGACGAGCTGATTATGGGAAGGCAGCGTGCCGGAACCTGTTCCGGTGCTATGACGCTTGTTCGCAAACTGGTGCAGGCGGTTGCCCTTTTTGTTTTCGGAATTGTTCTGGATCTGATCGGATATGTACCGAATGTCGCCCAATCCGAATCCACCCTCTTCTGGATGCGCATGATGTTTTTTATTCTTCCGGGAATCCTGATTATCCTTGGAGTGATCGTAGCCTTGCGGTTTAAAATCACTCCCTACACTCACGGGATTCTCCAGACCGAGCTTGATCGATTAAGGTCGGGAGGGCAAAAAGATGAATCCTCTGATGAGACCCGGGAGGTGTGCCAGTTACTAACCGGGGTGAGTTATGATCGCTTATATCCGGAAAAGGCATGAAAAGCCATGGCATTGTATCTGGCGGCTTAGCGGATCTACTTAAGATTCCGTGAAAAAAAATCGGTAACCACCTGTTCCGCTTTTGCCGGATTGGCATTCCAAATGTACTCATGCCGGTCGCATTGAACGGTCCAAAGCTCTTTGGGATCTGCTGCGGCTGCATACAGTCTCTTCGCATGACTGTAATCCACATAATCATCCCCGTCACAATGCATGATGAATACCGGTCGCGGGGAAATACGGGCGATATCACGTTCGGGGATTACTTCGTAAAGATCCATGTTACCGCGGATGTTGATCATCCGGATTGCCAGGGAGAGAATGGGTGATCTGGACAGACCGAAATCCCGTTCGCCAACCTCTGCCATTTCATCGATAAAGTTGGCATAGGCACTGCTGAACAGACCTGCCTGAATTCGCTTGTCATCTGCCATACTCATGATTGCCGTGGCTGCGCCCATCGAAAAACCAAGGATACCGACGGTACCGGCTTTTTTTTCCTTTAAGGCATAATCAACGGCTGCGGACACATCTTTTCTTTCGTGATACCCCATGGAAGCCAATGCTTTATCACCTTGGGAGAGCACCCTTGAGTTGTAGGCCACCAGGTTAAATCCTGCCTGATGAAGGGTTTTGGCGAATCGGAGTCCTTCGTGTATGCTTCCGCCGTGACCGTGAACCAGGACGATGGTGCGATCAGAGTTTTCAGCCGGAAGATACCAGCCGGAGAGTTGAACATCATCCGAGGTTTGCAGCGTAATATTCTCGAACTCAAGGGGAATTTCCGACGGATCCTTGCAATAAACATAATGTTCGGTTCTGCAGCGGGATTTCGGGTAAAGCACCATGGAAGAAAAATACCAGGACCCGGCCAATGCAAGAATCAGGATTAACAGAACAAGGATAGATATGAGGATGATTAATTTTTTACGCATAGCAACGACTCTTTAATGGCTTTAACTGTTAGGTTGGGACGTGATAAAAAATCATTGTTATCCCAGCTCTAGCACTAATCACAGACTGAGTCCAGATGATAAAACACAACAAGGCATTATCTCATCCGGAAGCTGATCACGAACTGGTAATTGAAATCAAATGCTCATTCCCGGCTAACAATTGGGATCTAAATTCATGCGTTATTGGGAGATGCAGATCGGTTGGTGATAACGGGATGTTACAAAAGTTCTGTCGCATGGAAACAGATTTCCAGGGAGAGTTTTCAAATTGGTAAAAATCAAGTATCTTGAGCTGATGCTCCGGTTGGTTCAGCGGACTAATCTCAAAACTGGCTGCCCGGAATAATCAGAAAAACCCATTCGGCCGATTAAAGCCTTGAATTTGTGAGGAAATTCGAAATCAACCAGGGAAGGGTTGACGGATTTCATGTGAGGAATGCGTTAATGGAAAGTGGAACATTTGCAGGTAAAGTATTTGTTTTTGTTACCGGTCTGACCGGATTCAACGCTTATGCGGCAATATTGGCAGTGCTTTTTGCCTGCGGTCTTGGGGTTCCCATTCCCGAGGATATCACCCTTTTTGCAGCAGGATTGCTGGCGTATAAAGGCCAAATCTCTCTCACCGGAGCTGTCCTGGTTGGCCTGGCCGGTGTCTTGGTGGGAGATACCTTTATTTATACCATCGGCAGGATTTTTGGCAGAAGGGTTCTGACGTGGCCGGTCTTCCGCCGGCTCTTCACTCAAACTCGCATGGAAAAAGCCGAAAGAAGGATCCAGAGAAATGCCAGGATCATCTGCTTTACCTCCCGTTTTGCTCCCGGTTTGAGAGCTCCCATTTATCTGACTTCAGGAATTCTGAGAATCCCCTTCTCCACTTTTTTTACCATGGATGCGCTGGCTGCGCTGATCAGCGTTCCGGTCTGGGTTTATCTAGCCTATTTTCTGGGTGATAAAATCGAGCAACTTTTCGAGATAGCCAAAACGGCGAAACTGGGTATTGGGATTATTCTGGTTGTTTTGCTGGCGTTTTTCATCTTTCACAAACTCCGCAAACGATTCCTCAACAAGGCGCCTGTCAGGGGTAAAATCACAAAGGTGCAATGAAATCAGCATTCACGAAGCTTGGGTAACTCAAAAACCGGAACTGGAAGAGTGAGATGAGACTGGAAGAACAGGTCTGCTCAATGGAGCAGGCAAAGAAGTTGGTTGATTTGGGATTGCAACTCTCGACCTGTTATTACTGGCTGGAGCAAGGTAACGTCGGAATGGAAACGCAGACTTTGCTTTCGGAATCAGACATTACTTCTATTGCTGATGCTCATTTCTACCCGGCCCCAACCGTCGCAGAGTTGGGAATTTTGCTTCCAACCGAGATCACCGATGAGGATGAGGACTACTATCTCCAGGGGAGCATTGGAGACCGCAGGGGAGAGTTCTTTTACATTTGGTTTCAATCCGCCCTGGACAATATCGAATGGGAGTTGTTTCCCGCCATTGAAAAAGATACCGAGGCTGAAGCAAGAGCCGAAGCGCTGATCTGGCTGCTGGAGAACGGAATGGTCAAGCCGGAAAACCTCAGGCTTTGAGCCTGTTTCAGCGCGAAAGCTCCAGCATCTCTTGCCGGTCTTACCAAGTCAAAAGCAAACCCTCCTTCATCATTATCCGAATACTGACCATCGTCTGGCTCGAATCACGGGGATTTATGTTGATGATAATGATTATCTCTATATCACCGGAACCATTGATGTGGAAAGATCTCCAATTGAGGAAGGCATAAGCTTTGACGGTACCAACGATGCTTTCATCATGAAGCTGAATTCTGATGGTGATATTCAGTAAGATATCGTTGCATCCAGATAATATCGAAGGTTTTTCCCTGTTTCCTGCAGATGCCGGCAAATTTACCACACTCGATGAACCCGTTCTTCCGGTGAAAATCGAGACTGGGCTGGTTCAACGATGAGATACAGGCCAGCACTATCTCGATCCCCATCTCAACCCCGTCTTCAAACAACTGTTCCAGTAATCTCTTGCCGATTCCCATCCGCGTGTACCCTTCCTTCAGAAAATAGGTGATATTTGCTACATGGTCAAAAGCGGGATAGGTATGATGAGGATGAAGGCAACCATATCCGACAATATCACCATCTTCCAGCTCAGCCACGTAAAAGGGAAGATCTCCGATAACCTGCTTCAGCTTGGTGTAGTATTGAGGGCCGACCGATTGTTCCGTAAAAGCGGCAAAACTGTTCTCAACGTAACTATTAAAAATATCAATCACAAAAGGCCTGTCCTTGGGACGGGACCTTCTCAAGTTGATGTTCATTTTGGTAATGGGATCGATTTATATGGAGTTCGGGACCGTTTATTAAAGGCCCGAAATGAGTGTCTGTACAGTTCAAACGAGTTTTGGCTAAAAAGCGAATACCATTGCCGCACCAGACTACAAGTCTATGAAAGTGGATCGCCTGCGTCAATTGTCCGCGACAGATTCAGGCAGAGATCCGGTAAGCCGGATTGACACTATTTCTTATCACCCGTCAAAAACATGATCGCCGGTAACAACAGTAAATTGGTGATCAGTGCCGTTATCAGGATAATCCCGGAAAAGAATCCAAAATAGATATTGGGGACAAAGGAAGAGAGCATCATGATGCTGAAACCGAAATAGAGAATCAAAGAGGTGAAGATGATAGCCCTTCCTGATTCAGTGACGGCCCTGTGGACAGACTGCTTCCTGGTATTTCCCGCACGTCTGGAAACGATATAGCGATTCATAACGTGAATCGTGTCGTCCACGGCTATACCGAAACAGACGGCCGCCACCATCATGGTCGAGAAGTCGAGATCGATCCTGAGAAATCCCATGATCCCACCGGCAGCTAAAATTGGAGAGAGACTGGGAACGATGGAGAAAAATCCGTATTTCACCGATCTGAACAGCAGAAAAAAGCAGGCGATGATGGTCACAAAAGCAATGGAAAAAGAGCTGATGATGCCTTCCTGAATATAGACGCTCATGTTATTCCAGAGAATGGTATCCCCGGCCAGCTCCGCTTTCAGATCCGGGAACTCACTGAGCAACTTGTCCTCAACCACGTCCACAATCCCCTGCATTTGTGAGGTCGGCATATTCCGAATACGGAGTGAGACCCTGAGGTATCTCTCATCAAAAGAGATCAAATCGGAGAGGTCCTCTTCCGGACTGGAGGTGCTGTAGAGGAACAGGAGCTGGGCAACTAAATCACGGGTATCGGGAATGGTTTCAAAAGCCGGGTCATCGTTGTTCATCACACTGTGCATTTTTTTGAGATAATTCAGCATGGAATTAGCCTTACCGGTTCGATCCAGGGATTCGAGATAATCCTGAAAGCGCATCACTTCCTTCAAAAAACCGGGTTCCTTGATACCTCCTTCCTTACCGCTATCCAGTATGAACTCCAGGTTATACCCCCCATTGTAAGTCTCATCAAAATAGAGCATATCCTGCCTGATTTTGGAGGCTTCTTTGAAGTTGTTGACGAAGTTGGTATCCACATTGATGGTCATGGCATAACGATAGGCAAGAACGGCCAGAAAAAGGCTGATTCCAACGACAATCCATTTATGGTTAAAGGCCAGCGGTGTCAGACGATTCGTCGCCCTGGCGATCAATCCTTCATGAATTCCGGTCCGCTTTTTTGATTTGGCGGGATGAAAGAAAGTGAGGATTGCAGGCAGGGTATAGATCGACAGAAAAAAGGCCAGAAAAACACCGATTGCAGCGATAATTCCGAATTCACGAATCGGCCTGAGATGGGTGGAGGCAACTGCCATGAATCCGAGTGATGTGGTCAGTGAAGTGTTAAAACAGGGAATAAAAAGCTTGCGGATGGCATGTCTGGAGGCATCTTTGGAGTTCATCCCGGCATCAATACCATGATAAAAATCCACAATGATATGCACGGAATCGCCAATGCCGATAGCGATCAACAGCACCGGCAGAACGGTGTTAATGCTGTTCAGCGCCCAGCCGAAAACACCGATAAATCCGAAAGCGGCAAGAACTGAACCGAAGATCACCACCAGCGGCATCAGGATTCCCGATATCCTGCGAAAAGCCAGCCAGAGGAAGAGAATGGTCAGGCAAAACATCAGCGGCAGGGTGGTGCTGGTATCTTTCATAGTGGTGCTCAGAAAATTATCCGCGATGACAGGATTCCCGGCAAACCGAAGCCGATAGCCTTGATCCTGCAACCCCAACTCCTCGACAAAGGCATTAAAATCCTGAATCAGCTTTACCTGGTGGTCGATTTCTCCTTTTTTGTAAACGGTTTTAGCCATGATGACGGTGTGGGTGAGATCTTCGGTGAGCAGATACTCATGTACCAGGGTTTCCCCTTTCATGATCTCCTCCATATTCCGCATCTCCTCCCTTGTCCCTTCCAGGGATTCGAGATCATCAATCAGGTCACTGACGGTCAGTACGTCGTCTTCAGCCCTCATATACTGGTAGTTGTAAAGTGAAGAAACCTTTTCCACGAACTCATGATCTTCGAGAAACTCATGCATGCGGGCGATAGCTTCCAGGTTCTGTTTGCTGAAAACCGTCTGTTCACCTTTCCTGGTTTCGATTCCGATGACGAAATACTGGCTGCTGCCAAACAGCTCGCGCAGTTTCTCATATTTGACCAGGGCAACATCATTGGGGAGAAACCACATTTCGTTGGAATTATCAAAGTAAAGATTTTTCATGGGAAGGGTTAATATAACCAAACCCAACAGGGTTGATACGATCACGAACCATCGCCGGGCAACGATAAAATCCGACCATTTTTCTATAAACCTGCCGATCATGAGATTCCTGGGCTGAGTTGAAGTTTTTGATGACCAGTTTTAAGGGTAAGGATTCCGGATCGGATCATCAAGGATTATTTCTGCGGACATCAAGTCGAATAGCTTTGACTGAAAAACCTCTTTCGCTTTGAGCACCCGAACCTATTTTAGTGCACCCCATGGGAATGTCGGATTGACTTGATTATTCCGGCGGTTTAGCCTTTACCTTTAACAGCGGTTTTCAGGCACGAAAAGTATTCCCGATATCAATCTCAAAGAGAATGAACCAGGCAAACCATAACTACTTGCGGAAAGAATACATCTCACGCATCAATCGAGTCATCGATTACATTGAAGACAATCTGGACAGTGAACTCTCCCTGGAGAGGCTGGCGGAAGTCGCCCATTTCTCCCGCTTTTATTTTCATCGTATTTTCAAGGCGATTGTTGGAGAAACCCTCAATCAGTTCATTCAACGCATCAGGGTGGAAAAAGCGGCTGTTATGCTGGTGACCAATTCTGCCAGATCCATTACTGAAATCGCCCTCGATGCCGGATTTGCCAACTCTGCCTCCTTTGCCAGGGTTTTCAAAGAGCATTTCTCCATCAGCGCCAGCCAGTGGCGATCCATGCCGAATAAGAAACGGGCTCTGATTAGCGATGACAATAGCAAGAATCGACAAACGTTTAACAACAATCGCAAAGAATCCGATACCGTCACAGGATATAATGATCCTTCAACCAATAACTATCGATGGAGGATCAAAATGGCTAAAATCAAGGATATCAAAGTTGAAGTGAAAGAGATGCCCGATTTTCATGTAGTCTATGTGCGCAATATCGGGCCTTACGCCGCAGATGAGGAGTTGTTCCGGGATCTGTACGGGCGATTGATGAACTGGGTTATTCCCCGCGGTTTATATATCCAGGACAAAAGCGTGTTTCTCTCGGTTTACCATGATGACCCCAAAATCACGGAAGAGGGTAAGCTGAGGGTCAGTGTCTGCATGACTGTGCCCGAAGATACCGAGGTGGATGGCGAAATCGGAAAAATGGTTGTGCCCGGTGGGAAGTTTGCAGTTGCCCATTGTGAAATCAAGGCGGATGAATACGATCAGGCCTGGGATGCCTTGATAGGAGAATGGCTGCCTTCCAGTGGTTATCAACCGGATGACAGGCTTGGTTATGAAATAGGCTGCAACGATCCGCATGAACACCCGGAAAATATGCATATCGTGGATATTTGCCTCCCGATCAAGCCTCTTTAAATAAGATTCAGGTTAATCCTGCTGCCATCCGTAAATCATCAAATCGGTTCCCGATGCTGAAATGCAAGTGTCCTTTTTTGAAACTCTACTGACATAATGCTGTCAGGATCAGTCTGTTAAACTCTCCTTGTAATTTGGCAATGACCTTATTCAATTCACCAATGAAGGAGACAGTCATGAACACAAAGAGGATTGTGCCGATCATAACCATTCCGGAATTTGATGGCATTAAGGAATTTTATCAAAACCATTTCGGATTCAAAGTGGCATTTGAAGGGGACGGATTTCTCAGTCTGGCAGCAGAAAACAGCAATGAACTGGAGATCTCGTTCATGAAACCCGGAAACGCCGAACAGCCGGTATTTGGAAACCGGGGATTGACCTATTGCCTGGAGGTTGATGATGTCGATGCGGAATATTCCAGGCTTAGCGGCAGCTCCGTGGAAATGATTCAACCCGTGCAGGACAATCCCTGGGGTGATCGCAGCTTCATCGTTGGCGCTCCGGCTGGCGTGATGCTCTATGTTTATATGCCGATAACCCCCACCGAAGAATATAAACAATACTTTAAACAGTAAAATGCGAAGAGCGGATCGACTTTTTCAAATCATTCAGATCCTGAGGCGCAACAGGGTAGTGACAGCCGCCCGACTTGCCGAAGAACTGGAAGTTTCTGAAAGAACTGTTTATCGCGACATTCGCGATTTGATAGGATCCGGAGTACAGATCCAGGGAGAGGCAGGGGTCGGTTATACCCTGTCATCCCTGTATGACTTCCCACCCCTGATGTTTTCCGATGAAGAGGTGGAGGCCCTGGTCCTCGGCGCCAGAATAGTGAAAAACTGGGCGGATCCCAATCTCGCCGGGGCAGCGGAAGATATCCTGAACAAAGTCGAAACGGTGCTGCCGGACCGTCTCAAATCCAAGATCAGACAACTCCCCATTTTCTCGCTGAACTTCGAATATTCAAAAACGGATATGGATCGCTTGAAGATTCTGCGTCGGGCTGCCGGAAAATCCATCAAGGTTCGTATCTCTTATCAACGCGGGGACGGAAACAGCTCGCAAAGAGTGATCCGACCTCTCTGCCTGGCCTTTGTTCCACCCATCTGGCTGCTTGCCGCCTGGTGTGAACTAAGGGGAGAATTCAGAAACTTCAGGTTGGACAGGGTTCAGGAGTTGGAGGAACTCGATGAAAGCTTTGAAGAAGAACCCGGCAAATCATTGGATGAATTCCTGAAAATGGTTGGTTCTGAAAGGTGAATTATTTGTGACGGAAACCGGTTTTTCGGACAGACGAACTCTATTATCGCATGGGATAATGTCATAAGATTAATGCGCCCCGAGTCGGTGTCTATTTGTGATTCGTTGGATCAGATGGTATAAATAATCATAGATATTGTATTTACGACTTTAGACAGGCTCTTTCAGGCACCGATAAGTGGCAGGTCACTCATGGATGATCAAGCAGCGCCGAAAATTAATCGGGTGACACTTCTGATTCAAATGCTTCCCATATTATTATCTCTCCTATTCCTGGTATTCAATAGCAATCTGCTTCTGGCTGAAAAGCGGGAGAACCCGTTACGAGTCACCATAAAAGAATACTTTCTGGCAGAAAACAAAATAAGCGGGGATCGGGCAATAGCCGGCTTATCTGATTTGGACACCGCCCGACGGTTTTATCATGAGCGGAATTACCAACCCGCCTGGTTTGGGAAATCCGGCAGACTGACCCCGGCGAAACAACTGATCAAGGTGTTGATGGCGACAGTCGATGAGGGGCTCGAACCGCAAGCTTACCATCTTGCCAGAATTCGCAGCCTGCAAAAGGATATCACCATTAAACACCGATCAATAAAGCCCTACCATCTTCCGTCGGCGTTAGAACAGGAACTCTTGCTGACGGACGCTTTTCTTACCTGCGCCGGCCATTTTTTGTATGGTCGTGTCGATCCCAAATCCATTGATCCGCAATGGTCTAACAGCCCCAAACAGAATGATTTGTTACATGTTCTGCAGCGGGCGATTGAAACCGGCCAGGTAGCTGAAAATCTGGAATATTTCCTGCCCCAGCATATTGAATATTTCCAGTTGAAGATGGCGCTGCTTCGTTATCGCTCACTCTCCGCCATCGGCGGCTGGCCTCGGATTGGCGGTCCGGACGCAATCGGACTGAAAGAAGGTCAAAGAAACAATACTATCCCGGCTTTGCGTCGCAGGCTGCAAATGACGGGAGATCTCCCCTCAGGATTGTTGGTTGATGACCGTCTCTTATTTGATGAAAATATAACCGAGGCGGTATCACGGTTTCAGTTCCGTCACGGCTTGAAGATTGATGGAAAGGTTGGGGGGGAAACACTGGTAGCACTGAACATACCCATAGAAGACAAGATTAACCGGATCAAAATCAACCTGGACCGATTACGCTGGATGTCCAGAGATCTGGGCAATCCGCGAATCTGGGTCAACATACCTGAATTTAAACTCTACCTGAAGGAGAATTCACAAACGGTTCTGGAGTCAAGAGTGATAGTTGGCAGACCGGATCGTCAGACGCCCATCTTCAGCAGTACCATGAGTATCCTCATTATCAATCCCAATTGGTACATCCCCCCGGGTATTTTCATCAATGACATTCTGCCCCGGGTGAGAAAGGATCCCGGCTATCTCGACAGAAGGCAAATGACACTCTACCGCATCTGGGAGAAAGATACCGAGATAACGCTGGATGCAAATGAAGTGAACTGGGATCAGTATGACGAACATAAATTCCCTTTTGTCGTCAGGCAGGATCCCGGACCGTTTAACGAGCTCGGGGTTATGAAGTTCATGTTTCCCAATCAGTTTGATATTTATCTGCACGATACTCCCAACAAGAAATTGTATCATCTCACATCTCGCGAAAACAGCTCGGGCTGCATCCGTGTGGAACGGTATCAGGATCTTGCCGACTATCTGCTTAAGGAAAATCCGGAGTGGAATAGAGACCGAATCGCAAAAACAATCCCGACCAGGGATCCGATACGCATCGATCTGAAGCGGACAATTCCGATCCATCTTGTTTATCATACTGCTTGGGTTGACACCCGGAATCTGGTACACTTCGCAGCAGATATCTATCATCGTGATACGCCTTTAAAGAAAGTTTTGGGAATTTCTGAATGAGACGATTCCGTCAATTCATCATTACTGTTTTCATTCTGTCCGCAGGATTTGCGGGTCAGATCCATGCAGAAACCGGATTCGACCCCGGTTTTTCCGGGATAAAGATAAAAATAAACCGATTGACAATTCCGTACCGGGAATTCGGTATCTTTCTGCTTCCCTCCGAAATCGTTTCGATTGAGATCGTCCGATCGGACGACGACCAACAAACGATCTATCTGGTTGACAGCGACCGGATTGTAAAAAACGGTGGTTTTAATCGCTGGTCCTGGCAGGCACCCGTAGAAAAAGGGAGTTATCAACTGTTGTTCCTGGATAAGGACGGTGCTTTAAAAACGAAACTGAACATTTTCGTCATGATACCATTTTACAAAGCAGCAAAAGGGTATCTTAACGGTTATAAAATCGGCGTATATCCTGAGATCTCATTCGATGAACAGGGAAGCTATAAACTTCCTGCAGGCTTTATAGAGGTCACCGAAAGCAATCGGCAGGTTTTGATTGCCCCTCATTTCAGGCTTGAGCAGTTTCTCTGCAAGCAGGACAGTCATTTTCCGAAATATGTGGTTTTAAAGGAGCAGTTGTTACTGAAATTGGAACTGATTCTACAGGCTGTCAATCGCGAGGGATATGCCTGTTCCGGATTGGAAATCATGAGTGGATACCGAACACCGTATTACAACGAACTGATAGGAAACGTGAAGTACAGCTTTCACGTCTGGGGAGGAGCTGCCGATATCTTTATAGATGAAACGCCTAAAGATGGCTTGATGGACGATCTTAACAGGGACGGGGCAATCAATTACCTGGATGCCGGAATCCTGTTTGATATCGTTGATGAAATGCACAAGGCGTTTCCGGAAAAGGAACTGGTTGGCGGATTGGCCCGATACAAACGGTCACAGGTACACGGTCCTTTTATACATGTCGATGTCCGGGGCTTCAGAGCGCGCTGGGGACCTTGATGCAATTAATCGGAGAATAAGTGTCATGAGCGATTTGAAAAAAACGCAGGAAATCATGGGAAGGGCTTATAACGATCTGGAGTTTCTGCTGACCTGTCTGAAGAATGTCCTTCTTCGCTGTGAAAAACCGGATCTGGCTAAGTCCATCCCCTGGATTAATGACATCAGTTCACTGGGCATGGAACAGATGACAGACGATCATGTTCACCTGTTTTCGGTCTGTTTCCATCTTTTAAATATCGCAGAGGAAAACGGGGTTGTTCAAATCCGCAGGCAAATGGAGGAGGTCTCACCGACCCGAATCAATGGTCTTTGGAGTAACAACCTGCAGAAGCTGAAAGATGCCGGATTAACCGTCGACCAGATCGCACAGGTCATATCGGAAACCCGGATCGAACCTGTATTGACCGCGCACCCCACCGAAGCAAAACAGCCGACTGTGCTTCAACACCACAGGGAGTTATACCTGTTGTTGGTAAAAAGGGAAAACAGCATGTATACACGGCAGGAGCAGAATGAGATTCAGCGGCAAATGGAACTGATTCTCGAACGTCTCTGGCGTTCCGGGGAGGTCCATATTCGCAAACCGGATGTCGCCTCTGAGTTTGCCAATACGCTTCACTACCTGATGAATGTTTTTCCGGAGGTGATTCTGAACCTGGATCGCAGGTTGGTTCAAGCCTGGGAAGGAATGGGTTTTGATTCCAATTTGATCCGGGAAACAGATTCGTTGCCAAACCTCTCATTTGGAAGCTGGATTGGCGGAGACAGGGACGGCCACCCCCTGGTGACCGCCGACGTGACGAGAGATACGCTGAAAGCCCTTCGTTTAAACGCCCTGGTGGTGGTAAGAAGGGAACTGCGGAAACTGCAGAACAACCTGAGTTTTTTCTGTTATCTGAATCAAACTACTACAGGGCTGCAGAAGAGATACCGCCAATTGAAGAAGGAGCTGCTCCAGGCAGGAATCGAGCCCGACACAGAGGATGAAAGTCAGGTTTTTCGCATGTATCTCGGGTTGCTTATTCTGAAACTACCCCTGAACGTCAAGAGGGATCACGCCACGCGATTGCAGGTTACGGAAGCCAGTTACCGGACAGCAGAGCGATTGATTGACGATCTCAAGATTTTGCAGGAGGCTTTGATTGCTTTCGGTTCTTCGGCAATAGCCTACAATGATGTGCATTCGGCTATTCGTGTCCTGCGCTGTTTCGGATTTCATCTGGCGTGCCTGGATATCCGTCAAAACAGTCAATTCCATGAGCTGGCTTTGTCGCAACTGATGAAGGCGGCACGATTGGATGGCGATGCCTATCTGACCTGGAACGAAGAACAGAAGCTGGAGTTTTTGAACCGGGAGTTGGAATCACCAAGACCCTTCACACTGCCCAGTGTCAAAGCAGGATCGGAAGCAGAGGCCGTACTGGATTGTTACCGCGTAGTTGCAGGTTTTATCGAAGAAAATGGAACAGATGCGGTGGGTTCCCTCATTGTCAGTATGACCAGGAACCTGAGTGATCTCCTGACCGTTTTTCTGCTGGCCCGGGAGGCCGGTTTGACAAGACATACCGAGAAGGGACAGATCTGTCCGCTGCAGGTCGTCCCCTTATTCGAGACTATCGAAGACCTGGAGATCAGCCCCGAGATCCTGGGTCGCTTCCTTGATCATCCCTTCACCCGTCGTAGTCTGGATTACAGAATGCAGCTTAATGGAAGAACTGAGAAAGTACAACAGGTTATGATCGGTTACAGCGATAGCAATAAAGACGGCGGTATCATGGCCAGTCAATGGCACCTTTTCAAAGCTGAATCCGAACTGACCGCTACGGGATTGAAGAAAAATGTGCGGATTCGTTTTTTTCACGGCCGGGGAGGGACGATCAGCCGGGGTGCCGGCCCCACCCAATGGTTTGTCAAGACGCTGCCTCATTCATCCATTGATGGAGATATGAGATTGACCGAACAGGGGGAGACCATACAGCAAAAATACGCCAATCGGATCAACGCCACTTATAATCTGGAGTTGCTAACGGCCTGCACCGTTGGGACCACCGCATTGCACAGACATGTTGCACCGACCGGAAAGGATTCCGAATCCTATCTTGATACCCTGGCAGCAAAAAGCCGGGAGAAATACATGAGCCTGGTTTCCCGGACTGATTTCATTGCTTTTTTCAGTCAGGCCACACCGATAGATGCCATTGAACAGTGCAAAATCGGGTCAAGACCGGCCAGAAGGACCGGCAAACGTAGTCTTGAGGACCTGCGGGCCATTCCCTGGGTGTTCTCCTGGGGGCAGTCCCGATTCAACCTGACAGGCTGGTATGGTACCGGTACAGCACTAAAGGACCTGGAAGACAATTTCCCCCAACAGTCCGAAAAGTTGCTGGGTGGGGTTTCAAAAGATACCCTGATCCGTTATATTCTTTCCAATGTAGAAACCAGTCTTCAGGCAACGAACGAAAAGGTTATCAAACGGTATGCATCCCTGGTTGAAGATGATATGACCCGAGACCTGATTCTGAGCGATGTGCTGGAGGAATTGGCCTTAACCCGGAACATGGTTTCCAGGACATTCAAGGTTCCCTTTGAAGAGCGAAGAAAAGCCCATTTGCATTCGAATCGCCTTCGTGATCTGGCTTTGTATCCCCTGCATTCCCGTCAGATTCAGTTACTGAAATCATGGAGGGAAACAGATAGCGAGAACGTAGAAACTGCTGAAGCCTTGCTTTTTCAGCTCAGACTTACCATTAACGCCATAGCCGGCGCACTGAGAGCTACCGGTTGATGGTTTTCCGGTAGAATACCCGGCACGGTTCCTACCTTTTCAATTCATTGATGGGGAAATCCGGGTTTCAATGCGGGAAGGATCAATCATTCCCCGTATTTTCCGCGTCTCGAAGAATCTGATAGTTGCAGTGGACGTCTCTAAGGTAGTCGGCAGTTTTAATGGGATCACCCGTTTCGAGTATCTTCAGGAATTCATTATGCTCCGAGTGATTCAGTTCACGCATCTTCAGACTCCAGTCCTTCTTGCCGAAGACAAAGAGCCGTTGCCGAACAATCTGAATCATGTTGCAGAGAGGGAGATTGGAGGATTTTGCAATATAGACGTTATGAAAGGCCACATTCAACTCGGCATAGGCATTCAGGTCGTCATTGGCGATGGTTTTTTCCAGTTTCCGGTTAATCAACTTCATCTCCTCGATCATTCCCGCATCGATCTTATCGAAAACCGATAGCAAAACCCGGGATTCCAGCGCCCCCAGAATTTCGTAGAGATTTTCGATATCCTTGGGAGAGAGCTGATTGATGCGAATCCCTCTCTGGGGCAGAAAGCTGACAAAGCCTTCCCCCTGTAGCTGCAATAGGGCATCCCTGAGAGGAGTCCTGCTGATATTGAGTTTTTTCATCAGCACATTCATGCTGATAAACATCCCCGGTTTGAGATTGCCGGTCTGCAACTCCGATCTCAGGTATTCGTATACTTCGGTTCTTAACAACCTGTGTTCACTTAAGCCGTTGTTACCGGGGATAAATGTGCTTTCCATAGTTGGCTCTTTTATTAGTTGCGGTTCCACATCTGTGGTTTTGCAGTAGGTTAACCGGATTATTCTGTTTATACCATCAAAACTGATCGGTTTTTATCTGACGGATCAAACCCAGGTTCTTGAAACCTTCTCCGTCTTCTATCTTTTCATGGTAGACGGGATAGTGAACACTTTCCTCACGAAAGCTCTTCAGTACCTGGCTAACGCCCAATGTCCCATTTTCCCTTATTCTGTGGACGTGATCGCTATCCAGATCCGCGGTTAATATAGCTTCTTCTCGGTCTGCCTCGGACAGAATTTCTCCTTCGGGTCCGACAATCAGGGACTGGCCGTTTCCCCCTTCTTTCAGTCCGTTGAGGTTGATGAAATAGACCTGGTTGGCAATGGCATTGGCCCTGCTTAAAACGAGTTCCAACGGTCTGTCCGGGGTTCCTGTCATGGTTGGACAGAGGATGGCTTCCGCCCCCATCCAGGTGAGTTGTCGTGTTACTTCCGGGAACCACTGGTCGTAACAAATGCAGAGACCGAAACGGATCTTGCCCGGGATGTCAAATACGCAAAAGCCGGTACCGGAATCCGATTTTTCCAGCGGTTTCCAGGGGTAGGCTTTCCTGTATTTGGATACGATCTCACCACGGGGATTGATGACCAGCGCGGTATTGAATACTCTCCCTGCATCGTTTTCGTTAATGGAGCCGGGTACCAGCCAGAATTTGAATTTTTCGGCCAGGGAGCAGAATCTCTTCGTAAAATCGCCGGGAATTGGTTCCGCCCATTTAGGGTCGGGCCCGAAAGGGCATAGCTCGCTGAAAAGAACCAAATCCACCGGTTCATCCTCCGCTTTAAGCTTATGCAGATAATCCTCCATACGTTCAAGATTTTCCTCTCCCGATCGCACCCTCATCTGAACTGCAGCAATTCTTACACTTCGTGACATCAAGTAAATCTCCTCAGTTACATTTCGCATAAATGGCAGGCCACCTGGCGTTGCCTGTTGGTTTTCAGTTCCGGTTCAATTTGACCGCATTTCTCAATGACAACGGGGCAGCGGGGGTGAAACCGACAACCCGGAGGTGGGTCAATTGGTGAAGGAACCTCGCCTTCCAGCAGTTCGCGCTCTTTTCTGATACCCGGTTCAAATCCCGGAATGGCTGACAGCAGGGCTTTGGTATATGGGTGTTGAGGACTCTCAAACACTTCCGGGACCGGTCCACTTTCCACCAACTTGCCCAGGTACATCACCATCACCCGATCAGCAATATGCCGGACCACATCCAGGTCGTGAGTGATGAACAGGTAGGTCAGGTGATTTTGTTCTTGGAGTTCCTCGATCAGATTCAGAACCTGGGCCTGTACCGAAACATCCAGAGCGGATGTGGGTTCGTCAAATATCAGGAAAGACGGATTCAGCGAGAGGGACCGGGCAATGGCAATACGTTGTCGTTGTCCGCCGCTGAATTGATGCGGAAAACGGGTGAGGTGTTCCCTGTTCAAACCGACCTTTTCCAGTAATCCAATCACCAGACGGCGGATCTCGTCCTTCTTGTATTTGCGGTGGGTTCGAATAGGCTCTGCCACAATATCCGCCACTTTCATTCTTGGATTCAGCGAGGAGTAGGGATTTTGGAAAACAATTCCCATTTTTCGTTTTAAACGGTCAAGTCGATTGCGATCCATATCAAAGATGTTTTCTCCTTCGAAGAGAACTTCACCGGCGCTGGGTTGAATCAGTTTCAACAGGGTTCTGCCCACGGTGGATTTGCCACAACCCGACTCTCCAACCAGACCTACAGTTTCTCCCGGGAATATGGAAAAGGAGATGCCGTCTACAGCCTGCACGGTTCCGCTATCCGTATTGAAATACTTTTTTAATACTCTGCATTCGATCAACGGTTCCATTCGATATTCCCTCAAGTCATAAAACAGGCTGTATGGTGATTATCTTCTCCCGTTTCCAGAACGGGTGTTTGTTCCCTGCAGATCTCTTCAGCCAACGGACAGCGCGGATGAAACAGGCATCCCCGAGGCGGATCAATCAGATTGGGAACCGATCCCCGGATAGTTGTCAATTTCGAGCCGCGCACTGCCTTCCCAGGGACGGATTGCATCAGGCCTTTTGTGTAGGGATGTCCGGGATTGTTAAATATTTCAGTGATCTTTCCGGTTTCCACGATTCTACCGGCATACATAATAGCCACCCGATCACATATCTCGGCAACCACTCCCAGGTCATGGGTGATCATCATTATCGACGTCTGCATCTCCTCTTTGAGCCTCAACATCAGGGTCAGAATTTGGGCTTGGATGGTCACGTCCAGAGCCGTTGTGGGTTCATCCGCAATCAAAAGTTGAGGTTCGCAGGAAAGCGCCATGGCTATCATGATCCGTTGAAGCTGACCTCCGCTTAACTCATGCGGATATTTTTTAAGAAGTCTTCTGGGATTGGGAAGCCGAACCCGAGAGAAGATCTCCAGGACCCGCTCCCTGATCTCCTTTTTGTTCCGTGTCTGGTGAATCCGGATGATATGGGATAGCTGGTCACCAATCGTGAAGACCGGGTTGAGCGATGTCAGTGGATTCTGGAAAATCATGGCTATCCTGCCACCGCGGATTTGCTGCAGTTCTCTTTCGGTTTTCTCCAGCAGATTTTCATTGTCCAGCATAACCCTTCCCGAAACGATCCGACCCGGCTCCTGGATGAGATTTAAAACGGATCTGGCAGTAATGGATTTTCCGCAACCCGTTTCGCCGACAATACCGAGCACCTCTTTTGGTGCGATGGACAGGCTGACACCATCGACAGCTTTGACAATTCCGCCATAGGTATAGAAATAGGTTCTCAGATCTTCGATTGCCAAAACGGAGTTGTTTTCCATACAGACCGCTAGTCCCTCATTTTCGGATCCAGAATGTCCCGCAACCCGTCACCGACCAGGTTAAACGCAAGAACAGTGATAAAAATGGCCAATCCCGGAAAAATGACTGTCCACCAGTAATCCATGTAATAAGCCCTGGCTGATGTGATCATCAATCCCCATTCCACCGTTGGCGGTTTTGCTCCCACACCGATAAAACTGAGGCTTGCCGCAGCCAGAATAGTATAGCCCATGTCCATGGATGCCTGAATGATAACAGGGCTCAGGGAGTTGGGCAGGATATGTCGAATAATAATCCTGAAATTGCTGACGCCGATGGAGCGGGCCGACTCAACATATAACTCCTCTTTCACGGACAGTACCTGGGCCCTGATGATTCGCACATACCAGGGGAACCAGGATACGGCGATGGCAATCATCGCATTGACGATGGAAGCACCCAAAGCAGCCGCAATGGCCAGCGGCAGCAAGATAGAGGGAAAGGCCAGAAAAACATCCGCCACGCGCATAATCAATTCATCGATCTTGCCCCCGGCGAAACCCGCGATCAATCCCAGCGGAATACCAATAACCAGGGCGATGCTGATGACGGTAATGCCGATTTGCAACGACATCCTTGCGCCGAAAATCACCCTGGTAAATATATCCCGGCCCAGGGCATCGGAGCCGAACAAGTGCCTCGCACTTGGGCTCTGCAGTTTTTCTGCGAAATTGATTCCGAATTTGGCATCGTTCGGGTAAGGGGTTATCAACGGTGCGAATATGGCGCAAAAGACCAAACCTAAAACCACCACCATCCCCAGAATGAACAAAGGATTCCTCCGACCCAGGTGCAGCAGATATCTCATGCTTTCCTTCAGTCTGCGAATCCAGGCAGAAGTTTTCATGTCCCCTCCCCCGGTCTCTGTATTCGCGGATCAATCAGGAAATAGATCAGATCGATTACCAGGTTGAGGATCACATAGGTCAGGGCAAAGAGAATGGTCACTCCCATAATCGCCGGAAAATCGTTGGTCTGGATGGAGAGCACGGCGAAGCGTCCCAAACCCGGCCAGTCGAATATGGACTCTATCATAAAGGAGCCGCCCAACATCAAACCATAGTTCAGACCTACCACCGTCACTGTTGGAATCAGGGCGTTTTTCAGGGCGTATTTGTATAAAACGGAGACCCGGGAAACGCCGTAAGCCATCGATGTTTCAATGTAGTCTTCCTTCAACACCTCCAGCATGGATGAACGGGACATGCGGGTAACAATAGCCAGACAGGCAAATGACATGGTCATGGCCGGCATGATCATATGCATCAGGGAGCTGGCTAAAGCCGGCCAGTTAGAGGTTAATAGCGAATCCAGCAGGTAGAATCCGGTAATTCGGTTAATGGGATGATCAATCAGCACCTGGGAGTCAATTCGTCCCTGCAGCGGTAGTATTTTTAATCCGCCATGCAGAAAGAGCTGCAGCGTCATTCCCAACCAGAAAACCGGCATGGCAACACCGGATATGGAAAACAGTCTGCTGGTGTGATCAAGCGGTTTGTCCTTGTGGGTTGCGGAGAGAACTCCTATCGGTAACCCCAGGATCAGGGCGATTAACATGGAGACGGATACCAGTTCGAATGTGGCTGCCCAGCGTCTGTTCAACTCTTCCGAAACCTTTCTGCGGGTTCTAAGGGATACACCCAGGTCTCCCATAGCCAGGTTTTTGACGTAATTCAAATACTGTATCGGCAGGGGGCGGTCCAGTCCCAACTCCTTGATGGCAGCATCAAGCTGTTCCTGAGTGGGTTTGGATCCCACCCACATTGCCTCGGGAGAACCGGGGATCACGTGTGAGATCACAAAGGTGATAATTGAAACCCCCAACAGCACGAAAACAATAAAAGCCAATCGCTTCAGCAGATACTTCTTCATATTCTGAATTGCCAGTCATGGAAACGATGGGGATTGAATCAACCCCCATGTCCGATAGATTTTTGCCGGTCAATCTATTCCCGGTACAATTGATAGTAATCCACCCCGGCATAAGCCGGATTGATTACAAGACCCTTTACGGAGGTTCTTTTTACAGACCTGGTGAGGATATCGGCATAGAATATGGCCGCAGCGTCATCCACAATCAGTTGCTGAACTTCCTGGTAGATCTTTGAGGCTGCTTTCTGATCAATTCCCTCCATTCTTACACCCTCTTCCAAGAGTTGATCAACCCTGGGATTGGAGTAATGTGAGAGATTAAAGAGAGCCATTTTCTCGGTCTTGAACATTCCGATCAGCCAGTCATTTGGTGTCGGGTAGGTCGGCCACCAGGTCATGGATTGAAGATTGGGCGCTGTATCCAGTGATTTTGCCTGTTTCCAGATCGCCCCCCAGGGGCCGGGCTTCAATTCCAGTTCAACACCGATCTGGGCCAGGTTGGCCTGGAGCAGTTGAGCACAATTCTCATACTCCTGGGAGGTGCCGATATAGGCGATGGTCATCTTTAATTTGTTCTTGGGAATACCGCTCTCTTTAATCAATTGAGCTGCCTTGGTAAGGTTGAACTCCGGTTTGGGAAGATCCGCATTATGTCCCCACATGGTTTGGGGCACCGGCCCCAAGGCAACCTTGGCCATGCCATTATAGATGGAATCAACAACTGCATCATAGTTCCAGGCATAGGCCAGGGCCTGGCGAATCTTCAGGTTATCGGTCGGGAATTTCCGGGTATTGATGAGGAAGGAAGAATTCATCCAGGAATCCGGTGTCAGAACCTCCACGCCGGGTGATTTCCGCAGGGACGGGAGAGCATCAACCGGTGTCAGGGAAGCGAAATCTGCCTCGCCGCTTTTGATCATCTGTACTTGTGTGGATTTCTCCAACACAACCTTTATCACCACTCGTTTGAAATGCTTGCCGGACCACCCTTTCCAGTAATCATCAAACCGGGTCAGCACCGTCTGCTGACTTTTCTCCCAGCTTTCAATCTTGTATGGTCCCGAACCAGCGTCATTCCCCTGCATGAACCAGTCCGTTCCCTTTTTTGCCGCCGCCGGTGAAAAGATAAAGGCCCCATACTGGGAAGAGGCAATTAAATCAATCGGAGCCGGATCTTTCAGGAGAAACTTCACCGTGTGGGCATCCACTACCTGTATCTCCTTTACAGCCGACCAGATGTAGTAAGCTCCTTTCTTCATCTTTATGGTGCGATCGATGGAATACTTGACTGCTTCGGCATTCATGGGCGTTCCATCGTGAAATTTCACACCTTTCCTCAACTTGAAAGTCCAGGTTAACCCGTCCTTTGACTTGCTCCAGGAAGTTGCCAATCCCGGACTCAGAATCTCCTTTGATCCGGGAGGATTATAGGTCACCAGGGTTTCATAGACACTGCGCAGCATAACCACTTCCATGGAAAAAGCTATGGAAGGATCCCAGTCTTTAATATCGCCGTAAGCCGCCCAGAGCAGAGTGTCTTTTGATCCCCCGGCCCCATAGGCTGTGCTGGAAAATAAACCGACGATCAGAATCACAAAAATTGAAAGCCTTTGTTTCATAATTCTCTCCTAATGATGGTTGAATTCATCAATATATAACAAACCTTATGAAAACTTTCCTCAGAAATCCTTCAGCCGTTCGCTGGCCGGATCTTTTTCTCATTACTACTCAGTCAACGCAGCACTGGAGCAGAGGCATGACGATATGTCCGTTCACCTTGCATCGGTTTTTCCTGTAATCCTTTCGGGAATGCCACGGTTCCATTGCTGCAAACTTGTATTCTGAATAGATATCATCTCCTTTAACCAGCGTTATCCGACCCTCAAACAACCTTTAAGGAACAGTCAAATCAGGATTTCCTCATTCAATCTACAACTGATATACTAGTGTTCTAATATACCTGTCAACTTTTTTCTGGCAAACCACATGCAATGGTTTCCCTAGTAATTACAAACAATAAGAGATTTCATGGATATATTGGCTGGTTTTGCAATGTTTTATTGGCGGTCTCGGTACTTAGCTTGGATAACCTTTTTCCGGGGGGGTGAAAGTTATCTGATCATGTCCGGATTGCAGCTTTATCCTCATGATGAGGGACAATCCTGGAAAAGGGTGTTGACTTTTGCTGAAAAACTGCGAAGGTTTGTTCAGTTTTTAACTGATTTCCGTAACCAACCGTTTAGTATTATTAATTTTTGACTGACTACTCGCTGCGATCCAGGGGTTGGAGAGCGTTTCCGGGTGGTTGTCTCTTTAATTTTATAAATATGGAGAGCGCAAGCTATGAAATTGCACAAAAAAGGAGAGTTTCGTTTTATCTTTTTGATTATGGCCGGCTTTTTTATGCTGGTGATGGGGTTTCAGTTTACCGCGGTTGCTGCCGACAAATCAAATGAAGCGATTTACAAGCAATTGTCTTCACTGGCTAAGTCAGGCGATAACGCGATGATCCAACGACTGAATACCGAATCCCGTGATTTGAACTGGCAGGAGGGTGAGAATCTGGAATTCAAGGGACACTTAAGATACCTGGAGTCCGTTCAACAGGAAGGAAGCGAAGATGAAACCCAGCTTTTTTTCGTCCGTCGCACCGACGGGGAGATATTCATATTGTCGATTCCCGATCGTACTCATGCGGATTACCTGGATTTAACCTCCATGCTGGAAAACAAGATGGAGTTTAGTATCAAATCCAAAACCATGGATATTGGAGGTGAATCCTTTCAGGTGGCCAGGTTTAACCAGCGTCCCGTGCAACCGGTGCTGGATAAGATTTTCAAGCTGGCGATCATCCTCATGCTATTCCTGGTGATGGTGGGAATGGGTCTGACCCTGACCGGAAAAGATTTTGCGGTTCTGATATCAAAGCCCAAGGGTATCCTGATCGGAGAAGTACTGCAGTTTGGAGTGATGCCGCTGATTGCCGTTGCCCTGGGATATGTCATGGGATTTCACGATGCATTTCCTTACATTTTTGTGGGTATGGTGCTGATCACCGCCACACCGGGTGGTGTAACATCCAACCTGATGACCCACTATGCAAAGGGGGATGTGGCCCTCTCCGTATCATTGACTTCGATTTCCACAGTGCTTTCCATAATCTTTCTGCCATTGCTGCTGAGCGCCTATTGCGCAGGCATCCCCGACATCGAGGTGCCAACCAGGACGATCTCTTTAACGATCGTCGTGCTGGTCATCATACCGTTGATGATCGGTATGTTTGTTCGCAAGTTGAATGAGAACTTGGCCAAAAAAATGGTGCCTGCTTTCAGCGCTTTGGGGATTGTAGCCCTTCTGTTTCTGATTGTTGCCGGCATTCTCAATAACCTGGAGGGGTTCACCGATACGGAACGTCACAACTTCAAGTTCTATACCATGGTGTTGTTGCTCACCTTTATCGGGATGATCATCGGTGGTATCGTTCCCAAGCTATTCAAGGTTTCCAATTTTCAGGCCAGGGCCATATCGCTGGAGACCGGTTTGCGGAATGCTTCGCTGGCCATGACCATCGCTATCCTGATTCAGGACGCCATGGGAGATTTCTACTCGTCCATGTTCTGGGTTTCGGGAATATTCGGGTTGGTGATGTATCTGGCGGGGCTGGTGGCCATCAAGTTCTATCCCAAGTTCTTTCCCCTGGAAGATGCCAACAGTTGATGCGGGGATTTCTGCAAATCCAGGATTCAATAGGGAAGATTGGCTACTATTCCCCGATACAGGCAGTTGCCCGGATTTCAACCAGAAGCTCGGGCATAACCAGTTCCTTTACGCCAACGGCTGTCCAGGCAGGGTAGTTGTCGGTGATAAAATCATTCTTCACCTTGGCAAAAGCTTTCATGTCCGTGATATCCGTGTGGTAGGTGACCAGCTCGACGATATCGGACAGTTCGGCTCCTGCTTCCTTCAAGACCTGTTGCATATTCTTGAAAGCAAGCCTCGCTTGGGCCTCCATTCCTTCTGCCGGCTGGAAAGTCTCATCAATACCCACCTGCCCCGATACCCAAATCATATTTCCCACTTTCACTGCCTGGGAAAACCGCATGGTCTGATAAACGACTTCTGTCCCTTCGGGATTAATTAACTCTTTTTTCATTTTGTCGTGTTTGGTTATTTGGTTGAATTATTTATAGTGTCGCTTCAACTGTGTCCCCACATTTCCGGGATCGAAGCTACGGTTGAGCGTTGACATGACCCCAGTCGGGAAATCATCAGGTTTCCGGTACGAGGGAATGATGAAATATGGCCCTCTCGCACCTGGTTTATGATTTTCCATTTTGTCAGTCGGATTTCAGTGTCTCATGGCATTTTTTCAACCACTCAACAATGGCGATCTCCTGCGGACAATGTTCCTCGCATTCGTAGCATTCTTCGCAACGGTCCCCCTGTTGATTCTTCAGAAAGCTGTTGTAAAACTTCCGCACCCGGTCCATATTCTGATAACGGAATCCGTCATTATAACGCTGGAAGATGGTGGGGATTGCCACATCGGCCTGACAAGGCAGACAGTATTTGCAACCGGTACACGGGATCGGGGTGGTTTTCAGAAACTCCTGACGCACCTTTTCCACAACGTTCAATTCTGCTTCGCTCAAGGTTCCGGCCTCGGCTTTTTCAGCACTGGACAGGTTTTCCCGCACCTGGTCCATGGTGCTCATTCCACTCAGAATCGTTGACACCCCGGGGTGATCCCAAATCCATTGAAGAGCCCAGTCTGCTGTTTTTCGCTGTACCGGCGCGTTGTCCCAGATCTCGGTAATCGATTCAGGCAGATTGTTGACGAGCTGCCCTCCGCGCAGCGGTTCCATGATAACTACGCCCAAACCTTTATCCGCGGCGTAGTCCAGACCTTCCCTGCCGGCCTGGAATTCGATATCCATGTAGTTGTACTGGATCTGACAAAACTCCCATTTGTCGTACTCATCGATGATCTCTTTGAATAGATCCAGGTGATCATGAAAGGAAAATCCCAGGTGTTGAATTCGGCCTTCCTTTTTCATCTTCTCCGCCCATTCCAAGACACCCAGCTCCTTGAGCTTCGGCCATTGCACGTCGTTCAGTCCATGCAGCAGGTAAAACTCGATGGTTTCGTTTTGCAGGAATTTCAACTGGTCTTCCAGAATTCGATTAAAATCCCCGGCGGATTTAACGAACCAGGGGGGTAATTTGGTCGCCAGTTTCACCTTCTCCCGGTATCCGTTTTTGAGGATCTTACCCAGGAAAGGCTCGCTTTTTCCGTTGTGATAGATGTAGGCAGTATCGATATAGTTCACCCCCCTGTCGATTGCCTCGCAGATCATTTTCTCGGCTTCGGGTTCGTTGATTTCCGATTGATTATCGTTCAAGACCGGAAGCCGCATGGCGCCAAAACCAAGTGCGGATACTTCCCAATCGAGATTGCCGAATTTTCTGTATTTCATATCATCCCGGGTTTGAATGTTGACAGCAGAGACTGAGGAATCACAGTCTCCTCCTTCAATGATGAGAAGCGTTCACTGCTTTGTCAATAGCAGAGGGGTTCGTTGTTTTCAGGGAGATGACAATGGTGTTTTTATGTTCCTACCGAGTTCAGTCAGCCTTTTTACAGGGGATGTCGATTTGGTGCTCCACAATGGATGGGATATGGCTTGTACATGGTTCGGAGTATTCAGTTCACCCTGGCGAAGGATTTAGCCTGATCTTTGTTGCCCCTAATTGATCTCGGAAACATAGAGATGCCAACTATGTTGGTCCCAGGCCAGTTCAAAACTCTTGCCCTCCCTTATTTTGGAAGGTCCCTTGCTGGGGCTGGACCAGGCGTATTTGGTGGCGACATAGCTTTTCTCGATAAAATGACCATCCGAATCAAAAATATAGGTTTCCAGCCTGTTGTCCTTGATACGGTAGGTTGAAGCGTAGATGATTCCATTAGAGATGGTCACTTCAGCAATTGCTGGGAAGTGTTTCGGATAGTCAAGTTGATATCCCCTTGCGGTAAGATACTTATAGCTTTCCCTGTCCTTTGTTTTCCAGCGTTCCAGATTGGCTTCGATAAACTCGTTGGTTACCGGCACTCGCTCAGGATAATCCATGATTATATCCGGCAGCCTGTTGCCATTTTTGTCAAATCGAAGGATGGTGAAATCCCTGTTCATGGCCACGATGAGCTGTTCATCATCGTTGTCGATACTCCAGGAGGAACCGAAATAGTTGCATTTTTTGGTTTCAAAATCACACTCGGAGTCTTCAACCTTGAGAATTGTCTTGCAATTTTCCAGGTCGAGATCACAAAGCGACAAAACCGTGTTGGGTTTCTCCCAATACACTTTGATCAACTTATCCCCAAAGGGAACCACCTCCCCCAGTTTACGTTTCCAGTTGGTGAATGTAGAGATCTGTTCTCCCGTCTGTTTGTCAAAAAGCCTGACATAGTACTTGGTGGTTGTATAGATACGATCACTTTTGACATTGATATCCCGGATACGATAGCTCCACATATCGCCGACGCCGATATTGCGAATGGTCCGCTTCAGGAGAAAATTCGAGCGGTCTATGATGTACAAATCATCGTTTTCCGCAACGTAGATATAATCCTCATCAATGTCCATCATATGGGGATTTTCCAGATAGGGAAACGTTGCTGTCTTTTCCAGAACCTTCTGGGCGGCTGTTGTCCAGTTTACGCAAAGCAGCAGCCCCAACAGCGCAATTGCTGCCGATATCTGGAAGGTGAAGGTTCTTTTTTTTGTTTTGGTTTCGGTTGACCGCTTGTCGGAAATGATAGTCTTGATTCGGGTTTCAAGGGTGGTTTTTGAAGTTGCCACTCCCAGGGTGGCCGGTAGTTGCCTGATTTGGTACGCGTTCTTTGCCAGTTTCAGCAGGCTGCGGGCGAACACCATCGGATTCCCATGGCTGATGGCATAATTGTCGCTGATATATTCACGTTCCATCGTGAACTCTGAAACCAGGGAGTAGACAAGGGGATGCCACCAGTAAAGCGCGGTTACGATGCGCTGCATGAGCCCGGTCCAATGGTCCATGTGATAAACATGTGACATTTCATGCAACAGGATACTCCTCAGTTCCTCTTCACTGGCCAACCCGGAGAAGTTCTCGGGGAAAACGATACAGGGTCGGACAACCCCCAGCGTTTGAGGTGAATTGACCAGCGGTGAGGTGTAAAGACCGGGAGGCTTGTTGATATCGAATACCAGCGTTACGGTTTTGAGAACTTTTCTGACATTTGGGTCGTCTAATTCAGAGAGGCAGGATTTGAATTTATTGACACGTAAGAGACCGTGACCCAACCTGATCAGAAACAGCAAGGACCCGGACAACCAGATGATCCCAAACAGGGTGAACTTATGGTGCGATAGAGTTGCCGAGGATTTTGACGTTTGCACAGGTTTTTCGTTTGTCGATCCGGAGGAGATGATGCGCATGGACTCCTCATCGAATCTGCCAAAGGACTCATCTATGTTTCTCTTGATTTCAGCCGGTTGGGGCAAAATATTAAGCCTGGTGGGTTTGGTTTGAATCGATACCATGGCTGCAAAGGGCAAAATAAGCAGTATGGCCATGGTAATCAGACAGATATTGCTGCGTATCGGTGCTGCACTTCTTCTGCATAAACGTCTTATAAGCAGACTGAGTAACAGAACGACTGTGGATTGAAAGGCGATATTGAACATCCAGTCTGCGAATTTTACGGATTCAAACAGAAATTCAGGTCCCATGATCTAATCCTTCTCCTTTTTTTCCAGCAAATCGGATATGCGATCCAACTCTTCCGAAGTGATATCACTCTCTTCAAACAGGCATTTCACCAACTCCCTGCTGGAACCGCGAAATACCCTTTTTTTGACGTCTTCAACGATGTCGCGCAGGGTCGATTGCTCTTCACGCAGTGCCTTATAGTAATACATCCGGTTTTCCTTCCTGTGCGTCACCCAGCCGTACTTCTCCAGCCGGGTCAGCATCACCTGAACAGAGGTCCTTTTCAGTTTGTTGGTGCGATTGGCATTAAGCTCATCCATGACCTCAACTACCGTGGTTTCACCCTTCTCCCAGACAATTTTCATGACCTCAAAATTCGCTTCGGAAAGCTTTGGAAGATCCTTTTTTTCCATAATCCACCATAGTTATAATTGATAACATTTCTACGACACGTGTCATGAAAAATTTATATGACAACTGTCGCACTCGTCAAGACTTTTGTGAAACCTTGGGATACAAGGCGAGCTATGGAACAAGAGTCCGTATTATGGAAGCCGGTGAATACAGACCGGGATCTTGAGTACTCGTATCTTAGACCGGTATTGAAAACAAGAACTGAACTAGCCGGTCGAATAGTGGTTAGGTATCTTTTTTAGCGGGAACCGTATTTATCTGCGATGAGTTTTTCGGTTTCGCTGGCAAGGTGGCAGGCAACGGAATGGCCGGGTTCGATCTCTTTGAGTTTAGGGATTTCAGCAGAACAACGTTCCTTGACGAAAGGACAGCGGGTAGAAAATCTACATCCCGGCGGCGGATCGATAGGGCTGGGGACATCGCCCGAAAGGATAATCGGACGGGGCGTATAATTAACATTAGGGACCGGAATTCCGGACAGCAGAGCATTGGTGTAGGGGTGGACGGGTCTTTCAAACAGCCTGTCCGTTGGTGCCGATTCTACAATCTTGCCCAGGTACATCACTGCTATGCGTGTGCTGATGTACTTAACAACCAAAAGGTGATGGGTCACGAAAAGATAGGTTAGATTGAACTCTTCCTGCAGTTTTTTTAGCAGATTAAGAATCTGGGCCTGAACCGAAACGTCCAGGGCGGAGGTGGGTTCGTCCAGAACGATAAAATCGGGTTTGGTGGCAATTGCTCTTGCCACGGCAATTCGTTGACGCTGACCCCCGGAAAACTCGTGTGGGTACCTCAAAAGGTGATATTTGCTCAATCCTACAAGATTTAACAGCTCAATTATGCGGGATTCCAGTTCCCTACTACTTGTTTTTTCCAATCCCTTGATCGGTTCGGCGATGACATTTTTGATAAGCATTCTCGGGTCCATTGAGGTGGTGGGATCCTGGAACACCATCTGCAGTTTTCCCCTGATCTTGCTCTTCTTCAACGCATTATGCGAGATTCTGGAGATATCGGTCACAACAGTTTCACTTCCATTCTGTTTGTGAAAATGGATTTCTCCCGAGGTGGGATCATGCAGTCGGACAATGGTCTTGCTGACGGTAGTCTTGCCACATCCCGACTCGCCGACGAGCCCCAAACACTCCCCTTTGTAAATGTCCAGGTCAATGCCGTCCACAGCTTTGACAGAATTGACCTGGCGTCTAAAAATACCGCCTCGTATCGGGTAGTGTTTAACAAGGTTTTTTAGCTCAAGTAGTTTTTGCATGATAGATTTTGGATTTAAAATACGGGGACAAGACCTATTTTTACGGAAACAAGTTTTGTCCCCATATTTCATGAAGCCCCTTGATTGCCATTCGTAAGAAGCACCGTTATTTTTAAGGAGGAAAAATGAAAAGTGACTTTTTAACCAGGCAATCAAAGGGCAGCATTACCCTGACAAGTGGTGATAACAGGCCACGGAGTGGTTGGTTCCCACCTCCTCCATTGGTGGCGCTTTTTCCGAACAGATATCCGTTTTGTATTGACATCGTGGATGAAACCGACACCCCTCGGGCGGATTAACCAGGTTGGGAACATTTCCCTCGATGGATTGGAGCGTCTTTTTCTGTAACAGTTTCGGGACTGATCCCAATAATGCCGAAGTATAGGGGTGTCGCGGATTTTCGAATATGTCCCTGACATCCGCAACCTCGCAGAGTTGTCCCGCGTACATCACGCCCACCCGATCGCAGGTATGTGCCACAACCCCCAGGTCGTGCGTGATCAACAGTACCGAGGAGATCTCCTTTTTCTTCAGCTCTTTTAACAGGTTAAGAATCTGCGCCTGAATGGTTACATCCAGATTGGAAGTGGCTTCATCCGCTATCAGAAGCACCGGGTGGCAAGCCAGTGCAATGGCGATAACCACCCTCTGCTTCATACCACCCGACAGATTGTGCGGGTAAAGTTTAACGACCTCTTGAGGGTTCGGAATACCCAGGTCGTCAATGAGCTCGATACTCCTGTTCAGGGCTTTTTTCTTAAGAAGTCTGTCCCAGCGTTTGAGAATCGGAATCCGGCTGAACAGGCCAAGTAAGAGAGCTTCCGGATTACGGGCGCCTATTTCATAGATTTTCTTCAACAGTGCACTTAAGGGTATGAACAGACCGTTGCCGGTTTTGCCGAGATCGTCGACCACACTCTGACAGAGCTCTTTTTTGCGATGGAAGAGCAGGCTTTCGGATATCTGAAACCCAATGGTAAAAATGGGGTTCAATGCCGAATTGGGTTCCTGAAAAATCATGGAGATTTTATCCCCACGCAGATCACGCATATAACTCTCGGGCTTTTGCAGAAGATCTACCCCTTCACCATTTTTATTCGGATCCGGATAAAAGAGGATTTTACCGCTTTCAATTTTCCCCGGTTCCTGGACGATTCTCATAATACTGCGTGCTGTCACACTTTTGCCGCATCCCGATTCTCCCACAAGCCCAAAGGTCGATCCGTGATCAATGGTTAGACTGACACTGTCCAGGGCTTTGATGATCCCTTCATAGGTATAGAAGTTCGTGTTCACATCCTTGATTTCAATTACTTTCGCCATGCAGAGTCTCATTGATTGATCGGGAATTCCGGGCGGTCGTTAACCAAAGCACAGATTCCCGTACACCTTCCCTTTTCAGAGATCCGAATTCGGGGTTTTAGCAGGCACATTGTGCATTTTCCAAATAACCAAGGTGAGGAAAGGACAAAATCGCTTATCCTCACTTTGGGGTATATTTCTAAAGCTGGTTTTCAGGTTCTTCTCACCTTCGGATCGAATGCATCTCTCAAGGCGTCGCCAATCAGGTTCCAGGCCAGCACAAACAGGATCATGACCCCGCCGGGGATCAGAATGGCATGCCAGTACTGCATTGGGTTTCCGGGAGGACCGATGATATGGTCTCTTGCCATTGCCACCATCTGTCCCCAATCGGCGTAACCGAGCGGAGCTCCCAGTCCAAGGAAGCTTAAAAAGGATGCGGTGATGACGATGGAGCCGATGTCCATGAAGCCTATAACAAGAACCGGAAAGATGCCGTTGGGTATAATATGGGTCAGCATGATCTTAAGATGGGATATCCCCATCAGTTTGGAGGCGTGGACGTAATCCAGGTCTCTCAGGGTCAGAATGCTGGCCCGCATGACCCGGGCATAGTTCCTCCATTGAATAACGGCAATGGCCAGGATCACATTGTCAAGCCCTTTTCCCAGGGCGACAATGAAAGCCATTACCAGAACCAGGTAAGGCAAGGCGAGCACCACATCCACCAGGCGCATGATAATTTCATCGACAATGCCGCCAAAATACCCGGCGATGGTCCCCACCGCCACGCCGATTACCAGGGAAAACCCGACGACGACCAGCCCCACCCTGAAAGCGGTGCGAGTCCCCCAAATGATGCCGTAATAGATGTCATACTGCCCCGAAGTGGTTCCCAGGATATGCTCTTTGCTGGGTGGCTCAGGCATCCTGGAAAATCCTTTATGCGGCATAATATAGGGTCGTGATTCCCATTTGGGCGGGGCGAAATAGGGTGCCCCAATAGCGATTACGATGAAAACTGCTATCAGGCTGAATCCGATGATAGCCGAGGGATCTTTAAAGATCCTGGAGGCGGTGAATTTTAATTCCTTAAGTTTTGGATGATTGTTCAACATGAGTAGCTCACTCCAAACGAATCCTGGGATCGATCACCGCATATAAAATATCGATGATGAGATTTGTGGTTAGATAGACAATGGCCAGAAATACACACATCCCCATAACCGGTGCCATTTCCAAAGCAATAGCCGAAGCGGCGGTCCATTGTCCGATTCCCGGTCGATTGAAAATGATTTCCACAGCGATGCTTCCCTGCAACGATAAGGCAACCAACCATCCAGCAACCGTAACTGCGGGTATCAGGGCGTTTTTCTTGACATGAAGAAGATTGACAGTCCTTTCACTGGCACCCTTGGCGCGGGCGGTGAGGACAAATTCCTTGGACATCTCCTCAATCATGCTGGATCGCATCACCCTCACCAGCACTGCCACAACAACGACGACCTGGGTCATTACGGGCAGAACCAGATGCCTCAAAGCGTTCAGGGTGATGTCCCAACGATTGTTGAGAATGCCGTCCACCGTATACATCCCTGTATAAGCGGTGAAACGATCCGGGTGTTGAATAATCTCCCGAATAAATTTATCGTCAAGCACTCCGGGCGGGAACCATTGGGTCAGTCCGTAAAATACCATCAAAAGGATCAATCCGAAGAGGAAAGTCGGCAAGGACCAGCCGATCACCGAAGTGATACGCGTGACATGATCGATGAAAGTGTTTTTATGGATACCGGCCCGGGTACCCAGCCATATTCCTAAAATGATGGTCAGGGGAGCGGCAAAGAGATTCAACTCAATGGTAATGGGCAGATAAGTCAGCAAAGCGTCCCAGACAGGCATGGCTCCATATCTCGACCAGCCGAAATTTCCCTTGGAGATCTCCTTGATCCAGCGAACGTATTGGATGACAAAGGGATCATCCAGGCCATAGGTTTTAATGATTTCCGGAATGGCATTGATCTGCTGCGGAGTGGTGATATAGGCCGCAGCCCGACGTTCGGGGCCGAATGACATCATGATACCGAACACGATCACGGAGATCCCGAACAGAACAAATATCAGGAAAAACAATCTTCTAAGTATATATGAAGCCAACGAATACCTCGATTTGATTACCCAGTCTCGGTTTTAATGACAAAGTTCAGAGTTTTTGAAGTTTTGCTGCGTTCTGAAGAACAACTTGTCCGGCGTACTCGCAGGGTTACGGGGGCAACAGATTTTGCTCGCGCCCCCGATACTAGCGAAGGTCTGCCATCGCTTCTCTTCTAATCCTTGACAATATCTTTGAAGATAACGACCGAAGGACCATAAAGCGGGTTTTTATAATATCCGGAGATGTTATCCCTGAGTGCCAGAGCCTCGGTTGCCTGGAAAGCGATCATACCAATATAATCGTTTGCCCAGATGTGCTGCAGACGTTCATAGATCTTGCGTCGCTGTTCAGCAGCGGCTGTGACAATACCTTCATCAAGCAACCTGTCCACTTCAGGATTCCTGTAATTAAGGAATTGGCCATAGGTTCCGTTGCTGCTCATGAAGGGATGGATGACATTATGAGGATCCGGGTAATCCGCTCCCCAACCGATGATAAATACGGCAAATCGACTTTCCCGCAGGGCACCAACATAATCACTCCAAACCATGGGCTGAAGTTCGATATGGAATTTCGGATTCAGTGACATGATATTTTCCGCAATCTGCAGGGCTGCGGCACGGCGCTCGATCCGTCCTTCGTTGTGGGCAATGGTCATTTTAAGACCTTTTTTCCACAACTGGCCGCCATAAGCTCCCTTCAGGTACTTTTCGGTTTTGGCCAGGTCGAACTCCGGAATCGGAACATCGATTCGATAGGGCATACCGTAAATATTGGGAGAAGAGGGGCGAACACCCAAGCCATTCATCACACTTTCGATGATCTCCTGGTGATTGTAGGCGTGAGCAAAAGCCTTTCTGATATTGATATTGGAAAAGAAATCCTCGGGAATCCCTTTTCCGTCAAGCTTTCCACTTCCTACATAGGGATTGGCAGTGGTGTTGACCTTTTGACAGAACATAACACCGACATAGGACAACTGGTTCAGTTTATCAGCCTTAACACCATTCATCGCCTTAACCTCGTTATACTGAGGTGCGCCGATAAAAGCCCGGTCAACATCACCGTTCTGCAGCATCAGCTTGCGGGTAGACCATTCCGGGATAATCTTGGTGATGGCATTCTTAATCTGGGGTTTCTTTCCCCAATAATCCTCAAAACGTTCGTAGATGATCTGATCCGAGCGGATCCATTTCACCAGCCTGTAAGGTCCTGTTCCATTCGTCTTATTCACAAGGGGTTCCTGGCCGGTTACCGGATCGTTATACTTGGCAGCATTTTTAATGTTGCCATCCCAGGCGCCGTTGGCGATTGCCCATTTCTTGTTGAGAATGGAACCGGAAGAATACCCCAGGATTCCCAGTATCGGTGGATAAGGCTTGGGTAATTGAACGATAACTTTGTTACCTTCAGCCCAGATCGCCTTGTCAATCTTGTCGAAGATTCCGGGAACAATCTTGCCATCCTTTCGGGTATTGCCGACTCCCGTTACCGCTTCCAGGAGCATCCACATGGGGCCGCCATTGGGATCCATTACCATGGAGCGTTTAAGGGAGTAGACAACATCTTCCGGGGTCAGGGTCTCACCATTGTGGAATTTCACCCCTTTACGGATCTTGAAGGTATAACGGGTGCCATTTTTGGAAATTCCGCCATTGTCCACTGTAGGAACCTCGGTGGCAATCAGACCTTCATACTCATCAGCAGCAGCACCTTTCGGGGTTATCAATGTTTCGTAAATATTGATCAAGGCTCCCAATGTGGAAGTATCATAGCCCTTTGCCGGATCCAGTGATTCCGGAAGACCGATATCCGCCACGATGAAAGTGTCCTTCGGAGTCGCAAACGCCGATAGCGATCCGACCACCAGAAAAACAGATAAACAGATACTAAATAAAACCTTTTTCATGACTCCTCCAATTAAAGTGATCAAACGACAAGTCCGTTTAATTCTCGGATCACGGTCTTCTAAGCTCCTTCAAAAACTGTTGCCAAAACGATCACCAGCAAATCCAACAGAAGCTCACATCGCCTTTTCACCGCAAACGAATCAAATCCCGGATTCTGCCTGTTCCTCTCCTTATCCCTCAAGTTTGAACGGCAATCCAACCCTTCCGGTTTCCATATAATCCAACACGACAGGACTAACGCTGATTCCAAAGGCTAAAAAAGTCTCATTCGATTTGATTCTACAACGGTGACAATCAACTCATCCCCCGCCAAATCCGACCTTCGGACATTTGATTAAGTACAGATTCTTCATTGAAGCCTTTTACGACACCTGTCATATATGAATCAATATGACAGGTGTCGTATATAGTCAAGCCTTTTTTGATCATTTTGCTATCTGTTTGTTTTAAATATATATTACGGCATGTCTGGAGATATTATCATGTATCGGGAGTTGGATTCAGAAGAGTTATGCGGATTTCCATTAATCTCTTACCGAAAAGCTCGATGGCAACCCGGTTTTCGAAACGGAAACCGGGCTCTTCAATTCCGGGTGTATCCCATGGAAACAGTTTTTTTTTGTGGATTTCATCAAAAACAATCAGGGGCGGGGAGCCATCTTTTCATAATGGCATTTCGAATCCTGTCAGGTCAGATCCGGATGGTTGTCAATACTTTGCTTTCTTCAAGAGTCACAAGTACGGAGTCAAGGATTGCCTCTCGTTCTATGACCTGCACCTGGTATGCACCAATGTTTCGAGGCAGGTTGTCAAACTTAAAATCTCCAAATTCATCGGTTGTTGTGGTCGCAATCAATTCTTCCTTTCGGTACAGTTTCACCTCGGCATCAGGCACACAATTACTCTCTTCTTCCTTATCTGTAGCAATACTCCCTGCAATAAACACTGAATTAAACCGGTAAAGGTTTCTGTAGTAAACGGTTGGTTTTGCCGGATTATTTCCTGATTGCAGTGTTTCCAGGTTTTGTTCGTTTACCAGCAACCCGAATGCTGCATCTTCAAGATAAATTGTATTCAAAGCTCCGGTGGGGCAAGCTTGAACGCATCTCGGTCTCTTCCAACCTTCATCGATAAGATGCGCGCATAGGGTACATTTTTGCGGTATCTGTTCAGATTCATTCCAATAAACAGCTTCAAAAGGGCAAGCAGTGACAATTGCTTTTTGCCCCCTGGCTTTTTGAGGATCAATCATGACGATACCGTCTGTTCTTTTATAAACTGCGCCATTTTGCGAGACCTTGATACAGGGTGCATCATCGCATTGCTGACAAGGCTTTGGCAGATAAGCGACATCAATCAGAGGAAACCGTCCCCGCTCGGTTCGCTGCAGGTTCATCCAGCGCTGTCCGTGAAGAGGTTGGGATATTGTATAACCGGGCCAATCATTATCACAGTGTTCATCTTTGCAGGCCAGAAAGCAGTTGTTGCAATTTTCACATTTTGCAACATCGATGATAAAATGCCATTTTTTCATAGGTTAGAATCTCCATTCCAAAGTTCGATCTGCACCAGGCAGGAATTGGATGCTGTTGAGTGTGATTTTTTTATGATATTTCGACTCGGCGTCAGCAAATTGATACAGCCACCTCGATCCGGAGATTTTCCCGGTTCACCGATGGGATCATATTTGGCAGAGCCTTCATAGGAATGTACCGAACCGGGTACGATACGCTCGGTCAGTTGGGCTGCACAGATCACAGCACCCCGATCATTAAAGACTTTTACCAGATCGTTCTGTTGAATCCCCCTCTCCGCAGCATCCCGCCTATTGATTCGAATAATCCAATAGTAGTAGCCATCAATCAGTACCCGGTGATCTTTGACATCATTTACAATCCCGTCCTTGCCATCAAACATGGTATGGAAACTGTACCGGGGATGTGGAGAGATCAACTGTAGCGGGTATTTCCTCACAAGTGAACTCGTGTGATGTCCTTCCCAGGATGGAACATAGGTAGGAATCAGGGGCCGTTCCGGATCATTCGGGGCAAATCGTTTCAGGCTTGAAGATTCGAATTCAAGCTTGCCTGTCTGCGTCTGTAATCCCGATCGCCACTTTTCCGTGTAATCCGACGGAAGCGGGGAAAGTTCTGGGACATCCTTTGGGCGTCCTTCGGCAAACCACCGGTAGGAGACCGGTGCCCGCAGGTCTTCTTCGGGAGCCGGTACCACGTAGTAGCCTTTCTTCAGGAAATTTTTCCAGGAGATAACCTGGGGCAAATCACTGGCGTTAAACAACCTTCGACACCATTCCAGTTCCGTTGTGCTCTCCGAAAAAGCAGCGCCCAATCCCAACCTTTCAGCAAGCTCCTGAAATATCTGGTAGTCTGATTTGGATTCTCCCAGCGGCTCGATGCATTTATGCTGCATGGTGATCACCCGATGGTTCCATTGAATGAATTGGTGATGGCTGTATCCACCCGAGTTTGCTGTTTCTCCGATATCCCATCGTTCAAAATTGGTGCAGGCCGGGAAGATGATGTCAGCAAATTTGGCTTCACCCTCAAACCAGATCGACTGATTGACCACAAACTCAAGATTTTCACTGCGGTAAGCTTTGGCATAGCGATTGGCATCTGACATGGTACCGAAATGCGAGCCTCCGTACTTGTAGTATAATTTGGCCGGGGAATGCCCCGGTGCAGGGTAAGTAAATTTCTTGAACTGACCCTCAATACTGCGCGGGTCGGTCGGGTAGCCTTCACAGGATCCGTCCAGTATGGCCTCCGGGATACGGAGTCTCGGAATCATCTGGCTGACGGTGTTCATGGTCGGGAGCTGCGGCATTCGTTGATACATATTAATCCTCAATCCGGTAGTATCAAGATCACCGGACATCCCACCCTCGGCATATCCCGGAAAGAAAAAACTGGTATCCAGGGGAGCTCCCTGTTGGAGGCCTCCCATATTGATGCCCGGTTTTCCCAGTCCCTGCATGGCCATCAGGCATACCATTGAACGAGCCCATTCTATTCCGGTTGCGCTTCTGCAGGCGCCTCCGAATCCCACCAGACCGCCCGGTGAGAGATAGGTTTTTTTACTTCCCCAAAGCCTGGCAAGGGCTCTCACATCTTTCGCCGGGACATTTGTTTCCACTTCCTGCCACTCCGGGGTTTTGGCAATTCCATCATCATTACCGAGAATATATTTTTTCCAGGATTCAAAACCGGATGTTCGTTTGGCTATGTACTCTCTATCGAATGATCCCTCCACAATCCAGACATAGGCAATAGCCAGAGCCATGGCATGGCTTGTACCAGGTCTCGGCGCGAGCCACTTGCCACCAAGCAGAGCTGCCGTGTGGTTATAAAATGGGTCAATATGGACCATTTTGATTCCCAGCTCTTTTGCCCACTGTCTCCTGACTGTCCCTTCAAATGCACCATAAACACCGCTGGTAGATTCCGGATCACTGGACCAAAAGACAATCAGCTCACACTCTTTCAGGCAATCTTCAACGGTACCGTATGTATCGCTGGCTCCATTCCGCATACTGTTGCCCCAGTGATGCATGGCTCCCCAGTACCATCCTTCCCAACTGTCCGGATTGTGAATTGTCTGGCTGGAGCCAATGGAGTTCATAAACCGTGTCCTTGCGCTCAACCAGTATCCGATGTTACCCCAGGTGTGATGGGAACCACTGCCGTTCATGATGGCGCCGGGACCGTATTCCTTTTTCACCCGTTTAATCTCACTGGCGACAATATCAAGTGCTTCATCCCATTTGATTCTCTCATAACCGGATATCCCACGGTTTTGAGGATTCCGCTCACCTTTGGGATCGAAGTCAACTCTTTTCATGGGGTAGAGAAGTCTGTCAGGTGAATAAACCAATGATTTCAAACCAAAAACAAAGGGGTTAACCGTCCCCTTCCTCGGTGGTGTGAATGATCGGCCTCTCGCTTTTATGGTCCAGGGTTGTGCATCCGTTTCATCGAATTCGATGGGAGTGATCCTGATGATTTTGCCGTTTTTAACATATACAAACACAGGACCGCCGTTGGTATTACTGGTATGGCGGACTGTACCATCCTTCATGAGAGTGCCGAACCGGTTTTTACCAGGCTTTTTTACCAGCATTTTGAGTGTCAGCATAAACCAGAGTGACAATTCGTCCGGACCTTCCATATCCACATGAAAATTCTTCATGGCATGAATCTGCCTGAAATAATCGTCCATGCCTGTAATCAGCTTCAGGGCTGCCGGCGCATCCCGGAACACTACCCTGACATCAGGCTTCCAGGCGTGATCTTTCAAAGAGGTAATCTTGCCGTTCCTGAAGATGAAGGTGCGGCCGACACCATGATTACGGATACAGATTCGTGCCGATAAGTTCCGTTCCCGCAATCTGCTGCGGTAGGCAGGATCTATTGCTGCCCTGACCCTTAACATAAAAAACAGCCCTGTCAGCATTACTTCAAATATAATCAGGGACAATCGTGGTGATTTGGTGACAACCTGGTCTATAAGCAGGGCAACCATAATACTGACTCCTTGCAGTTGAAAAAACGGGATCCGGTTGGCAAATACCCAACTGAACTTAGATGGATTTTTAATGACCCGATGCCTGGATGTTGAGGAAACATCAGACATCGGGCCAATGGGGAATGATGCCCTTTACAAGGCATTCACTATTCTATCAGCAAACAGTGTGCCGTTAGTATTTTGTTTATAATTTCATTTATTTGTAGAAAGAACTGGACATTAATAACCCAATACGGGTAAATAAGAAACCAATTACGGTTATTTTTCCTATCAATTCCCATATTAGGTTTTTTCATAAAATATAAACAATGATTGATGAGAATCGATTTTTCCGGGAGGCCACCCTGGCTATCTGCAGCAGCCTGGACATTAAAACAGCTCTTTGGCGTTGCTGCCGTTTGATAGCACAACACCTGCCGGTCAGCGAGATCTACATGAACCTCTATGAGCCAAGGCTGAACGGATTGCGTTACATTGCGAAAGCGGATGCCGCAGGAGGGCGGCAGATGGATAAAACCATCAAGCTTCCCGGGGATGTGATCAGAAGCATTGAGAGCGGGCAGCGAATGAAGGATCAAAGGATTATCAACAATCCGGACGAGGATGTCGTGGGTAGTATCATTACCCGGGAACTTGGACTTCGGGGGTGTTCTTTTATTGCGTTGCGTCTTTATATCGAAGGCAGGCGTCTGGGAGTGATCGATTTTTTTGCATCTGACAAAAACCGGTTCAATGAGACCCATTTGCACCTTCTTTCTCTCCTGCGAGAGCCCTTTGCCATTGCCATGGCTAACGCTTTGCAGCATCAGGACCTGGTCCAGCTTAAAGAGGAGCTGCTTTCAGATAACCGCTACCTGAACAATGCCCTGATTTCGAGGTCCGGCGATGAAGTGATTGGAGAGGAACAGGGTCTCAAGGAGGTGACAGACAAAGTGGAGCAGATTGCTCACCTGAAGAATACGGTTCTGCTTCTCGGCGAAACCGGAGTTGGGAAGGAGGTCATTGCCAATGCCATTCACAGGAAATCCCCCCGCCATCGTGAACCTTTTATTAAGGTGAATTGCGGGGCCATTCCGGAGCAACTGATCGATAGCGAATTGTTTGGTCATGAGAAGGGAGCTTTCACAGGCGCTCTTACTCAAAAACGGGGATTGTTTGAACGAGCAAATAAGGGAACGATTTTTCTGGATGAGATAGGAGAATTGCCGCCCTGGGCGCAGATTCGGTTGCTGAGGGTACTGCAAACCCAGGAAATTGAACGAGTGGGAGGGTCTCCGCCAATCCAACTCGATATCAGGGTCATTGCCGCAACCCATCGTGATCTGGCTAAAATGGTTGCGGAAGGAAGTTTTCGTGAAGATCTCTGGTTTCGCATCAATGCTTTTCCTATTCAAATCCCTTCTCTTCGTCATCGTATTCAGGATATCCCGCTGTTGGTTGATTTTTTTATCCGGAAGAAGTCAGAAGAGTTGGGAATACACAAGTTTCCGCAAATAACCAAAGAGACTATGCGGGAACTTGTCAACCACGAATGGCCGGGTAATGTGAGGGAGTTGGAGAATGTTGTTGAACGTGCATTGATTCAGCATCGACAGGGTCCGCTGTCATTTGATGGTGTCACCGAAACAAGACCGGCTAACGGCCCCTCCATTCCGGTTGAAAAGACAACCACGCCGGCATCCCTGGATGAAATTATCAAAAAACATATCCTGGATGTCTTATATCTGACCAAAGGGCGAATAAGTGGTCCACAAGGAGCTGCTGCTGTTTTAAAAATGCATCACAATACCCTTAGAAACCGGATGGAGAGGATGGGTATCGAGTTTAGCGGCAGAAAAAGATAATGATGATTGGTGATCCGTGCCTGCAGGTCGTCCAAACAAAGGTTTTTGGTTACACCATCACAAGAATTCCTTTTGCCACCAACTTCATTCCACATCAAACCGTTGTTCGCAGAAGACTTCCACCATTAAACAATCCTCCAGTGCTTTACCTTGATGGACAATCCCACCGGGTACAAACCATGAATCTCCCCGGGAGACGGTTATCGTGTCTCTATCTATCCGTATGGACATTTTCCCTTTAATCAATGTTGCCCAGGAGTCATCATGAGAGTGGGGGGGAACACCGTTTCCTTTTGAAATCTTAAAAAAACCGACCTGCCCCTCTTTACCGCTCAAAACATGTAGCTCATCTTGGGAAGCAGATAGGTCAATTTTGTGAAACCTGTTAATAAAACCCGGAAAATCGTTGATATTTTTTTCTCTCATTGGAATTTTTGATGTTGATACATGTAGGTCCGGTTTGATTATCCGGAGTCAAATAGTCCCGACGAAGATGCTTTGCCCAATTTCGATAGAGGGCTTTAACGCATACCGGATATGGAACACTGAATGTAAGGTTGGTTATAAAGTTTCGTCGGTCTGGATAAAAATATTGTCTTCAACGTCCGATACCTCGGGTGTCGATTTTACTATCTGAATTATCATTTGTCTTTCTTCATCACTCAGGGCCATTCCGTCCACGGCGACAATTCCCTGCTCTTTGACACTTATAAAGACGGTTCTTGCTGAAATGTCATGTTCGATCAGTCTGGCGTGAATCAATCTCTCCAGGGATCTTCTGTTCATTGTCTTCAGGGCAGACAGGCTGCATGCCTTGATCTCTTCCGACTGTGCCAGACTCACTATCTGTTTGGCGGCCTGGGCGTAACCGATCTTTTCCGTATTTAGAATCAGGTCATAAAGCTTAGGATCGTTAAAATCCATGTGATAGGAAAACTTGAAAAATCCCTTCAATTCCTCATCTTTGATTCGGATAATCCGTTCAGCGCCTTCTTCACTGATTTTTTTCTTTTCCATCACATGCTTTACCCGGGCTTCATGCGGTGAAAAAAGGCGCACATGCAGCGCACAACTGAAGTCTTTTAACAGGATTTGGCTGCCATGTCCGATAATAATCCCGCTACCCTGGCGGGCAATTTTATAGACAACGGCCTGCAAAACATCATTATAGACTTCCGGATTTTTTCCCAGCAGTCGTTCAAAAAAGCCGGGAGATTTCTGTCTGAGTCCCAGCAAATCATCCGCATCGATATTCATTTCGATGGCGGTTTCAATCAGTTTTTTATCGCTGTACAGTTCCAGGCCTAGTTCCTCTGCCACCATTCTCGCAGCCTGCTTTGAACCCGTGCCGTATTCTTTTGAAATCGTGATTAGCGCCATTATTTCTCCTTGTCTGTTCCAAGATTCTGACGAGTGTAACCAGGAGTTTTGGATATTATATTTCCAGCTCGAAACCTTTCACTTCGAGCTCTTCCAATGTGGCCTGATTGGATTTCCCGGTTTCGGGGTCCCACTGTAACTCTTTGAAAAACGCTTTTTTAACTTCGTTGAAATCAACCTGTTGTCCTGCTCCTGGCCCCACCCTGAGAGCTTCTTCAAACCGTTTTGGCAGTTTAAAGGTATCCGGTTTGATTCCCTCTCGCGCATTGAAAGCCTGCCGGATATTCAGTATCCGTCTTCCTGTTTTCAAGCCTTCTTCCCAGTCCATATTCCATCCGGTAATAGGCCCCAGTAGTTCCACAACCGGTATTGGCAACTGAATGGCGAACAGTGCACACATGCCCCCGGAGCTAAGCAACTGAAAATAGGCGGAACCATTAGCATACAGGGGGCCCTTCTTTTCGTAATCTCCGTACACCTCTAACCCGGGGGACTTGAGAAGGGGGTGATCCCCGATATCCATGCCATTTTCCAACAGCTCTGATCCTTGGGATCCCATATGATGTCCGGGTTCCGGATCACAGATATAATTGGCACCCAGCGCGGGAGACATTCTCGGATCGTGAAAAGCCAGCCTGTGGCCTCCCACGTGCATGGCAAATTCTTCCGAACCTCGGCCAATCTCCTCCGATGCTTTTTTGACACCTTCTGCAAGGAGCTTCCCAATATCTTCTTGTCGGGCGATTTTTTCGGTCATTCTGACAACGGTTTCCCCATCGCCCCAACGCAATTTCAAACCACCCGTATCTTTTATATTGATAAAACCCTTTTCAAAACACTCGATGGCAAAGGCAATTGCCCCTCCTGTTGAAATAGAATCGATGCCATATAGATTACAGATTTCATTGGCTTTTATCACTGCCTTAAGGTTGTCATTCAGGTTCAGGGTTCCCATACCGGCCAGTGTCTCATATTCCGGTCGATGAACTTCACCTGTTGTCCGATAGGGATCTTCATTAACGTTAATCAAGGCACCACAGCGGATTGTGCAAGCATGACAACCGTATTTCTTCAGCTTAAACCGATCCATATTTGCCGCATCCAGATTCTGACAGGTGGGCATGGAATCCTTTCCGGTGCTGGCCCAGTTCCTGGTAGGACAGTCACCGATGGACACAAGAAAGCTTGTTCCGCCGCCGGTCCCCGCTTCGGAAAGTCCCTTGTGAAACTGGCTCTCCCTGAGGCTTTGTTGGAAGGTTTTTACAACCGCATTCAGTTTCGCCGGATTTGCAGCCTCCAGTTTTTTAGTTCGAGTACTACGAACCACGACCGCCTTCAGCTTTTTTGAGCCCATCACAGCCCCAACTCCGGCTCGGGATGCGATTCTTCCCTTTTCATTGACAATACCTGAAACCAGGGCCAGGTTTTCTCCGGCAGGACCGATGCAGGCAATTCGGCAACTCTTTTCATCCAATTCCTGTTTGATCAGATCATCAGTCTCGTTGGTATTCTTTCCCCAGAGATGATCGGCTGGAAGGATGGAAATTGTGTCATCGAAAATGGTCACGTAAACAGGACCGTCGGAAATGCCTGAGAAAAAAACAGCATCAAAGCCACATCTTTTCAGCTCGGGGCCCCAGAAACCGCCGGAGTTTGCATCAGCGCATCCTCCTGTTACCGGTGATTTGGCCACTACCGTGAATCGGCCGCCACCCGGAATCCCGGTACCTGTCAGGGGACCCGTGACAAATCCCAGAAGATTTTGATCTCCAAACGGATCCGCATGTTTCGGCACATGATCGTACACAATTTTGGATCCCAATCCGGCGCCACCCAGGAACTTTCTGTAAAGTTCTTCAGGTGGCACGATCTCATTGACGGTCTTTCTCGTTAGATCGATAAAAAGAATTTTACCGGCATACCCAAAAACCATATTCAGCCCCTGTAAATCAGATTTGAGTAAATGAAAACAAGCACCTTTATTTGGGCGGATTCTCTACCAACACCTCCACGAGCGTCGGTTTGTTGGATTTGAAAGCTGCTTCAAATGTCGGAACCAGTTCTTCCGGTTTTCTCGCTTTTTTCCCTTCTACCCCCATGGATTCGGCAAGTTTGCAGAAGTCTATTACCGGATTCTCCAGTTCCATACCATCGTATTTCTCATTGAGAGGGTAATCTCCGAGTACAATCTTTCGAGTCAGTTTCACCTGCCGATAGGTAGCGTTATTGGTGATAATGAAGGTGACAGGCAGGTTATATCGAGCAGCGGTCCACAGGGCTTGCATGTTCCAAGCGGCACTTCCATCGCCGGAGACTGCAACCACATTCTTGCCAGGTGCTCCCAGCTTAACGCCAAGCGCCATTGAAAGCCCCGAGCCGATGCTTCCGCCTTTGCGGGAACGAATAAAAGAACCGGGTTCTGTCAGGTTCAAAATCCGTCTGAGCATAGCTGATGATGACCAGCAGTCATCAACAATTATGGTGTCGGGCAAAATTGTATTTTTCAGGTCGGACATCAGGCGGGAGATTGCAATGGGTTGACTGTCTTTTTCCGCATTGATTTGTTCTTCAAGAGCGGCAGTCATCCCGGTTTTTTCATCACTAATCTCTTTTCGCCTTGACGTCGCAGATTCCTTTGCATCAGTCGGCAATTCAGAGTCGAGCAGACCGTTCAATTCGCCAAGCGCTGATTTGATATCCCCGAGAATCCCGCAATCGACCGGAAAATTCTTGCCAATCTCCCAAGGATTTTCATCGAATTGAATGATTTTTAGCTGTTCCGGTAAGGTTGGTTCAGGATTAAAGAAACCCTGACCGAACATGGGCGCTCCAATGCTGATCAATAAATCCGTGTTCTCAAGAACCGCCTTTGCCGGAGGACTTGTTGGATCCAAGTCCCACAGGTATTGGGGGTGAGTTACAGGGAAATTCACATCGGACATCCAACCCTGGTAAACCCGTGCTCCGATGAGTTCGGCAAATCGAACAGCCTCATCCTGGGCATTGCACCTGGCTACGCCGCTTTCAACCAGAATCACGGGATTTTTGGCGTTTTTTATCAGATCAAAGGCTTGCCGAATGGCTTGAGCGTCGGGTCGAAGGTGTGGATAGACCTTTGTATTTGGTTTTTGCGTGTATTCAATTTCTTCAGTCAGGATATCATACGGAATTGAAACGAGAACCGGACCGGTCGGATATTGTTGGGCCAGTTTGAAGGCCCTTTGCATTGCTACCGGGATATCTTCTGCAAGGGTGATCTCCGTGCCCCACTTCAAGTATGGCTGAGCCGTTGCAACAATGTCACCGGACAGATGCGGATCATGCTGCAGCAGTTGAGTGACTTGCTGGCCGGCAGTGATCACAAGCGGTACATTTCCGGCATAGGCATTGTAAAGCATAGGCAATGCAGCCGCTACCCCGGGTCCGGTGTGAAGATTCAGGAATCCGGGTTTACCGGATGCGCGTGCATAACCCTCGGCCATCCCGGCACTCACAATCTCATTCAGGCTTAAAATATACTCGATTCCTTCAGTCTCTTCCAACGCGTCCATAAACTCTATTTCGGTTGCACCCGGAATTCCGAAAACGTATTCAACATTCTCGGAATGCAACAAATCCATCAGTACGTTCTTTCCTTTCATCAGTGCCATTTTTTGTTGAACTCCATAATTATCTCATTTGATTTAAGATTTATTTGTTCCGTCCGGAGTATGGTTAAAATCCTTTGAACCGAATATCCGGAAAGCCGTCAAGGTTCATCGGTATCAACCACACAGTTTTGTGAAGGTCCGAATCCTGTGGCTTCAGAAATCTCGATCACACCTTGTTCCTCCTTATATTCAAATCCCGGAACCCTGTACCTGCTGATGTCAATTCGGTTAACCGCAATCTCCTTCGGTTGTTCCATTTGCGGAATCCATTCATAAGGAACCCTATATGCCCGGTAAATATCGTTGGAAGTGCCTTTTTCGCCAAAATAGGGGCTTATATATTCCCAGACAATCTCATGATCAGCGGTTACTTCGAATACTCTGCCGTTGGAACCTTCCGTGATCAGGGTGTTTCCGTTGACCAAGCGTTGAGCTGAACTCACCAGGGGGGAATAGAAATAAGTGTTATTCATTCTGGGTTGCACATTGGCGTCCAGGTAGGAATACTGCCAGACAACTTCCAGGGTAACAGGATTGAATTCGAGAATTCGTGAATAATCCCTTAAAGCATTATTATAACCGTTGAATGATCCGGGATTAGGAGCCCCATATCCTGCGAATCCGCCATTGTCGAAAACCAGAATATTGCCTTCTCCCGGCAGTCCCCTGGGGATCATATGAGCATGGTGCTGACCTATAATCCAACCCATTTTACGCAGCTCCTTCGAATGGCTGTAGTCAGGACCTATCTGCCAGACGATATTGCCGCTTTCTTTATCAATAATAGCGATGATATTCGCTTGTCGTCCATCCCAGATAATATTGTCCGGGTGAAACCGTTTGTCCCCATCGTCATACCACCTGTTGGGCCCCAGGGTTGACATGGAGTTAATGTGCATCCAATCTCCCCGTTCACCTTTACCGATCACCATGTGGGGATATCTATAGAGAGCGTTTTTTGCTTCTTCGCTGAACCCGAACGCATCAAAATGGTCGCTACACTGCCATTCCCAGGTAATGTCTCCATCCCAGGTGACTTCGTAAATAACATCATCAAGCAGAGGTTTTCCGCTGATGTTTGGATCGACGATATCCTTGTGGGCCAGGATCAGGGTGTTCCCTTTATCGGTTAAAGGATCCATACCTGGTGCGTAATATCCGACAGGGTTCCCTTCACGTTGATAGTCGTGGTGCTGTCGGGCCATCCACATAGGGTCTTTGCCGGGATCTTCAATAAATTCGTATTGATCGAATTTCCAGACAATGTTTCCCTCCCAGTCAAGCTGGACCAGATCGGTTTGGTCCTGATGACCGAATTTCTTGTCTCTGACTCCCAGACTTCCCATGACAAAACCGCCTGGAAGCAGCTTTGGCGGAAATCCCTGAAGTCCTTTCCAGAGACGAACGACATTCCCGTTCATGTCAACCACGGAAATGCCTGTTTGCTTTGCCGGATAAACCGTAAAGCCATTGCAGCATTTGTCCGGGTTGTAAATAGTTGTTCCTGTTGGATAGACATTGGGTGCTGACATGATGACTCCTTGATGTATCTGTAAATGAGTAGTTTATTGTCTCTTCATTACGATATTGACTGGCTTTTGCATGAATAACAAAGCGTATGGTAGCTGGTTCTTCGTTTAATCAGGTATCTGAATCACGGTGTTCCAATTATCAGATAATAAGCCACCGGGGAATCCATTCCGGGAGTATCGATGGCAACCATGTGGCCAGCAGAGACTGGTACCAGAACAAGTGCAGGATCTGATCATAAAACACAACCAGAAGCGCCCAGCCACCGATGGCATACCCGATGGCAATCCGCCAACTGTATTTTCCCCAACGGATCAGGTAAATGACGATGAATGCGGGAATTACCAGCTTCTGACCAATGACAAGCATCATGATTATCATTGCAAGCAGGTATCCGAAAAATATCATTGCCCGACCGAGCAGCAGTGTCTCTGAGATATGATCCCAGGCAGTGCGAAGCTTACCGTGATTTTGAACGGATTGTAGAACTCCTTTTGCATCATAGATAATTGCCAATAATGTTAAGCAGGCACCGGGAACAACTGCTGCGACAGGAAACTGTCTGACAGGGGCCGGCCACTGCTGTGCCTCAAAAAAAGCCCAGACAAAAAGCAGAAACAGAACAATGGAAAAAGGAAGGGAGATGAGCGGACTGCGCTCTATTCCTTTACCGGTTGTTTTTTTCTCTTCTTTTATTGTCTTTTTCTTCTTTTTGGGCCTGAAAACGCTCTTTGATGAAAAAAGCAGGGTGATCCCAATGATAGCGACAATGATAAGAACGATCGGGCGGGTTAACCAGCCAATCCCCTGATGGGCCTGCGTGCTGATCTGAAGTGAATTTTCCATGATCGAGCCGAGGATCAGGGCGAGAATCAGAGGTGGGCGCGGCCATCCGCTTCGTTTCATCAGGAAACCGACAATTCCCATAACAAAAGCAGTAATCCAGTCTCCCAAAGATGCGCCTCCCAGCCAGGCGCCCATGAAAACAAAGAGAATAACACCGGGTACGAGGAGATGTCCCGGAACAAAAGAAACCTTGGCAATCTGCCGGCTCAGAATCATGAGTAAGATAGCCACTACAATATTGGCGATAATGATAGACCACACCATGGAAAAGGTTACGTTCAAATGGGTGGTGAGCATTTCGGGGCCCGGTTTCAATCCCTGAATCAGCAACGCGCCCAATAAAATGGCTGTGGCAAGACTTCCGGGAATGCCAAAGGCGACGGTGGGAATTAGTGCCCCGCCTTTCGTAGCATTATTAGCTGCTTCAGGAGCGATTACACCGCGAATATCACCCTTCCCGAATTGCGACTTGTCTTTTGAGCTTTGTACAACATGGCCGTATGCAATCCAGTCAACGATAGCCGCCCCGAGACCGGGAAGAATGCCCACGTAGGTTCCGAAAGCAGCACACCGTATCGCCAACCACCAGTTTCGAAAGGCGTCTCTGATACCTTCCAGCATGCCTCCTCCCTGGGTTTGATCAGCCGGGATTTTGGAGATCGACGTATTGCGGATGGCGAGTTCCATAACTTCAGGTATTGCAAATAAACCAAGGACAACCGGAATCATTGGCAGATTGTCCATCAGATAATCCAGATCGAAATCATAGCGTGGGATTGCATCTGCTTCGGCAAAGCCTATGGTAGACAGCAGGATACCGAGACAAGCCACTGCGAGACCTTTCAGTATGGACCCGCCGCTCAGCGAACCCACCATAGCGAGTCCGAGAACTCCCAACATGAACAGTTCCGGAGAATTGAATGAAAGGATGATGGGAAGGATAAGCGGTAGCGAAACAGCCAGGATAAAAGCTCCGAAAACTCCTCCGAAAGCCGATACTGTAAAGGCCGCTCCCAGGGCACGTGCAGCTTGTCCTTTTTGGGCCAAAGGGTAACCGTCGAGAATAGTTGCCTGAGATGCCGCAGTTCCCGGCACGCCGAGCATGATTGAGGCAATGGTGTCGCTGGTTGATGTTACGGCATACATTCCCAACAGCATCGCAAAAGCGGATACCGGTTCCATCCCGTAGGTAAAAGGCAGCAGCAAAACAAGACCGATGATGCCTCCCAAACCGGGAATCGCGCCTATCCAGATGCCGGTAACCACACCAAGCATTAAAAAACCGATGGCAGGCCATTGGAATACTAAGAATAGTCCTTCAAAGAATGCTTCGAACATGGAGTCTCTTTATTGAATTTTATGCCCCCCTCAACAGGAAATGGCAGTGTTGACGCCCTGTTTACAGACGGTTTTTGAGCTCCTCGGTTTTCATCATTTCAGCAATACCGTTACGCATGAGCTCAACCGCCTCTGTTGCAGCAAAATAGATCGGTTTATTTTCTGGCTCCCGCTGCAATGTACGCTTTTAGGTTTTCAATCCGTTTCGGATCAACAGCATCCAAAGATTGGAGCTTATCATTTGTTACCGAAAGAGGAACGGACTCGACTGTGTATCCCAACACCTTGTTTTGACGGACCTTGATCTCCTCCGACATCATCATCTCCGCCCATCCCTTGCGTAGGATATCCACCGCTGCTTCGTCGGTATCCGGCGGCATCATGGCCATGTTGGTTGCAACGGATCGGAATTCAAGAATCATCTTCAATGCTTCCCAGGCAGGACCTTCAGGGTTTTTTCCTTTTAATTTGCGATAGACTTCAATGAAATCAGGCATGTCAGTAATTGCTTCTGCTTTGATCGGTTCTTCGGAGGAATCAAGATAAGGGTAGTACCACATTCCCAGCATCTTCCCCTCTTTTACAGGATTTGCAAGGCGTGAACTGTAATTGGCAAAACCGGTTACCGCAATGTTTGCCTCGCCCGATTGAACCGCAAGGGCTATCTTTGCTCCACCTCGGTATCCTGTAACATACTGAAACGGCACTCCCAGCAGTTCCAGGGCTGAACGGCCCTGGATATCTATTCCCGATTTCGGGGTCGTACCAGCCAGCTTTAGCCCATCGGCCTTCAGAATATCTTCAAAGGATTTGAATCCGCTGCTAATGATATCGGTGCGTCCGAACATAACGACAGGCGGGACGCGGATGGCGCCAACCGGTTCAAATTTCTTATAGTCGAAGCGAATGCCCTTGCTGCCGATCAACTGGTCTACAAACTGCACAGGACCGAACCAGAGTAGTGTCCCATCCTTGGGTGCTTTGGCATAAAGGAAATTCAACGCTTTATATCCACCCGCACCCGGCATCGTTTTCACCACCATCGTCGGATTACCCGGAATATAGTCGCCCAGCTTATCGGTAAACACACGGGCCATCCGATCAATGCCGCCACCTGCAGGGTGTCCTATCAGTACGGTAACGGTTTTATCTTTATACAACTGTGCGAATCCGGGATCGGGAATGAACAGCAACAAAAACAGCATCGCCATTGCTACGATTCCGGTTTTTTTTGTCATTTCGAATCTTTTTTTCATGATTAACTCCTCTCTTTCCGGTTATGAATAGAAATCACGTATCGGTTAAACTACAACTCATCATGCAGTTTGCCGGGTCAGCATATGCTTGAAGATCTTTCCGGCTATGACAGTCCCCATTTTCGATTCAGTTCATCATACGAGGATGGGTCAATGTTCATACCTGAAAGTTCAGGCCCTTCAGCAAAGTACCGATGGGCTCTGAACAGCATGGAACATTTGACTCCTCTGAATGGCAGAACAAAGGGGCTGATCCATTCCCAGCACACATCACAATCCGGGGTTACTTCAAAGACTCTGCCGCTCTGACCTTCGCAGATTAAGGTGTTGCCACCACGGAGTCTTTCCGCTCCGGCAATATGACCACTCATGAGGCTGAATACATGTTCCGGATAATACTGCCAGACGATTTTGCTTGTTTTCATATCAACTTCAACAACCCTTGACCTGGGAACAGTCGGATGATGTGCACCATTATCAAATGCCAGCATGTTGCCTTCGGGGGTATAGGTTACGGTGTGCTGGTGACTGATCCAACCATCGCCGTATTCCCAGAGAACCTTTCCTTCCGGCCATGTTATCCGCATCACTTTACTCAACTCCCTGAAACTGATGAGCAGTTCACCTTCGTCATTAATATCCAACGAATTGGCATGGCTCCATTCATGATAATACTCCTTACAGCAGACAATATCTTTTTCCGGGTTAAGGTGCTCCCAGGCATGCCAGGTATGAACGGTATTCCCCTGCTGATCAATCTCCAGGATCGCATCACTCAGAAAACCGTGCAGATCCCTGGGACGTCCCCCAACTCCAAGCCCCTTCATAAAAAAGGCGAACTGTTCTTCATATCCGTCCTGTTTGGAAAATATCCTCTTCTGGAGATCACGATCCAGGCCTCCCTTTATTTGGCTGGCCAGATCTTCGGGCAGCTCTTCCCAGGTAATGACGATTGTATTCCCGTTTGGCAACCTGACCATGTCATGATGGAAGGCAGGGTGTTCCCATCGCCATAATTCATTGCCATCCCAATCCAGTTCAACCAGAATATCCGCCCTGCCACCGGAGGTAAAAACATCAGCATCGGATTGAACTAATGGCTGTCCCCTGACCAGCAATTTTCCACCTGGCAGAAGATAACCATAACCAGGCTGGAAACCCGGTATCTTCCAGGCATGAACAATTTTTCCGGATTCATCGAGGAGGCATGTCATATCACCTCCGATGGGTGTAATTAAAGTGTACCCTCCTTCAGAAAGAGCGTCTGTGTGTGTAAGTCCAGTCGGACGGAAAAGTGACCATCCCATATAAAGCTCCTTTTTAAATTAGTAAGCAATTCGCAAAACAAAAATTCTGCATTCTAAGGCATGGAACCTGTCCTTATCCCTGCTGTTCCTACGCGGTATCCCAATCTCCATGAGATTTCCTCCGCCGTATTTCTCAGTATGGAAAGCAGGTCATCGAAGTCGGATTTCAAAACCTGTTTATGGTTTCCCACTACACTGATTGCCGCTTCAACCTGTCCACTGCTATTGAAGACCGGAACCGCAATACTGGCACGTTCCAGATGAAGCTCCTGGTTGTTCACGGCATATCCCTGCAATCGTATTTTTTCCAGTTCCTCGATCAGTAGATCCCTTTGGGTGATTGTATTGGGTGTAAAACCTTTCAGCTCAATTCCGTTCACATACTCATTAATCTCTTCCCGGGTAAGATTGGCCAATAAAACCCGCCCCAATGACGAACAATAAGCCAGAAGCCTCGGTCCCGCCCTTCTGGCAAGGAAATCAGCATGGCGTGGTTTGGCATCCATGGTGTTAAGAGCTGCATCACCATCCCATATTGCCACACGGCAGATAAGTCCGGTTTCATCAGACATTTTCTGAACCGGTGCCCCGGCTATCTGGTTTATTTCCAACGTGTCGTTTACCACAATACCAAGAGCAAATATTTTGGGACCAAGACCATATTTTTTCGTTGATCTTTCCTGTGTAAGTAATCCCGTCTGTATCATGGATCTGACCAGACCGGATGCTGTGGTGACGGGCAATTCCAGGGCATTGGCAATTTCAGTGATCCCCCAGCGAGGATTTTCCATTGAGAAGAGCGACAATATATCACTGACTCTTTGAACAGATTGAATCATCAATAACCTCTCGATTACTATATTATAGTATATTATATTGTAATAAGGTAATATATACTTGACAGACGAACATAGTCTTGTCAAGGCTGATTTTGTATAATTAAAAAAGCCTTTATTATATCTGAATGTTACAGGAGGGTCCCCGGTTGAAAATCGTCGTAAACTGGATTAGGTAGGCTTAGTTGATAAATATATAAATGAGAACGGTTGCAGTGTTACGGAAGTACAAAATTGTTGGAGAGCACTTAGTTTTTAAAAATCTTACCTTGATATCAAAATCAGGAATCTGCGCAAGAATCGCAGACCTAAACTTGTGCGTTTTAATTGAGTTGGCATTAATCTCTTATCGACTGTTAAGGCGGTAGGTGACGCACTAACGGTGGCTTGGTATCCGGCTTTCAAGGAAGCCCTGCCAGCCACTGACAAGCTGGAGCCACCAGAATTTTTTGTGCCTTATTTGACACCAATTTATAAAATTCTGCTTCGCCGGTTAGTTGTACGGCAGGGATGTTCAATTGATTCTGGAATTTTTTCAGGGCAGCGGATGGTTCCCTGTCCGACAGTTTTGCCTCAATCAGGATGAGAGGCTCTTGTTCATTGACAATCAGAAAATCAACCTCCTGTTGCTCTTTGTTTTTAATGTAATGTAAAGCAAACTGACCGTGTCCCATATCGTTCCAGGAGGTTATCGCTCGAAAAAGCTCCATTGCAACCTGGTTTTCAAATCGGGCGCCGGGATCCTTAATTCTGGGCGTGTCCCATAAGTAGAGCTTTTTTTCTTTGTGGATCGCCCTGGCAATACTCTTGCTCCAGGGTGAGATTGAAAAGGTAAGAAAGAAAGACTCGAAGGTGCCGAGCCATTTTTGCACTGAATTAAACGAAACTTTCAGATTGCGTGATAAGGATGGGACTGACAGGCTGCTACCGACCTTGGACGGTAACAGATAATATAAGGTCTCAATGTCGACAATGGATTTCAGGTCTGTTAAATCCCGGATATCTTCATGTATTATCTGCTTGGTGTAGGTATTAGCCCATCTCCGGTAAGTCGTTTTTTTCCCGGATAGAAACGGTTCCGGAAAACCGCTATACTCCTGCAGGTCATTCCACACGTCATGAAATTCCCGGGTGTTATCCATGCTGACGTGAAGCGGGTTATCCAGGAAGTCATCAATTGCCTGATTTGTTCCTGCCAGTTCAGATATTGTCAAAGGCCACAGGTGGAACAAGAAATACCTGCCGGCGAGTGAATCAGCACCTTTCTGATAAGTGTCCAGGCGACCACTACCGGAAATCAGGAACTGGTATTCCTTATGGAAGTCATCGAAGATTCCCTTCAGGTAGTTCTTCCAATCCCTGAACTTGTGGATTTCATCAAAGACGATAAGTGGTGTAGAGCCATCTTTTCGCCTCAGTTCGGTAAAAAACAGGGGAGATTCGAGAAAACGAACCCTGTCTTCCGCAATATCCCAATTAGCGTAGAAGTGATTGGGATAACCACGGGAGATGAGTTTGGCCAGGGTCGTTTTTCCTGCCTGCCTTGGACCGGTTAGAAAAATCATTCCTTTTTCGGACGATAGCTCTTCCCAGATATTCTGATATAATTGCCTCTTTTTCATATTGACAATTTTTCATCTAAATTAAATATTGTCAAGACTATTTTTCATTTTTCTGAAAAATAGTCTTGATTTGAAATCAGCTTTCAAAGCCCGATTCATCCGAAGATTCCCTTACCGGGACACCAAAAATCCACTGTTTAACACCAACTGCCAGCCAAAAGCAATTTAGTCTTTATTATTTACCCAGCTTACAAATCAAAACATTCTTCTCATTTGGTTTTTAGCCAGATCAGGAAACCATTATATCTTTCGAAGGGGAACCAATGAAAAAGATTATATTGTCCGGTTTAATACTGATGTTCACACCTCTTTTGCTTTGTGCGGCCAGTGTAACGTTTACGATTGAAAACCTGAAAAGTGATCAGGGATTAGTACTTATCGGTATTTATGACAGTGCCGAGGCTTTTCCCAAAAAGGGGAAACATGTGACGGGATGTGTGAGCCGTGGCAAAATATCCGGAAAATCGGTGAGTATTACCTGTGACGTTGAACCCGGGATCTATGCTGCGGCAGCTTTTCATGATGAAAACGGGAATGACGACCTTGATACCAGTTTGGTCGGAATCCCCAAAGAGAGATATGGTTTTTCCAATAATGCAAAAGGGTTCCTGGGTCCGCCGGGCTTCGAAAAAGCAGCATTCAAGGTCGGCCGGGATGACATCAAAATGAATATCCGACTCATTGAATAAGAACTGGAATGGAAGGATTCATTCTCGGATTTCGGGTGGATTCATATATGCAGCTCATTGCGTACCAGGCATTGTGTTTTATCTTATGCGAATGACAAAGAGGAGGGATCAGGCTAAGATAGCTTTTTCCGGTATCATTCATGTACACTTTGTCATAGTCACTATGCTAGACAGCCTGGTCACCGCCTTTCGAACCCTTTCCAATCTTCCTGTGCCCGGTCGGGGCACCGAGAGCTATTCATCCACTCTTTACGGTTTTGTTATTGTTGGCCTGACATTGGGATCAATCCTGTTTGCCGAAGCCTGGGGGCTACACCTGTTGTTTTCAGGTCATTGGCCGGAGGCGGCAGCATTTCTGGTGATGTTGACCGGTATCTGGCTGACCAGGGGACTTCACCTGGATGGGCTGGCCGACTTTGGCGATGGGTTCTGGGGGGGCTACGACCGGGAACGAACCTTGGCTATCATGAAAGATACGAGGCTCGGTGCTTTCGGGGTGATTTCCCTGGTAATGCTCCTATTGGGTAAGTGGATTGTTCTGGTTCGCCTTTTTGAGGTGAATGGCTTGATCTGGATAATCTCTGCCTTTGTTATCTCCAGGGCGATGATGGTGGAATTGATCGTCTCACTTCCTTATGCACGTGAGGAAGGCACCGCAGGTCCTTTCATCGCAGGCGCAAATCTGAAGCATAGGATTTCCGCACTACTCGTTGCGGCTATTCTTCTCTATCTGCTGAACGGGATTCCCGGTTTAATTCTCATGGTCATCATCTGGGGGCTGACTCGTCTTTTCGGTCTCTGGTGTTTGAGACGCGTCGGTGGGATTACCGGCGATCTGTTGGGTACCTGCTGTGAGCTTTCCGAGACCTTGGCACTTTGTAGTGCGGTTGCATATCTCTCAATTTCCCTTCCGGTTTGATACGGTTTTGATTAGCTAGTCCGATATCCGGGTTTATCCCACCAAATGAGTCCCCATCTGCAAAAGAATCAACTGGTTCGTTTTAAGAGTGACAGTCGATTGACCAAGGCTTAATAATTCCAGTTCGAATGTTTCACGCTTATACCATTAATATGGCTCATAAGCAGATTTTCTGCATCTCTGAAATGATCCTCACGTTTTGTGGTTTGAGATTTTTGATCCTATCGATTTAAGGAGGTAATCCAAAACAGGGTTGATTTATGGACAGTGAGGTTCCTTATTCCGATTCGTTTTCAACAACCTGAGATCGGCAATCTTCGAGCCCAATTTTGTTGCCATGAAACGCCTGTGTTTCATGGCATTGTTAAAACAAAAGGTACTATATATCTATTCACTGTCTGTATAGATCCAGGTGTCGTTCAGAGTGGTAACCGAATCAGGATATTCACCACCCCTGCCCCCGAATAACAGGATTTGGCTGTTTCCGATATCAACTGCTTCTCCGTACCAGAATTCACGAGATTCCATATCAGTCGAACAGCCCAGATCTGTAAAAGCTTTTGAGGTGGGATTGAATGCCTGACCGCACTCACCGTTCACCAGGATATATCGTGTGTCGGACATTTGGACAATAGGACCAACAACATCATCAGGGATATCACCGGAAAGACTGGATTGAGTCCAATCCCCGGTGTTCAGATCAAATTCCCAACAGTCTTGCAGCATTGTCTCTTCTGAATCCACCCCGCCCATAACAATAAGCGTATCGTTGCCGGCATAGAAAACAACTGACCAGAATCTTTCTTCGGGAACACTGGTGCTGGATGTCGTAATTTCAGTCCAGGTTTGTGTTGATGTGTCATAAACCCAGACATCGTTGTAAACTGAGCCGAAGTAAGTATCGTTGATTGAGTATCCTCCCCTTCCGCCGAACAAGGCAACTTTGCCGTTTCCCACATACGCCATCCCGGGTTCCGAACGAATGGCAGGGCCACTAGTGTAGTTACTGATGGTTTGAGACCACTCTTGGGTTGTAAGGTCATATTCCCAGGTATCGGAAAGATGATTGGCCCATGTATTGGTAGCCGGTTGGTAGACTTCTCCCCAACCTCCGAAAAGTACTATTTTATCCTCAGTTGCCGCCATGTTATGCCACAGCCTGGCACTGGGATGAGACGATGGCGAGATTTGCGACCAGGAGTTGGATTGGACATCAAATTCCCAGGTATCACTTGTTGGAACCCAATTACCTTCAGGATCATCGGCCGGAATTCCGATATCACCACCAAATAATAGAATCTTGCCGTCCAAGTGTACCATCGAATGCCGGTATCTCGCAGTGGGTGATGTACTGGTCTCGACCTGAGACCATCCTTCCCAGGCTCCGGTCGATGATGAATCATCGTCGTCTCCGCTGCTGCTGCATCCGATGGTAAGTATCAGAACGGTTAAGCAAATTGCACAGGTGCGTATACATTTTAATTTCATTTTTATATCCTTGAGATGAGGTTTAATTCGTTTCAAATTCAAGACTTTGTGTTATTAGTGGTTTCACTGGAAAGTATTACCAAATTTAAAAAACAGGGAGAGTCCAATAAGAATTTAATTCTCCTCAGCGGTGTCGCCGGGAGGTTCATATTTGTCATCGTCATGGCCGATCACAATGTTTATAACTGTGTTTCTATATCCCAATATTGAGGTAAGTGTCAATAGATCACTGATATGAAAGTTCATTTCTAACAACGGCGGTGCACCTACCTTCCATGCCGTTTAGGAATGCTCGGCATCTTCACCGTGATATTCAACCTTGTTACTGACAAAAACTGATCAATATTATGAATTGGTCTGGACGGATTTTGTGAATTCAGCAAAGCTTTGAAAGTGATGATCAAATGGTAAGTTTTTTTAGGGTCTCAGTTTGGGTGAGTTGCATAGTCGGATCTCGCTTTTCGGGTCAACCTGCCGACTAAAGGTGACAACCAAGGACTAAATTGGAAATTCTATTGAATTATGGCCGGACAAACTACAGTTCTGATCACCGGCGGCAGCCGAAGCGGTAAAAGCTCCTATGCTTTAAAACTGGCTCATCCATATCAAAAAAAAGGATTTATCGCCACCGCAGAAGCCCTGGATGATGAGATGAAGGAGCGTATCATCAACCATCAACGGGAGAGGGCGGAAAGTTTTGTCACCATTGAAGAACCCCTGCAAATTGCCGAAGTGATCGGAAAAAGGGGCGATGAGTTTGACCTGCTTATCCTGGATTGCCTGACTGTCTGGTTGGGCAATCTTCACTTTCATCTCAAGTCACCTCAAAAGTATCATCCGCTGATTCAGGAGTTTCTCGAAGTCCTGAAAAATCCTCCCTGTGATCTGATCCTGGTTTCCAACGAGATCGGAATGGGAATCATTCCCGAAAACAAGCTCTCCCGAAAGTTCCGGGATGATGCGGGGAAACTTAACCAGCAGGTGGCAGAACTGGCCGGTCGTGTTATCCTGATGGTCAGTGGAATACCGGTTGTGATCAAAGGAAATTCGCAGGAGGCATCACCATGAAAGGATATGTTCATGTCTATACAGGCAACGGCAAGGGAAAAACGACAGCCGCACTTGGTCTGGCCCTGAGAGCAGTTGGAGCCGGGTTTAAAATTTTTATCGGTCAATTCGTTAAAGGAAGGGATTATAGCGAACTGAAATCACTCGGGCGGTTGTCAGACCAGGTTATTGTGAAACAGTATGGGAGAGGGGTCTTTATCAGGGGAAATCCGGAACCGGAAGATGTGGAAAAAGCCAGGATCGGGTTGGAAGAAGCCCGACAGGCGACAATCAGCGGAGAATACCAGCTTGTTATCCTCGACGAGGCCAATATCGCCACCTATTACAATCTTTTCAGTGTGGATGAACTTCTGGATTTGATTCAAAACCGACACGAAGGCACGGAACTGGTTATAACCGGAAGGAATGCAGATTCTCGCCTCCTGGAGATAGCGGATCTGGTAACGGAAATGAAAGAGGTGAAACACTATTTCGCAGATGGCGTGAATGCCCGCAAAGGAATTGAGAAATAGTGACCCATGCCCGGTTGTTTGTGTTTTCATCACCTTGCCAACTCTGAATCGGCACAAACGATAAGCCGTAATCATGTGACAATCTTTTACGAGTGGACCGTGATTTCAGCAAGACAGTATTGTTATTCCGGCCAGTCAGAACCGTCGTAGTAACGTGTTCCCCGATGTCCTTCCTTTGGAATCGGTTCTTTCAGTCTTTCTCCCGGGGCTTCAACCATGATCAGGGTTCTTGCTTTTCCCGATTTGGGATTACTGGCTCCACCAATCAGCTCCTTAATTTTCATCCGACCGTAAAGCAGGTTGCCGAAAATGGTGTAAACATAGTCTCCCACTCTCAGTTTGGATGGTTTTCCAGCCATATGAAACTCATACTCGCTGACAGAGCCGTCATAAAACGAGTTCACGGTCTCTATTCCGGCTTTTGCCGGAACTGTCTTGGTGATACCTTTTGCCATTGATCATCTCCTTCTTTAAAATTCAAGCTCTTTTTGTTTTCCGGATTGGTGCGGATAGTAAAGTTCTCAAGCTATCAAACCGGTGGAACTGATAATTAGTTACAGTGCTGAACTCATTTGTATAGTATAATCCGTAATCACTGACAGTGGCAATGCAGATGAGATCTTTTCCGGTTTTTGGTTTCAGATGATCGATATAACAAAGGCAGAAATGCGTTGTTCAAGTTCTCGTTATCAAGGGGAACTGCATGGAGATGACGGACGCCGCTGGGAAGGTTGCGCATTGACCATCATCAGATTCGGATATCGAATTTCTGAATTGATACGGGAGGTGCTTAGGACTGGTAACAATTGGCAAATGCATATACCCTGGATATAGCAGGACATATGGGGTTAGCTGATCTGAGGGATGCTAGCTGGAGATATGACCGGGCATTTGAATGGATAGTGCTGATGATTTTTGATTATCTACAAGTTAAACCAATTTGTGACCATGTCTGATTCGCCGGAAACAGAAAGCGGATTTCTGCTGCATACTTTTCACCGAACGCGGAATAATCGAACCACGGTTTACGGAATTGGAAAGCTGTCGACCGGGGATACTTTCGGATTGGTGGATCAACGATTCCGGCCCCGATGTTATCTTTACGAGTCGTCCTTAAGCCAGGTTGGAAATATCCTGACTGCTCCCCATCTCACCTGGAAGTCATCAGACCGGTTATCCATGGATGGACAGCCGATGATTGAAATCCGGACCAATACCATTGATCAACTGAAACAGCTTATTTCTGACCTGGAACAAAGGGATATACGCGTGTTCGAGGCGGATATTCCACTTGCCAAACGATATTTGATTGAAAACAGGATACATGGTCCGATTCAATTATCAGGGAGTTGGCGTCAAGGAAAGGAAGTGGATCGAGTGATTGTCAATCCCGATGTCCAACCGATTGACCGGGAGCCGGAACTAACTGTTCTTTCCATCGATATTGAGACCAACAGGGAAGCTACCCTGGTTACCGCGGTCTCATTTGCGGGATTGAGGCCCGAAGAGAATCATCCCTACGAGAAGGTGGTTGTGGTCGGCGAACCACACGCAGGTGATCCGGACTATATTCAACCCGTTGCGTCCGAGAAGGAGCTCTTGCTTTACTTGGCTGAAGTTTTCAGTCAATTCAACCCGGACATCATAACCGGATGGAACGTTATCGATTTTGATTTAAAGGTTTTGGCAGAGCGATTCAAAGCAAACCGGATTCCTTTCAGGATCGGCAGATCTGAAGAGTCTTGTTACTATCAGGAAGGGAGCGTCTGGGGGGGAAGTCGTGTCACGGTTTTTGGACGCCAGGTGATGGATGCGATGCATCTTGTCAGGTTCACCCTCACCCAATTTGACGACTATCGACTGGATACGGTGGCAAAAACCTTGTTGGGACGTGGCAAACTGCTCAATACGGATGATCATGATGATATGGCCGCCGTGATCGAGAAGACCAGGGTTGAAAATCCTAAATTGTTTGCGGATTATTGTCTTGAGGATGCCCGTCTGGTTTTGGATATACTGAAAAAAGTGGACATGATCCGTCTCTCACTCAAGCGGTGCATCCTCACCGGGTTGCCATTGGACAACGCCTGGGGCAGTGTGGCGGCATTCGAATTTCTCTATTTGAGCCAGCTTTTTCGCAGGAACAGGGTTGCCACATTTATGAAATCCGAACTGGATTTAGGGAGCGATGTTCCTGGCGGTTATGTCTTTCCGCCACAGGTTGGAATCCACGATAATATTCTCGTCTTTGATTTCAAAAGTCTTTACCCTTCCATCATCCGCACTTTTAATATCGATCCGCTGGCAATGGTTCTTGCTGAAAAGGGGTCAACAGGCAATCTGATTACAACCCGCAACGAAGCCCGGTTTGACAGGGAGAGGGGTATTCTTCCGGAAATGCTGGATATATTTTTTGATCGGCGTGCCAAGGCAAAAAAAGAGGGCAACTCTCTTGCTTCTTATACATATAAAATCGTAATGAACTCTTTTTACGGCGTTTTGGGAACACCGACCTGTCGTTTTTCATCGAGTCGATTAGCCGGGGCAATCACTCATACCGGGCATTACCTGATGCATTGGAGCAAGGAGTTTTTTGAAAGGCACAGTTGCAAAGTGCTTTATGGTGATACTGATTCGCTATTTGTCGATGTCGGACTGCCGGATGATATCACTTATGATCAGGCGTTTGAAAAAGGATCTGAGCTTTGTAAACAGATTAATAAAGAACTGGCGACCCATATAGCGGCAGAGTACAAGATTGAATCGCGACTGGAACTGGAGTTTGAGAAGATTTACAACAAGCTGTTTTTACCGCCGATGAGGGGCCAGGAAACTCGCGGTCGTGCCAAGGGATATGCCGGCTTGTTGCAAAAAAGCGAAACAGAGTCCGAACTGCAAATCGTCGGAATGGAAGCGGTTCGCAGAGATTGGACAAGAGTATCTCATCAGTTCCAAAGAGAACTGTTTACCCTGCTCTTCCAAAATGCCGGCACCAGCGAGTTGGAGAACTTTATTTTTTCCCTGGTTCACGAAATCCGTTCGGGGGTTAAAGACGACCTGCTGATTTACCGGAAGGCCCTGCGTAAGCCGGTTGAGCATTATACCAAAACCACACCTCCCCATGTGAAGGCGGCCCGGATGCTGCCGAATCCTTCAGGGGTAATTCATTACCTAATGACGATTGACGGTCCGCAACCCGTCAGCCTTCGTTCATCCCCGATCGACTACAGCCACTACATAGAAAAACAGATCAAACCCATTATTGAAACCATCGCTCCCTTCCGGGATATTGATATCAATGCCGCGCTGACCGGTCAACAGAGGTTGTTTTAAATCAGATAACAGATATTTGGGGTAAAATTTGGGAATATTCCTTTTGTAACGATCCATCATGGCTAATCAGATATTAAAACAATGCCATCAGGATGGCGAACAGGGCTACGGAGAGAAAAGCGGTGGTCAGAACCAGGTATGATGCCTGTTTGATGTGTTTGGGTTCTGCCAGCTCTGTGCCGTCTCCCAGCCAGGGCTTTTCCACACGACCGTGAGGATAAATGCCGGGGCCGTTCAGTTTTAAATTCAACGCGCCAGCCACAGCGGCTTCGGCGTGCCCTGCATTGGGGGAGCTGTGCCTTAAGCGGTCCCTCCAACCGATTCTCCAGGCTTCTTTGAAGTTTAACCTGGTGAAAGCTGCCGCGGCAGAAATCAGCGGAATCCCCAGTCTGGCCGGCAGGTAGTTGAGAATGTCATCCAACTTGGCACTTGCCCTGCCAAAGAGAAGATATTGCTCACTCTTGTATCCCACCATGGAATCAAGTGTATTGGTTACCTTGAAGAAGAGGATGAGTGCGATTCCCATGTATAGAGGGGAAATACCGATGATATTGCCGAATATCGACCCCATCGCGTACCAGAAGAGAGGTGACAGGAAACCATCCACGAAATTCTCAGCCAGGCTTTCCACGGTAGCTCTTGCCACACCATGCTTATCCAGAGTTCGGGCATCCCTGCCAATCAGCATCTGTACAGCGTTCCCGGCTTTCTCAAGATGATTTTTTTCAAGCTCGACCATGACAGATTTACCATGTTTTACCAGATCCTGCAGTGAGAGGCAGGAATAGAGCAGGAAGAGTTGAAAAAAGATGGCAAAACCGGAGAGAAACAAGGTAACAAGAGAATAAACTGCCAGCACTGTCGCCTGGACAAGAACAACCAGTATTAGTCCATGCTTTAAACTGCGGCTGCCGAATCTTTCCAGAAAAGATTCAAAAGCGTTAATAAGGCTTCCCATAAGGCGAACAGGGTGGAGGCGATAAACCGGATCACCCAGGTAGAGATCCAACAGAAAGGCGAAAAGAAGAATGATCAGGCTCTCTTTCATATAGTGAGTTTGAGTGTGATTGCTCCGTCGAATTCAGATTCCTATGATGGTTTTCAGTCTTTCCAGATCCAGGTATTTACGAAAATGGTCCGCCAGCAGATCGTATTGCCGATTTCTGAACTGGTTGATGTCCGGTTCATTCTCCCGTGAGGAGATCTGATAATCCGGTAGCCATCGACTCAGCAGCTCGGTTCTGAATTGCATGTTATTAAACAGTCCGTGGAAATAGGTCCCCCATACTTTGCCGTCTGCCGAGATGGCTCCGTCGCTGTCATTTGCCTCAATCCCGTTTCTTGATTGCAAATCTATAACAGGATCCAAGGCTTCCGGATGCTTTGTTAATCCCATGTGGATTTCATATCCCTCTATCCTGGCCCCCGTTGCTTTCCAGATTCCCGTGGAACGACTCAGCACTTTCTCGGATGCCATGACGGTTTCCAACTCCAACAGACCGAGGGCTTCATCCTTTCCGGGGTGGTCTTCAACTCCCTCCGGATCGTCAATGGATCTGCCAAGGATCTGGTATCCGCCACAGATGCCGCCGATTTCACCGCCTTTCCGATGATAGTCCAGCAGCAGATTATCCCATCCTGTTTTCCTTAGCCATCGCAGATCACTGCGAACATTTTTGGAACCCGGTAGCAGAACAAGATGATATCCATCCAGATTTCTGGTTTGCAGCAGGTAATGCAGGTTGACCTTGGGATCATTTTCCAGGGGTTGAAAATCGGTATAATTGGAAATATGGGGAAGACGCAGAACAGCAATATTGATCCTGCCCGCTTCGGGACCCGCAACCGGATCCACCAGGGAGTCCAGCAACACGCTGTCCTCGGGATCGATTTTGATATGGGTATAGTGTGGAATCAGTCCCAGCACCGGCAATGAGGTTTCCTGTTCCAACCATGATATTCCGTCCTCGAAGAGGGAAGCATCCCCCCTGAAGCGATTGATGATAACTCCCCGCACTCGTTGTCGATCCTTTTCCGGTATCACCGCCAGGGTACCCACGATCTGTGCAAAGACCCCACCTCGGTCGATATCCGCGACAAGTATGACCGGGGCGTTTGCTGCGTGAGCTGTTTTAAAATTGACAAAGTCTTTTTTCCTTAGATTGACCTCACCGCAGGAACCGGCTCCTTCGATGACTACCAGCTCATGTTGCTGACGTAACCTCTCCAGACTTTCCTGTGATTTCTGAAAAAGCTCATTGGTGTTGCGATAATAATCTTTGGCTTTGACATTGTAGATCGGCTTTCCCTGCAGGATTACCTGGGAACCGACGTTTGAGCTCGGTTTGAGCAAAACCGGATTCATGTCCGTATGGGGTCTGAGGTTGGCCGCCTGCGCCTGCACAACCTGGGCTCTCCCCATTTCTCCGCCCTCTTCCGTTACGGAAGAGTTGTTGGACATGTTTTGTGCCTTGAAAGGTGCGACGGAATAACCCAGGTCGTGGAAAATCCGGCAGAGTGCCGCCACCACGATGCTTTTTCCCACATCCGATCCGGTGCCGAGAATGGAAAGGCAACGGGCCGGTGATTGATCCCTCTTCATTCTATTTCAAACCTTTGCTTTACATATTGGTACAGTTCATCAAGATTGGAAAATCCTGTTTCCGATGCCCTTTCAATGATGATCGGGAGGATACCCAGTTTTTGGCAAGCTTCCAGCTTATCTACTGTCCCGCCTCTGCTACCGGAATTTTTCATCACCACATAATCGGCATTGTATTCCCTGAACATGGCCAGATTCAATTCCAGTGAAAAAGGGCCCAGGGCAGCCACGATGTTTTTAAGGGGGATGCTGTTGCGACGACAGACCTCCAGGGAGTCCACCGAAGGCAATATCCTGTAGACAAACCTGTTATCTTTTCTGACGCTTTCAAACGCGGCTATGGAACTGCTCCCGGTAGTCAGGAATACACATCCTTTGATTTCTTTTAGAAACTCCAGGCACTCATCCAGGGATTGCACCTGCACGGCACCTTCACTAACGGATTTTGCCCGTACGTAACGTATTCGCTCGCATGCTGAATGTTCGGCAGCTTTTCGAACATTTTCGGATACTCTGAAGGCATAAGGATGGGACAGATCGATGATAAGATCCACCTGATGATCCCGGATAAAGCCGATCATCTCCTCCTCGTTCATTCTTCCCACATGTACTCGACTGCCCGGTAAAAACTCTTCTCCCGTCTCGGTGGCAACGGAGACGATCGTCTCCAGCCGTTCACCAAGCATCTCCAGCAGTTTTGTTGTTTCGGACGTACCGCCGATAATCCAGATCAAAGCTTGTATCCTCTTGGCGTAACCATCCAGCCGTCCTTGATGAAAGTCTGACTGTTGCCGATGATGATTACGGTTTTCATGTCTATGAAATCAAAATCAATGGTTGCCATGCTCAGAAGCTTTCGCTCGTTGCCTTCCCTGCCGGCGTTTTTTACCAGAGCCACGGGCCTTTCAGAATCAATCGTCTTTCCCAGTATTTCAATGGCGGTCTCAATGTGATGTTTTCTGCCTTTGCTTTTGGGGTTGTAGAGGGAGATGACAAAATCACCCAGGGCTGCATGCTCGAGTCGCTTTTCGATAATAGCCCAGGGAGTGAGCAGATCGCTCAGGCTGATGGTACAGAAATCATGCATCAGGGGGGCTCCCATCTCTGCGGCAGCGCTGAACACGGAACTGACCCCCGGAACAATTTCCACATCTATGTCTTCCGCCATCTCCAGGATTGGGCCTGCCATTCCATACAGGCCGGGATCGCCGGTGCTGACCAGACAGGTATCACTGCCATTGCGAACCTCTTCAATTGCTGCCTGACACCGTTCTATCTCACGCGTCATACCGGTCTGGATGATCTTTTTTCCCCGTGTGAAGGATTCGATCAGTTTGATATAGTAGGTATATCCTACAATAACCGGTGAAGATTCCAACACCTGCCGGGCTCTGGCTGTCAAGTGTTCGATTCCGCCGGGGCCGATACCCACGACATATAAAGTTGCCATATTAGATTGGGTTTTTGGATTTGGAAACGGCAAGGGTGATCCCGTCCCTTACGATTTTGCTTACTATCAGATCGCCACCCGCGAGATAGGCACAAGGTTCACAAACGGCCCCCACGCCGGTCTGTTCTTTTACAAATGTGCTGCTTTCAAACTGATGCTCGATTTGAGCGATTTCTTCTGTGGAAAATATCCGCAGCTCGCAGTCAAAAAACCGTGATGCTTCCACGATCCCCGGTTCTTCTTTTTTAAGTTCGATGGTTGCTATCGATGCGATGGATTTCAGACTGAGGTTATGAATCATAAAGACATAACGAATAGCATCTATGATCTCCTCAGCGGATGTCCCTTTACGGCATCCGATCCCTATGTTGAGGATTCCGGGTCTTAAAATACAGGACGGAACCGCACAATCAATTTTGTCTGCCACATCTACGAAGATGCAACCTTCGGGATGATTGCTGACCAGGTTGGGGTAATTGATGGTTTCCTCAAATTCCGAATAAAAGGCAATACGCCTTCCATCCACCATCAGCGCTGTTACCTGCTTGGCTGCCTCCATATCCTCGATGATCAATCCGGTGCGTTTGGCAAAAAGGTCGACTGCTTCAATCCCCCGCCCTTCAGAAGCCGTTGTGATAACGGGTTGGGCCTGAATGATCCCTGCCAGCGTGCGGGCCAGCTCATTAGCTCCTCCCAGATGTCCGGAGATCAGGCTGATCACGTATTTCCCCATGTCGTCGATAACCACTACCGCAGGATCGTCCTGTTTCGAACTGAGGAAAGGAGCTGCCAGCCGCACTGCAATACCGGTGGAAGAGATGAAAACAATTCCCTCGGATTCGCGAAAGGCGGATTCGAGGTTATCTTTGTAATCCAGGCAGGTAAGACGGCGCACTTCACCCCGGAACTCCTGCTTGATCTTTTTGGCGATAGCTCTCCCTTTTCTGGAAAAGGAGAGGCAGGTGAGTTTCATGGATCTCCCTTGCGATAACCATGGCTGAACTCAGGATGATAGAGGAGGGATCGTTCGAAATCCCCCTCAAGAAAGTCCCCGACAAGAATTTGTGCAAAACGGTCGATACCGGCTTCTTTGACTTTGTCAGCGATGTCTCCCAGGGTGCCGGCAAGAACTCTCTGGTCGGGCCAGCTTGCTTTGTAAACCACAGCGACAGGGACATCATCCCTTTGATAACCGCTCTTGAGCTTTTCAATAACCCTATCAATTTCCTGAACGGAAAGAAAGATCGCCATGGAACATTGATGGGAAGCCAGCAGTTCCAGGTCTTCCTTTTCCGGAACAGGTGTTTTCCCTTCAATCCTTGTGATAATCACTGTCTGGCTGACTCCGGGCAGTGTGAACTCCCTATCCACAGCAGCGCAGGCAGCGGTGAAAGAGCTGACACCGGGAACCACTTCAAAAGGCAACCCGAGTTCCTCCAAGGCCTTCATCTGCTCCCGAATGGCTCCATACAGAGTCGGATCACCGGTATGAAGGCGGACGATAATGGCATTTTCGGAATCATGTTCTTTATAAACCGCCATCACCTCTTCCAGGGTCATGGAAGCACTGTTAAAAGTCAGACAATCCCTGCTGCAGACCTTCAGGTGCTCTTCCCAGACGAGAGAACCTGCATAAATAACCACATCTGCTTTGCAGAGTAGAATTCTTCCCTTGACCGTGATCAGATCCACATCTCCCGGTCCGGCGCCGATAAAATAGATCATAACGGTTTCTCCTCTGGGCGGTTTTCCGGACAATAGGGATTTTTATTCTGTTTGATAACGGCGACGGAGAGATAAGCGGAGTCCGGAACCTGCTCTTTCGAGGTCAGGTCGAATACCATCTCCTCATCAAGGCCCATTCGTCTTGCCAGATAGGCAATGTCCGGTTCGGTTTTTCTTACCGATTCGATCAAAACCGACAGCTTCTTGTTCACTTTCATAAATACCGTGGTGGAATGACGCTGAATCAGCTCTACCGCTTTATCCACCTCTCCGGGCATTTCATAAACCGCAAAATTCTCGCCTTTGACGCTCAAAGGGAGCCCCAGTTTGGTGGAAGCGGCATTGATGGTGCTGATTCCGGGGATATGTTGTACCGGAATGCCCAGGATATCCAATTGTTTGGTCAAATAGTTGGAGGTGCTGAAAATCGTGGGATCGCCCATGGTAACATATGAAACCGACTTCCCTTCCAGCACCAGTTCCCCGATTTGGCCGGCCAGCTCGGCATACCTGGTTGAAAGCAGCTGCTGGTCGTTATTCATGGGAAAATAGTACATTATAATTTTGTCATCCGGAATGTAGTTCCCGACGATCTCGCGGGCAACGCTTTTTCCCTGTTGACTGGATTGCGGGACAAAGACCACGTCGGATTCTTCCAACAGTCGTTTTGCTTTGATCGTCATCAGTTCGGGATCACCCGTACCGATACCAATGGAATAAACGGGTTGAGGCATGATGGTTTCCTGTTGTTAAATCTGTTCTCTATTTCTAAATTCAGCTTTAGAGTTTTATTGATGCGCCGGAAATAACCAAATTATTTGCTCTAAAGAGACAGCGAACCAAAGAGGACATCTCATTTGATTTTCTAATGTATTATACTTCTATTAAGCCACTAAGATAATTGCTGAATTGTCACAATTGATGAGTCTGCGAAAATGCTCCTTCTATCGTTTATTTGTCTTAGCGGTTTAACTGCCTTATCATTTTGTTCAATTCTTCAACGGCGTCAAAGGCATTCAAGCCTGCCCTGGTATACTGCAACTGGTCCACCTCCAACACCCGGCTTTTCAGCGTTTTGAACACGTTTCGCTTTTTAGGGGTTACGGGATTTTTATTCATCGGACCGTTCTGATACAGGTAAAGATCGGGATTCAGCATCAATACCTTCTCTGGAGAGATCAATACATGTTTGTTTTCTATCGTAACCAGGTTTTTACCGCCAGCCCGTTCAATAATGGAGTTAACGATATTTAATCTTCCGGCCAGCTTTAACGGCTGCTGGCTGATCTCAAATACCATGGTTACAGGTGTTTCGGTCCTGACAAACTTTTCCAGGCGCTGGTTTTCCCTCTTCACAATGGCAATGGCTTCCTTCTCCTTCTGAAACAGTCGTCCGATTACCATGACTGTGTCCAGTATCTCCTGCAGATCCCGTGGATCGTATCGGAAGAGATTGGATTTAAACCTGTCAGCCATTTCATCCGGAAATGCCCGCTTTGAACCCGCTATGATCAGATCCGGTTGCAAGGCCCTGATCAATTCGATATTAGGGCTGAGATGAGAGCCAATGCGGGTTCGGTCGCTGAATACCTCGTCATTGTAGGTCACCCCCACCACAACAGATTCCAGACCGAGCTGGAGCAGAATAGGACTGACTGCCGTATTCAGAATAATCACCCTTTCAGCGCCTGCAGTGGGGTTGGACATTAACAGACAGATAAAGAACAACAGGGCTGAACACCACAGGGATTTTGGGTGAAGAATTCTCATGTTTTCCCCCGTGTATGTACGTATAGCTTGCCGTCTTTTTCCAATAAATCCACCTCTACATCAAAAATATCCACCAACCTTTCCCGGCTGATCTGTTCCTTGCCGCTTGTATAGATCAACCTGCCTTTCTCAAAGATCAGAAAACGGTCGAATTCCCGCAGGGCCAGGGAGAGATCGTGCATTACCACCAGAATTGCCTTTTCCTTTTTCATCCGTCGCAGCAATCCAACAGTCTCATGCTGGTGTCTTAAGTCAATGCCGTTGAGCGGTTCGTCCAGCAGCAGCACCGGGGATTCCCGATTAAGGATTCTTGCCAGCAACACACGTTGCTTTTCACCCCCGGACAACTCCTTATAAGAACGATCCTTGAGATGTTCGATATCGAGCAACTCGATAATCCGTTCCGTTGCCTGCAGATCTTCTCTTCGATATCTGTATCCATTGGTCAGGGGGAACCTACCGGTTTGAATGATATAGAAAACATCAAAAGGCATGTTGAGTTCCGTTTTCTGGGGGAGCAGACCAATTAACCGGTTCTGCTCCCTGAATCCGATGCTGCCGAACTCGTTCCCCTGCAGTCGGTAACTTCCCTGGAATTTCAGAAAGCCGGTCAGCATGGAAAGAAACGTTGATTTCCCGCTGCCATTATTGCCAAGGACGGCGACCATTTCACCCTTCTCCAGGCTGAGGGATTCTATCATAAGATTGAACCCGCCGCGCCGGACTGCTATGTTGTTGAGTTCAATCAAAATAGTCCAGCTCCCTTTTTCGTTTAATCAACAGGTAGAGAAAAAAAAGCCCCCCGACAAAAGAGGTGATAATGCCGACAGACAGTTCCCTACCGTCAGATAGCGCTGTCCGGGCAACCAGATCACTACTGATCATGAAGGCGGCTCCAAACAGAAGACTGACCGGAATCAGATCCGAAGCTTTTATCAGCCTCAGCATGCGGGCCAGATGGGGAATGATCAGTCCCACGAATCCGATGATACCGGCATAGCCTACGCTAATCGCAGTCAGAAGTGCCGCAATAAAAAACACCTTGCGTCGCAACTTGTTGACATCCACTCCGCTGGATACGGCGGTGGTATCATCAAAGGAGATAATATCCAGGCTCAAAAACTCCCTGTAAAGTACCAGAATTGAGAACAACAGGGTGATGGCCATAATCAGGGTGTTGGTCAGTGACGCCGCCTGGAAGCCTCCCATAAGCCAGAAAATTATGGAACTGACCGAATCATCGCTGAGAAACTTCATCAGGCTGATCACCGCTGCGGCGAAGGTGTGAATCACAATCCCGGCCAACAGCATGGTAATGGGTCGGACGCTGCCCTTTACCGATGAAATACGATAGACAGCATATAATCCAATTAATCCGCTGGTGAGAGAAAAAAAAGGAATTAATCCGACAACACCGGCCATAATAGCCAGTACCGCACCCATGGCAGAGGATGAAGAGACTCCGGTGGTGAAAGAGTCAGCCAATGGGTTTTTCATCACATATTGAAAGAGGGCGCCGCTGAAAGCGAGGGATGCCCCCACCAGTCCTGCAAGAAGAACTCGCGGTGCTCTAACCGAAAGCAGGATCTCTTTTTGGATCGGTGTCGGATTCATCAGGTCAATCTCCACCGCTCCGTTCATCAGGGCGATTGCTGCGATGACCAGTAGACCGGTTAGAGAAGTGAGTATGACCAGGGGTTTCTTCAGCATGGTGGTTCTGTCAGGCTTCAACCCGCTTGATTGCCCAAAGGGCAGTTCCAAAAAAGACGATAGCAAAACCTGCTATTAACGAAAGATAATAGTAATCAATTTCTCCCCCTGTCAGCGAGGCACGAATCACCTTGGTGGAATAGGTCAGGGGCAGTATGTGAACAATCCATTTGAACACTGCGGGTAACTTATCCACGGGGAAAAAAGTGCCACAGAGAAAAATCATGGGAGTAATAACAAAGGTATTAACCGTTGCCTGACTTCCGTGATCCCGCACAATCATCGCCATGGTGATTCCGAGTGTCGCGAATAAAAAGGTGTGTAGAAAAATTGCCGGAAAAAACACCGGATGCAACATCAAGTCTACACCAAAGAGCAGCGAATAGAGAAAGATCAGGAGGATACTGATGGTTGCCTTGAAAATCCCGTAGAAGGCTTCTCCCAGTACGATCTCAATATGGCTTACCGGGGCAATCAGAAATTCATCAAAGACATGAAAATAAAACCGGGTGATGTTCAATTCCTGTGAAATGCCATAGCTTTGATTCAGGCTACTCATGGTGATCAACCCGGGAATCAGGAAAGAGATATAGGGCAATCCGTTTACCGTGACCTCTTTTCCAAACCCCCACCCAAAGGCGATGAGGAATAGCAGGGGAGACAATGAAGAGGCTACAATCTGTTTTTTGGCTTTTTTCTGAAAAACGTGGATCTCGCGATAGAGCACCCCCCTGAATCCGTTAAACATTGATCCTCCTGCCAGTCAACTTGATGAATACATCCTCCAGAGTAGCTTCCCTGACTTTGGCTTCTCCATCAATCTCTTTTAACGCCGCCAGGGCTTCCTCTTTAGAGGCAAAAAAGCGTTCCTTCCGTTCTTCCTGGTCAAGATATTCCACAACAAAGCTTCCCACCTCTTTCTTCAATTGAGCCGGGGTATCATCTGCAATGATGCTTCCCGAATTAATGATTTTTACCCTTTGGCAGAGCTTTTCCGCTTCTTCGATATAATGGGTGGTTAGCAGAATAGCTGTCTTTTTAACCTGGTTAACCCTGTAAACAAGATCCCAGAGATTTCTTCTAATCTGCGGATCAAGTCCGACGGTGGGTTCATCCAGAAACAGGATCTTCGGATCGTGCAGCAGGGAGCGGACAATAACCAGTCTGCGTTTCATGCCCCCGGAGAAGGTCTTTACCTGTTTGTTCCCGTACTCAAGAAGTCCCGCAAAATCCAGCGCTTCGTCGATTTTTCCCCTGCGCAGTTTCCCGGGAATATTGTGAAGAATGGCATGCAGGTTAAGATTTTCAAAGGCGGTCAGATCCCGATCCAGGTTACTCTGTTGCGGAACAACCCCGATCAGCTCCTTGGCTTGTTTGGGGTGGGAGAAGAAACTTTTTCCGAAATAGAGAATGTCCCCGCCATCCGGCTTGGTAAGACCGGTCAGGAGTTTTATGGTAGTGGTCTTCCCCGCACCGTTGGGACCAAGCAATCCCAGAAACTCCCCTTCCCTGATACCGAGGCTGAGATCAGAGACGGCCGGTTTCGCTCCATAGTTTTTGACCAGGTTGCTGACAGTAAGAATTGTATTGTTCAGTTGCATTCGGGGTAAGGAATCTGATTTAGAAAGAGAGTCTATCCGGGTTCAGCGTGAGCAAGCAATTGATGATCTACAAGCGCATTGATCGCCATGTAACACGACATTATAAATCAGGATTTTTACAAAAAGCACTATTCTACCCCAAAGTCAAAAAACGGGCAATCACAAGACTTTTACCTGTTGATTATGACACCCCCGTGCATGGTGCGGGAGTGCCCTGATGATTCCTGTTATTCAAAATGACTCAAAGGCGCCTTTATATGGTTGACCCAGATATCGACATAGCGATCGTACTCCGCAGTTCCCTTGAGAACAGGAAAACATTTGATACCCGCAGCGGTCAGGATCGATTTCCAGGAATCCTCTTCATCGCTGGCCATATCATTCTTGGCATGGTCTCCTGCCACTGACATGAAAGGCAGGAGATAGGCTTTTTTTATCCCTTTTTTCTGCAACAGTTCCCGGATCAGATCGACTTCCGGATAACCTTCAACAGTACCCACGAAAAAATAGGGGTCCCTCAGTTGCAATTGAAACATCAAAGCAGCATAAAAAGCGTTTGCCGGGTGGTGGGTACCATGCCCCATGAGAACCACCGCCTCGTTTTTCTTTCGATTTTTGGGAATGGAACTCAAAGCAGCCTCGACAACTTGTTCCATATCCTCCTGGGTGGCCATCAATGGTGAGCCCATCCGTAGCGCTTGAAACTGTCCCATGGAGCGAAATCCGGATACTGTCTTAATCAAGTCATGATACTCGGCACCGGCAATGGTGTGGAGTGATTGAACAACGACATGTGTGAAATCCTCTTCCTGCATCTTTGCCAGGGCGACTTCCGGTGAATCCAGGAGTTTTCCCTGTTTCGCCAGTTTCTTGCGAATAATATGGGAAGTGTAAGCCCAACGAACCGGTACACCCGGAAAGGTGTTCTTAACTTTGCTGTCGATGTTCTTAAAAGAAACCTGGGCCGATGCTTCGCTGGAACCAAAGGCAACCAGAAGAATTCCGATTTTTTTCTCTGCAGACTCACCATGTCCCGAAGCTAGTCCATTGAAAGCAAAGAGACAAAAAGCCAGAGTAACGGCAATATTTTTTAATAAATTAACATTCATTTTTGCTCCCGTAAAATCGATCAACAATCCGGCAGACCGATGCCAGTTGATCAAATTAGTATGGTTTTGCCTGATTTCTGCCAACCCGATATCCCGCAAACGCGCACCTCTTGCGGTGATAGATGAGCTATTGGCCGGAAGAGGTCCGGACAACCATAAAACAACTCAAAAGATCCGTTTTCATTACCAAATTAAAATGGCAACAAAAGATCCTAATGAAAAGAATGAGAGGATAAGGACAATAATGGAAGAAACCCGATGTACTTACAGGTTATGATGCATCCGGAGTTGATTTGGACGGTCCATTTTGTTCCCCCCTCGAGGATACCTGGATAGTCACGTTTTCCGGCTCAGAGCGACCTACTCACCTCCCTTCCCAGGTTAAATTTCAACCCAGTGGCTCATCAGGTTTTCGTTCTCATCACGGCTGCGGGGCAGCGGAGGAGTTTCACCTCACTTCCAATATCTACCAGGGGACTGTTGAAGGATTCCAACAGACAGGCTTATGACACCATAACGATTTTTGAGGGTCAATGATAAATACTCTAATCAATTGATATCAGGATTGTCTTATGCTGCGTCTGGCGTTTCAATTTCGACGATGACGGTGGAAAGATCAGATACATCCGGAAAAGTGTCGCCAATCTCTTTCCTGATGATCGTTTCTGTTTCATAGGAGAGGTCAAAACCGGCATAGATACTGCCATATCCGCCGATCTCGTATAATTTGCGGGAAATCTGGTTGGGACCGTTGTTTTTATCGGTCAGGATTACCGATAGTTCGGAATGGAGTATGTCGTAGTAATTACGGATCTTGCCGTGCAGGCTGAAAAAACGTGCGTCCTGCCAGCTTAGCTGCAATCTGCTCATCATATACTGGAAGGAGGTCAGACCGGGCACAATCTTGTGTATGGTTACCTGCTTACTTTGCAGGAAGTCCAGAATCCCATAAAAGCAGGCATCTCCAGATGCCAGAACGGCAACAGATCCCAAATGCTTCAGATGTTTAAGCACCTCGTCAAGTTTGGTGACCGTTGATACTTTGCTGGAGATCTGTCGTGCGGTTTCTGTTATCCGGCCGAAAGCAATACATTTATCAGCCGAAGTGATCACATTGATCGCATCCCTTGTCAAGTAGTCGATATGCCCCGGTCCCATGCCAACAAGATATATCATAGTCAGTAATCCAGAAGCCCTTTTTTGAAGGAGTAAATGAGAATTTCGACCTGAAAATCGGGTTTTTTAACATAGTCCCGAATACGATCAATACAACCTTCCCGCATTTTTGTCACGATTTTTTCGTAGTGTTGATCAAGGATCAGCTCCAGGGCTTCTTCGCTGTCGGAACAAGCGATAACCTGTTTTATGAGTTCTTGTGGGGCGCCCGCCAGCGCGAGATAGAAAACAAAAGCTTCCAATCTCAGATCGCAAATGCTGCTGTGTGTGTTGAAGGCACCGATGGAAAGCTTACAGAGTTTGCCGATATGCCCGATCAGGGTGACTTTTTTGAACTCCTTGTTCCTGCAATAGAGCACCGCATCGCCGATAAAGTTGGATATCTTCACCCCGGGTGCCGTCAGTTCCAAGTCACGAGCCATTTTTAATCCGTAATTTCCCAGGTGAAGGAGGATTTCTTCTGTGGACTCCCTGGCAATATCGTCAATTTCCAGATAAATGGTCTGCTTGAGGGCCTCATTGGACATGGGTTCGACAATACCTGTTGTACCGATTATGGAGATACCTCCTGTTATGCCTAATTTGCTGTTCAGAGTGTTACCGGCAATCTTCTCTCCCTCCGGAACGGTGATCAGAACATCCCAGCCGGTATCGGCTATTTCGGTGACTTCTTTGGTAATCATCTGCCTGGGAACCGGGTTGATCGCCGCTTCTCCCGGGTCTCCCCAGAATCCCGATTTTGTAATTCTGCCAACTCCCTTACCCCCTTCGATAACAACTTTTCCGTCGCTACGTTTTTCTACTTCAACCCGGATCTCCAGATTATCCGTCGCATCATGGTCGTCACCGGCGTCCTTTTTAATGCTGCAGGAAGCTTTTTGCCGATTGTATTCGGGATTGAGAACATCAAGGGTAAGGGCAATATCAGCCGGTGTATCGATCTCCACCCGGTCGATCTGCTCCTGATGATGCAGCATCCAGGCGGCTGCTTTGGCTGCTGCAGTAGCGCAACTACCGGTGGTATAACCGCATCGCAGTTTTTTCCCCTTGTGATAAACAAAAAGATTTTCCATGAGAGATTTGGAAGTGATTTATCGTTTGCTTCCCTTTTAATCACGTGACTCAAGATAGAGAACCGCGTTCAGGACCGCAGCGGCTATATTGCTGCCCCCTTTTGTCCCAACGGTTGAAATGGAAGGGATCTCCAGGGTTCTGATGTATTCTTTGGATTCGGCGGCCCCGACAAATCCCACAGGTACTGCTATCACCAGGTCCGGAGAAATATCACCGGATTCGATCAGTTCTCCCAGCCGAAAGAGGGCGGTAGGGGCATTTCCGATCACGAAAATATCGACTCCCAGTTTGGCAGCATGATCCACCGCGGCCATAGAACGGGTAATTCCCTTTTGTCTGGCAGCGTCTACCACATCATCATGATCAACGTAGTTTTCGATGGAGCAATTCAGTTTCGCAAGGGTTCTTTTGTTAACTCCGGCCAGGGCCATCTTGGTATCGGTCACGATGGTGCATCCCCGGCGTATTGCCGATAGTGCTGACTCTATCGCCCCCGGTTTGATATCGATAATCTCCTGATACGAAAAGTCACCGGAGGTATGAATCATCCGCTTCACCACTGCCAACTCTTCTTGGGAATAGTTGTGTGATTTCAGCTCTTTGTCGATGATGGACATACTTTTGGTTTCTATCAAAGCGGGATCTGTTTCATATTGCATCGTGTGGTCCTCTGTTTCCCATGGTCAATTTTGAATTGTTGGGTGTAAAATCTATTGCTGATTTCACCAAGATTCTGTGAGAGCGTACTAATCTTCAAGTACGATGAACACATGGCGATATGCAGGATAGAGGTTCTATTCAAACGCTGGATGAATCCTTTTGTACCCATCTCAGAATCTGTTTCAGAACGTCCATGTTACTTAAAAAACTGATATGCGGATAGCCGGCAATGACATTTTTGTAGCGAAATCCGCAGGTCCAGTTATCCAGACCACCGGTTTTGCTGATCTGGTAAACTGCAGGTGCATCTACGGTGGTAATTGATTTGTGAAACTCGTGTCCGGTAAAGCGGGTTCCTTTCATACCCAAAAAACAATCCTCCTTGAGTTCCAGATCAATATAACCGAACCGTTGCAGGGATTTGGTCAGTTGGCATTTTCCCTTGAAGATCCCAACCATTGGGGAGTCCTCCACCCATTCAGTGAGATACATCAATCCGCCGCATTCCCCGAAAATGTAACCGCCGGCCTCACCGTATTCCTTAACGGCATACCGCATCTTTTTATTTTCCGACAGTTCCCTGCGAAAAACCTCGGGATATCCTCCTCCGAAGTAGATCAGATCACAATCAGGCAGCTCATGGTCGCTCATGGGTGAAAAATAAATGACCCTGGAGCAGCTCTCCAATAATTCCAGATTTTCCCGGTAGTAGAAGGAAAATGCTTTGTCCCTGGCTATGGCAATCCGAAGATTTGTTTCAGGCAATTCTGGATTGAGCGGCTTTTCCGGTAGTCGCGGAGTACGCATCAGAGCCTGCAGTTGGTCCAGATCCACGGTTTTGGAGAGGGTTTCGGCCAAATAGTCCAGGTCTGAATCAAGGTCTGAAATTTCACTACTCTGTACCAG